>JBFXAZ010000021.1:0-60331 GCA_050183765.1 Reyranellaceae bacterium | reverse complement strand
TCTGACTTCTGGACCCGCGAGGACGTCATCGACTGTTCGCCGATGAGCCGCCTGCTGCTGCTGGGTCTGGGCAATTTCGCCGATGATTTCGGCGTGCAGGCGCTCAGGCCGCGCACCATCCGCCTGCAGGTGTTTCCCGGCGACGACCTCGACGACGCCCGCATCCGCGCGATGATCGACGAGCTGGTGGCGCACCGGCTGGTGCGTCTGTACGCGGTCGAGGGCGTCGAATACCTCGCCATCGCCGACTGGGAGCGGCATCACCGCGTCGGCAAGCGCGCGCGCAGGCGCTGTCCGCGCGATCCGGCGCTGCCGCCCGAGCCGGTGGCCGAGCCGGCGCCGGCGCCCGCGCCGCAGCCGGTCGTCGTCGCCGCCGCCGCGCCCGAAATCCCGCCCGAGCTGACGCGCTGGCGCCGCGCGGTGGGCCGCTCGCTGCGTCACTTCATGCCCAACAGCGGACCGCCCGCCGACACCGAGGCGTGGATCGAGCGCTGGATCGCCGATGGCTGCGACCTGCATTGCGACGTGCTGCCGGCGATCAGCGTCGCCTGCCGTCCCGCGCCCGACCGCAGCGGACCGCCCGGCCTCGCCGCGGTGGCGGCCTATGCCGAGGCCAATCGCGTGCGGCGCCTGGCGGTCGCCTCCACTAGTCTGGCGGCATGATCGCCATCGACACCGCCCGCTCCGACGACATCCCCGCGCTCTGCGACCTGCTCGGCCTGCTGTTCGCGCAGGAAGCCGATTTCGTGCCCGACCGCGCGCGCCAGGAACGCGGGCTGCGGCTGATCCTCGACGATCCGCGCGTCGGCGTGATCCTCGTCGCGCGCGATGATGCGCAGGTGGTCGGCATGGTGAACCTGCTGTTCACCGTCAGCACCGCCCTGGGCACGCGCGCGATGCTGCTCGAGGACATGATCGTGCGGCCCGATCATCGCGGGCGCGGCGTCGGCCTGCAGCTGATCGAGGCGGCGATCGCGCGCGCCACCGCCGAGGGCTGCGCGCGCATCACGCTGCTGACCGACGAGGACAACAACCAGGCGCAGTGGTTCTACGGCCGCGCCGGCTTCCGCCGCTCGGCGATGATCCCGATGCGCCGCGCGATCCCCTGACGGCTCAGGGGCGCCAGCCGTCGATCATCACCAGCGAGCCGTTCTCGCCGCTGCCGGCATGCGTGGTGAGGTACAGCCGCTCGCCGACGACCAGCAGGCGCTGCGCCGGCGTCGCCGTCCAGCCGCGCGGCGCGATGCGCGCCAGGAGCCTCAGGTCGTCGGCCGACAGCACGAGCAGCGCGCCCTTCTCGCCGCCGGCGATCAGATGGCGCCCGGCCAGTGTCAGCGCCGTGATCATCTCGCCGCCGGGCAGGACGCGGCGGTGGCTGACGACGCGGCTCGCGGCGTCGATGCGCGCCACCAGCGACGCGCTGCCCTGCGGGCGGTCGCGGCCGGCGACGAAGACGGCGCTGTCGCCGGCGGTGATCGCCACGGTGAAGCCGTCGACCGCGACCGTGGCCTGTCTGGCCAGCGAGGCGATGTCGATGGCATCGACGCTGCCGTCGCTGTGCGCCACCCAGGCGCGCTCGCCGGTGGCGGCGATGCCGAAGGCGTTGCGGCCCAGCGAGGCCGAGCTGCGCGCGCGGGCGCTGGCGGTGTCGATGGCGACGATCTTCGAATCGGCCGACGAGCAGTCCGGCCAGGTCAGCACCAGCAGCGTCGTGCCGGAAAGCGTCATGTGATCGGGGCAGCCGGCCACGCCGGCCAGCGCGGCGCTCTTGCCGCCGCGCTTGTGGGCGAACACCTTCTTGTCGGTGTTGACCAGGGCGTAGACGGTGCCGTCGGGCCCGGCCGTCATGTCGACCGGCAGGCGGCCCACCGGCACCGTGCCGGTGACGCGGGCGGCGGCGGGATCGACGCTGGCGATGCGCCGCACGCCGCTCTCGGCGATCCACAGCGCCGCGCCGTCCCAGGCGAGGCCCTCGGGCCAGCGGCCGACCGGCACCACCGTCGCCGTCGCCGCGATCGTGCGCGGCTCGACGGGCGATGCCGCGTTCGACGGGCCGCTTTGCGCCGACGCCGACTCGGCGCCGGCGAGGGTCGCGACCAGGAAACAGACGAGGGCCGCCAGCCCCCGTCGCGCGAAGGGCTGGAGCCTGCTCATGTGTTCACCGGTTGAGGTTGATGATGGGCGTCTGGCCCGTGTTGCCACAGATGTAGCAGCAGCTCGAGCAGCTCTTGCTGTTGCGGCGCCCGCCGCCCCAGTAGGAACTCTCAGTGCCGCGCACCCAGGCGCCGTAGCACACCTTGTCGCCGCGCACGCAGTTGATGGTAACGGAATGCGCCGCGGAGTCCTTCAGCGACCACACCCGCCCGTTGCCCGGCCAGACATGGTTGCGCGCCGAGGCGTAGAGCTGCACGTCGACGATGTTGGGATGATGGCTGCGGAACCGCCACGTCATGGACTCCGCCATCGCGGCGCCCGCGACGGCGACCTCCGCCGTCGCCAGGACGAGCGCGGCGAGAACGATTTTTTTCATTGTGACACACCCCCTTTTGGATCGAGCACTCACTTTGAAAAAAGATCACGGCACAATCAAGGGCGGCGGCTGTGAAACGCTCGGCGAGACGCTAGATTGGCCGGCGCGAGCAGCAGGAGAGCGGCGATGACGACAATCGGCTGGCGTGGCGTGTTCCCCGCCGTCACCACGCAGTTCCGCGACGACTACAGCCTCGACCTGCCGGCGACGCAGCGCGTGATCGACGCGCTCATCCGCGACGGCGTGTCGGGCCTGATCCTGTGCGGCACGGTGGGCGAGAACACCTCGCTGGCGCCCGACGAGAAGCGCGCCGTGCTGGCGGCGGCGAAGGAGGTCGTCGCCGGCCGCGTGCCGATCCTCTCGGGCGTGGCGGAGTACACGACCCAGATGGCCTGCGACTACGCGCGCGACGCGGCGAAGATCGGCATCGACGGGCTGATGGTGATGCCGGCGATGGTCTACTCGGCCAAGCCGCGCGAGACGCTGCATCACTTCCGGCAGGTGGCCAAGGCCAGCGACCTGCCGATCATGGTCTACAACAACCCGCCGATTTACAAGACGGACGTCACGCCCGACATGCTGATCGAGCTGGCCGATTGCCGCAGCATCGTCTGCGTCAAGGAAAGCTCGGGCGCCACGTCGCGCTTCACCGACCTGAAGCGCGCGCTGGGCGATCGCTTCGTGCTGTTCTGCGGGCTCGACGACGTGATCGTCGAATCGGTGATGCTGGGCTGCGTCGGCTGGGTCTCGGGCATGTCCAACGCCTTCCCGGCCGAGGGTAACCGACTCTTCGCGCTCGCCGCCGCCGGCCGCTTCGAGGAAGCGCGGGCGCTGAACGAATGGTTCATGCCGCTGCTACACCTCGATGCGCGGCCCGACCTCGTGCAGTGCATCAAGCTGTGCGAGCAGATCATGGGCCGCGGCTCGGAGGTCACGCGCCCGCCGCGCCTGAAGCTGGAGGGGGCCGAGCGTGTGGCGGTCGAGGCGATCATGGCCGAGGCGCTGCGGACGCGGCCGGTGGCGAAGCTGGCCGCCGAATGAAAAGGCTGCTGCTCGTCCTCGCGCTGCTGTCGCCCGGCGCCGCGTCGGCCCAGGGCCGGTTCGACGGCGTCTGGACCGGACAGGCCGGCGAATGGAAGATCCGCCTGCAGGTCGCCGGCAAGCGCGGCCAGCTCACGCTCACCTGCACAACTGTCCATCGCTTCGACATTCCCGTCGGCGAGGACGGGACCATCGATTCCTGGCTGAGCTCGCAGACCTTCGAGCGCCGCCAGATCGCCGGCAGGCTGCCCTCGCTCATCGTTCCGACGGCCGGCCGCTGCAAGGGCGGGCCGACCAACCTGAAGCGCTGAATCATGCGGCAACGCAGCAATTGAAATGCTGCATCGCAATATGGCAGTCTTCACGCATGTGTCGCATCGCGATTGTCGGCACCACCGGATCGGGCAAGACCACGCTGGCCCGGAAGCTGGCGCAGCTGCTCGAAGCCGAGCATGTCGAGCTCGACGCCCTGTTCTGGACGCCGGGCTGGCGGCCGGTGCTGCCCGAGCTGTTCCGCCAGCGCGTCGAGGCCGCGACCTCGGGCGAGCGCTGGGTCGTCGCCGGCAACTACGCCCAGGTGCGCGACATCGTCTGGGGCCGCGCCGAGACGCTGGTCTGGCTCGACTTCAACCTGCCGGTCGTGCTGCGCCGCCTGGCCCTGCGCACCGTCAAGCGCGTGGTGACCCGTGAGGAGCTGTGGAACACCGGCAACCGCGAATCGCTGCGCGGCGCGCTCGGCCGCCAGTCGATCCTGCGCTACGCCCTGCGCACCCATCGCGCCAACCGCACGCGCTTCGCCGCCGACGCCGCCGATCGGCGCTACGCCCACCTGCAGGTGCACCGCCTCGAAAACCCGCGCGCGCTCGACCAATGGGTTGATCGGCTCAAGGCGCAGTGATCAAACTGCGCCCGCCATGGCGCAGCACACCTTCACCTGTCTCGACGGCCACACCTGCGGCAACCCGGTCCGCCTGGTCACCGGCGGCGCGCCGATCCTGAGGGGCGCGACGATGAGCGAGCGGCGGGCCGACTTCCTCGCCCGCTTCGACTGGATCCGCCGCGCCCTGATGTTCGAGCCGCGCGGGCACGACGTGATGTCGGGCTCGATGCTCTACGCGCCGACTCGGGCGGACTGCGACATCGCCATCCTGTTCATCGAGACCTCGGGCTGCCTGCCGATGTGCGGCCACGGCACCATCGGCACGGTGACCATGGCGCTGGAGAACGGGCTCGTGAGCCCGGCGCGCGAGGGCGAGGTGGCGCTCGACGCGCCGGCCGGCCGCGTCGTCGCGCGCTACGAGCGCAAGGGCCGCTTCGTGGAGTCGGTCCGCATCACCAACGTCGCCTCGTACCTCGCCGCCACCGATATCCGCATCGACGTGCCCGGCCTGGGCGAACTCGTCGTCGACGTGTCGTACGGCGGCAACTACTACGCCATCGTCGAGCCGCAGAAGAATTTCGCCGGACTGGAGTCGATCTCGGCCGCCGACGTGCTGCGGCTCTCGCCCGTGGTACGCAATCTGGTGCGCGAGAAGCTCGATCCCGTGCACCCCGAGGACCCGACCATCCGCGGCGTGAGCCACGTGATGTGGACGGGCAGGGCGCGCGACCCGAAGGCGCATCTGCGCAACGCGGTGTTCTACGGCGACAAGGCGATCGACCGCTCGCCTTGCGGCACCGGCACCTCGGCGCGCATGGCGCATCTCGTGGCCAAGGGCAGGCTGAAGACCGGCGACGACTTCGTGCACGAGAGCATCATCGGCACGCTGTTCGAGGGCCGGGTCGAAGCGGCCGCGCGCGTCGGCAACCACGACGCCATCATCCCCTCGATCGCCGGCTGGGCGCGCCAGCACGGCATCAACACCATCTTCGTCGACGATCGCGATCCGTTGGCGTCGGGCTTCAGCGTGATCTGACGTGCCCTCGATCCTGCCTTGGCTGCTGCGGCTGCCGCCCAACGTGCAGGGTGCGTTGTGGCTGATCAGCGGCGGCTTCATCTTCACCTCGACCAGCGCGATGATCCGCCTGCTGTCGGATCAGATCGAGAGCATCCAGACCGCGTTCTTCCGCGCCGTCATCGGCGTGATCCTGCTCACCCCGCATATGGTCTCGGGCCGCGTGCAGCCGTGGAAGAGCCCGCGCATCGCCGGGCACTTCTGGCGCACCATCGTCGGCACCACCTCGATGGTCTGCGGCTTCTACGCCGTCTCGTTGCTGCCGCTGGCCGACGCCACGGCGCTGTCCTTCTCGCAGCCGCTGTTCTCGGTGCTGATCGCCGCCCTGGTGCTGCACGAGACGGTGCGCTGGCGGCGCTGGAGCGCCACCATCGTCGGCTTCATCGGCGTGCTGATCATGGTGCGCCCGGGCGAGGGCACGCTGCAGCCCGGCGCGCTGATCGCGCTGGCCAACGCCATGCTGGTGGCGATCTCGATCCTGATGGTCAAGCGGCTGTCGGCCACGGAATCGCCGATGATGATCCTCACCATGTTCGCGATCTTCTCGACCGTGCTGCTGGCCGGCCCGGCGATCTGGGTGTGGCGCTGGCCCGACCTGACGGGCTGGCTGCTGGCGGTCGGCGTCGCGCTCACCGCCACGGTGGGCCAGTACTTCTGGGTCCAGGCCTTCCGTGCCGGCGAGATGTCGATGGTGGCGCCGTTCGAGTATCTGCGCCTGCCTTTCGCGGTGTTTCTGGGCTGGCTGCTGTGGCAGGAGATGCCGGTGATCTGGACCTTCGTCGGCGCGGCCATCGTCATCGCCTCGGCCATCTACATCATCCGCCGCGAGGCCAGGCTGGCGCGCGAGCGCCGCTGGCAGCAGCCGAAGCCCTAGGGTCCCGCGTTCATGGCCATGACCTTCACCCGCCAGACGATCCGCCGCTTCACCCGCATCGGCCTCGTGGTCGCGCTCCTGAGCTGGCCCGCCGTGTGGGCCTTCTCGTCCTGGCTCAGCGGCACGCGCGCGGCGGCGATGGAGCGCATCCGCACCGAGGGCGTGGAGATCGAGGCCACGCCGCTGAAGATCGACAGCGCGCTGGGCTGGCAGAAGCGCGACATCGGCTACGACTTCACCTACCGCTTCACCGACAAGGCGGGCCGCACCATCGTCGGCAGCGATTCGGTGCGCGTCTCGGTCAACAGCTTCGCGCGCGAGCAGTACGAGAAGATGCGCGATCCCAACGCGCCCAACGGCATCCGCCCGGACGCGCGCATCGCGGTGGTCTACCTGCCGTCGAAGCCCGAGGTGAACGGCATGCGGCTGCGCTACGATTCGATGCGCGTGCCCGACGGCTCCTGGGCCTTCATGGCCGGCTTCGGCACGGCGCTGGTGCTGGGCGCCGTGGTCATCGGCATCGGCAGCTTCATGGAAAAGCGCTTCCGGCCGGGCTGATGCCTTGCGCGGGCGCGGCGGCTCTACCATGGTCGGCGCCGGCGCGCCGGACGGAAGGGTCGTGTCGGGGGTGCGGATGGCTGGCTTGATCCGGGCGATGGCGCTGATGTGCGCGCTGCTCGCATGCGTCTGCGGCGGGGCGGCGGCGCAGGCGCTGCGCATCGGCCTGTCGAACGACCCCGGCTCGCTCGATCCGCACTACGACAACTATCCGGTCAACAACCAGATCTCCCTGCACATCTTCGAGGCGCTGGTGGCGCAGGACGAGCACCAGAGGCTGCGGCCGGCGCTGGCGACCTCGTGGCGGGCGGTCGACGAGCGAACCTGGGAGTTCAAGCTGCGCGAAGGCGTGCGCTTCCACGACGGCTCGCCCTTCACGGCCGACGATGTCGTCTTCAGCCTCGACCGCGTGCCGCGGGTACCCAACGCGCCGTCGCCCTTCACCCACTTCACGCGACGGATCGTCGAGGTCGTGGTGATCGACCCGCTGACCATCCGCCTGCGCACCGCCAACCCCGCGCCGCAGCTGCCGCGCGACCTCAGCGCCATTCGCATCCTCTCGCGCAAGGCCGCGTCCGGCCCGGCGCCGGAAGGCAAGACAACCGAGCAGCTCAATCGCGGCGAGGGCCTGGTCGGCACCGGCCCGTTCCGCTTCGTGTCGTGGACGCGCGAGCGCCAGCTCGTGCTGGCGCGCAACGACGACTACTGGGGGCCGAAGCCGGCCTGGGCCACCGTCACGTTCTACCCGATCCCCGACGCCACCACGCGTCTGGCCGCGCTCGATTCCGGCGATCTCGACTTCGTCGAGAACCTGCCGACGCAGGACCTGGTGCGCCTGCGCCGCGACCAGCGCTGGCACATCGTGTCGGTGCCGTCCAACCGGATGATCTACCTGCATCTCGATCATCGCGGCGAGCCGTCGCCGGGCATCCCCGACACCGCCGGCAAGAATCCGCTGAAGGACCGGCGCGTGCGCGAGGCGCTGGACCTGGCGCTCGACCGCGGCGCGCTGGTGCGCCAGGCGATGGCGGGCGACGCCACGGTCGCCACCGATCTGCTGCCGTGGCCGATGTTCGGGGCGCGGCAGACCGCGGCCTCCGTCGCGCCGGATCCGCAGCGCGCCCGGCGCCTGCTGGCCGAGGCCGGCTATCCCGACGGCTTCTCCCTGACCCTCGGCGCGCCCAATGGCCGCTACCTCAACGACGTGCGCGTCGCCGAAGCCGTGGCGGCGAGCTGGACGGCGATCGGCGTGAAGACGCGGGTCGAGTCCAGCCAGCCGCCGGTGTTCTTCCAGAACCGCGACGCGTATCGCTACAGCGCCTATCTCTCGGGCTGGAGCACGGCGGGCGGCGAGGCCGGCGATCCCCTCGGTGGGCTGGTGGCGACGCCGGATCGCGAGCGCGGCCTGGGCGGCACGAACCGGGGACGCTACTCGAACCCCGCCGTCGACGCCCTGCTGATCGAGGCATTGCGGACCATCGACGACGAACGCCGCCGCACGCTCTTGCAGGAGGCCTCGCGACTCGCCCTCGACGACTACGCGCTGCTGCCGCTGTACTTCGAGATGGCGAGCTGGGTGATGCGCCGCGGGCTGACCTATGTCGGCCGCACCGACCTCTACACCCTGGCGCAGTTCATCACGCCTCTCCCCTGATGCGACAGAATTGCCGGCGACGGGGCGGCACCCGAAGGGCCGATCCGCGTTGTTGCGGTGCGCCCGAAAGGGCGGCACTGGAGGTGATGCATGGTGAGCCACAGCCGTCGCCGGATCGTGCTCGGTGGCGCGATCCTGCCCTTCGCCGGCCTGCTCGGGGCCTGCGCCAACCCGCCGCCGCCGACCGACAAGGTTGCCCGCAACGAGGTTCTCGCCCCGCGCGCCCCGCCGCCGCTGCGCTACGAGGCCATTCCGCCGATGCCGCCCGGCGGCACTACGCTGACCTGGACGCCGGGCTATTGGCGGTGGAACGGCACCGACTTCGTCTGGATGCCCGGCACCTATGTCGAGCGGCCGCGCCGCGAAGCCTACTGGGTCCCGGCCCGCTGGGAGCGGCGCGGCACGAGCTGGGTCTATATCGAGGGCCACTGGGCCTGACGGCGCAGGCGGACGGGGTGACAATTGTCACCCCGTCCGATAGTCTGTGCTTATGAAGACGGTCACGATCCGCGACTTCCGCACGCGGCCGCGCTCGGTGCGCCAGGCGTTGTCGGGTGAGCGCGAGGCGATCCTGACGGCGAACGGCCAGCCCATCGCGCTGCTGGTTCCTGTCGACGCCGCGACGGTCGACGAGACGGCGGCGGCGATCAGGCGCGCCCGCGCCATGCGCGCCGTCCAGGCGATCCGACGCAAGGCCGCCGGCGACGGCACCGACCGGCTGACCATGCGCGAGATCGATGCCGAGATCGCGGCGGTCCGCTCGACCAGGTCGGCGCGGGCCCGACGTACCGGACGTGCTTGATCCGGCCGGGCGCGCTTGATCCGGGTCATCCTCGACACGAACGTCGTGGTGTCCGCATTGCTGTCGCCGCACGGGCCTCCCGGCCTGATCCTCGATCTCGTGCTCGACGGCGCTCTCGAAGTCGCGCAAACGCCGCGTATCGTCGCGGAGTATCGCGATGTGCTGGCACGGCCTCGCTTCGCGCTCGACCCGGCGGAGGTCGAGCATGTTCTGGGCTTTCTCGAGAACGAGGGCGTTGCCGCGATCGCGCCACCATGGCCCATGGCGCTGCCCGATCCGGCCGATGGCGAGTTCCTCGCCTGCGCCGCGGCGGCGGCTGCGATCCTGATCAGCGGCAATCTCAGGCATTTCCCGGCGCGTTCGCGGCGCGGGGTTGACGTAATGTCGCCGCGCGCCTTCGTCGATCGCCTTCAATCATCCGTGTGAACGACCATGACCAATGCCCCGCGTATCGCCCGCAAATCCTTCGACCCGTGCGCATCGGGACCGCTCGACGGCGTGCGGGTGATCGACATGTCGCGGCTGGTGGCCGGCAACATCGTCACCCATGCGCTGGCCGATTTCGGCGCCGACGTCATCAAGGTCGAGCGGCCCGGCAGCGGCGACGACCTGCGCAACTGGCGGGTGCGCGGCCATTCGGTGTTCTGGAAGACGTACTCGCGCAACAAGCGCTCGATCGCGCTCGACATCAAGGATGCCAAGGGCCGCGCCATCCTCGAGCGGCTGATCCGGCAGGCGCAGGTGCTGGTCGAGAATTTCGTGCCGGGCACGATGGAGAAGATGGGACTGGGTCCCGACGCGCTGCTGGCGCTGAACCGCAAGCTGATCGTCGTGCGCGTCTCCGGCTGGGGCCAGACCGGGCCGTGGAAGGACAAGCCTGGCTTCGGCACCCTGGTCGAAGCGATGTCGGGCTTCGCGCACATGAACGGATTTCCCGACAAGCCGCCGGCCGTGCCGCCGCTGGCGCTGGCCGACATGATCGCCGGCCAGACCGGTGCCTTCGCCGTGATGACCGCGCTGCGCGAGGTCGAGGTCAAGGGCGGCGACGGCCAGGTGATCGACCTGTCGCTGTTCGAGCCGATCTTCTCGGCGGTGGCCTCCGAAGCCGGCGTCGCCAGCATCGAGGGCAAGGGCGCAATGCGCGCCGGCAACACCGCCAGCCACACCGCGCCGCGCAATCTCTATCTCTGCGCCGACGGCAAGTACGTCGCGCTGTCGGGCTCGATGCAGGCCATGGCCGAGCGCATCCTCAGGACCATCGGCCGGCCCGAGCTCGTCGCCGATCCACGCTTCGCCACCAACGATGCGCGCGTGCGTCATCGCGACGAGCTCGACGCGATCATCGGCGGCTTCATCGGCGCGCGCACGCAGGCGGAGAACCTGGCGCTGTTCGAGGCGGCGGGGGTGACCGTCGGGCCGGTCTGCGCCATGGAAGACCTGCTGGTGCATCCGTATCCTGTGGGACGCGAGGCCATCGTCGCGGCCGACGACGCCGATCTCGGCAGCCTGCCGATGCACAACATCGTGCCGCGCCTGTCGCGCACCCCCGGCACGTTTCGCCGACCGGCGCCTGCGGTGGGCGCCGACACCGACGCCGTGCTGGCCGACCTCGACCGGTGGGAGCGGGGCCACTAAGCTGGCCTCGTTGCTGTGTCCGTATCCGGCAGGTGTCGATGTCCCATCACGACCACTTCTCGCCCGACTACAAGACCGCGCGCGCGAAATTCCGCGCCGCCTGCGCGGCGGAGAACGTCGAGGTCACCAGCTGGACGCACCCGCTCAAGGGCCTCGACGGCGAGGAGCTGGCGACCGACGTCGCCCGGGTGGGCCCGGCCGACGCGCGCAGGATGCTGGTGCTGTGCAGCGGCACGCACGGCGTCGAGGGCCTCTACGGCAGCGGCGTGCAGGTCGGCTTCCTGCGCGACGGATTGCATCGCGCGTTGCCGCCGGGCGTCGCGGCGCTGCTGGTGCACGCGACCAATCCCTGGGGCTTCTCCTGGGTGCGCCGGGTCAACGAAGACAACATCGACGTCAACCGCAACTTCCGCGACTTCCATGCCAGGCTGCCGCCGAACCAGGGCTATCTCGACATCGCCGCCTACCTCGAGCCGCGCGAGTGGAACGATCGCGTGCGGTCCGATCTCAACAAGCGGCTGCGCGACTACGGCGCGGCGAACGGCATGGCGGCGCTCAGTGCCGCGCTCGCGGCCGGCCAGCACACCCATCCCAATGGCGTGTTCTACGGCGGCACCGGCCCGTCGTGGTCGAACCGGACCCTGCACGAGATCGTGCCGCACTTCCTCGCCGAGGCGAGCGCGGTGTGCGTGCTGGACCTGCATACCGGGCTGGGGCCGTTCGGCTATTCCGAGATGATCTGCCGCCATCCGGCAGGCAGCGAGCCGCTGAAGCTGGCGCGCCAGTGGTTCGGGAAGGCGGTGACCTCGCCCGAGTCGGGCGAGTCGCAGTCGCCGGTGATCCAGGGCAACCTGCGCATGGCATTCTCCAACATCCTGCCCGAAGCCACCATCGTCGCCTCGGCGATCGAGGTCGGCACGCAGTCGGCCACCGAGGTCAACGCCGCGCTGTTCGCCGACAACTGGCTGCACCTGCACGGCGATCCGCACTCGAAGGAGGGCGAGGCGATCCGCAAGCAGGTGCGCGACGCCTTCTATCCCGACTCAGCGGAGTGGCGCGACCTGTGCTACCCGCGCGCCGTCGAGATCGAGCGTCAGGCGCTGGCGGGGCTGGCGGGGCTGTAGTCGATCCGGGCACGCGCATCCGGTCCCTGGCGCGCCTTCGGCGCTAGGGCGAGTCGCAGCCTCTCATTGTCCGGCGGCCCCGCGCACCACAGGCCTCGCCGAGCAGGCCGATGCTGTCCTCGGCCTTGCGCCAGCACCAGGTCGCGTCCTGCGGCCCGACATGCAGCCGCAGACTCTTCATGGCCGGCCAGGAGTAGAGCGCCCAGCGGCCATCCGGCCACTCCAGCCGCAAGGTGGCGGCGAAGGCGTTGTCGTTGCGGAAGCAGGCGAACTCGTCGGTGCCGACGGAGCCCGGATCGGATCCGGCGATCGCCGGCGCCGGCATGGCGATCGCGGCAAGGATCATCAGTCGTCGGAGCATGGATCGCCTCACGCGGCCATCGCGGTCAGTGTCGCACGCACGCGGCCGCCATCGAAGGCGCCGCGCAGGCCGATCAGCACGAGACCATGGGCCGTGCTTCCGGCCGGCGCGGAGTCTACCGACCATCGTGTGCCGACGATGTGCAGCGCGCGCAGCGTTCCATCGCAATCGTGCAGCAATCCCTTGGCGCGGACGATGCCCAGGGTCGGCTCGACCAACGCCGCGCCGAGGCGGCCGAGATCGAGCCGCGCCGGCATGTCGAGGTGGAGCGACTCGTAGAGCGAGGCCGCGTCGGCCTGTCCCGGGGTCCTGAGCGCCGTGCCTGACGGCTGCGTCGGCCGCCGTGCGCCGAGCACGATGTCGATGGGTGTCGCGGCATGGCGGGTGCGCAGGATGCGCGCCGTGGGCGCCGCGCCCGCGACGAACGTCTCGGCGCCGGCGAGCGCATCCGACGTCACGAGATCGGCCTTGTTGAGCAGCACGAGGTCGGCCGCCGCGAGCTGTCGCGCGATGGTGTCGGCCATGTAGGGATCGACGGCGCGCTGGCGGACCGTCTCGGCATCGGCCACGACCACCACCGCGTCGAGCCGGTAACCGGCCAGCAGGCTGAGCGTGCTGCTGACGGCGCCTGGCAGGGCCACGCCGCTGGTTTCGATCAGCACGTGCTCGACATGCGGCGCGCGCCCCGGCAGGTCGATCAGCGCGCCGACCAGGTCGCTGCCGTAGCTGCAGCAGATGCAGCCGCCGGCGAGCGAGAGCACGTCGCCGTCCGCGCCCTCGATCAGCGCGGCGTCGATCGGCAGGGCGCCGAAATCGTTGACCAGGACGGCGAGGCGCCGGCCCGCGGCGTGCCGCAGCAGGTGGTTGACCAAGGTCGTCTTGCCGGCGCCGAGATAGCCGCCGATCACCGTGACCGGCAGGCGCGCCGCGCTCATGCGCCGTCGGCGGCGAAGACGCGGCCGCCCTGCACGGTACCCCAGATGCCGACGTCCTTGAGGCTCTCCGCGCCCGCCTGCAGCGGATCGTCGTCGAGCACGGCGAAGTCGGCGCGCTTGCCGCATTCGATCGATCCGACCTCGCCGTCGAGCTTCAGCGTATAGGCCGCGCCCAGGGTGATGGTGCGCAGCGCGTCGGCGACGGAAATGCGTTCGTGGGCGCCCAGCGTGCGGCCGCTCGCCGTGCGCCGGTTCACCGCGCACCAGGCCGTGAACAGCGGGCCCAGCGGCGTCACCGGCGCGTCGGAGTGGATCGCCAGCGGCACGCCCGTGGCCAAAGCCGTGGCGCAGGCGTTCATGCGCTCGGCGCGCTCGGGCCCGACGGTCGTCTCGTAGTGCTGGTCGCCCCAGTAGAAGTGATGGTTGGGAAACAGGTTGGCGCACATGCCGAGCTTCGCCATGCGGCGGAACTGCGCCGCGTCGGCGAGCTGGCAGTGCTGCAGGGTGAAGCGATGATCGTTCGACGGCGCCGCCTTGAGCGCCGCCTCGAGGCAGTCGAGCGCCATCTCGGTGGCCTCGTCGCCGTTAGTGTGGGTGTGCACCAGCACGTCGTGCTCCAGCGCGTGGCGGTAGACCTCGCGCAGCACCTCCGGCGGCGTGTACCACAGGCCGTTGGGCGCGCCGTTGTAGTAGCCCGGCCAGCGCAGCCGCGCCGAGAAGCCCTGGATCGAGCCGTCGGCGAAGGCCTTCACCGCGCCCAGGCGCAGGCGATCGCTCGACTGGCCGCGCAGCTCGACCGCGCGCTCGATCACTTCCTTGGGCGACAGGGCCTGGAAGCGGCGCAGCGAGACGATGCGGACCGGGAAGCCGCTCTCGCCGGTGACGCGCAGCATCATCGCCACGGCGTCCGGCGGCAGCAGGTTGGCGAGATCGGTCGCCGTCGTGACGCCCTTGCGCACGCACAGCCGCGCGAAGCGGCGCAGGCCGGGCTCGTCGTTGGCCAGCGCCTCGCGGTCGAAGCCGATGTGATGGCCGACGATGGTCATCGCATCGGGCCCCTTGAGCTCGCCGGTGGGCAGGCCGTCGGCGCCCAGCGGCACGCCGGGATGGTTGACGCCGGGCCGCAGCAGCCCCGCCAGCTCCAGCGCCTTGCTGTTGACGTTGAAGATGTGGCCGCTGGCGTGCATCACGCCGACCGGGCGCGTGCTCGAGACGGCGTCGAAATCCTGCCGCGTGATGCGCCGCTCGCCGTAGTAGATCGGATCGAGGCCCCAGCCCGACAGCGGCGCGTCGGGCGCGGCGAGGGCGGCCTCGGCCTGCTTCATGCGCGCGATGATCGCCTCGATCGAGTCCGCGCCGGGCCACACCGTGCCGTCCGGGTCCATGCGGTCGAAGCGGCCGAGATAGACATAGCGCCAGAATGTGCCTTCGCTGGCGTGGCTATGGCCTTCGACCAGGCCGGGCATCAGCACCTTGTCGGCGAAGCGCTCGTCCAGCGTCGCCGGCCCCCAGCCGGCCAGCTCCTCGGGCGTGCCGGCGCCGAGAATGCGGCCGTCGCGCACGGCCACATGCGTCGCCTCGGGCCGGGCGGGGTTCATCGTCAGGATGCGGCGGGCGCGGTAGATCGTGGTGGTCATCGGAACTCGGTACGGGTGATGGCGTCACATAGCACCGGCATTGACCGCGTGGTACGGCGCTTGCGATGGTCGAGGCACATCGTTCCGGAGTACCCACCATGCTCGACGCCTCGCTCGCCACCCAGATCATGAACGCCGTCGACGAGAAGCACGACGAGCAGACCTCGGTGCTGGCCGATCTCGTGAAGATCCCCTCGACGCGCTACAACGAGGCGCCGGCGCAGGACATGATGGCGCGCCTGTTCCGCGACGAGAAGCTGTCGATCGACCGCTGGCAGATCCATGTCGAGGACATCCGCCATATGCCGGGCTTCTCGCCCAAGCACCAGGACTACGACGACGCCTGGAACGTCGTCGGCGCCTGGCGGCCGAACAGTCCCAAGGGCCGCTCGCTGATCCTCAATGGCCACATCGACGTGGTGCCCGAGGGCCCGCACGAGATGTGGACCGCGCCGCCCTTCGAGCCGCGCATCAAGGACGGCTGGCTCTATGGCCGCGGCTCGGGCGACATGAAGGCAGGCCTGATCCTCAACCACTACGCCCTGCTGGCGCTCAAGCGTGTCGGCTATCGCCCGGCGGCCGATGTCTACATGCAATCCGTGGTCGAGGAGGAGTGCACCGGCAACGGCGCGCTGGCCTGCCTGCAGCGCGGCTATCGCGCCGACGCCGCGCTGATCCCCGAGCCGTCGAGCCACGTGCTGACCATCGCCCAGGTCGGCGTGATGTGGTTCCAGGTCAAGGTCACCGGCCATCCCGTGCACGTCTACAAGGCCGATGCCGGCTCCAACGCCATCGAGTCGGCCTTTCGCCTGATCCAGGCGCTGCGCGAGCTGGAGAAGAAGTGGAATGTCGCCAAGAAGGACGACAAGCATTTCTGCGATCACCATCACCCGGTGAACTTCAACGTCGGCAAGATCGCCGGCGGCGACTGGGCGAGCTCGGTGCCGGCGTGGTGCACCTTCGACATGCGCGTGGGCGTGCTGCCGTCGATGTCGCTGGAGCAGGGCCGGCGCGAGGTCGAGGACTGCGTCCGCCAGGCCGCCGCGCGCGATCCCTTCCTCGGCAATTCGCCGCCGACCGTGACCTGGGAAGGCTTCCAGGCCGAGCCCTTCGTGCTCAAGAACCACGAGGCGGTGCGCGAGGTGCTGGCCGGCGCGCACCAGGCCGTGTTCGGCGAGGCGCTGCTCGACAAGACCTCGACCGGCACCGCCGACAACCGCTTCTTCGGCCTCTATGCCGGCATTCCGGCGCTGGTCTACGGGCCGAAGTCGGACGACATCCACGGCTTCGACGAGCGCGTCGAGCTGGAGTCGATCCGGCGCATCACCCAGGCGACGGCGCTGTTCATCGCGGAGTGGTGCGGGCTGGAACGCATCTGAGGCGCTCAGGCAGCTGACATGCAGGCGCAACGCGCCTGCGTTGCTCGCCCGACTCTGGCGCGGGTTGTCGATTTGGCGGACGAATCCCCCGCGGCGTGTTGGGGGAGAGCGGCGTCGGTGGTTCGTGGTGGAGCGTTTGGCCGTCGCGTCGCGGGCTTGGCCGTGGTGCTGGCGGTCGGCATCGGCTGGCTGTCCGGCGCGCCAGCCCGGGCCGAAGGCGGCGTGCGCACCTTCCTGATGGGCGACAGCTTCGCCATCGGCATGGCGCCGACCTTCGGCGCCCATCGTACCGTCGCGATGATCGGCGGCAGCGTGCACTATCGCTGGGAAAACGTGGCCGGCATCGACCGCGGCACGCGTGTCGTGCTGGTGCTGGGCACCAACGATTCCGTGGAGACCGGGCTGGAAGGCACCGCGAACTACGGCTATCGCGTGCGCGAGATCGCCCGCAAGCTCGCCGATCGCGCGCGCGAGGTCGTGTGGGTCGGACCGCCCTGCGTCCTGCCCGGGCACATGTACATCGACGACGAGCGTCTGCGCGATCTGGCGGAAGTGCAGCGCGAGTCGGTGGTCGGGCTTGGACGGTCCAACCTGCGCTGGGTCTCGATGCGGGCGATGACG
The DNA here is from genome assembly GCA_050183765.1 of Reyranellaceae bacterium. Lineage (GTDB taxonomy): Bacteria > Pseudomonadota > Alphaproteobacteria > Reyranellales > Reyranellaceae > JAFAZJ01. The sequence continues at coordinate 43,225 of JBFXAZ010000021.1, read as the reverse complement.
CAGCAGGACGGCGTCTGCCTCGAGAACGGCCGTACCGGGGACCAGGTCCATTTCACCGCCGCGGGATACGCGCGCATCGTGCGCGCCATCCGCGCCGCCGCGGGCATGAGGGCGCGCTGAGCCCAACCGGCCATTGCCGCGCGCGGTCGCGCCGCTAAGATCGCCGGCATGGCCGCGATACCGGATGCCGACCAGACATACGACGGCAGCGGGCTGCTCTGTCCGCTGCCGGTGCTGCGCGCCAACCGCGCGCTGCGGGCGCTGGCGCCTGGCCAGACGCTCAAGGTGCTGGCGACCGATCCGGCGGCGGCGCAGGACTTTCCCGCCTATTGCCGCCAGACCGGTCATGAGCTGGTCGCCGCGGCGAACGAAGGCGCGACCCTGGTGTTCGTGATCCGCAAGCGCGCCGCCTAAGCCACCTCCCGTCAGTGCAGCCAGCAGGAAATTCGATGCCCGACTTCAGGACCCTCGACGGCGTCAACGTCAGCGGCCAGCGCGTGCTGGTCCGCGTCGACCTCAACGTGCCGATGGAGAACGGCCGCGTCACCGACATGACCCGCATCGAACGCGTCGCGCCGACCCTCGCCGAGCTCGCCGACAAGCGCGGCAAGATCGTCGTGCTGAGCCATTTCGGCCGGCCCGGCGGCAAGCCGGTGCCCGAGATGTCGCTGCGCCCGCTGGTCGAGCCGCTGGCCGCGGCGCTCAAGCGACCGGTGGGCTTCGCCGAGGACTGCGTGGGCACGAGGGCCAGGCAGGTGGTCGACCTGATGAAGCCGGGCGACATCGTGCTGCTGGAGAACCTTCGCTTCCACAAGGAGGAGGAGAAGAACGATCCGGGCTTCGTCGACCAGCTCGCGGTGCTGGGCGACGTCTACGTCAACGATGCCTTCTCCTGCGCCCATCGCGCGCATGCCTCGACCGAAGGCCTGGCCAACCGCCTGCCGGCGATCGCCGGCCGCCTGATGCAGGCCGAGCTCGAGGCCCTCGACAAGGCGCTGGGCAAGCCGAAGCGGCCGGTGGCGGCGCTGGTCGGCGGCGCCAAGGTCTCGACCAAGCTCGAGCTGCTGGGCAACCTGCTGAGCCGCGTCGATCGCCTGGTGATCGGCGGCGGCATGGCCAACACCTTCCTGTTCGCTCAAGGGGTCGCCGTCGGCAAGTCGCTGTGCGAGAAGGACCTGGCCGATACCGCGCGCGACATCCTCGCCAAGGCGCAGAAATCGACGTGCAGGATCGTGCTGCCGGTGGACGTGGTGGTGGCGCGGGAATTCAAGGCGGGCGCCGCCAGCCGGGTCGTGGACGTCGCGGCCGTGCCCGACGACATGATGATCCTCGACATCGGCCCCAAATCGATCGAGGCGCTGAAGGCGGAGCTCGCCCAGTGCGCGACCCTGGTGTGGAACGGGCCGCTGGGCGCCTTCGAGATCGCGCCGTTCGACGCCGGGACCTCGGCCGTGGCGCGCGAGGCGGCGGCGCTGACGGAAGCCGGCACGCTGCTGTCGGTGGCCGGCGGCGGCGACACCGTGGCGGCCCTGGCGCACGCTGGCGTCGAGGCGGAATTCACCTATATCTCGACGGCGGGCGGCGCCTTTCTCGAATGGATGGAAGGCAAGGAATTGCCGGGCGTCGCCGCGCTGATCCGCGCCGCCTGAAGCCGGCGCGGCCGGAGGCGAGGATGCTCATTCGTCTTACCTTCCCCCGGAGGGGGAAGATGCCCGAAGGGCGGATGGGGGATGTCGAAGACAGACTCAGGGGTCGTTGCGGCATCCCCCTTCCGTCAGCGCTTCGCGCTGCCACCTTCCCCTTTCGGGGGAAGGAAATGATTATCGCCCTCCTCGTCGCGCTCGTCTGCACGACGGCGCTCGCCCAGGATATGCGCAACCCGCCACCGGGTACGCGCATCCGGATCGATGCCGCGAGCCTGCCGGCGCCCTTCGCCAGTCCCAGCGTCGCCAACCTCGCCGATCGCGTGGCCCGGCCGGCCAACGCGCAGCTCAGCGTGCCGGCGGGGTTCACCGCCCGGCTCTGGGCCGAGAATGTCGGGCGCGCGCGCACCATCGTCTTCGCCGCCAATGGCGACGCGCTGATCGCCGATTCCAGCGCCGGCCATATCGGCGTCCTGCGCGACGCCGACCGCGACGGCCGCGCCGAGGTGCGCGCGATCCTGGTCGAGGGCTTCGACCGGCCTTTCGGCCTGGCGATCCGGCCCGAGGGCCTCTATGTCGCCGACACCGAGGCCGTATGGCGCCTCGACTACCGGCCGGGCGACCTGAAGGCGCGCGGCCGGCCGGTGCGCGTGACCGCGCAGGGCGCACTGGGGCCGGGCAGCGGCCACTGGACCCGCAGCCTCGCGTTCCATCCCGACGGCGAGCGCTTCTATGTCGGCGTCGGCTCGCGCGGCAATATCGGCGAGGAGGCATCGCCGCGCGCCACCATCCAGGAATTCCGCCGCGACGGCTCGGGCCAGGCGACCTTCGCCGCGGGCCTGCGCAATCCCATCGGCATCGCCTTCTATCCCGGCACGTCGCGGCTCTACGCCGCCGTCAACGAGCGCGACGGCTTGGGCGACGAGCTGGTGCCGGACTATCTCACCTTGGTGGAGCGCAACTCCTTCCACGGCTGGCCCTACGCCTATACCGGCGGCAGGCCGCAGCCGGGCCTGGGCGAGAAGCGCCGCGACCTGGTGGCGAGGAGCGCGATGCCGCAGCTGCTGATCCGCTCGCACTCCGCGCCGATCCATCTCGCCTTCTACGACGGCACCCTGTTTCCCGAGCGCTATCGCGGCGGCGCCTTCATGGCCATGCAGGGCTCGTGGAACGCCGACAAGCCGCGCGGCTACTTTCTCGCCTTCGCGCCCTTCGTGAAGGATGCGCTGAGCGGCATCGAGAAGCCGGCGGGCGACTACGAGGTGTTCGCCAGCGGCTTCTGGATCTCGGGCAGCGCCCGGGCCACGATCTGGGGCATGCCGGCGGGTGTCGCCGTCGCGCCGGATGGGGCGCTGTTCCTGACCGACGACGTCGGCGGCACGATCTGGCGCATCGCCCCGACCGGACGCTGATTTTGCTCGCGGATTCCATGTATCGGCGGAAATCCGATCCACTCTGGATGTAACCTCCTCCACACTTCTCACTTTGAGTGTAGTGATCTTGCTGCGCGCTGGGCCGCCGGCGCGAGCGATACGGGACGCACGCCTGGAATGCCCGCAACGGGTCCAACGACTGATACCGGCCGAAGACTCTTACTGTGGCTGCCGGCGGCGTATATCCTGATCTCCGGCGCCATTCTTGCCGCGCTGCTGCTGCAGCAGCGTTCGGAGGCGATCACGTCGGGTGAGCGCCTGTTGCATTCCTTTGCCCAGCTGGCCGACGAACAGACCAGCCGCACGTTGCAGACCGCCGACCAGACGCTTCGCTTCGTCGAAGCCCGGCTCAACCGACTGAGCGTCGCCGAGGCGGCGGATGCCGCGACGATCAGCGCCTGGCTCAAGGGCCAGCTGGCAACCCGACCTTTCATCGCGTCGATCTGGGTGCTCGATGCCCAAGGCCGAGTCGTCTACGACGTCGGCGGCAATATCGGGATGGATCTGGCGGATAGAGACTACTTCCGGCCGTACCGTGAACGACCGGAGACCGGTTTCTCGGTGTCGATGCCGGTTCGTAGTCGGGCGACGGGACAATGGCTGATTCCCGCCGTAAAAGCCTGGCGGCGCGACGATGGGACCTTTGGCGGGGCGATCGTAGCGGCGCTGGAGCCGGCGTACTTCGACCGGGTCTGGAGCCTGGGCGCTGCCAACGAGGATCTCACCATCGCGCTGTTTCGCCGCGACGGGACGCTGCTCGTGCGCAGCCCGCTCTCCGAAGGCGTCATGGGCCGCTCGTTCGCCGACGGGCCGATATTCACGAAGTTCCTGCCGGTCAGTCCGGTTGGCAAGGCGCTGCTCGAAAGCAAGGTGGATGGCCGGCGGCGAATGCTGAGCTATCGCACGTTAAGCGCCTATCCCGATCTGCTGATCCTGGTCGGCCAGTCGCTCGATCATCTGCTGGCCGGCTGGCGGCGCACTGTGTTCGTCGTCGTCGTCGGCTGGATCGTAGCCTCGGCCGCGCTGGGCGCGATGAGCGTGTGGCTGATGCGCGAATGGGGGTGGCGGCGCCAGACCGAGCAGCGCTACCGACTGCTGTTCGACGCCAACCCGCACGCCATGGCGGTGCACGATCCGGTGAGCCTGCGCTTCCTCGCGGTCAACGACGCGGCGGTGCGCCAGTACGGCTGGTCGCGCGAGGAGTTCCTGGGCGGCATGACGCTCGCCGACATCCGTCCGCCGGAAGAGGCGCCGCGCCTGCGCGAGGCGCTGGCGTCGGATCGGCCGGTTCATCGCATGCGCCATTGGCGCAAGGACGGCACGCGCTTCGACGTCGAGGCCGTCGTGCAGCCCATCGTGCTCGATGGCAAGCCGGCCGCGCTGGCGCTGTCGCAGGACGTCACCGAACGCAACCTGACGCGCAGCCGGCTGGAGGACGCCGTCCAGGCCTTTCCCGGCAGCTTCCGCCTGTTCGATCGCGACGAGCGGCTCGTGCTCAGCAACGACGTGCGCTGGAGCACCAGCCAGATCGCGCTGCCGGCGCCGCTGATCGGCGAGACCTTCGAGGCGATGGCGCGCCTCGCGGCCGAGCAAGAGCTCGACGTCGCCGCCGTCGGCCGCAAGGAGGAGTGGCTTGCCGAACGGCTGGCGCAGTTCCGCTGCGGCGATACCGATGTCGAGATCCAGTGGCGCGACGGCCGCTGGTTCCAACTGCTCGAGCGGCGCACATCGGACGGCGGCACGATCAGCCTCAGGCTCGACATCACCCAGCGCAAGGCGATCGAGGAGCAGTTGCGCCAGGCGCAGAAGATGGAGGCGGTCGGCCAGCTCACCGGCGGCGTCGCGCACGATCTCAACAACATGCTGACGGTGATCATCGGCAACGCCGAGGCGCTGCTCGACAGCCGCGCGCTCGACGCCGAGACGCGCGAGACCCTGGAGCTGATGCTGCGCGCCGCCGAGGGCTCGGCCGAGCTGACCAACCGCCTGCTCGCCTTCGCCCGCCGCCAGCCCCTGCGGCCCAAGCAGGTCGACGTCAACGAGTTCGTCGGCCGCATGCAGGGCCTGCTGAAGCGTTCGCTCGGCGAGCAGATCGAGATCGCCTTCGCGCCGGCCGACGACCTGTGGCCGGTCAGCATCGATCCCGCCCAGCTCGAAGCGGCGATCCTCAACCTCGCGATCAACGCGCGCGACGCCATGCCCGAGGGCGGCCGGCTGGTCGTCGGCACGGGCAACGTCACCGTCGACGCGACCTACGTCGCCAGCCATCGCGACGTGGCGATCGGCGACTACGTCGTGGTGGCGATCTCCGACAGTGGCACCGGCATGCCGCCGGAGACCGTGGCGCGCGTCTTCGAGCCGTTCTTCACCACCAAGGATGTCGGCAAGGGCACCGGGCTGGGATTGAGCATGGTCTACGGCTTCGTCCAGCAATCCGGCGGCCATGTCACGATCTACAGCAAGGTCGGCGAAGGCACGACGGTACGGATGTACCTGCCGCGTGCCACGGCCGCGGCGAGTCCCGCCGAGCCTGCCGCCCAGCGCGTGCCGGCGGCGTCGGCGCGCGGCGAGACCATCCTGCTGGTCGAGGACGACGACATGGTGCGCCGCCACGTCGCCGCGCAGCTAAGCCAGCTGGGCTATCGCGCGATCGAAGCGACCGACGGCCGCCAGGCGATCGGCGTGCTGGCAGGCGATACGGCGATCGACCTGCTGTTCACCGACATGGTGATGCCCGGCGGCATCGGCGGCCGCGAGCTGGCCGAGCAGGCGGCTCGCCTGCGGCCCGGGATCCGCACGCTGTTCACCACGGGCTACAGCGCCGACGCTGTGGTGCGCGCCGGCCGCCTGGAGTTCAAGGCGCCGCTGCTCAGCAAGCCCTATCGCCTGCACGAGCTGGCCGAGCGCATCCGCGAGGCCCTGGACAGGAGCTGAGCCGGCACGGCTGGACAAGGGCGCCGCTCGGGTCCGATGATCGGGCCATGTCCGAATCGACCGACAAGCCGCCCCGTCCCGCCTGGGCGCCGCCCGACAATTTCCGCCGCCGCGTGCCCGACGGCGACACGCACGAGCGGCTGGTCTGCGACGATTGCGGCTTCATCAGCTACGAGAACCCCAAGATCGTCGTCGGCTCGGTCATCCTGTGGGAGGACCGCATCCTGATGGCGCGCCGCTCGATCCATCCGCGCAAGGGCTACTGGACCCTGCCGGCCGGCTTCATGGAGCTGAAGGAGACCACCGAGGAAGGCGCCGCGCGCGAAGCCCTGGAGGAGGCCTGCGCGACGATCGAGATCGACGCGCTGCTCGGCGTCTACTGCATTCCGCGCATCGGCCAGGTGCAGATCATGTACCGCGCCAGGCTGGTGTCGCCCGATGTCGCGCCAGGCCCGGAGAGCCTCGAGGTCGCGCTCTTCGCCTGGGACGAGATTCCGTGGAAGGAGCTGGCCTTCCCCAGCGTCACCTGGGCGCTCAACCACTGGCGCGAGACGCGCCATCTCGCGGCCTTCGCGCCGTTCGTCGCGCCGGCGGACTACCCGGGGTTGCGATAGTTCACCGGCGTCGTCCTGAGCGCAGCGAAGGACCCTGCGGTATCGCGGTCACACACCAGCGCTGTGTCCAGTCGTACCACCGCCAGGTCCTTCGCTGCGCTCAGGACGACAGGGCTGGAGCAGGTGCGCCTACTCCTTGCGCTCGGGCGCGAAGGGGTTGTCGGCGCCGTCCCAGTAACGCTTGAGCAGCGGCGTCTGCGCCAGGGCGAAGACGACGGTCAGCGGCATGGAGAGCACCATCTTCGAGGCGATCCAGGTATCGGTGCTGAAGAAGCGCCACATCACCTCGTTGACGGCGGCGAGCACGAGGAAGAACAGCGCCCAGCGCCGGGTGAGGATCGTCCAGCCCTCGCCGGTCAGGCGGAACGCGGCGCCGAACATGAGCTTCAGGAGCGGCCGGCCGAACGCCAGCCCGGCGAAGAGGATCACCGAGAACAGCGTGTTGACGATGGTCGGCTTCATCTTGATGAACATCTCGTTCTGCAGCCACAGCGTGAGGCCGCCGAACACCAGGATGAAGAAGCCGCCGACCAGCGGCATGATCGGCCAGCGCCGCTCCAGCACGCGGTAGATCGGCAGCACGATCACGGTGGCGATCATGAACACGGCGGTGCCGGCGAACAGGCGCTGCTTCTCGTCGAGGCAGTAGTCGAACAGGCGCTGGCAATTGCCGTTGGTGATGAAGAAGACGAGCAGCGGCCCGAGCTCGAGCAGCGGCGGCACCAGCTTGCGCCAGGCCGGCACCTCGACCTTCTCGCTGTGCTCGGTCATGCCGCCTCCAGGCCCATCAGGCCGCGCGCGAACTGCCGGGCATCGAAGGGCCGCAGATCGTCGATGCCCTCGCCGACGCCGATCGCCACGACCGGCACCTTGAACTTCTCCGCCAATGCCACCAGCACGCCGCCCTTGGCGGTGCCGTCGAGCTTGGTCAGCACCAGCCCGTCGACCTGCACCATGTCGCGGAACACCTCGACCTGGCTGTGCGCGTTCTGGCCCACGGTGGCGTCGAGGACGAGCAGGCAGGAATGCGGCGCGCCCTCGTCGAGCTTGCGGATCACGCGCACGATCTTGGCCAGCTCCTCCATCAGGCCGCTCTTGTTCTGCAGGCGCCCGGCAGTGTCGATCAGCAGCACGTCGGCCTTCGCGTCCTGCGCCGCCTTCAGCGCCTCGAAGGCCAGCCCCGCGGCGTCGGCGCCGGTCTCGCGCGCGATCACCGGCACCTTGGAGCGCTCGCCCCAGATCTTGAGCTGCTCGACGGCGGCGGCGCGGAAGGTGTCGCCGGCGGCGATCATCACCTTGCGGCCCTCGTCGGTGAACTGGCGCGCCATCTTGCCGATGGTCGTGGTCTTGCCGCTGCCGTTGACGCCGACGACCAGCACGACGTGCGGCTTCTTCGCGCTGTCGATCGACAGCGACTGCGCGACCGGTCCGAGGATGCCGGCGATGTCGTCGGCGAAGGCGCCGCGCACCTCCTCGTCGGTGACCTCCTTGTCGAAGCGCGTGCGCTTGAGGTTGGCGACCAGCTGGCCGGCCACGGCGACGCCGAGATCGGCCTGGATCAGCACGTCCTCGAGCTCGTCCAGGGTCTTCTGGTCGAGCTTCTTCTTGGTGAAGAGCCCGGTGATGCCCTGGGTGATGCGCTGCGTCGACTTGGTCAGGCCTTCCTTCAGCCGGCCGAACCAGGATTTCTTGGGCTCGCTCATGCCGCGACGCGCTCCGCCGGTACTGCGGTGAGATGGCCCTCGGCGACGCCCGAGACGCGCAGCTTCACGACCGCGCGCGCGGGCAGCCGCAGCGACGGCCTGACCGGCGCGAAATGCGCCGTACGGCCGGTGCCGTCAAGCTCGATGAGCGCATCGACCGTGCGGCCGATCTGCGCGCGCAGGAACGCATCGGCGCGCCGGGCGCCCGCCGCGCGCAGCCGCGCCGCGCGCTCGCGCCGCACGTCGCCGGGCACGGGCGGCATGCGCGAAGCCGGCGTGCCGGGACGGCCGGAGTAGGGGAAGACGTGCAGCCAGGTGAGCCCGGCCTCGTCGATCAGGCGCAGGGTGCCCTCGAACATCGCCTCGGTCTCGGTCGGGAAGCCGGCGATGAGATCGGCGCCGAACACGACATCGCCGCGGCGCCGGCGCGCGCGTTCGACGAGGCGTAGCACGTCGTCGCGCAGATGGCGGCGCTTCATGCGCTTGAGCACGAGATCGTCGCCGGCCTGCACGCTCAGATGCAGATGCGGCATCAGGCGCGGCTCGTCGCCCAGCAGCGCCAGGAGATCGTCGTCGACCTCGATGGGATCGAGCGACGACAGGCGCAGGCGCGGCAGCCGCGGCACCAGCTTCAGCAGGCGCCGCGCCAGCGCACCGAGGCCCGGCGTGCCGGGCAGGTCGCGGCCCCAGGCGGTGAGATCGACGCCGGTCAGCACGACCTCGTTGTATCCCGCGTCGAGGAGCGCGCGGGTCTGCGCCACCACGTCGCCCGCCGGCACCGACCGGCTCGGGCCGCGCCCGAAGGGAATGACGCAGAAGGTGCAGCGGTGATCGCAGCCGTTCTGCACCTGCAGGAAGGCGCGGCTGTGGCCGGCGAGATCGGTCAGCAGATGGCCGGCGGTCTCGCGCGCCAGCGCGATGTCGCCGACCCGCAGCCGCCCGCCTGCATCGCCATACGCATCGGCGCTGAGCTTCTCGACATTGCCCAGCACGCGATCGACTTCCGGCATCGCCGCCCACGACTGCGGATCGATCTGCGCCGCGCAGCCGGTGACGATGATGCGCGCGTCGGGACGCTCGCGGCGAAGCCGGCGCACGCTCTGGCGCGCCTGGCGCTCGGCCTCCGCCGTGACGGCGCAGGTGTTGACCACGATCGTGCCGGCCGCGTCCGCGGCCTTCGCGCGGATCACTTCCGACTCGACGGCGTTGAGCCGGCAACCAAAGGTCACGACCTCGACGGTATCGCTCATGCCAGCAGCGCGGGATCGAGCGTGCCGGTGAAGGACTGCGCCACGCCGCCGGTCATCAGCACGTGCCCGTCGCGCAGCCACTCCATGACGAGCGTGCCGCCGTCCATGACGATCTCGGCCTTGCGCGAGGTCAGGCCGCGCCGCGCCGCCGCGACGATCGCCGCGCAGGCGCCCGAGCCGCAGGCCAGCGTCTGGCCGGCGCCGCGCTCCCACATGCGCAGGCGCAGGCGGTCGGTGCCGGTTATCCGCGCGAAGCCGATATTGGCGCGCTCGGGAAACAGCGCGTGCGTCTCCAGTTGCGGGCCGTATTCGCGGATCGGCCCGTCGTCGAGCAGCGCGGCATCGTCGACGAAGAACGTCGCGTGCGGATTGCCCATCGAGCAGCCGACGGGGTCGCTGTAGGGGCCCAGCGCCAGCGGCAGGTGCAGCGTGTCGCAGGCCACCGAGACCGGCACATCGCGCCAGTCGAGCCGCGCCGGACCCATGTCGACGCTGATCACCGGCAGGCCGTTGGCGCCGGTGCCGACCTTCTCGGCCTCAAGCAGGCCGGCGACGGTCTGCACCACCGCCGCATCGCTGCCGCGCTCGGCCATCAGCACCGAGGCGACGCAGCGCGTGGCGTTGCCGCAGGCGCCGGCCTCGCTGCCGTCCGGGTTGTAGATGCGCATGAAAACGTCGGCGTCGCGTTCGGCCGGTGGCTCCAGCACGATCAGCTGGTCGCAGCCCACGCCGAGCTTGCGGTCGGCGACGATGCGGCGGCTCTGCGGCGAGAGGCCCAGCGCGCGGGCCCGCGCGTCGAGCACGACGAAGTCGTTGCCCAGCCCGTGCATCTTGCGGAACGGCAATCCGGCGGCGGCGGTCATGCGCGGCTATATGGCGTCGTTCGGGACGGAAGTCCACGCAGGCGGACCGTCAGGGGCAGCGGCTGGCGGAGAATTGCTCGGTGGACCCGCCGCGCTAGCACCGCCACGACAGCCGCGCCTCGACGATGCCCCAGTTGGCGCCGGACGATCGCCGCAGGGACACGTCCCAGCGAGCGCTCTTCATCGAGTCGTCGAGCAGGCCATCGCGGATGATGGTCAACTTCGCGGCGCGCGGGGACTCCGCACCCTCGTTGATCTGGACGATGTATTGCGCCCGTCCCTCGAAGCGGCCGGCGATCGCCAGGGCGATGTCGACGGGTGTGCCGCCCTTTGCCGCGAGCCGCGCCGCCTCGTCGTAGCCGGCGGGCGCGATCAGCTTCGAGCCGGCGACCGGCAGATCGAGCAGGGAGCGCGGCGGATCGGCCGCACGGGCCGGAGACACCACGGCCAGCGCCGCCAGCATCAGTCCTCGGGCGATGATCGACATTCGGGGCCTCCTTTCGGCTTGGCGCGCCGAGGCGGGACCGTCAGGCGTTGAACCCGCCGGGCGTCGGCGGGCGGCTGCGGTCCTCGCCCGGGGCGACGTAGCGCACGGTCATCCAGCGTTTGCCGCCGCCAAGCTGGGCGATCTCGAAGCTCGGCGTGGTCTTGGTGTAGATCGTCAGGTGCAGGATGCCCAGCGGCAGGTGCGGCAGCGAGGGCTCGACGAACAGGCCGCGCGTTTCGTCCCAGGCCGGCAGGGCGTGATGGACCGGCCAGTTGCACAGGCTGGGCAGCTTCTCGTGCTTCAGTCCGCGCTCGTAGATCGCGACGTTGAGCGCGATCTGGTCGACCATGTTGGTCGAGCGCTGGATGCCCTCGCGCAGCGTCTCCTCCCAGATGCGCCAGCCCGGCGAATCGGCGCGCATCGCGAAGACGCCGGCATTGATCAGCGGATAGCGGATCAGCTTGTCGGCCTTCTCCCGGCCGAAGGCCTCGGCGTAGGCGGCGCCGTTGACGCCGCTGAACTCGGCCCAGGCGTGATAGTAGTTGCGGAAGGCGCGGTGGATCTCCGGTGCAACGGCGATGTCGGCACGCCGCGCGCCTTCGAGGAACAGCTCGACGGCGCTCCATTCCTGCACCCAGACATCGGCGTCGAGCCACAGATAGAGGTCGTGGCCCGGCGCGTAGCGCGGCAGGAAGGGCCGCGCGGTCAGCGACTTGAACGCCTCGCCGACGCGCGCGCGGCCGGGAAACTCGAAATCCCATTCGGCGCGCAGGAGCGTGGCGCCGATACCGCGGCACCATTGCGCCTGCTCCTCGGTCAGGCCGACGTCGAAGACCGCCAGCGGCACGTCGCGCCCCTCGGGCTTGTCGCGCAGCGAACTCAGCATGCCGCGCAGCAGCTCGAAATAGCCGGCGTCCGACGCGGTGAGGATCAGGACCTTCTCGCCCATGGCTGACGGTATGCCACAAGGCGGCGGCTTGCGTCGCCCGGCGGTTGCGTCCCGGCGGCACGGATGATTGGATGCGCGCCGCCGCAACAGGCAGGGCTATCGCATGTGAGTTCGCAGGTCTTCCTTCTCCCCGCGAAGGCGGGGAGAAGGTGCCCGAAGGGCGGATGAGGGGCTTTGCAGAGTCTCGACAACACCAGCACTGGTTGTTGCACGAGGAAGCCCCTTATCCGCCTCGCTGACGCTCGGCACCTTCTCCCCGCCTGCGCGGGGAGAAGGGCTGAACGCCTCATGCGATAGCCTCGCCACAACGGGGACCGCATCATGGCCAAGCACGTCGACTACTACGTCTCGCTGAACTCGCCTTGGACCTATCTCGGCTCGGCGCGCTTCGATGCCATGACGGCGAAGTACGGCGCCGACGTGACCATCTGGCCGGTCTCCTTCGGCGACGTCTTCGCGGTGTCGGGCGGCCTGCCGCTGCCCAAGCGCGCGCCGCAGCGTCAGGCCTATCGCATGATGGAGCTCAAGCGCTGGCGCGATCATCTCGGCATCCCGATCACGCTCGAGCCCAAGTTCTTTCCCAGCAACGAGGTGCCGGCATCGCTCGCGGTGATCGCCGTGCGCGAGAGCATGGGCAATCCGCCGGCGATCAGGCTGGCGCACGCGGTGCTGAAGGCGCTGTGGGCGGAGGAGAAGAACCCCGGCGATGCCGCGACGCTCGACGCCATCATCGCCTCGGTCGGGCTCGACGCGGCGAAGGTCACGGCGATGGCGGCGGTTCCCGCGATCGCCGCGCGGCGCGAGGCCGACACCAAGATGGCGATCGAGCGCGGCGTGTTCGGCGCGCCGAGCTACGTCATCGACGGCGAGATCTTCTGGGGCCAGGACCGCGTCGAGTTCGTCGAGCGCAAGCTGGCGAAGGGCTGATCAGCGCAGCAGGAACGAGGCGATCACCGCGACGCAGTTGTTGGCGATGTGGGCGGCGATCGTCGGCCACAGCGAGCCCGAGCGCATGCGCACCCAGCCCAGCAGGAGGCCGATCGGCAGTACCAGCGCCATGTGGATCCATTCGACATGAGCGCCGGCGAACAGCAGCGAGCTGACGATCAGGGCCGCGATGCCGCCGAAGCGGCCCTCGACATAGCCGTAGACCAGCCCGCGGAAGATCAGCTCCTCGACCGTCGGCGCCAGGACGCCCAGCACCAGCGCGGCCAGCACGGTGCGCGCCGGCGAGGTGGCGATCTCGGCGATCACCGCGCTGACCGAGGGCAGGACCTCCTTGCCGGCCCAGGCGTGCACCAGGCGCAGCAGGCCCTCGTCGACGGCGAAGGAGACGATCAGCACCGCGATCGGCGCGATCCATAGCCAGCGGCCGCCGCCGCGGTGCAGCCCCAGCAGCCGCGGCGCGTGCCGGCCGTGGCGCACGACGGCCAGGCCCACCGCCGGCAGGCCCATGGCGAAGAACACCGCCAGCATGGCCAGCATCGCCATCGGATCGCCGCCGCCGCCTTCCGGCATGGCCCTGGCGATGCGCTCCGGGCCAAGCGCGAAGGCCAGCAGCAGCGAAGCCGCGAACGCCAGCGCCAGCATCGCCACCAGGAAGATCAGGAGGTCCCAGATGCGCAGCCGCGGCGCTGCCGGATTGATGTGCGATTCCAATGGTTTGCTCCGATCGGAGAGGCCGGCGAGGGGGATCGTTCGGCGATTTGACTCAAGCCTCGTCACGGGCGTATACCCCGGCCCGTCCAATCGGGAAGCAGTTTTCCCGGTCCGCACCGGCCACGGCCGGAGGGGCCCCGCCGATCCGCGAGTGTTCGCGCATCGGCGCGCTGTCCGTTTGGGCGAAGGGTCTGGAGGCCGCAAGGTCGATGTTCGAGGGTTTGAGCAAGAAGCTGGGTGACGTCTTCGACCGCTTGCGCGGTCGCGGCGCCCTGAGCGAGGCCGATGTCGATACCGCGCTGCGCGAGGTGCGCGTGGCGCTGCTCGACGCCGACGTGGCGCTGCCGGTCGTGCGCGAGTTCATCGACGGCGTGCGGCCCAAGGCGATCGGCAGCGACGTCATCCGCTCGGTCACCCCGGGCCAGATGGTCGTCAAGATCGTCCACGACCATCTGGTGGAGATGTTGGGCGGCGAGGCCAGCGAGCTCGATCTCGTGGCGGTGCCGCCGGTCGTGATCCTGATGGTCGGCCTGCAGGGCTCGGGCAAGACCACGACCACGGCGAAGATCGCCCATCGCCTCAATCTCGGCCCGCAGGGCATGGCGGCGGGCGCCTTCGGCGGCTCCTTCAAGGAGCGCAAGAAGGTGCTGATGGCGTCGCTCGACGTCACCCGCCCGGCGGCGCAGCAGCAGCTCGCGATCCTCGGCCAGCAGGCCGGCGTCGCCACCCTGCCGATCGTGCCCTTCGAGATGCCGCTGGCGATCACCAAGCGCGCCATCGAGGAGGGCCGCAAGGGCGGCTACGACGTGGTGATGCTCGACACGGCGGGCCGCCTGTCGATCGACGAGCAGCTGATGGCCGAGGTCGCCGCCGTGCGCGATCTCGCCAAGCCCAAGGAAACCCTGCTGGTCGCCGACGCGATGACCGGCCAGGACGCGGTCAACACCGCACGCGCCTTCAACGAGAAGGTCGGCATCACCGGCATCGTGCTGACCCGCGTCGACGGCGATGCGCGCGGCGGCGCGGCGCTGTCCATGCGCGCGGTCACCGGCCGGCCGGTGAAGCTGATCGGCGTCGGCGAGAAGATCGACGCGCTCGAGCAGTTCTATCCCGACCGCATCGCCAACCGCATCCTCGGCATGGGCGACATCGTCTCGCTGGTCGAGCGTGCGGCCGAGACGATCGAGCAGGAAGACGCCGAGAAGCTCGCCGCCAAGGTGCGCAAGGGCCAGTTCGACCTCGACGACCTGCGCAAGCAGCTGCAGCAGCTGCGCCGGATGGGCGGCATGCAGGGCCTGCTCGGCATGCTGCCGGGCGCCGCGCAGGCCAAGGCGGCGATGAAGAACGCCAACCTCGACGAGAAGCTTTTGAAGCGCCAGGAGGCGATCATCGGCTCGATGACGCCCAAGGAGCGGCGCAACCCCGACATCATCCATGCCTCGCGCAAGAAGCGCATCGCCTCGGGCGCGGGCATGCAGGTGCAGGACGTCAACAAGCTGCTCAAGCAGCATGCCGAGATGGTCAAGATGATGAAGCGCGTGAACAAGCTCGGCGAGAAGGGCTTCATGCGCTCCATGGGCAACATGCTGCCGCCGGGCGGCTTCCCGCGCGGCTGAACCGGTTCGAAGGAGAAAGACGGAATGCTGGCTATTCGCATGGCTCGCGGTGGCGCCAAGAAGCGCCCCTACTACAACATCGTCATCGCCGATTCGCGCGCGCCGCGCGACGGCCGCTTCCTCGAGAAGGTCGGGACATACAACCCGATGCTGCCCCGCGAGCACGCCGATCGCGTCAAGCTCAACGCCGAGCGCCTGAGCCACTGGCTGGGCGTCGGCGCGCGGCCGTCCGATCGCGTCGCGAAGTTCCTCGCCGCCGCCGAGCTGATGAAGCCGCGCGAGCGCCGCGAGCAGTCCAAGAAGCCGCTGCCCAAGGCCAAGGCGCAGGAGCGCGCCAAGGCCGCGGCCGAGGCGGCGGGCAAGACGGAGGAAGCGGCGGCCAGCTAGGGCGTTGCGGCCGCTCCTGTCATCCCGAGCGCAGCGAGGGATCCAGGGTCGGCCTAGATCCCTCGCTGCGCTACAGGGGCCGCGGACGGCCCCGGGGATGACAGGTGATGGACCGACGCGTGCTTCTGGGAGTGGTCGTCGCACCGCACGGCGTGCGCGGCGAGGTCCGCATCCAGAGCCACTGCGAGGATCCCGCCGACATCGGATCGTATGGCGCGCTGACCGACGAATCGGGCAAGCGCAGCTTCACGGTCCATCCGCTGGGCGAGGTGCGCGGCAATGTGCTGGCGCGCATCGACGGCGTGACGGACCGCAACGCGGCGGAAAGGCTGCGCGGTCTTCGGCTCTACGTGGCGCGCGAGGCGCTGCCGCCGCCGGCCGAGGGCGAGTGGTACCACGTCGATCTCGTCGGCCTGCGCGCCGTGGGGGTCGACGGGAAGGAGTACGGCAAGGTGCTGGCGGTCGAGGATTTCGGCGCAGGCACATTGCTGGAGGTGGGCGACAAGGCGGGTGGACATTCGTTCCTGCTGCCCTTCAGCGATCAGGCGGTCCCGACCGTCGACATCGCCGCAGGTGTGGTGACGATCGATCCGCCGGTGGGGTTGCTCGAGCCGGTGCGGAAAGGAGAGAGGTAGGACCTGTGTGGCGGGCGGTGGCCCTGTCGATCTTCCCCGAGATGTTCCCGGGGCCGCTGGCGATGAGCCTGGCGGGCCGGGCGCTCAGAGAGGGGGTGTGGTCGATCGATGCCATCGACATCCGCGGCTTCGCCAGGGATCGCCACGGCAGCGTCGACGACACGCCGTTCGGTGGCGGGGCGGGCATGGTGATGCGCCCGGACGTGCTGTCCGACGCGATCCAGGCCAGCCGCCTTCCCGGCACGCCGGCGATCTATCCCAGCCCGCGGGGCGCGCCGCTTTCGCAGGCGCGGGTGCGGGAGCTGGCGGCGGGGCCGGGGGTCACCCTGGTCTGCGGCCGCTTCGAGGGGATCGACGAGCGCGTGATCGAGGCGCACGGGCTGGAGGAGGTGAGTGTCGGCGATTTCGTGCTCTCGGGCGGCGAGATCGCGGCATTGGCGTTGCTGGATGCCTGCGTGCGGCTGCTGCCCGGTGTGATGGGCGCGGCGCAATCGCTGGCGGAGGAGAGTTTCGAGGACGGATTGCTCGAGTATCCGCTCTATACGCGGCCGGCCACATGGACCGGTCCCGATGGCGGCGAAAGGGCGGTGCCGGAGACGCTGCAGTCGGGCCATCACGCGAAGATCGCGGCCTGGCGGCGCTCGATGGCGGAAGAGATCACGCGGCGGCGGCGGCCGGACCTGTGGGACCGGTACGACGCGCGGCGCAAGGAACGAGAGACGGTGAAGAAAGGATCCACACGATGAACGCGATCAAAGAGATCGAAGCCGAGCAGATCGCCAAGGTCGAGGCCGAGCGCAAGGTGCCGCGCTTCGAGCCGGGCGACACGCTGAAGGTGCACCTGAAGGTGCAGGAAGGCTCGCGCGAGCGCATTCAGGTCTACGAGGGCGTCTGCATCGCGCGCAAGAACGACGGCATCAATTCCTCGTTCACGGTGCGCAAGATCTCCTACGGCGAGGGCGTCGAGCGCGTCTTCCCGCTGCACAGCCCGCAGATCTGGGAGGTCGAGGTGGTGCGCAAGGGCATCGTGCGCCGCGCCAAGCTCTATTACCTGCGCAACCTGCGCGGCAAGGCGGCCCGCATCGTCGAGGACACCGAGGCGCAGCGCGAGATGATCGCCGAGCAGCAGGCCAGCGGCTACCAGCGCCGCGAGAAGATCAAGAAGGAGCGCCCGCAGGGCGAGAAGGCCGTCCGCGCCGCCAAGGGCGGCGGCAAGAGGTAGTCCAGTCCTTACCTTCCCCCGCTGG
Source organism: Reyranellaceae bacterium (assembly GCA_050183765.1). GTDB lineage: Bacteria > Pseudomonadota > Alphaproteobacteria > Reyranellales > Reyranellaceae > JAFAZJ01. Next base: position 25,805 of record JBFXAZ010000021.1, on the reverse strand, counting down.
CGGGGGAAGGTGGCGCGAAGCGCCGGATGGGGGTGGCTGGTGCGACGAAACCAGTCATCGAGCTTGGCCGCGATGCCCACACCCCCATCCGCCCTTCGGGCACCTTCCCCCGCAGGGCGGGGGAAGGTAGTGGTGTGAAGCAAGCCCGTCGTAGTGGGGAGGAAGATCAAGATGGCGAAGAAGCCCGCGCCGCCGCCGGCCCCGTCAGGCCCGCCGCGCACCCTGTTCGACAAGATCTGGGACGCCCATGTCGTGGAGCGTCGCGACGACGGCTCGTGCCTGATCTACGTCGATCGCCATCTCGTGCACGAGGTGACCAGCCCGCAGGCCTTCGAGGGCCTGCGCATGAGCGGGCGCAAGGTGCGCCGGCCCGACCTCACCATCGCGGTGGCCGACCACAACATCCCGACGCTCAACCGCGCCGCCGGCATCGACGACGAGGAGTCGCGCATCCAGGTCGAGACGCTGGAGGCGAACGTCAAGGAATTCGGCGTGCCGTACTACCCGGTCGAGGACATTCGCCAGGGCATCGTGCACATCATCGGGCCGGAGCAGGGCCTGACCCTGCCGGGCATGACCATCGTCTGCGGCGACAGCCACACCTCGACGCACGGCGCCTTCGGCGCGCTGGCCTTCGGCATCGGCACGTCGGAGGTCGAGCACGTGCTCGCCACCCAGACGCTGGTGCAGGCGCCGGCCAGGAACATGCGCGTGATGATCGACGGCGATCTGCCCGTCGGGGTCACCGGCAAGGATCTGGTGCTGAAGATCATCGGCACGATCGGCACCGCCGGCGGCACCGGCCACGTCATCGAGTACGCCGGCAAGGCGGTCCGCAACCTGTCGATGGAAGGCCGCATGACGGTCTGCAACATGTCCATCGAAGGCGGTGCGCGCGCCGGCCTGATCGCGCCCGACGAGGTCACCTTCCGCTACCTCGCCGGCCGGCCCTACGTGCCCAAGGGCGGCGCCTGGGAAATGGCGCTGTCGAACTGGCGCCGCCTGCCGTCCGACAAGGACGCGAAGTATGACCGCGAGGTCGTCATCCCGGTCGCCGACATCGACCCGCAGCTCACCTGGGGCACCAGCCCGCAGGACGTGGTGGCGATCACCGGCGTGATCCCCAACCCGGATGACGCGCCCGATGAGGACCGCCGCGCCGCCTGGTCGCGTTCGCTGGAGTACATGGACCTCAAGCCGGGCACGCGGATGAGCGACATCCGCATCGACAAGGTGTTCATCGGCTCGTGCACCAACGGCCGCATCGAGGATCTGCGCGAGGCCGCCGCCATCGCCCGCGACCGCAAGGTGGCGGACCATGTGCATGCCATGATCGTGCCGGGCTCGGGCCTGGTGAAGGAGCAGGCGGAGCGCGAGGGCCTCGACAAGATCTTCACCGCCGCCGGCTTCGAGTGGCGCGAGCCGGGCTGCTCGATGTGCCTGGCGATGAACGCCGACAAGCTGAAGCCGGGCGAGCGCTGCGCCTCGACCTCGAACCGGAACTTCGAGGGCCGCCAGGGCCGCGGCGGGCGCACGCATCTCGTCAGCCCCGGCATGGCCGCGGCGGCGGCGATCAAGGGCACCTTCGCCGACGTGCGCGACTACCAGTGAAATGGTAGCATGCGGGTGACGGCCGCAGCTTGCGGCCGTCAGCTTTGGGGGAGCCCATGAGTCAGATTCCGCCGCCACCGCCGCCCAACTGGCAACAGCAATACCAGCAGCCGCCGGTGGTGCCCCAGCAGTACGCGCCGCCGCCCTACGCCGCGGCGCCGCCGGCCGGCCAGTTCGGCGGATTCTGGATCCGCGTCGTCGCCTACTTCATCGATGGCGTCATCATCGGCATCCCGATGTGGATCATCATGGCCATCTTCGCCGGTGGACTGGTATCGAGCTTCTCGGGCACCACGACGGAACAGGAGCAGGTCGCCGCCGGGCTCGCCGCGGGCCTCACGTTCTTCCTGATCGCCATCGTCGCCTTTGTCGGCGTCTGGCTCTACGAAGCGCTGATGACCAGCTCGGAGCGCGGCGCGACGCTCGGCAAGCGGGCGCTCAGCCTGCGCGTCCTGAAGTCGGACGGCACGCGGCTGAGCTTCGGTCGCGCCACCGGCCGCTTCTTCGCCAAGGCCTTCATCACCGGCCTCATCCCGTTCGGCATCGGCTACATGATGGCCGGCTTCACCGACCGCAAGCGCGCGCTGCACGACATGATCGCCGACACGGTGGTGGTCAAGGTCTGAGCCCCCGCGCGGCCGCCGCGCGGCCGGTCGCCCTCGTTCGACCTCGCACCGGGAGGAGCACCCATGACCTCATTTCTTCCGCCGCAGGGCGGCGCCCCGGGATCGCCCTGGGGAGCGCAGCCGCCGTCGCCGACCGCCGCGTCCGGCATGGATGTCGTCGACTACGAGATCTTCGGCCACGAGATGCAGTACGTCGAGGTGACGCTGGATCCGGGCGAGGCGGCGGTCGGCGAGGCCGGCGCGATGATGTACATGGAACCCGGCATCAACATGGACGCCGTGTTCGGCGACGGCCGGCGCGAGCAGACCGGCGGCCTGTTCGGCAAGCTGGTGGGCGCCGGCAAGCGGCTGCTGACCGGCGAGTCGCTGTTCACCACCGTGTTCACCAACCAGGACGCGCACCGCCGCAAGGTGGCGTTCGCCTCGCCCTTTCCCGGCGCGATCCTGCCGATGGATCTGCGGCAGCTCGGCGGCACGCTGATCTGCCAGAAGGACGCGTTCCTGTGCGCCGCGCGCGGCGTGCAGCTGGGCATCTTCTTCCAGAAGAAGCTGGGCGTCGGCTTCTTCGGCGGCGAAGGCTTCATCATGCAGCGCCTCGACGGCGACGGGCTGGCCTTCGTGCACGCGTCCGGCGCCATCTTGCGCCGCGATCTGCAGCCCGGCGAATTGCTGCTGGTCGACACCGGCTGCCTGGTCGCCATGACCGCCTCGGTGCAGTTCGACATCCAGTTCGCCGGCGGCATCAAGACGGCGATGTTCGGCGGCGAGGGCCTGTTCTTCGCCCGCGTCACCGGCCCCGGCACCGTCTGGCTGCAGAGCCTGCCGTTCTCGCGCCTGGCTTCCCGCATCTTCGCCGCCGCGCCGCAGACCGGCGGCGGCGGCAAGGGCGAGGGCAGCGTGCTGGGCGGGCTCGGCCGGCTGCTCGACGGCGACAACAGGTGAGGGGGCGGGGCGCGGCTGGCATCCCTCCGCCGGCTTGACCGTCGGGCCGACTCCCCGCTAAGTGCAGCGGTTCCGCCGGGAGGGATTGGATCATGGAGAAGTTCACCACGCTGACGGGCGTCGCCGCGCCCCTGCCGATCGTCAACGTCGACACCGACATGATCATTCCCAAGCAGTTCCTCAAGACCATCAAGCGCACCGGTCTCAAGGACGGCCTGTTCTACGAGATGCGCTGGTCGGCCGACGGCCAGAAGCTCGACTTCGTGCTCGACAAGCCGGCCTACCAGAACGCCAAGATCATCGTCGCCGGGCCGAATTTCGGCTGCGGCTCGAGCCGCGAGCACGCGCCCTGGGCGCTGCTCGATTTCGGCATCCGCTGCGTGATCGCCGAGAGCTTCGCCGACATCTTCTACAACAACTGCTTCAAGAACGGCATCCTGCCGATCAAGCTTCCGCGCGAGGACATCGCCAAGCTGATGGACGACGCCGAGCGCGGCGCCAACGCCATCGTCACGATCGACCTGGAGAACCAGGAGATCAAGGGACCGGACGGCGGCACGGTGAAGTTCGAGATCGACGCCTTCCGCAAGAAGTGCCTGATCGAGGGGCTCGACGAGATCGGCACCACGATGAAGAGCGGCGAGACCATCGAAGGCTTCGAATCGCAGCGCGACGCCAACCAGCCCTGGCTGGTGCCCTCGATCGCAGCCTGAGCCTCTTCATCCAATTCTTGACGACGAGCGCCCCTCAGGGCGCTCGCGCTCTTTCGGAGGAAACAAACATGGCCGGCTCCAACCGCAATCTCCTCGTGCTGCCCGGCGACGGCATCGGGCCGGAGGTGATGAACGAGGTGCGCAAGGTCATCGCCTGGATGGGCAAGAAGCGCGCCGTCGGCTTCGACATCAAGGAGGATGTGGTCGGCGGCTCGGCGCTCGACAAGCACGGCGTGCCGCTCGCCGACGCCACGATGAAGACCGCGCTCGAAGCCGACGCGGTGCTGTTCGGCTCGGTCGGCGGCCCGAAATGGGACAACGTCGAGTTCGACAAGAAGCCCGAGCGCGGCCTGTTGCGCCTGCGCAAGGAGATGGACCTGTTCGCCAATTTGCGGCCGGCCAAGGTCTTCGACGCGCTGGTCGACGCCTCGGCGCTGCGGCCCGAGATCGTCAAGGGCCTCGACATCATGATCATCCGCGAGCTCACCGGCGGCGTGTATTTCGGCGAGCCGCGCGGCGTCACCACCTTGCCCAACGGCGAGAAGGAAGCCGTCGACACGCAGCGCTACAAGACCAGCGAGATCCGCCGCGTCTGCGCTGTGGCCTTCGAGCTGGCGCGCAAGCGCAAGAACAGGGTCTGCAGCTCGGAGAAGGCCAACGTCATGCACACCGGCGTGCTGTGGCGCCAGGAAGCGACCAGGCTGCACCAGGAGAGCTACAAGGACGTCGAGCTCAGCCACATGTACGCCGACGCGCTCGCCATGCAGCTGGTGCGCTGGCCGGCGCAGTTCGACGTCATCGTCACCGACAATTTGTTCGGCGACATCCTCTCCGACGAGGCCTCGATGCTGACCGGCTCGCTCGGCATGCTGCCCTCGGCTTCGCTGGGTGCGCCCGACGCCACCGGAAGGCGCAAGGCGCTGTACGAGCCGATCCACGGCAGCGCGCCCGACATCGCCGGCAAGGGGCTGGCCAACCCGATCGCCGAGGCGCTCTCCTTCGCCATGATGCTGCGCTACTCCTTCGACCTCGGCACCGAGGCCGACCTGGTCGAGAAATCGATCGAGAACGTGCTCGCCGCAGGCTACCGCACCGCCGACCTGCTGGGCGGCAAGAGCGAGGGCGTCAAGAAGGTCGGCACCCAGGAAATGGGCGACGCCATCGTCAAGGAACTCGACCGGCTGGTCTGAGGCTCAGGCAGCCGTCGAGAGCGCCTTCTCGACGGCTGTCGGATCCTTGTCGATCGTCAGCAGCAACACGCGCGCCGCCTTGTCGGGCGACGAGCGTCCTTGCTCCCAGTTGCGCACCGTCGCGGCGTCGAGCCCGAAGCGCAGCGCGAATTGATCCTGCGACAGTCCGGTCCGCTCGCGGATCGCCGCGACGTCGATCTCGGTTGGCGCTTCATAGCGGGTGACGATCAGGCGGCAATCGCGCAGCTCGCGCTCGAACGTCTCGCGATCCTCCACGCACGGAACCTCGACGATCGCGCGGCCCGTCGCGACAACTTCGGTCACGGCCGCATGGGCACGACGAAGCGTGACGTGTCGGCGCGTGAGCGCCTTAGCAGCAACGACGGTGTAGACCGCCTTGCCGTTGCGCTTGGGGTCATACTCGATGAGGTAGCGACCGGGTGAACCTGAGGACACGCGGTCGGCGGCCGGGATTGGCTCCCGTCGAGCGAGATGCTCCTTCAATGACGAGGTCATCGTAGTCCTCCAGCAATTCCAGCGCGAGCTGCGCCACGCGGCGCAGATGCGACCAACCGAAATCATTGGGCCCGATATCCGCGCCCTGGATGTGCAGTCGACGCAGTGTCGGGCAGCGGCCTGCGACCTCAACCTCCGCCATCACGACCAAGCGACCCATGGGCGTGCCCACGATGGCCGTGACAATCTGGCCATCGGTCTGCGACGGATCGAAGTCGATGGAAATGTCGCGGGTCGTCCACATCGACGCAAATATATATACGCTATTTGCGTATAGTTTCAAGAGGCCAGTCGAGCCCCAGCCCGCCGAACCGGTTCAGCACGTTGAACAGGATGCGCGAGACGTTGTTGTCGTAGCCGGCGTGGCTGAGGCTGCCGCAGAAGGTGATCGAGCCGGTCGAGAACACCGCGCCGCCGCCGGCAACATCCATGTAGGTCATGTCGGCGCGGATCAGCTGGGCGGCCGGCTCGCCGTTGGTGGTGTTGTAGATGCCCAGCACGTCCTCGGGCACGGCGACGAAGTGCGACTGGTGCTTCTCCGAGGTGGCCACCACGATGGCGTTGCGCGGCGTGCCCAGCAGCACGTCGGCGCGATCCAGTTCGAAGCCCGCCGCGCCGCCGCCGCTCAGCCCGAAATCGCCGAGGACCTCGTCGCCCACGCCGTCGAAGATCCACGCCACGCGCGGATCGGCGGAAGCGGGCAGCCGGCGATAGTACGAGCCCTCGAAGCGGCCCTGGCCGGAGAAGCCGACGCCGGCCAGGCGTTGCGGCGGCCGGCCGTTGTGGCGCCACAGCCCGCCGAGCTGCCCGTCGAGGGCGTTGTAGTGCTCGCCCGGCTCGGCCGCCCAGGTGCGGATGGCCGGGCCGACGCGGCGGATCTCCAAGGTGCCGGGCAGGCGCGAGGAGCGCGCGACCTTCCAGTAGAAGCCGTTGCCGCCGAGATAGGCCAGCCGCCCGCCGTCGTCGACATAGGCCTGGATCGCGTCGAGCGTGCCCGGCGTGTGGTACTCGGGATGCGAGCCGGTGACGAGGCAGGCATAGGGCCGGATCAGGTCGACGCCGAGATCGTCGAGATCCTCGTCAGTGACCACGTCGAAGGCGATGCCCATCCGCTCGAGCCAGTCGGCCAGGTGCGTGTCGGCGGGGAAATGGCGCAGGCCCGAGCCCTTCTCGTCGTTGAAGGTGAGGAAGCCCGGCCGGATGGTGAGCTGCGGGCGCAGGCGCGTGGAGTAGCAGACGCCGCTGCGGTCGAGATGGAAGTTGTAGGTCGAGCGGCCGTACTGCGGATATTCGTCCGGATTCCACGGCGAGGCGCCCCACTGGGTCATGCGCGCGCGGAACGCCTCGTCGAACTGGCTGCGCATGTGGTTGGTGTAGACCTGATGGGTGAAGGTCGAGGCGAGCACGGCGATGCGCGCCGTCGGCCTGCCCAGCCGCGGCCGGACGTAGAAGGGGATGATGTCGCTGCCCGCGGCGGTCGTCAGCCGCATGCCGTAGACGCCGCTGCGCAGGCTCGCCGGTATCGTGAAGGTGAAATCGGTCGACCACCGGCAATCGTCGAGATCGTCGGCGTGGAAGTGGATCGCGGCGTAGTCGCGCGGCGCGTCGGTCCAGCGATGCGCCCGGCCGGTCCAGGCCGAGCCGGCGACGGCCCGCGTCGGCAGGTTCACCAGCACGCCGTGCAGGCGATGGGGACCGAGATCCTCGACATCGATGCCGTCGATGCCGCGCGAGAAATCCCAGCCGGCGAGCGTGCCGCGCGGCGGCCGCGCCGGATCGAGGCGCTGCTCGACGATCTCCGGCCGTGCGCCCGCGACGATGACGGGATCCTCGATCCGGCCGTTGAAGTGGCGCATCGAAGGCCGCGCCTGTTGCGCGCCGATGAACACCGGCCGCCGCGCGTCGTGCGCCAGCGTGCGGTCGATCGCCGACCAGGCGTTGCCGGCGTCGTTCCAGCCGGCCTCGGGGCGCAGCGGCCGCTGGCCCAGCCGCACCGAGCGCGACAGCGGATCGATGATCAGCCAGACGCGATACCACGCCTGCGCGCGCAGCTTCTGACCCGTCGCCACGCGCAGGGTCGGCGCGCCGATGCGGCCGATCTCGGCGACGAAGCCGTCGGCGGTGGCCAGCAGCGCGAAGCCGGTCGCGGTATCGCCGTCCCAGCGCGCGATCACGCATTGCTCGCCGGCATCGGGCAGGGTGGGGAAGACCAGCACGCTCAGCGTCATCGCGCCCAACGGCGACAGCGCCGTGGCGCCGTCGACGCGGACATACGAGCCCATCTCGATCTTCTGCTCGCGCGCCTCGAACGTCGTCGAAAACACCGCCGACAGGTCCTCGATCTTCATGCCCGGCCCGGCGGGGTTGGGATCGGCGTGGATGACGCGCACCAGCGAGGCGGTGCACGGTCCGGGTGACTGGCTCGACACCTTGAAGGCGATGCGATCGCCGGCCTCGCCCGATACCTTGTCGGCGTAACCCGTCAACGGAACCATGTATGCTGTCTCCCCTCGCCGCCGAATCGTAGGCGGCCCGGGAGTTTCCGTCCATGCGCGTTCCCATCCTCGCGATCCACGGCGGTTGCGGCGTGCCGCCGAAGGGCACGCTGAGCGACGATCAGGAACGCCACGCCCGCGAGGGGCTGAAAGGCGCGTTGCGCGCCGGCTGGGCCGTGCTGAAGGAGGGCGGGGCGGCCCTCGACGCGGTCGAGGCGGCGGTGGTGGCGCTGGAGGAGCACACCGCCTTCAACGCCGGCCGCGGCGCGGTGTTCAACGCCGATGGCAAGCACGAGATGGACGCCGCGATCATGGACGGCCGCGATCTGCGCGCCGGCGCGGTGGCCGGCGTCTGCCGCGTACGCAATCCGATCCATGCCGCGCGGGCGGTGATGGAGCGCACCGACCACGTGCTGCTGATCGGCGACGGTGCCGAGACGCTGGCGGCGCGCGCCGGGCTGGAGCTGGTCGCGCCGGACTGGTTCTCGACCGAGGACCGTCGCGCCAGCCTGCTGCAGATGAAGGCGCTGCAGGCGAGCGGCGAGCCCTCGCAGGCCAGCGAGCGGCTGAAGCACGGCACGGTGGGCGCGGTGGCGATCGACCGTGCAGGCCATCTCGCGGCGGCGACCTCGACCGGCGGCTATACCAACAAGCTGCCCGGCCGCGTCGGCGACACGCCGCTGGTCGGCGCCGGCACCTACGCCAACGACGCGACCCTGGCCTATTCCGGTACCGGCCGGGGCGAGATCTTCATCCGCACGGTGCTGGGCCACGAGCTGCACGCGCGCATGGCCTACAAGGGCGAGAGCCTCGCCGTCGCGTGCGACGCCATGGTGTTCGGCGACCTCAAGCGGCTGGGCGGCGGTGCCGGGCTGATCGCCGTCGGTCGCGACGGCGCAGTTGCCTTGCCCTTCAACACCGCGGGCATGTATCGCGGCGTGGCGTCGGAGGCCGAGGGCTGGGTTTCGATCTACGACGAGCGCCAGGCGATCTAGCCGCGGAACGGCAGGACCTTGCGATACTGCACCAGCTCGCCGTAGGGAGCGCGTGCGCCCGGAGCCGCGGTTGCAAGCCATAGGACATCGACAGCGGCCTCGTCCGGCGTCTTCGCCTTCACCTCGGGCATGGTCGCCAGATAGCCGCGCGTGGCATCGGTGATCGTCCAGCCCGGACACACGGCATTGAGCAGGACGTCCTTCGGCAGCTTCGCGTCGGCTCGCCACTCGCGCGCCGTCGCGCGAGTCAGTGCGACCTGACCGATTTTCGACGTGACGTTGACCCAGTCGGGCCACCCGCGTGCGCTTGCGGAGCCGTCCTCGACGGCCGTGACATAGTCGTCCATCGCCCTCTCGATCTCCACCGGCGAGCGCTCGTCGCCGTCGAGGAGTGGTCGCAGGTGTTCGGGCAGGCGCGACAGCGTGCCGAAACCGCTGGCGACCACCAGCACCCGCGCGCCCTCGCGCAGCAATGGTTGGAACGCGCGCAGCATGCGCCACGTGCCATGGTTGTTGGTTTCGATCATCGGCCGAACGTCGACGGTGGCTGGCGAGCCGGGCGCGGGCGCATAGGCGGCGTTCTGGATCACGATATCGACGCCGCCGTGCATCTGGCGAATGTGATGCGCGAGCGCTGCCACGCTGTCGTCGCTGGCGATATCGAGACGGTGGTAGGCCGGGGACAGCCCCTCGCCCCGCAACAGCGAAACTGCGGCCTCGCCATCGCCGTCGCGGCGGGCCGTGAGGTAGACGACGCCGTTCCCGCCCCAAAGGCGGCACAGTCCCCGTACCAGCGCCAGACCGATCCCGCGGTTGGAGCCGGTGACGACCGCGACCTTCGTCACCTGAGAAGCGAGCCCAGCACGCCGCGCAGCAGCTGGCCGGCGATTCCGCCGCCACGGCCGCCGATCATCGCCTTGGTCGCCTCGCGCACCACGACGTTGGTCGCCGTGCGCGCCGCGGACTTGGCGATCGAGGTGGTGATGCTGTCGGTGCGCCGCGCGGTTGGCGCGCGTTCGCGCGGCTCCTCCGGCGGCAGCGACTGGCGCAGGCGCGGCTGGCCGCGTTGCGGTGGCGGCTCCTCGGCCGGTGGCGCGCCGTGGCCCCACGGCGATGGCGGCGGCAGGTCGAGCGGCGGCGGCGGCGGCGGCGGCGCGCCGTACTGGCCGCGGCGGCGCGCGCCGCCCTGTTCGGCCGGCGCGGGCTGTGCCTGGGCGCGACCCATCAGCACCTCGTAGGCCGAATCGCGATCGATCACCTGGTCGTACTTGCCGGCGACCGGGCTGGCGGCGGCCAGCGCATGGCGCTCGACGTCGCTGATCGCGCCCATGCGCGACTGCGGCGGCGCCACGAAGACGCGCTCGACCGGATGCGGCACGCCCTTGACGTCGAGAAACGACACCAGCGCCTCGCCGACGCCCAGCTCGAGGATCGCCTTGGTGGCATCGAAGCTGTCGTTGGCGCGGAAGGTCTGTGCCGCGGTCCTCACCGCCTTCTGGTCCTTCGGCGTGAAGGCGCGCAGCGCGTGCTGCACGCGGTTGCCGAGCTGGCCCAGCACCGTGTCGGGCACGTCGATCGGGTTCTGGGTGCTGAAGTAGACGCCGACGCCCTTTGAGCGGATCAAGCGCACCACCTGCTCGATCTTCTCGATCAGCGCCTTGGGCGCGTCGTCGAACAGCAGATGCGCCTCGTCGAAGAAGAACACCAGCTTCGGCCGGTCGAGATCGCCGACCTCCGGCAGGGTCTCGAACAGCTCCGACAGCAGCCACAGCAGGAAGGTCGAATAGAGCCGCGGATTCTGCATCAGCCGGTCGGCGGCCAGGATGTTGATGTAGCCGACGTTGTTGGAGTCGCGGCGCAGCATGTCGCGCAGGTCGAGCGCCGGCTCGCCGAAGAAATGCTCGCCGCCCTGCTGCTCGAGCACCAGCAGGGCGCGCTGGATCGTGCCGACGCTGGCCTTGCTGACATTGCCGTACTGCGTGGTGAGCTTGCCGGCGTTCTCGCCGCACCATTGCAGCAGCGCCGTGAGGTCCTTGAAGTCGAGCAGCAGCAGGCCCTGCTCGTCGGCGATCTTGAAGACGATGTTGAGCACGCCCTCCTGCGTCGCGTTGAGATCGAGCAGGCGGGCCATCAGGACCGGGCCGATCTCCGAGACCGTCGTGCGCACCGGGTGGCCCTTCTCGCCGAACAGGTCCCAGAACACGGTCGGGAAGGCGCGGCCGGCATAGCCGTCGATGCTGAGCAGCTTGGCGCGCGCCAGCGCGTGCGGATTGTCGCCGCCCTTCTGCGAGATGCCGGCGAGGTCGCCTTTGACGTCGGCCATGAACACCGGCACGCCGTAGGCGGCGAAGCCTTCGGCGATCGTCTGCAAGGTGACGGTCTTGCCGGTGCCGGTGGCGCCGGCGATCAGGCCGTGACGGTTGCCGTACTTCAGCAGCAGGAACTGGTCGTTGTCGTTCTTGCCCGCACCCACGAAGATCGAGAGGTCGTCGCTCATGGACTCTCCGGTTCCCTGTCCTGCCCCGGGGCAGTAAACCAGATCGGTGCCGGCTTCACTACTTTCCCCGGAGGGGGAAGGTAGACTGTGGTGTAGGAGTATCGATGCTCGGTCATCTGTCGTTCGGCGTCGAGGATCTGGCGCGCGCCGCCTCGTTCTATGATGCGGTGATGGCGCCGATCGGCTGGGTCAGGGTCTGGGACAGCCCGAAGGGCGTGGGCTACGGCCCGCCGGGCAGGGGCGACAAGCTGGCGCTGTTCCCGCGGCCGGGACAGGTGGTGGCGCCCGGCGCCGGCTTCCACCTCGCCTTCGATGCGCCGGACCGCGAAGCGGTCGACGCCTTCCACAGGGCGGCGATGGCGCATGGCGGTCGCGACCTGGGGGCGCCCGGCTTGCGCGTGCACTACGGGCCGACGTACTACGCCGCCTTCGTGCTCGACCCTGACGGCTATAAGATCGAAGCGGTGCATCAATGACCGGCACACCCCTGGAAATGCCGCGCCTGCAACTTGCGGTGATCGGCGACGAGATCGGCCCGTCGCTCGACGAGATGATCGATTTCTGTGTCGAGAACGACGTGCGCCGGCTGGAGATGCGCACGGTGGACGGGCGCAACCTGCTGGGCATGGAGCTGGACGAGATCGCCGAGATCGCCTCGCGCATCCATCAGTCGCGGCTCACCGTGCCGAGCTTCATCTCGCCGGTGCTGAAATGGCCGGCGCCGGGCCAGAGCTCGAAGGGCGGCAAGGTCGACTTCGCCTTCGATCCCGATTCCTGCCCTACGGGCGATCCGTTCCAGCACGCCTTCGACATCTGCATCATGCTGGGCGCCACGCGGCTGCGCATCTTCAGCTGGCTGAAATACGACGACTTCCAGCCGGGCGATCTCGCCGGCCCGCTCGGCCAGCTCTGCGATCTCGCCGACGAGTATGGCGTCGACCTGCAGATCGAGAACGAGCCCGTGTGCAACGTGGCATCGATCGGCGATCTCGAGACGGTGATGAAGGTGTTCACCCACCGCCGCATCCGCCCGCTGCTCGACATCGCCAATGCCTACGGCATGGGCCAGCCGCCGACGACGGAGGAGCTCAAGGCGCTGGCGCCGCGCACCGACCATCTCTCGTTCAAGGACCGCAAGCTGGCCGAACGCAGGACCGTGCCGGTCGGACAGGGCGACGTGCCTTACGCCCAGCTGCTGCCGGTGATCCTCGCCGGCACCAAGTCGCGCGAGGTGCTGGCCTCGATCGAGACCCACGTGCCCAGCGATCCGCGCAACGCCACGCGGCAGAACGTGCACGCCCTGCGCCATCTCGCCGAGCATCTCGGCGTCGAGATCGACTAACCCCTGTCATTCCGAGCGAAGCGAGGAAACTACGCAGACCGCCTTGAGTCCTCGCTTCGCTCGGAATGACAGTGTGTCGATTTCTAGCGTCGCTTCGACCTTGCGCGCTCGGGCTCGCAGATCAGGTCGATGCCGGCGCTGGCGATCGCGCGTAGGACCTTCTCCGGTTCGCCGGCGCGCGAGCGTAGTGCCAGCGTGTGCATGATCGCCGAGGCCACGCCGGCCAGCGCGGCGGGATCGGCGTCGGCGGCGATCTCGCCGTCGTCGCGCGCCTGCGTGATGCGCGCCTCGAACAGGCTGTCGTAGAGCCGCAGTCCGTCGCGCAGCCGCTTGCGCACCTCGGGATCCTCGACCGACTCGGTCGCCGCCGTGCCGATCAGGAAGCAGCCGCGCGCCGTCTGGTCGGGCGGCAGATAGAATTGCAGCGCCGTGTCGTAGACGCGCTGCAATCCCTCGCGCAGCTTCAGGTCGGGACGCAGCGCCTCGAGCATCGCGACGCGCCCCGCCTCGGTGTAGCGCTCCAGCGCGGCGAGATAGAGCGCGTGCTTGTCGCCGAAGGCGCCGTACAGGCTGGGCTTGTTCATGCCCGTCGCCGCCGTCAGGTCCTCGAGCGAGGTCGCCGAGTAGCCGGCGCGCCAGAACGCGCCGGTCGCGCGGTCCATGGCGCGCTGCGGGTCATAGGCGCGCGGGCGACCGCGCGGACGCTTCTCTTCTTTTTTTACCATTCGGAACAAAATTCGTTGACTCCGGATATTTATATCCTTCACAGTACAAAAATCAATCCAGGAGGGTTCATCGATGAATCTCTACTTCGCCCCCATGGCCTGCTCGCTCGCGAGCCGCATCGCCGCCTACGAGGCGGGCGCTCCGGTCGGCTTCACCCAGGTCGACACCCGGCGCAAGAAGGTCGCCGACGGTTCGGACTTCTTCGCCGTCAACCCGATGGGCCAGGTGCCGGCGCTGCGCCTCGACGACGGCTCGATCCTGACCGAGAACACCGCGGTGCTGCCGTATCTCGCCGATCGCGTCCCGGCCTCCGGCCTGATGCCGGCATCGGGCGACGAACGGGCGCGGGCGCAGCAATGGCTGGGCTTCATCACCACCGAGCTGCACAAGGCGCTGTTCGTGCCGCTGCTCGATCCGCATGCGCCGGAGGCGATGAAGGCCTATGTGCGCAGCAAGGCCGACCTCCGGCTGGGCCTGCTGCAGACCCATCTCGACGGGCGCGAGTTCATGCTCGATCGCTTCAGCGTCGTCGATGCCTATCTCGTCACGGTGCTGAACTGGGCGCCCTATGCCGGCGTCGACCTGGCCGCCTGGCCGGCGGTGCAGGGCTATCACCAGCGCATGCTCAAGCGCCCCGCCGTCGCACGAGCCGTCGGCGAGGAGTTCGCGCTCTACAAGGCGGAGCAGGCGAAGGCGGCGTAGCGTCTTGTTCCCTCTCCCCGCTCGCGGGGAGAGGGTTAGGGTGAGGGGTTGTACCGAGGGGCGCACGGTCGTCGTACGCAACCTGTCGCAGCCCCTCACCCCGACCCTCTCCCCGCGAGCGGGGAGAGGGAGATTCTAGATCGATGCGATGGCGTAGCCGGCGCGCGGGAAGTGCACGACCAGCTCGCCGGCCCTCTCGTCGGTACGGCGCACGGCGATCTCGTGGGCGTTGAGCGTCACGAGCTCGCCGCTCACCGGCACCTTGCCGGTGTCGTCGGGCGTGACGGTGACCTTCGTGCCGGCCTTCAGGCCGCTGGGATCGTGGGCGTCGACGCCGGCGGGCACGTCGGGCATCGCGGCGCGCGCGATCTCGAGCGCGTCGGGCCCGCTCAGCTCGCTGCTCACGCCGTGGCCGAAGCGGGCCAGGCGCGTCGCCCATTCGCCGAGCAGCGGCAGGCGATCGAGGGGCGGGGCGGTAGGCGACAGGCGCTGGCGCACGAACCACACCGGGTTGTAGACCGCGACGTCGGCCAGGGTCGGCAGGCTGCCCAGCAGGAAAGGCCGCCCGTCGGCCAGCATGGCCTCGGCATGCGAGAGCCCGGCATAGAACTGGTCGCGCACGAAGGGGGTCATGGCCTTGAGCGCCGCGGCGTCGAAGTTGCGGCCGGAGAACTCGCTGCGGTCCTTCTTGAACGCCTCGGGCAGCTGATCGCCGATCTGGCCCATGACGACGCCGACCCCCGTCCAGAACAGGGTGCGGTCGGCCCAGAACGACAGGGCCTCGGCGACGCCCTCGAGTCCGGGCGGCTTCAACGGCATCGCCGGGAAGCGCCGGTCGATCTCGCGCATGATGATCTGCGTGTCGCAGTAGATGTCGGCGCCGACCTGCATCACCGGCGTCTTGCGATAGCCGCCTGTCAGCGGCATCAGGTCCGGCTTGGGCATGATGTTGGGAATGATCACCGATTTCCAGGTCAGGCCCTTGATGCCGAAGGCCAGGCGCGTCTTCTCGGCGTAGGGCGAGGTCGGGTAGTGGTGCAGGATGATGTCGGCCATGGCTCTCGGGTTCCCGGGTGATATCGGCGAGGTTACGACCTTAGAGGTCCTCAGGGATGCGAACGAGCGGCGATTGACTCGCGCGCCGTGCGGCCTCACATGAAGGAACCCGATCCGGAGACCGTGCATGGCTGCCGCGCCGCAAGCCTCGCCTGCCGCCAACACCAAGACCCTCGTGCTCACCGGTGCCAGCCGCGGTATCGGTCATGCCACGGTGAAGCGCTTCGGCATGGCCGGCTGGCGCATCATCACGATTTCCCGCCAGCCCTTCAGCGCGCTTTGCCCCTGGCCGGGCGGCGGCCAGAACCATGTGGAGCTCGATCTCGCCGACCCGGTCGACATCGGCCGCGGCGTCGAGATGATCCGCGCCAAGCTGGGCGACGGCCGGCTCGATGCGCTGGTCAACAACGCGGCGATCTCGCCCAAGGGACCGGGCGGCGCCCGGCTCGGCGCGGTCGACACGCCCTTCGACCTCTGGCAGCACGTCTTCAACGTGAACTTCTTCGCGCCGGTGATGCTGGCGCGCGGCCTGATCGATGAGCTGTCGGCGGCCAGGGGCTGCGTGGTCAACGTCACCTCGATCGCCGGCTCGCGCGTGCATCCCTTCGCCGGCACGGCCTATGCGACATCGAAGGCGGCACTGGCGGCGCTGACGCGCGAGATGGCACATGACTTCGGCCCGCGCGGCATCCGCGTCAACGCCATCGCGCCGGGCGAGATCGACACCGCCATTCTCTCGCCGGGCACCGACAAGATCGTCGCCGAGCAGATTCCCATGCGCCGCCTGGGCACGACCGACGAGGTCGCCGACGTGATCCATTTCCTCTGCGAGTCGGGCGCGTCCTATGTCTCCGGCGCCGAGATCCAGATCAACGGCGGCCAGCACGTCTGAACTGGGAGCGCCGGCGCTCCCCGTCACCGATCCTCGATCCGGCGCACGATGCCGGCGATCTCACCGGGCGAGAACACCGGTAGCGAGCAGGCGCCGTTGGCGCAGGCGAAGGCGGCCGCCTGCGGCAGGTCGGGATATTCGACGTCCGGGTTGGGCATCGGCCCCTCGCGCTGGTCGATCCACTCGATCCTGAGATAGCGCGTCGGATAGCGGCGCGCCGCCTCGTACAGCGCGCGGGCCTCGGGATCATCCTTGCGGCCCATGATGGTGACATGCATGGGCTCGCGCGACAGCTCGGCGTCGGCCAGCGCGGCGCCGGGCAGCACGATGTCGTTGGCCGCCAGCGCCACCAGCCATGCCATGCCGTGGCGCGCTGCCGCTTCGAAAGCCGTGTCGCCGCTGTAATGGCGCACGAGGTTAAGGAAGCGCACCACGGCGACATTCTCGTCGATCTGCTTCACCGGCCTGCGCAGCGCGCCGATCGCCTTCGGGTCGGGTTGGCGCACGACAAAGCCGCCATCGGCGTCGCGGAACTGCGCGTCGATGGCGCGCGCCGTGTCGATCGCCAGGGTCAGCCAGCGCCGCTCGCCGGTCGACCGCCACAGCGCAAGCGCGGCCTCGCCGATCGACAGTGTGTCGCCGAGATGCGTGTCGTCGTCGCTGGCACGCGCGTGGCCGAAGGCGCCGTTGGGCGCGCGGCGATGGGTCACCGCCCATTCGACTGCGCGGGTCGCGGCCTCGAGATGGGCGGTCTCGCCGCTGACGTCGTACAGCGTCGCCAGCGCCGCCGCGGCCCAGCCGGTCTCGCGGGCATAGAGCTTGCGGT
Source organism: Reyranellaceae bacterium (assembly GCA_050183765.1). Classification (GTDB taxonomy): domain Bacteria; phylum Pseudomonadota; class Alphaproteobacteria; order Reyranellales; family Reyranellaceae; genus JAFAZJ01. Next base: position 8,676 of record JBFXAZ010000021.1, on the reverse strand, counting down.
CGATCGTCGGCTCGCGGCCGAGCTTGCGGCGCGCGGCGTCGTCGAGGGCGTAGAAATCCTTCCCGGTGATGGCGCGATCGAGATCGGCGTCCTGGCTGACGAAGAACGCGCCCTCGGGCGAACGCATGCGCTCCATCAGCCAGCGCGCGATGTCGCGCGCGGCGGCGAGGTCGGCCGGATTGCCGTCGATCTGGTATGCCAGCACATAGGCGCGGATCGCGTCGCGCTGGATGTTCAGCAGCTTCTCGTAGTGCGGCGAGGACCAGTCGAGCGTGTCGGAGTACTGGTACATGCCGCCCCAGGCGGGATCGATCAGCCGGCGTGCGCCGTCAAGCGTCTTGCGCGCGACTCCGGCGTAGAGGGCGCGATCGCCGTTGCGCTTCAGCGCGCGGCCGTGATCGAGCATGACCTCCAGCGTGTCGGCGTGGATGAAGCGATGCACGCGGCCGAAGCCGCCATTGTCGACATCGAGCTGCGCGCGGAAATTGGCGTCGAGCTTGCGCCGTGTCGCCTCGTCGAGGGCGTGACGGCCGGCCTCCGCCTTGGCGTCGAGGCCGGCGGCGGGCAGGGCCGAAGGATCCTCGATGACGGCAAGCAGCAGCTTGGCGAACAGCTCGGGCGGCAGGTAGCCCTGGCGCCTGAAGATCTCGTTGCCGTCCTTGTCGAACATGATGGTCGCGGGCCAGCCCCAGCTCTCGTAGCGGTAGGAGAGCTCGGGGTGGGAATCCTGGTCGACGCGCACCGGGATGTACTTCTCGCCGATCAGCTTCAGCACGGCGGGATCGCGGTAGGTCGTGCCCTCCATGACGTGGCACCAGTGGCACCACACGGCGGCCATATGCAGCACGATGTAGCGGTTCTCGCGTGCCGCGCGCTCGAAGACCGCCGGGCCCCAGTCCTGCCAGCCGACGGGATGCGGTTTGGGATCCTCGCCGGCTTGCGTCGCTGGCGCCAGCAGCAGCAGGCCGATCAGTGCCAGGAAATGCCGAAGCGCGCACATGCGATCCCCCGCGACGGTGACCGGGAGAATACGCACGGCCGGACCGATCCGACCGCGCGGTCACGCGCTGTTGATCAGCCTTGCGGCGGCAGCTCGGGGAAGACCGGCAGGCCGTCGGCGAACTTCATCCAGGGGATCCGCCGGCTGTCCCAGTAATGCAGCTGGGGCTGGATCGCCGCCGGGTCGTCGAGGCTGCCGATGGTGATGTCGATCAGGCCGGGAATGAACGTCGCGGTGAAGCTGAGCGGCGTGCCGCAATGCGGGCAGAAGCCGCGCTGCGCCGGCGGCGAGGAAGCGTAGGTCTTCGGCTTCTCCTTGGGGAACTCGACCTGGTCCTCGGCGAACATCGCCCAGGCCACGGCCGGCGCCCCGCCGGCGCGGCGGCACATCGAGCAATGGCAGATCGCCGTGAAGACGGGATCGCCGGTGATGCGATAACGGACGGCGCCGCACTGGCAGCCGCCTTCAAGCTGTTGCGTCGTCATCGGTTCCTCCGGCGGCAGGTGGCTCGGATGACGCTTCCTGCCGTAAGGTGACCGTGACTTCAACCTCCATGCCCTGGAAATCCTCGGCCGCGCCTTCCCACGAGCCGTTGACGGGCGAGGCCTGCTCGGGCTCGCGCACAATGGCGACGGGGATCAGCTCTGCGTCGGATTTGAGCGCATTGGTCGGGTCGAAATGGGTCCAGCCGGCACCGGGAATGTAAACCTGCACCCAGGCATGCGTGGCACCGCCGCCGATCGTCGCCGCCGCGCCATCGCCCGCCGCCGGGTCGCGCGCGCCGTCGTAGATGTAGCCGCTGACGAAGCGCGCCGCGAGGCCGAGGCTGCGCGCGCCTTCCATCATCAGGTAGGCGAAGTCGCGGCAGGTGCCGCTGCGGCTGTTGAGCGTGATCAGCGGGCTCTGCGTGCCGTAGGCGTCGCGGGCCATGTATTCGAACTCGTTCTTGATCGCCGCCGTCATGGTGTTGAGCACCTGCAGCGTGTCGGGCAGCGCGCGGCCGTTCTCGGGCATCACCAGGAAGCCCTTGGCCCACTGGTCGATCACGTGATCGGGGTCGGGCACATGACGTTCCTGCAGGCCGGCGAGGTCGCGGATCTCCTCGGCGGAATAGGCCAGCGGCAGGGTTCGCGCGTGCTCCGCCACCACATGCTGGGAGTGGGCGAAGGGAAAGCGCTCGACATCGAGCGCGCTGTCGATCGCGAGCTCGGTGGCCGGCTCGGCGAAATCGACCAGGGCCACGCTGTTGCCGAAGACGTCGTACTGCCACAGCACCGAGCCCGGCGGCGTCAGTCCAAGCGTCGCCTCGTGCAGCTTCATCTCGTGGCTGTCGCGCGGCCGGATCATCAGGCGATGACGCCCCAGGGTGACCGGATTGGCGTAGCGATAGGTCGTCTTGTGCCGCAGCAGGAAGCGCATGGTCAGGGCGAACGGACTTGGTGCTTCATCAGTTCCCTGCCCAGTTGGCCGGTGGCGAACAGGGCGAACATCCTGTAGTCGCTGATCAGCGACCAGACCGGATAGGTGAAGGTCGCCGGCCGGTTCTTCTCGACGAAGAAATGCGCGATCCAGGCCGGCGCGTAGCCGAATACCGGCACCGCGGCCAGCCACCACCATTGCTGGGTGGCGATCGCCCAGGCCAGGCACAGCGGCGCCAGGATCGTGCCGACATAGTGGATGCCGCGCGTCTGCGGCCTGGCGTGCTCGCGCATATAGAACGGCCAGAATTCGGCGTAGGTCTGCAGCTTGCCGGCCATTCCCGTCCCCTGAAGCTTCCGCCGGTTCACTAGCACGACGGCCGCCATCTCCGGGTGATTGAGATATCGTGTTGACATGAGACATTGGTCTCATTACAAGTCCAACGTATCGGGATGCAAGGAGAGAGCGATGGCGATGACGCGCGCGGAAATGGACCGCCGGATGGACGAGCATTTCCGCTTCGAGGCCACGGACAACATCGAGGGGGTGCTGAAGACGCTGGCGCCCGACGTCGAGCACGACGTGGTCGGCTGGCCGACGGGGCCGTCGCACGGCCGCGATGGCGCCCGGCCGTTCTACGATGCGCTGTTCGCCGATCTGTCAGACGGCAAGGTCGAATGCCTGCGCCGCTTCTATGGCGAGGATTTCCTGGTCGACGAGTCGGTGTGGAAAGGGCGCGCGCCGGGCCGGCCGTTCGGGCTCTACGGCAGGAACCGCCCGCTCGAATTCCGCCTGCTGCACGTGATCGAGTTCGCCGGCAACGGCGACATCAAGCGCGAGAACGTCTGGGTCGATCTCGCGGCCGTCCTGCAACAGCTGCCGCAGGACTGAGATGGGCGATCTCGACAGATCCGGGCGCCCCAATCAGCGCCGGCGCACGCGCAAGGACCTGCTGCAGGCGGCGGCCCGGCTGATGAAGCAGGGCGGCACGCCCAGCCTCGAGGCGATCGCCGAGGAGGCGATGGTCTCGCGCGCCACCGCCTATCGCTACTTTCCGAGCGCCGACGCGCTTCTGGTGGAAGCCTCGCTCGATATCGCGTTCCCCGCGACGGATGAGGTGCTTGGTGCCGATGCGCCCAGCGATCCGGTCGCGCGCCTCGAGATGGTCGAGTCGACGGTCGACGAGATGATCGCGGCCAACGAGCCGGGATTGCGGCGCATGCTGATCCATTCGCTGGAACGCAAGCTGCGCGGCGAGATCGATGGCGACACGCCGGCGCGCCAGAACCGCCGCACGCCCCTGATCGACGCGGCGCTGGAGCCGGCACGCAAGCAGTTCAAGCCGGCGGCCCTGGCCAATCTGCGCCGCGCGCTGGCGCTGGTGATCGGTACCGAGGCGATGGTGGTGTTCAAGGACGTGCTGCAGGTCGATGACGCCGAGGCGCGTCGTGTGAAGCGCTGGGCGATCCGTGCCCTGGTGGCCGCGGCGCGCAAGGCGGATTGAGGGGAGCCGAACATGGAGATCGCCATCCGGGCGCTGGACGGGCGCGACGTCGCGGAGGCCGACCGGATCTTCCGTGTCGCCTTCGGCACCTTCCTCGGCCTGCCCAAGCCGGACTCGTTCATGGGCGACGCCGACCTGGTGGGCAGCCGCTGGTGGGCGGCGCCGACGGCGGTGCTCGGGGCCTATGCCGGCGACGAGCTCGTCGGCTCGAACTTCGTCGCCAACTGGGGCAGCTTCGGCTTCTTCGGGCCGCTGACGGTGCGCCCCGATCTGTGGGACCGCGGCATCGCCAGGCGGCTCCTCGACCCGACCATGGAGCTTTTCACCCGCTGGGGCACGCGGCAGGCAGGTCTGTTCACCTTCCCCAACAGCCCCAAGCACATCGCGCTCTACGAGAAGTTCGGATTTCGCCGGCAGGCGCTGACGCCCGTCATGGCGAAAGCCGTCGGCGGCGCGGCCGGCGGCGGGCAGTGGTCGACCCTGTCGGCCGTGCCGCGGCCCTGTCGGCCGCCGATCCTGGCCGCCTGCCAGGCGCTGACCGAGGCGATCCATCCCGGACTCGACGTCCAGAGCGAGATCCGCGCGGTCTGCGACCAGCGCATCGGCGAGACGGTGCTGGTGCGTGAAGGTCGCGAGCTGGTCGCCTTCGCCGTCTGCCACCAAGGCGCCGGCAGCGAGGCGGAGGCGGGCGCCACCTTCATCAAGTTCGGCGCCGCACGCGCGGGCCGCGACGCGCCGGGCCATTTCGAGCGCCTGCTGGCGGCCTGCGAGGCCCAGGCCCGGGTCAGGGGATCGAAGCGGCTCGTGGCCGGCATCAACGTCGCGCGATCGCAAGCCCATCGGATCATGCGCCGGCAGGGCTTCGAGACCGTCTTCGAGGGGGTGGCGATGCACCGGCCGGACGCGCCCGGGCACAACCGGCCGGACTGCTTCGTGATCGACGACTGGCGCTGACCACCGGCTCTGGCCGGCCGCCGGCTTGCCAAGGTCCGGAGCCACGGGTAAACCCCCGGCTCCCAACCGGAGCCAACAGGTCATGGGCTACAAGGTCGCCGTCGTCGGCGCGACCGGCAATGTCGGTCGCGAGTTCCTGAACATCCTGGCCGAGCGTCAGTTCCCGGTGGACGAGCTTGTGCCGTTGGCCTCGTCGCGCTCGGTGGGCAAGGAGGTGTCGTTCGGCGATACCCAGAAGCTCAAGGTGCGCGACCTCGCGACCTACGACTTCAAGGGCGTCGACATCGTGCTGTCCTCGCCGGGCGCCAAGGTCTCGGCCGAGAGCAGCCCGCGCGCCGCCAGGGCCGGCGCCGTGGTGATCGACAACACCTCGTATTTCCGCATGGACCCGGACGTGCCGCTGGTGGTGCCCGAGGTCAACCCGCAGGCCATCGCCGGCTGGACGAAGAAGGGCATCATCGCCAACCCGAATTGCTCGACCATCCAGATGGTCGTGGCGCTCAAGCCGCTGCACGACGCGGCGACGATCACCCGCGTGGTCGTGTCGACCTACCAGTCGGTTTCCGGCGCCGGCAAGGAAGGGCTCGACGAGCTCTTCAACCAGACCAAGAGCGTCTTCGTCGCCAACCCGATGGAGCCCAGGAAGTTCACCAAGGCCATCGCCTTCAACGTCATCCCGCACATCGACGTGTTCATGGACGACGGCTCGACCAAGGAAGAGTGGAAGATGGTGGTCGAGACCAAGAAGATCCTCGACCCCAAGATCAAGGTGACCGCGACCTGCGTGCGGGTGCCGGTCTTCGTCGGCCATTCCGAGGCGGTGAACATGGAGTTCGAGCGGCCGATCGACGACACCGAGGCGCGCACCATCCTCTCGCGCGCCAAGGGCGTGCGCGTGCTCGACCGCCGCGAGGACGGCGGCTACGTCACCCCGGCCGAGATCGCCGGCGAGGACGGCGTCTTCGTCAGCCGCATCCGCACCGACGCGACGGTCGAGAATGGCCTTAACATGTGGGTGGTGAGCGACAACGTGCGCAAGGGCGCGGCGCTCAACGCCATCGAGATCGCCGAGCACCTGATCAGGGGCGCGATGCTGCGCAAGGCGGCCTAGTTCCTCCCTCTCCCCGTAGACGGGGAGAGGGAGTAGTCTGCCGCATGTCCTCCCCTCCGCCCGCCTATTCGCCGCGCGGCATTGTTCCCATCGCCACGACTCCCGCGTTGCCGGCGGCGGCGAAGCCGGCCGCGCCGGTGCCGCCGCGGCGCACGCCGACGACGGCCGACGACCTGCGGCGCTGGCTGCGCGACGCGTTCGAGAAGCAGAAGAAGGATGATCTCGACGGCGCGATCGTCGACTACCGGCGCGTGCTGTCGGTGCAGCCGACCAACCGCGTCGCCTGGGGCAATCTCGGCGTGGTCTACCGCAAGGCCAAGCGGCCCGAGATGGCGGTGGCCTGCTACCGGCGCGCGCTCGACGGCGACGAGAGCAACGCCGGCGTCCTGGGCAATCTCGGCAATGCCTACAAGGACCTCGAGCGCTTCGAGGAGTCGTGGGCTGCGCACCAGCGCGCCATCGCGCTCGATCCGATGTCCACCAGCCTGCTGCACAATTACGGCGTGGCGCTGTCGGAGGGCGGCATGCCGGTCGAGGCGCGCCGCGTCTTCGACCGCGTGCTGGAGATGGACGAGAACCACATCGACACGCACTGGGACCGCGCCATCTGCTCGCTGCGTCTGGGCGATTTCAGCCGCCAGGCCTGGGACGACTACGAGTGGCGCTGGAAGCTCCAGGAGCTCGGCAACTACGTCCCGCCGACCCGCGCGCCGGTGTGGCGCGGCGAGAAGCTCGAGGGCCGCAGGCTGCTGGTCTATTCCGAGCAGGGCTTTGGCGACACGCTCTTTGCCCTGCGATACCTGCCGCGGCTCAAGGGCATCGACGGCACGGTGATCCTGCGCTGCCAGCCCGACCTGATGCGGCTGGTCAAGGACGTCGAAGGCTACGACGAGCTGGCCTCGGCCAAGGATCCGGTGCCGCCGCACGATCTGGCGCTGCCGATCATGAGCCTGCTCGGCCGCTTCACCCGCTCGGTCGACGACATTCCTTCGCCGGCCCGGCTCGCCATTCCGCCGGGTGCCGGCGCCCGGGCGCTGCCGCTGATCAAGGCGGCCGGCTCGCGGTTCAAGATCGGCGTCGTCTGGTCGGGCAGCGTCACCTTCCGCGGCAATGCCCGCCGCGCGGTCACCCTGGACCGCTTCCTGCGCTTCGCCGAGGTGCCCGGGGTCCAGCTCTTCAGCCTGCAGAAGGGCCCGCCCTTCGAGGAGTACCGCAAGCTCGCCCCGCATCCGCTGATCGTCGATCTGGGCTCGACCTTCGAGGACTTCGCCGACACCGCCGCGGCCCTGCGCCAGCTCGACCTGGTGATCATGACCGATTCCTCGGTGGCGCATCTCGCCGGCAGCCTCGCGGTGCCGATCTGGGATCTGGTGAACTTCAACACGTACTGGATCTACTTCATGGAGCGCGAGGATTCGCCCTGGTATCCCTCCATGCGCCTGTTCCGACAGAAGAAACCGGGCGACTGGGACGAGGTCTTCGAGCGCGCCGCCCAGGAGCTGGCCCGCCACGTCGCCGAGGTAAGGGTCACCTGAGGCGCCTCGCCACGTCGAAATTGTTGGGCAATTTCATTACAATATGGCATAAACTTGTCATAGAACTTCGGCTGAGTGGGTAGCGAGGCCGGGGCGGGGGAAGGGTGATCGTCCGGTGAGGGACAATTCGAGATTCGAAGGTGGCGCCGACGAGCAGTGGTCGGCCGATCAGCCGTACACGCTGTTCCGCAGCGAGGACGAGAGCTTCCACCAGCAGATGCGGCTGGCGGCGGCGGCGCACCGTGCCGGCCGTCTGGACGAGGCGATCAACTCCTATCTGCGCCTGCTGGCGGTCAAGCCGTACAACGCCGAGCTGCACAACAACCTGGGCGTGGCGCTGCGCCTGATCGGCAAGCTCGACGCCGCCGTCGCCCATCACCGCCAGTCGCTCGGGCTCGATCCCGACAATCCGTCGCTGCACACCAATCTCGGCAATGCGCTGCGCATGGCCAACCGCACGCGCGAGGCGGTGCGCCATCACCTGCAGGCCGTGGCACTGAAGCCGGACTACGCCGAGGGCTTCTTCAATCTCGGCCTCTGCCTGCGCGACCTCGGCCGTGCCGACGAGGCCCTGGCCTGCCTGTCCAAGGCGCTGGCGCTGGGCCCGCAGAACAAGCGCGCCCGGGTCGAGATCGCCATCACGCGTCTGATGCAGGGCGATTTCACGCGCGGCTTCGCCGAGTACGAGTGGCGCAAGCAGCTCGACGACGTGCCGGCGCCGGAGTTCCGCCAGCCGGTGTGGACGGGCGACGACATCAAGGGCAAGCGCATCCTGCTCTATCCCGAGCAGGGCCTGGCCGACGTGCTGCTCTTCGTGCGCTACGGGCGGGAGCTGAAGCGGCGCGGCGCCTCGGTGCTGGTGCTCTGCCAGGCGCTGCTCAAGGATCTGCTGGTGCGGCTCGACTACCTCGACGGCGTGATCGCCGAAGGCGAGCAGCTGCCGGAGTTCGACCTGCACGCCTCGCTGCTGTCGCTGCCGCATTTGTGCGGCGTCGATGTTCCCGCGGCGATGTCGGGCGAGGCCTATCTGCTGCCGCCGGAGCGCGGGCGCATCAAGCTGGGCAACCTGCCACGCGCCAAACTGCGCGCCGGCATCTACTGGGCGGCGATGCCGGGCCAGGCGCTCGATCGCCAGCGTTCGGTGCCGTTAGAT
>JBFXAZ010000020.1:0-60522 GCA_050183765.1 Reyranellaceae bacterium | reverse complement strand
CAGGCCCTGCAACCACTGTGAAGACCTCAACAGCATGTCAGCCAACTCGGACTGCTGTACTGTCTTCGATGTCCCCGAACGGGTGTCCTCGATGTCTCCCCTCCAAACACCCCGGAGGGGGAAGGTGCCCGAAGGGCGGAAGGGGGATGTCGAACACGAACGCATGAGTTCGGCTTCGACATCCCCCATCCGTCGCTCCGCGCCACCTTCCCCCTCCGGGGGAAGGTAAGACGATGACCCGAGTCATCGCGCCGGCGCGGCGAGCGGCACGGCGGTCGCGGGCAGGGTCGCGCCGTCGAGCGGGAAGCCTCGTGCGAAGGCGGCGCCGTCGACCGCGGCCTTGCCCGGCCGCTGCAGCGAGGTCAGGCGCAGGCCGCCCACGCCGCAGGCCACGACCGGCACGCCGTCGCGCGCGATGCTGACCCGGCCCGGCGTACCGGACGCCAGCGCCAATGTCGCGGCGCGCAGCTTGATGCGCTCGACGCCGCCGCCAGGCGCGGGCGCGTCGAAATAGGCGCCGGGCCAGGGCTCGAAGGCCCGTACCTGGCGTTCGAGCTCGGCGGCGGGCCGGCGCCAGTCCAGCGCACCCTCCTCGCGGCCGAGCTTGTGGGCATAGGTGGCGCCCTCGGTCGGCTGCGGCACCGCCTGCAGGCTGCCGCCCACCAGCCCGTCGAGCGCCGAGACGATCAGGCGCGCGCCCAGCGCCGCCAGTTCGTCATGCAGGGCGCTGGCGGTGGTGTCGGCGCGGATCGGCACGCTCTCGGCCAACAGCATGGGGCCGGTGTCGAGACCCTCGTCCATGCGGATGATGGTGACGCCCGTTTCCTCGTCGCCGGCGAGGATGGCGCGGTGGATCGGCGCCGCGCCGCGCCAGCGCGGCAGCAGCGAGCCGTGGATATTGAGGCAGCCCAGCACCGGCGCATCGAGGAAGGCCTTGGGCAGGATGTGTCCGTAGGAGACGACTACCGCGGCATCGAGATCCAGCGCGCGGAAGGCCGCCGCTTCCTCCTCCGTTCGCAAGGTGCGCGGCGTGCGCACGGCGATGCCGGCGCGGTCGGCGACCTCGTGCACCGGCGTGCGCTGCTCGCGATGGCCGCGGCCGGCCGGCTTGGGCGCACGGGTATAGACGACGGCGATATCGTGGCCGGCGGCGATCAGCGCCTCCAGCGCCGGAACCGCGAAGGCAGAGGTACCGAGGAATCCGAGCTTCATGCGCTGGCTTATAGGCCGTCTGCCATTCCGAGCGAAGCGAGGGATGACAGATCGCTAGAGCGCGTTTTCGCGCTCTTTGCGTTCCTTCACCAGCTTGCGCAGGATCATGTTGCGCTTGAGCGCCGAGATCTTGTCGATGAACAGGATGCCGTCGAGATGGTCGATCTCGTGCTGCACGCAGGTGGCGAGCAGCCCGTCGCATTTCAGCTCCTGCTTCTGGCCGTCGCGGTCGAGGTAGCGCACGGTGACCTCGGCCGGCCGCGTGACGTCGGCGTAGTGCTCGGGCACCGACAGGCAGCCCTCGTTGTAGACCGCGTCGTCGTCGGAGGCGTCGACGATCTCCGGATTGGCCATGAACAGCGGGCCGACCTTGGTCTCTTCCCGATCGATCTCAAGAACGATCACGCGCTTGAGCACGCCGACCTGGGGCGCCGCGAGCCCGATCCCGGGCGCGGCGTGCATGGTCTCCAGCATGTCGTCCATCAGCTGGCGGATCTCGGAATCGACCGTGGCGACCGGCGCCGAGTGCTGCTTCAGCCTCGGATCGGGCGCGGTGATGATGTGCAGAATGGCCATGACTTCAGTAGGGGAACAAAACGGGTCTGGAAATCCTAGGTATGGTCGTGGCCGGGCGGCGTCAAGACGTCTGCCGCTAGCGGCGCTTCACCATGGTGCCGACGCCGGATTCGGTGAAGACCTCCAGCAGCAGGGCATGCGGCACGCGCCCGTCCATGATCACCGCCGCCTCGACGCCGGCGTTCACCGCGTCGATGCAGTTCTCGACCTTGGGGATCATGCCGCCGGAGATCGTGCCGTCGGCGATCAGGGCGCGCGCCTGCTCGACTGTCATCTCCTCGATCACCTTGCCCTGCTTGTCGAGCACGCCGGGCACGTCGGTCAGGAACAACAGGCGCTTGGCCTTCATCGCGCCGGCGATCGCGCCGGCCGAGGTGTCGGCATTGATGTTGTAGGTCAGCTCGTCGTCGACGCCGAAGCCGATCGGCGCCACCACCGGGATGAGGTTGGCGCGCGCCAGCTGCTCCAGCACCATGACGTTGATCTTGGCCGGCTCGCCGACCTGCTGCAGGTCGACCTTGAGCAGCTCGCCGGTCGTGGGATTGCGCATCTCCGACACCTTGCGCGCCAGGATCAGGTTGCCGTCCTTGCCGCAGATGCCGACGGCGATGCCGCCGCATTCGTTGATGTCGGCGACGATCGCCTTGTTGATGGAGCCGGCGAGCACCATCTCGACGATCTCCATGGTCGCAGCATCGGTGACGCGCAGCCCGTTGACGAACTCGCTCTTGATGCCGACGCGCTGGAGCATCTTGTTGATCTGCGGGCCGCCGCCATGAACCACGATCGGCTCCATGCCGACCTGCTTCATCAGCACGATGTCGCGCGCGAAGAGATCGCCCAGCTTGGGGTCGGTCATGGCGTGGCCGCCATACTTCACGACAAAGGTCGCGCCCTCGTGGCGTCGCATGTAGGGCAGCGCCTTGGAGATCGTCTCCGCCATGCGGATGAGACGCCTTTGTTCCCTGTGCTCCGGCTGCTGCCCGGCGTCGGCCATCTCTCGAACCCTCGTTGCACAAAGCCCTCTCCCCGGCGGGGAGAGGGCTTGGTGTCTGCGTCAACAAAGACTAGCGCAATCCGCCCAGCGTCGCAAACGCGACCACCCTACCGCCGACGCATGGGGTGGGACCGCGACGCGCATTCCCCACCCCTGCCGCCGAACAAAGGCGGGCTTGCTCCCGCGACGCCACCGTCAATGGCCGAGGAGGTAGATCGCATAGGCGCTGAACAGGTAGATCACCAGCAGCGACAGGCTGACCCAGCCGATGATGCCGCGCAGACGCGTCTCCGGCTTGTACAGCACGGCGACGATGAAGACTCCCGACATGATCGCGGCGGCGAAGGCGGTGATGGCGTGCGCCGGCGAGGCCGCGGCGAGCAGTGGTCCCTTGCGGTAGGCGAAGTCGTCGACCGCGATGATCAGGATGTCGAACAGGTTGCTGCCGAGCAGGCTGCCGATCGCCATGTCGACGGCGCCACGCCGCAACGCGCTGATCGTCACCACGAGCTCGGGGACCGAGGTGGCACCGGCGATGAGCAACGTGCCGACGAACGTCGTCTTCCACCCCATCGTGCCCGCGATCTCCTGGCCGATGAAGGGCAGCCAGGAGCCGGCGGCAGCGACCACGCCCGCTGCAGCACCGTAGCGCAAGAGTGCGCCGCGAAGCGTGATGCTGCCCTCGGGTCCGGCGGCCTCGGGCGGCGATCGCGTGCGCCGCTCGTAGACGAAGGTGGCGCGCATCGCTGTGAAGTAGATCACCATGATGAAGGGCGTGAAGACGCTGATATGCAGGAACTGGATGCTGAGCGCGCTCTGGCTCAGCAGCAGGAACGCGCCCGCGGCGCCGATCAGGATCACGCCGAATCCGGCGGACAGGATGTGTCCCTGGTCGATGCGGCGATACATCGGCTCATCGCGGCTCAGCGCGTCGAGCACCACCAGCATCGCGAGATTGAACACGCAGCTGCCGAGCGCGTCTCCGACCGCGATATTCGGCGCCTCGGCGGCGGTCACCGCGCTGATGCCGGTGAACAACTCGGGAAGGGACGTCGCGGTGGCAAGCAGGACGAGCCCGATCCACGACCGCGACAGGCCGGTCCGCTGTGCGATGATGTCGCCGTAGCGGACGAGCGGCGGGCCGGCGAAGGCGATCAGCGCAGCACAGGCCACGAACTTCAGCCAGGGCAGTATCGTCGCGATCACCGTCGCCCCGCGCGCGAGCGGCCGACGGCAAGCATGACCGCTTGCGTCACGACGAGCGGTGCCAGGCTGCAGGCGAGCACGATACTCCACATCGCCCCGGTAAGAGGCGCGAGGTGCAGCAGATCGGCGACCGGCGGCAGGTAGGGCGGCAGCGCGAGCAGAACGCCGCACAGCAGGAGCGCGCCCCACAGCCAGGCGTTCCGCGTCACGTCGTTGACGAGCAGTCCCGACCGCAGGCTGCGCATGTTGAAGGCATGCCAGAGTTGCGCGAACGCGAGCGCCAGGAACGCGACCGTTACGGATTGCCGTGTGTCGAGGGCGAGCCAGCCCGCGGCGGCGAGCGCGGCAAAGGTGCCGGCGGTCAGCGCCGCGCCGTGCAGCGCGATCACGAGCCATTGCCTGCGCCCGAGGAGGGGTTCCTTCGGATCGCGCGGCGGTCGCGTGAGGACGTTGGCCTCGCCGTCGCCCATTGCCAGCGCAAAAGCCGGGAACACGTCGGTCACGAGATTGAGATAGAGAATCTGCAACGGCAGCAGCGGCAACGGCAGCGTCGACGCCACCGCGATCCCCACCACCATCACCTCGCTCAGGTTGCAGGCCAGGAGATAGGTGACGAACCGGCGAATGTTGCCGAAGATGATGCGGCCTTCGCGGATCGCCTTGACGATGGTGGGGAAGGCATCGTCGAGCAGGACCATCGCCGCGGCCTCCCGCGCGACGTCGGTGCCGCGCAGGCCCATCGCCACGCCGATGTCGGCCTGCCGCAACGCCGGCGCGTCGTTGACGCCGTCGCCGGTCATCGCGACGACGTCGCCGGCAGCCTGGTGGGCTTTGACAAGCGCGAGCTTCTCCGCCGGGCTTACGCGCGCGAAAATGCTGACCCCGCGCAGCGCGGCGGGGCCGGCCTCGATGACCTTGGCGGCCATCTTGCCGTCAACCACCTCGCCGGCCTGCTCGAGGAGCCCGACGGCACGGCCGATGCTGCGCGCCGTCACCGCGTGATCGCCGGTCACCATCACAACACGGATCCCGGCGCGGCGGCACTCGTTGATGGCGTGGGGTACGTCGGACCGCGCCGGGTCCTCGAGACCGATCAGACCGACCAGGACGAGCCCCTCGTAGGGCGCGCCGTCGGCCTGCGTGTCGATCTTCATCGCGCAGGCGAGCCCGCGCAGGCCGCGATGGCCGAGATGGTCGGCCCGCGCGAGCCATTCGGCGCGTGTGCTGTCATCGAGCCTCGCGTCGCCGTGGTCGGCGATCACGCGGGTCGCGGCGGAGATCACCGCTTCAGGCGCGCCCTTGACCGCGACGAGGAAGCCGTCGCCGCTCTCGTGCACCGTCGCCATCATCTTGCTGTCGGCGTCGAAGGCGTGCTTGCGGACGGTTCTGTGTGCGGGCAGCAGTGCCGCCCGCGTCAGGTTTGCCCACATGCCGGCGCGCAGGAGTGCGATCTCCATCGGATCGCCGCTACCGTTGTCGTCCGCGTGATCCAGATGCGCGTCGTTGCAGAGCACCGCGATGCGCAGCAGCAGCGCGGCCTGGCGGTCATCGGCGAGGTCGAGCGTCCCGGCGCTCTTGCGCGAGGCCGCGTCGACCTCGATCTCGCCCGACGGCATGCACAGGCGCCGTACCGTCATCCGGTTCTCGGTCAGGGTTCCGGTCTTGTCTGTCAGGATGACCGTGGTGGCGCCCAGCGTCTCGACCGCCGACAAGCGCTCGATCAGCGCGTTCTGCCGGGCCATTCGCCACATGCCGCGTGTGAGCGCGAGCGTCGCCACGATCGGGAGGCCTTCCGGAATCGCCGCGACGGCCAGCGCGATCGCCGCTTCGACCATCAGGAACGGATCCTGCCCGCCGGCAAGCCCGACGGCCGCGATCGTCGCCGCCACGACCAGTGTCGCCCAGACCAGCTGGCCCGACAAACGCGCGAGCCTGCGCTCGAGCGGGGAGCTGCCGGCATCGGCCTGGAGCATGAGCTGCGTCGTGCGGCCGAGCTCCGTCGCGAGCCCGATCGCCACGACGACGGCGGCGCCGCTGCCGCGTGTCACCGTCGTGCCCTTGAACAGCATGGACAGGCGATCGCCGAAGCGCGCGTCGCGCGCGACGGGCGCGACCACCTTGTCGACGCCGACCGACTCGCCCGTCAGCATCGACTCGTCCGCCGCCAGGTGCGATGCCTCGATGAGCCGCAGATCGGCCGACACCGCATCGCCGGCATCCAGCAACACGATGTCGCCAGGCACCAGTTCGATGGCGGGAACGATCCGTACTCGGCCCTCGCGGCGCACCCGGGCGCTGCGGCCGCCGAGGGTGCGCAGCGCCTCGATCGAACGGGCCGCCTTCAATTCCGTCGCGAACCCGATCAGCGCATTGATCGCCAGCACGACAATGATCGCGCCGCCTTCCTCGAGCTCGCCGAAATAGAGCGCCAGCGCCGCCGCCGCGCCCAGCAGGTAGACGACCGGGCTCGCGAACTGGTGCAGCAGCAAGCCCAGAACGCTGGCCGGCAGGCGGGAAGCGATCGTGTTCTGGCCGAACCGCTGGCGTCGCGCCCTCACCGCCGCCTCGGCCAGCCCGTCGGCGGTGACCTGTAGCTTGTCCAGGACTTCGCTGGCAGTCAGGGCGTGCGGGACCTCCGGCAAGGTCACATGAGCCGGATCGGCGGCGGTCGTTCGCTGGTCAACGCCAGGGCGCACCATCAGCGGGCTGTCACGTGGATCCTCGAGAGGTCCAGGGTTCGTCAGTGATGAATGAAGAGAGCCACCGGACTGTCCGCGAGCATGCGCGTCGTGAAGGAACCGAGCAACGCCTCCCTCCAGCCACGCCGGCCGTAGGCTCCCATCGCGATCAGGTCGGCACCGAGCCCTCTCGCCTCCGCGATCACAAGCTCGGCGGGGTTCGCCTTGGAGGCGATGGCGCGGGTACCACACGCAATGTCGTAGAGACCTAGATAGGCGCTTGCCTGGGCCACATGTCGATCCGCAGCCTCCTGAGCGGCATCGATCGAAATCACGTGCGTCTCGAGCTTCGATGCCAGTCCAAGCAGCGCGAAGAGCTGCAGCATCCGCGCCGCGGTCGCACTGCCATCGTAGGCGACGACGACCCGCACCGGCGCCCGCGCAGTCGCCGGGGCGATGAGAACTGGCCGAGGGTTCTCGAGCAGGAGCTGTTGTACCGTGTCCGCCAAACCGCTGCTGGATTCGCCATGAAGATCGCTGTCACGCCCGATGACGACCAGGTCGTGAGTCGCCGCGGCCCTTCGCAGCTCCTCCGAGGGACGCCCCTCCAAGGCGAGAATGTCGCTTCTGACGCCTCGAGCCTTGCACTGCCGCACAAATTCCTCAAAGAGGCGATCGGTCAATTCGTGCGCCCTCTTCAAATGCGCGACGTCAGCCTTGAACTTGTAGTAGGCCGTTCCGATCGCAAACGGCTCGACTGCCGTTAGATGGTCGACATCGAGGATGCACACACCCGTCGCAGATGCGTTGTGAGCGGCCGCCAGAGACACCGCGAACGCCATGGCGCTCGCACCAGCAGGCGTGTCATCTAGAGCTAGAAGCAAGCTGCGCATTTCATCCACTCCGTTTCCACGGGGCAAGTGGAACCGCAGTCTCGACCGACCAAGTCCGAAGTTCCTTGACGTGAGTCAATCAGGGTCCCGGAGATCGCCCAGCCATGTGGCCAATGTGGGGCGCGGCGAACCCATAGTCCGACAGTGCCGGGCGGGCACGAAAACGCCGCCTGCTTGCGGATGGAGGCGCACATTTCGATGTCCTAGGCTGGGTCATGTCAAACCGCGCCATGCCACTAGACCGCCGTGCCCGATCCCTCGACTGGCAGTCGCTCGGGCGCGACCTCGACACGCTGGGCCACGCCGTCGTGCGCAACCTGCTGACGCCGGCGGAGTGCGCCGCCCTTGGTGCCCTCTATGGCGACGCGACGCGGTTTCGCAGCCGCGTGATCATGGCGCGCCACGGCTTCGGCATGGGCGAGTACCAGTATTTCGCCCGCCCCCTGCCGGACGTGGTGACCGCCTTGCGCGAGACGGCCTATCCGCCGCTGGCCGCGATCGCCAATCGCTGGCGCGCGGCGCTGGGCGAAGCCGCAACCTACCCCGACACGCTCGAGGCCTGGCTGAAGCGCTGCCACGATGCCGGCCAGACGCGGCCGACGCCGCTGCTGCTGAGATACGGCGCCGGCGACTGGAACGCGCTGCACCGCGACCTCTACGGCGAGCTGGTCTTCCCGCTGCAGATGACGGTGCTGCTGAGCCGGCCGGGCGAGGACTTCACCGGCGGTGCCTTCGTGCTGGTCGAGAACCGTCCGCGCCTGCAGTCGCGCGCCCATGTCGTGACCCTGGATCAGGGTGACGCGGTGATCTTCGCGGTCGACCGGCGGCCGGTGAAGGGCTCGAAGGGCTGGTATCGCACCGCCATGCGCCACGGCGTCGGCACGATCACATCGGGCGAGCGCATGACCCTGGGCGTGATCTTCCACGACGCGGCGTAGCTCAGGCCAGCGCCGCCAGCTCCGCCCGCAGGGCCTCGATGCCGTAGCCGGTCTCGCTGCTGGTGGCGAGCGGCACGGGATGCGCGCCGACATGCTTGGCCGCGACCTTGGCCGCCGCCTCGATCGCGTCGGGAATCCTCGCCGCCGGGATCTCGTCGACCTTGGTCAGCACAAGCTGATAGACGATGGCCGCCTTGTCGAAGTTGCTCATCGTCTCCTCGTCGGCCTTCTTCACGCCGTGGCGCGAATCGATCAGCAGGCAGACGCGCTTGAGCGTGGGCCGGCCGCGCAGATAGGCGGTGGCGAGGTCCTTCCACGCATCCTTCATCGACTTGGAGACCTGCGCGAAGCCGTAGCCCGGCAGGTCGACCAGCCACAGCCGCCCGCCGAGATCGAAGAAGTTGAGCTGCCGCGTATGGCCGGGCTTGGAGGATACCCGCGCCAAGGTCCTTCGGCCGGTCAGCGCGTTCACCAGGCTCGACTTGCCGACATTCGAGCGGCCGGCGAAGGCGATCTCCGGCGCGCCGATGCCGGGTAGCGATTCGATCGACGCGGCGCCGGCGATGAACTCGCAGGACGCGGCGAAGAGCTTGCGGCCGGCCTCGATCGCGTCGGCCGCGTTCTGATCGTCGGGATTCACGCGAAGTAGCGCTCGAGCATCAGGCGGTAGACCTTGGCCAGCGCCTGCAGGTCGGCGACGGTGCTGCGCTCGTCGACCTTGTGCAGCGTCTGGCCGACCAGGCCGAACTCGACCACCGGGCAGTAGGCGCGGATGAAGCGCGCGTCCGACGTGCCTCCCGTGGTCGACAGCTCGGACTCCAATCCGGTGACGTCGCGCACGGCATCGGCGATCAGGCCGGAGAGCTCGCCGGGCGCGGTGTAGAACGACTCGCCAGACACCCGCGCCTTCATCTCGTAGCCGCCGCTGCCGCCCACGGCCGCGTTGGCCGCATCGAGGCGGCGGCGGAATTCGGCGATCAGCGTCTGCGAGGTCCACAGGTCGTTGAAGCGGCTGTTGAAGCGTGCGCGCAAGATGCCGGGCGCGATGTTGTCGGCGCTGTTGCCGACATCGACGTTGGTCCATTGCAGCGAGGTCGGCTGGAAATGCGTGCTGCCGCCGTCGATCGGCGTGGCGATCAGCGCCTCGATCAGCTTCGACAGGCGATGGATCGGGTTGTCGATCAGGTGCGGGTAGGCGACATGGCCCTGCGTGCCGCGCACGATCAGGTCGACATTGACGCTGCCGCGCCGGCCGATCTTCATCATGTCGCCGAAACGCTCGGCCGAGGTCGGCTCGCCGACGACACAGGCATCGATGCTCTCGCCGCGCCCGGCGAGCTTCTTCAGCATCTTCACCGTGCCGTTGATCGCCGGGCCTTCCTCGTCGCCGGTGATCAAGAGGCTGATCGAGCCGCCGAAATCGCGGCCGCGCGCGGCGAGGAATTCCGTGGCGGCGACGCAGAAGGCGGCGATGCCGCCCTTCATGTCGACGGCGCCACGCCCGAACAAGACGCCCTTTTCGAGCTCGGCGCCGAACGGGCCCACCGTCCAGGCCGAGAGATCGCCGACCGGCACCACGTCGGTATGGCCGGCGAAGCAGAAGTGGCGGCCGCCCTGGCCGATGCGGGCATAGAGATTGGCGACGTCGGGCGTGCCTTCCTGGCTGAAATCCATGCGCTCGCAGGAAAAGCCGCGCGGCGCCAGAGTGCGCTCCAGCAGCTGCAGCGCGCCGCCTTCCGCCGGGGTTACGCTCTGGCAGCGGATCAGGTCGCGGGTCAGCTCGACGACGTCGAGAGCTTCGTTGGCCAGCCCCGGGCTGACATTGGTATCGGGCATCGTGTGTCCTGCGGCGGGAACCCGTGCTTAGCCTTACCCTCGCAGGGGGGCAACCCCGGCGCTATGCTGGCCCCGTGGACGCCCGCGACCTGCAGGCGATTCTCGTCGCCGCCCTCTACTTCGGCACCCTCCTGGTGATCGGATATGGCGGCCGGCGCCTGATCGACCACTGGATGGGCAAGCGGGGCGTCCACTTGTCCGAGGCCCAGGACCAGCTCGGAGAGAACCGGCGCAAGCAGACCGGCTTTCTCCTCGGCGTCTGGTTCCGGCGCGGGAACTGACCATCAGGCAACCTCGCAGATGTCGAGGATCGCCAGCATGTAGAGGCGGATCGCGTCGAGGTAGTCGACGATGTCGACCCGCTCGTCCGGCATCGTGTTGTAGCGGCCGCCCGGACCGCAGACGACGCCCTCCATGCCGGCGCGGTGCAGCAGGTGGCTGGCATCGGTGCCGTAGAAGCCGGGCGGCGTGATGGCGCCGGTCGGCTGGCTGGTGCCGCGGATGGTCTGATAGGCGCCGTTCAGGACCTTCACGATGCGCGCGTCCTTGGCCACCTCGAAGGGCGGCATGGAGGGACGATCCCCGTCCTCGCGCGGGATCAGCACCGCCTTCAGCCCGGGACGCCGCTTCTCGAGATCGTCGAGCACGCGGCGCAGATCGGCCATCACGCCGTCCCTGGTCTGGCCCGGCGCATAGCGGGCGGAGCCCTTGAGGCGGGCGAAATCGGCGACCTGCGGCGGGCGCCATTCGTGCAGCTCGCGCCCCAGCGCCGCGTGCAGCACGCCGACATGGCCGCGGTTGATCGAGCGATGCTCGTCGCTCAGCGCATTCGAGAAGGTCATGCCGTTGATGATCGGCGCCAGCTCGCAGGCGGCCATCAGCGCATCGACGCCCTCCTCGCGCTTCGACAAATGCCGCGTGTCGCCGGTCAGCTCGATGGTGAAGGAGCCGCCGCCGGCATGCATCGTCACCGCCTGCAGATCGGTCGGCTCGGTGTTGATGAAGTAGTCGGCGCGCAGGCCCTGCTCGATGAAGGCCACGGTGCCGACGCCGCCCTGCAGCTCGCCGACCACAAAGGTCAGGACCACGTCGCCGCGCAGCTTCACGCCGGCATCGACCAGGGTCTTCACGGCGCAGAAATAGGCGGCGTCGCCGGCCTTCATGTTCGACACGCCGATGCCGTAGATGAACTTGTCGTCGACCTTGCCGCCCCAGGGATCGACGGTCCAGCCCTCGGTCGCCGGATTGGTGTCGAGATGGCCGTTGAACATCAGGCTCTTGCCGCCGCCGGCGCCGCGCAGATGGCCGATGGCGTTGATGCGGCCGCCGCCGACCGGCGCCTCGTCGGCCGTCATGCCGATGGCACGCATCTGCTGCACCATGTGGCGCACCAGCGCCTTCTCGCCCTCGGTCTCGGTGTAGCTCTTGTGCTGCACCATCCGCGAGAGGATGTCGAGGCATGCCTTCTCGTCGATACGGGCCAACAGGGCTTTGCGATCCATGACGCTTCCTTTCCTCAGGCGGAGCCGGCGGGCGTCGGCACGGCGGCCAGCAATTCCCGCGTATAGGCGTGACTGTCGGGTCCGCCCAGCCGGGCGGTGTCCGACACCTCGACCATGTCGCCGCGATACATCACCGCGATGCGATGCGCGATCTGGCGCACGAGGTTGAGGTCGTGGGTGATGAACAGATAGCCGGTGCCGAAGCGTTCGCGCAGGCGCAGCAACAGGTGGATCACCTGCGCCTGCACCGAGACGTCGAGCGACGATGTGATCTCGTCGCAGATCACCAGCGAGGGCCGCGCGGCGAAGGCACGGGCGATCGCCACGCGCTGCTTCTCGCCGCCGGAGAGCTGGTGCGGGTAGCGCGCGGCGTGTCCCGGCTGAAGCTGCACGTCTTCGAGCAGCGCGGCGATCGCGTCCTTGCGCGAGAGGTCGTCGGGCGTGCCGTAGAGCGCCAGCGGCCGGCCGAGGATCTCGGCCACGCTGTGACGCGGATTGAGCGAGGCGTCGGGATGCTGGAACACGATCTGCACCGCCCGGCGATAGGCGCGGTCCATGTCGCCGATGCCGCGCAGGGTGCGGTCCGCCCATTGCACGGCGCCCTCGAAGGCGTTCAGCCCGACGAGCGCGCGCGCGATGGTCGACTTGCCGGAGCCCGACTCGCCCACCACGCCCAGGATCTCGCCCGGCTGGACGGCGAAGCCGACATCGCGCGCGCCGGTCGTGGTGGGCGTGCGCCCGAACAGCCGGCTGCGGCCATAGCGGACCGACAGGTCCCGCACCTCGAGCAAAGGCGGCGCGGCACCGTCGGGCCGGTCGTCGACCAGCCGCACATCCGGGCGCGGCACGCTGGCCACCAGCCGGCGCGTGTAGTCCTCGTGCGGCGTCCGGAACACCTCGTCGGCACCGTCCTCCTCGACGATGCGTCCCTGGTGGATCACCGCCACGCGCTGGGCAACACGCGAGACCAGCGCCAGATCGTGCGAGATGTACAGCGCCGCCACGCCGGTCTCTTCCTGCAGCTCGCCGAAGAGATCGAGAATCTGCCGCGCGGTGATCACGTCGAGCGCCGTGGTCGGCTCGTCGAGCAGCAGGCATTCCGGCTCGGCAGCGAAAGCCGAGGCGATCACCACGCGCTGCTTCTCGCCACCGGATGCCTCATGCGGATAGCGTCGCAGCATGGCGGACGGGTCGCGCAGGCCCACGCGCAGCAGCAGCGCTTCGGCGCGGTCGCGCGCGGCCTTGGCATCGAGGCCCTTGTGGCGCCGCAGCACCTCGATCACCTGCTCGCCCAATGTCAGCGTGGGATTGAGCGAGGCCGAGGGGTCCTGGAACACCATGGCGATGCGCGCGCCGCGCACCTGCCGCATCGCCGCGGGCGTCAGGCTGCGCAGGTCGGTGTCGCCCAGCCGGATGGCGCCGCCACTCTCGATCGCGCCGGGCGGCAGATGGCGCATGATCGCGTAGGCCAGCGAGGTCTTGCCCGAGCCGGATTCGCCGACAAGGCCCAGCACGCCGCCCGCCGGCACGGCGAGGCTGACATCGCGCAACGCCTGCACGCCGCCGGCGTAGGCCAGGCTGTAGCCATCGATGGACAGCACGGCACTCATGTGCGGGGGTTCAGCGCGTCGCGCAGCCCGTCGCCAAACAGGTTGAAGGCGATGGCCACGGTGGCGATGGCGATGCTGGGCACCACCATCATCCAGGGATTGCGGAAGAGATAGGGCCTGGCCTCGGCGACCATCAACCCCCACTCCGAGGACGGCGGCTGCGCGCCCAGCCCGAGAAAGCTCAGGGTGGCGAGCGCCATCACCGCGAAGGCGACGCGGATCGTCGCCTCGACGATGATCGGCCCGACGACGTTGGGCAGCATCTCGCGCAGCACGATGAAGCCGCCGCTCTCGCCGCGGGCGATGGCCGCGGCGACGAAATCCTGCCGTCGGATCGCCAGCGCCACCGAGCGCGTCACCCGCGCCATGCCCGGCGTGAAGGCGATGCCGATCGCCAGCAGCGCATTGACGCCGCTGGCGCCCAGCACCGTAACGATCAGCAGCGTGAACAGCAGGTTGGGAATCGCCATGACGGCATCGACGATGCGCATGATGATCTCGTCGACCCATCCGCCGAGGAAAGCCGACAGGGTGCCCAGCACGGCGCCGGCGATGGTTCCCAACAGGGTGGCGAGGAGCGCCGACAGCAGCGTGGACCGCGCACCCACCAGCAAGCGGCTCAGCAGGTCTCGGCCGAACTGGTCGGTGCCCAGCCAGAACTGGGCGCTGGGTCCCCCGAAGCGGGCACGGACATGGAACTGCTCGACGCCGTAGGGCGCGATCAGCGGCCCGACCACGGCGATGGCGAGCACCGTGAGGATGATGGCGGAGCCGATCGCGCCCTGCGGCGTGCGCAGCAGCCTGCGGACGGTCTCAGGCATAGCGGATCCGCTTGTCGAGCGCGGCGTAGGCGAGATCGGCCAGCAGGTTCGCCAGCGCGTAGGTCGTCGCCATGATCATCGCGCCGGCCTGGATCGAGGGCAGGTCGCGCTGCTGCACGGCGACGATCAGCGCGCGGCCGATGCCGGGGAAGGCGAAAATCTCCTCGACCACGATGATGCCGCCCAGCAGATAGCCGATATCCAGCGCGACGATGGTGATGGTCGGCAGCAGCGCGTTGCGCAGCGCATGGCGGAACAGCACTCGGGGTGGCGACAGCCCCTTCATGCGCGCGGCCCGGACATAGTCGGTGCCCAGCACGTCGACCAGCTCGGACCGCACCATGCGCGCGACATGCGCCACGAGAACCACGGAAACGGTCAGCACCGGCAGAACCAGCCGGGCGAGGCCCTCGCGCACATTCTCCGTCAGCGGGACATAGCCCGTGGCCGGGAAGATGCCGAAGCTGGGATGGCCCAAGGTGATCAGAACCAGCGTGGCGGTGACGAACTCCGGCATCGATACGCCGACATAGGAGCCGACGCCGACCGCGACATCCGCCGGCCGGCCCCGGCGCAGCGCCGCGACGATGCCCAGCGGCACGGCGACGACCAGCATGAGGCTGAGCGACAGGCCGGCCAGCAGCAGCGAGCGGCCCAGCGCCGTGAACATCTCGCCCGCGACGGGCAGGCCGGTTTCGAGCGAGGTGCCGAAATCGCCCTGCACGACGCCGCCGATCCAGACCAGGTATTGCCGCCACACCGGCTGGTCGAGCCCCAGGCGCTGGCGCACCGCGGCGAGCTGCTCGGGCGTCGCGTTCTCGCCCAGCAGCATGACTGCCGCGTCCGCCGGCAGCACCTGGGTGATGCCGAAGACCAGCAGCGACACCACTAGCACGGTGAAGACGATGGTCAGCAGCCGTCGCGCGAGATAGGCGGCGGACATGGCCTAGCGGGACGGGGCGTTCAGCCACACCTCGTCGATATTGTAGACGGCGCCGCGCGGGTGCAGCCGGAAGCCCGACACGTGATCGCGATGCGCCGCCAGCAGGTCGAAGAAGACCGGGATCAGCGAGGGCACCTCGTCGTACATGAGCTGCTGCGCCTTGCCGTAGAGCTCGCGCCGGCGACTGTCGTCCGCGGTACGCCGGGCCTCGTCGATCAGCGCATCGAAGGCCTTGTTGTTCCAGCGCGTCTCGTTCCACACGGCGTTCGACGTGTAGAGCTGGCCGAAGATGCCATCCATCGTCGGCTGCATGTTGTAGAGCCCGATGTAGAACGGCCCCTTCTTCCACACCTGATCGAGGAAGGTGGCGTGCGCCATGGTCTGCACGTTGATGGTGAAGCCCGCCGGCTTGGCCATCTCGCGGATCGCGACACCGAGCTGCGCGCGCGTGTTGGGGCGGTCGGAGGCGACCAGCGTCGCGGTGAGGCCGTTGGGATAGCCCGCCTCGGCCAGCAGCTTCTTAGCCTGCGCGATATCGGCACGCTTGGGCGGCAGCTTGCGGTGAAAGCGGTAGACCTCGTTGATCGGCGTGTCGACGCCTTCGCTGCCCAGGCCTTCCGCCACCAGATCGACCAGGGCCTGGCGATCCAGGGTCAGCGACAGCGCGCGGCGCACGCGCACGTCGTCGAACGGCTTCTGGTCGCAGCCCATGTTGACGTTGAGGAACTGGCCCGAGCTGGTGCGCAGCGCCTTGACCTTGGGCGTGCTCTTCAGGCGCTCGAACTCGGTCGCCGCCACCGACAGCATCAGGTCGGTCTGGCCGCCGATCAGCGCCGAGGTCCGCGCCGTCTGGTCGGGGAAGAGCTGCACCTCGACCCGGTCGACATACGGGCGGGCCGGATCATAGTAGGCGGGATTGCGCTCGACGACGGTCAGCCGCGACGGTTCGTAGGACACCAGCTTGAAGGGGCCCGTGCCGATCGCCTCGCGATCGAAGCGCGCCATGTCGGCGGCAAGGATGGACGCGGGCAGGATCTTGGCGTCGGTGAAGGCCAGCGACACCGGCAGGTCGGCGAAGGCGCCCTTCAGGCTCACCAGCACCGTCATGTCGTCAACCGCGGTGACCGACGCCACCGGCCCGATGTTGCTGCGGGCCGGCGAGCCGGTGGCCGGATCGAGGATGGCCTTGAAGGACGCTTCGACGTCGCGCGCCGTCAGCGCGCTGCCGTCGTGGAACTTGACGTTGGGGCGCAGCTTGAACGTCCATTCCGTCAGCGAATCATTCGCCGTCCACGACAGCGCCAGATCGGGCTGCGCCGTCATGTCCGGTCCCAGCCGGGTCAGCCCGCTGTAGAGCATCTCGCCCAGCAGATACTCGGGCCCGACACGTTGCTTCAGCGGATTGAGCTTGGACGGCGCCTGATCGACGCTGATGCGCAAGGTGCCGCCGCGCTTGGGCGTCTGCGCCGACGCGCTGCCCAGACCGAGCGCGACGCCGACGCCCGCCATTGCGAGCATGGCGCGTCGCGAAACGAATGGAGTCGTCATCTGCTGCTGCCTCCCAACTTCGGCCGACCGGCGCCAACCCTGCAGATTGCGTGCCGCAGCCGGGAGGATAGCCCGACGGAACCCCGCTAGTCGCGCAGCAACTCGTTGATCGAGGTCTTCGACCGCGTGCGCTCGTCGACCGTCTTCATGATCACGGCGCAGTAAGTCGAGGGCTGGTTGGGCCCGCGGCTGATATTGCCCGGCACCACCACCGAATAGGCCGGCACGCGGCCGACATGGATCTGGCCGCTCTCGCGGTCGACGATCTTGGTCGTGGCCGAGATGAACACGCCCATCGACAGCACCGAGCCGGTCTCGACGATCACGCCTTCGACCACTTCCGAGCGCGCACCGATGAAGCAATTGTCCTCGATGATCACCGGGTTTGCCTGCAGCGGCTCGAGCACGCCGCCGATGCCGACGCCACCCGAGAGATGGCAGTTCTTGCCGATCTGCGCGCAGGAGCCGACCGTGGCCCAGGTGTCGACCATGGTGCCCTCGTCGACATAGGCGCCGAGGTTCACGAAGGACGGCATCAGCACGACGTTCCTGGCGATGTACGAGCCGCGGCGCGCCACCGAGCCGGGCACGGCGCGGAAACCGGCCTTCGCGAAGCGGGCCGCGTCCCAGCCGGCCGTCTTCAGGGGCACCTTGTCGAACCACGGCGCGCCGCCCAGGCCGGGGAATACCGCGCCGCCGTCCATCGGCACGCTGTCGTAGAGCCGGAAGGACAGCAGCACGGCCTTCTTCAGCCACTGGTTCACGACCCACTCGCCCTTGAACTTCTCGGCGGTGCGGTAGGTGCCGTCGTCGAGGCCGGCGATCGCCGCCTCGACGGCGTCGCGCACTTCGCCCGTGGTCTTGCTGTTGATGCCGTCGCGCGCTTCCCAGGCGGCTTCGATGGTCGACTGCAGCTGTGCGGCACTCATGGATCTTCCCCCTCGATTCGCGAATCAGGTCGCCGTGGCTTCGCGCTTGCGGCGCTGCTCGTAGGTCTGCATGTGGACATAGGCCTGGCGCAGGACCGGCGTGGCGATGCCGGCGGCGCGGGCGCGCGCGATCATGTCGCCGATCACGTGCTCGGCCTCGATTCGGTAGCTGCCTTCCAGGTCGCGCAGCATCGAGGCGGCAAATTTCGAGCCGCGCGTGGTCAGGTAGGTGCGGACGCCGTCCATCGCCCCGGCACCCGGCTCATGGCCCGCGGCGCGCGCGACCAGGCGGCACTCCTCGATCACTTCGATCATGAGGTCGCCGCCCTCATCGGTCTCGAGAATATCGCAGACGGCGCCGCGCATCGAACCGGTCATCGCCGCCAGCGCACACAGCATCACCCACTTGTCCCACATGTCCTGCACGATGTCGGACTGGATGCCGCCGTCGAACCCCGACGTGCCGATCGCCACCGAGAGATCCTGCAGCGCCGGTCGCGCCGGCTTGTTCTTGTCGCGCTCGCCGGTCAGCACGGCCGCCAGCGGCACCATGTGCACCACGGTGCCGTCGGCCGCGAGCGTCGAGCTGATGCGGGCCACGCCGCCCAGCACCTTCTCGGCACCGAAGCGCGCGTCGAGCACGTCGAGATGCTTCATGCCGTTGAGCAACGGCACGATCGCGGTTTCGGGCCCGATGCCCGGCGCCAGGGTCTCGATCGCCGAGTCGAGGTCGTAGGCCTTGCACGAGAGCATCGCGAGGTCATAGGGCCCGCCCTCGGTCGCATCCGAGATGACCTTGACCTGCAGAGTGGCGTCGCCCTTGGGGCTGACGATCTTCAGCCCGTTGGTGCGCAGCAAGGTGGCGCGCGCCGGGCGCACGAGGAAGGTCACGTCGGCACCGGCCTGGTGCAGGCGCCCGCCGAAATAGCCGCCGACGGCGCCGGCGCCGAGAATCAGGAGCTTCATCAGCCGCGCCCGTCCAGATAGTCGTGCAGCCAGTCGACCAGGTCTTCGGTCTGGTGATGGATCCAGTCGAGCGCCAGGCCCTGCGCCCGTTGCTGGCTTTCGGGCGTGCGGATCCACACCGTGCGCATGCCCAAAGCGTGCGCCGGCTTCAGGTTCACGGCGATGTCGTCGAGCATGATGGCGCGCGTCGGCTCGACGCCGTGGCGGCCGACGATGTCGCGATAGACCACCATCTCCGGCTTGGGCACGTACTCGGCGGCGACGATGTCGTAGATCGCCTCGAAATGATGCGCCACGCCCAGCCGCTCCAGCACGCGCTCGGCATGGCGCACCGTGCCGTTGGTGAACACGATCTTGCGGCCGGTGAGCTGCCTGAGCGCCTGGTCGAGCCGCGGGCTAGCCTCGACCGGCGCGTAGTCGATGTCGTGCACGTAGTCGAGATAGGGAACCGGATCGACCTGATGCAGGGTCATCAGGCCGCGCAGCGAGGTGCCGTGCGTCTTCCAGTATTCCTTCTGGATGCGCTTGGCCTCGTCGAAGTGCACGTCGAGCAGCTGCGAGATGAACTCGCCGATGCGCCGGTCGGTCTGTGCGAAGAGATCGCAGCGCGCCGGGTAGAGCGTGTTGTCGAGGTCGAACAGCCAGGCGTCGGGCTGCGCGACGGGTGCGGTTCCGGTCATGGCCGCCCGCTCTAGCCGGTTGGGCCGGCGCTGTCGAGCCGTCGCCTGCCGGTGGCCCGCCGCACCACCGACATGAACAGCCGGAACATCTTGGGCAGCAGCCAGATCATCAGCGCCACGACGATGGCCAGCAGGATGAGGAAGACCACGGCGTTCTTGATCGCCAGCCACAGGCCGCCGACCACGGCGATGTCCTCGAGGACGGACAGCCCGATGCTGCTGCCCGGCGCCACGCCGGTGGCGGCGACGCGCGCGCCTGTCTTGGTGGCATGGCTGCCGAAGGCGAGCGTCCCGCCGACCAGTGCCGCGGCGACGACGATGGCCGGATCGGCATCGCCCACCGCGGCGCCGGCCAGCACCGCGCCGGCGGGAACGCGCAGGAAGGTATGGATGAAGTTGTTGACCGTATCGACCGCCGGGATCTTGTCGGCGAGGAAGTTGACGGCGTAGAGCACGGCGGCCAGCGCCAGGATCCACGGCGATTCCAGCGCCTGCAGGCTTTCGGGCAGCTTCACCGCGCCGATGCGGCCGGCGATGCCGATGGTCAGCGCCGCGAGATACATGTTGATGCCGCTCGCCCAGCTGCTGCCGAGCGCAAGCGCCAGGGTCGCCAGCGTGTCCACCGCTACATCGCCCGGCGCGCCTTGAGCGCGGCCGCCAGGGTGCCCTCGTCGAGGTAGTCGAGCTCGCCGCCCACCGGCACGCCATGGGCGAGACGCGAGACCTTCACGCCTTCGATCGCCGCCAGCCGGTCGGCGAGATAGTGCGCCGTGGTCTGGCCGTCGACGGTGGCGTTGGTGGCGAGGATCACCTCCCGCACCCTGCCGTTGCGCGCGCGGCGCATCAGGCCGGCGATGTTGAGGTCTTCCGGACCGACGCCGTCGAGTGCCGACAGCGTACCGCCCAGCACGTGATAGCAGCCGGCGAAGACCCGGCCACGTTCCAGTGCCCACAGATCGGCGACGTCCTCGACGACGCAGACCAACGAGGCGTCGCGACGCTCATCGCTGCACACGGCGCAGGGATCCGACGTGTCCAGGTTGCCGCACACCGAACAGGTGCGGATCGCCTCGGCGGCGCGGCTGATGGCCTGCGCCAGCGGCGTCATCAGCACCTCGCGCTTCTTCAGCAGATGCAGCGCCGCGCGCCGCGCCGAACGCGGGCCCAGCCCCGGCAGCTTGGCGAGCAGCTGGATCAGCCGATCAATCTCGGGGCCGGTCATCGCGGCCTCGCCTTCCCCCGGAGAAGGAAGTTGGCGCGCATCGCGCGACGGATGGCGGATGCCTCAACAACGCCGGAGTCCGTCTTCGACAACCCCCATCCGCCCTTCGGGCACCTTCCCCCTCCGGGGGCAGGTAGGATCGAACCAGGCATCAGCCCAACTTGAAGCCGGGCGGCAGCGGCAGGCCGCCGGTGAGCGTCTGCATCTGCTGCTGCGTCTCGGCCTCGACCTTGCCGCGCGCGTCGTTGATGGCGGCGACCAGCAGGTCCTCGAGCACGCCCTTCTCCGCCGGCACCAGCAGCGAGCCGTCGATCTCGACGCGCCGCGTCTCGCCCTTGCCGTCCACGGTGACCTTCACCAGGCCGCCGCCGGAGCGGCCGGTGAGCTCCATGGCGGCGAGCTTGGCCTGCATCTCCGCCATCTTCTGCTGCATCTCCTGCGCCTGCTTCATCAGGGCGCCGAGATCCTTCAGTTGGCCGAACATGGTGCGCCTCTACAGATCGCCTTCGGGGATATCGAGGTCGTCATAGGACAGTTCGCCCGGCTCGAACAGCGGCGGCCCGCCCGCCTCGTCGGCGTCGGCGACCACCGGCTGCGCCGGCTGCAGCGGCACCGGCGCCTCGTCGCGGCCGCGCACGACCTCCAGCGTCGCGCCGGGAAACACCTGCAGCGCCGCCTGCACCAGCGGATGCTCCATGGCGCGCTGGTGGCGCGCGTCGCGGGCGGCGGCACGACGGCTGGCCAAGGTCGGCTCGCCCGCGTCGCTCGACACCGACACCAGCCAGCGCTGACCGGTCCAGCGCGCCAGCGCGTCGGCGACCTTCGGGGCGAGATCGGCCGGCGCCCGGTCCGTCGGGCGGAACTCCAGCCGGCCGGGCTCGCAGCGCACGGGATGCACGTCGGTGCTCAGCGCCAGCGCGAGCCGCGCCTCGCGCCTGTCCTCGAACAACGCCACGACCTCGGCGAAGTCCCTGGGCTGCGGCTTCGGCGCGGCGGCGACGGCGTCCAGCTCAGGCTCGGCGCGCGCGACGGCGGCGTTGGCCACCGCCAGACGCGCGACCGGTCCGCCAAGGGGCGCGCCCGACGGCGCGCCGCGTGGCGGCGTCGTGCTCGTGCCCATGCCGCCGCCATTGGACGGCGCCGGGCCGGAGGGACGCGGCGGCGGCGCGGCACCCCCGCCGTCCTGCAGAGCCTTGATCGCGTCGGCGGGCGTCGGCAGGTCGGCGGCATAGCACAGCCGGATCAGCGCCATCTCCGCGGCGCGGATCGGCGACGGTGCGTATTGCGTCTCCTGCAGCCCCTTCAGCAGCATCTGCCAGGCGCGCGTCAGGTGCGCCATGCCGAGCCTGGCCGCCATGTCGCGGCCGCGCGTGCGCTCGAGCTCGGGCGCGCCTTCGGCCGATTCCGGCACGACCTTCAGCCGCGTCAGCCAATGCGCCAGCTCCAGCAGGTCCTGCAGGACCACGACCGGATCGGCGCCCGAATCGTACATCTCGCCCAGCGTCTTCAGTGCCGCCGGGGCGTCGCCGCGCATGACCTGGTCGAACAGCTCGAAGACCAGGCCGCGATCGGCCAGGCCCAGCATGTCGCGCACCTGCGCCGCGTCGACCACGCCGCCACCATGGGCGATCGCCTGGTCGAGCAGGCTCAGCCCGTCGCGCACCGAGCCGTCGGCGGCGGTGGCGATCAGGCGCAGCGCCTCGGGCGCGATCTCGACCTTCTCGCTCTCGGCGACGCGCGCGAAATGGGCGACGAGGATGTCGACCGGCACGCGGCGCAGGTCGAAGCGCTGGCAGCGCGACAGCACCGTTACCGGCACGCGGCGGATCTCGGTCGTGGCGAAGACGAACTTCACATGCGGCGGCGGCTCCTCGAGCGTCTTCAGCAGGCCGTTGAAGGCCGCCGTCGACAGCATATGGACCTCGTCGATGATGTAGATCTTGTAGCGCGCCGCCACCGGGCGATAGCGCACGCCCTCGATCAGCTCGCGGATATCGTTGATGCCGGTACGGCTGGCGGCGTCCATCTCGATGACGTCGACATGGCGGTCCTCGGTGATCGCCACGCAATTGTCGCAGACCCCGCAGGGATCCATGGTCGGCCCGCCCTTGCCGTCGGGACCGACGCAGTTGAGCGCCTTGGCGATGATGCGGGCGGTGGTCGTCTTGCCGACGCCGCGCACGCCGGTGAGCATGAAGGCGTGCGCCAGGCGGCCGGCCTCGAGCGCGTTGCGCAGGGTGCGCACCATCGCGTCCTGGCCGACCAGGGTGGAGAAATCGGTGGGACGGTATTTGCGCGCCAGCACCCGGTAATGGGTGTCGGAAACGGGCGCGGGCGTATCAAGCGGGGCGTCGGCCATGGTCAGGGGCGCCTCGCGGCGTGTGCCCTGCCTCGTCGGCGAGGGCCGGGTGGGAGACCGGACACGACCCGCAGCGAATTCGTTACGGCTGCTTCCTTCCGGACCTGACCGGGTTGGCGAAGACTGCGTCCACGCCGGCCTCCCGGGGTGGTTATATCAGGAGTCGGGCAGCGACTCGCAAGGGCCGAATCCGGCCGGTTTGCCACAGGGGCCGGCGCGTCACACCGTCGGCAGGGCCTGGAGCAGCCGGACCAGCTCGGCCTGCCGGCTGGCGCCTGTCTTGCGGTAGAGCGATGCCAGATGCCAGCGCACGGTCGTGATCCTGACCTGCAGGCTTTCCGCCGCGCGTTCCGGGCTGTCTCCCATCAGCAGCCGTTCCGCCACGCGCGTCTCGGCGCCGGTCAGGCCAAACAATTGCCGCAACACGGCGTCGAGATCGGGTGGTTGGGTGTTGGGGTCGGTAATCAGAATGAAGGCGACCGGCGCCGGCCGGCTCCACGCCGTCCCGCAAGCCAGCGGAGCGATGGCGAGCGACAACCCGGGCCTACCGGATTTCGCCGCCAGCCGCATGACGCCGCCGCGTGCAGCTTCGACGCGACCCGGCGGGCTCGACGCGCCGGCGATCAGGCTCTGCAGAAGCGTGTTGTCGCCGCCGCTCAGGGCTTCGATCCGGTCGTGCCGCAGGACGAAGCTGTCGGCCGCCTGGGCCATCGCGCGCGCCGTACGATTGGCGAAGATGATCCTGCGCGAGCCCTCCAGCAGGAGCACGCCCCGGGCGCTTTGCTCGAGGACCTCCGAGAAGGCGGTCAGTGCCAGGTTCGCGCTCTCTACGCTCTGCGATATCCGCGCGGCACGATGCAGGTGCGGCATCAGGCGGCGGCCCTGCTCGATGTCGGCTGTCACGAAATCCCCGCCGGCAACAGGC
This sequence comes from Reyranellaceae bacterium, assembly GCA_050183765.1. GTDB lineage: Bacteria > Pseudomonadota > Alphaproteobacteria > Reyranellales > Reyranellaceae > JAFAZJ01. The sequence goes on along the minus strand of JBFXAZ010000020.1, from coordinate 36,681 downwards.
CGCGTCATGCTGATGAACTTGCGAATCCCGTGTTCCGTGGCGAGCGTGACGCGCATCACGGCATGCATGTCGCGCGGCTTGAGGAAGCCATTGTAATAGTCGCTGCCCAGCAGGATGGATCGCGGGAGGATGTCCTGATCCGTCTCGACGGCCCCCGGACGATAGGTCCGCGTCCACAGCCGCAGCAGATCGTGCTTGCTCCAGACCTCGAAATACTCGCGCTGGCCCGCCTCATCGATGCCGATGGCGGTTGCGCGGCCCTCCATCGTGCGCAGATTGCGATCGATCATGCCGACATAGCTGCAACCGAAGGCCTGACCGATCTGATCGAGCGCAAGACGCCATCCGTCGGTCGATGTGGCGGCATCGTAGACGGAGTCGAGTACGCGGGAGAACGATGCTTCGTCCATGCGCGGCGCACCACGTTCAGATCGCCTCTCAATGGTGACCAAAAGTGGAAGGGAAGGCAATGGTTCCTAGTCGCACACTATAAATTGACTCGTTCAAGATACGATCAATCACCATCGCGAGCCCCGAATCATGGTGGACCGTCACGAACCATGTCGAAGTTTGCGGCGCGTGTCCGCGGCGACACGAATTCCCCCTTTATTTGAAGGGGTCGCGCCGTGCCGGATGTTCAGTCCTTCGGTTTTGGCGCGCCGGGCAGACCGTTTTCTGGTCCGTACTCCACACCTGGCTTGCCGATGGCGGGTGCCGGCTCGGGAGTAGTGCGCAGCTGCGGCGACGTGGGCGGTCGCGGCAGCGTAGCCTTCACCTCCGTGAAGCGGCCGCCGATGTGCCTGGCCAGGAACGTCTCGACCTTGGCGAAGTAGATCAGCCGGTTCGCGGCCCGCGACATGCTGTGGCCTTCGTTCGCGAACAGGTGGAACTCGACCGGCTTGCCCAGCGCACGCGCGGCGCCATAGAAGCGCTCGCCCTGGTCCTTGCGCACGCGCACGTCGTTGGCGCCGGCGGTGATCAGCATCGGCCGTTCCAGCCGCTCGACATGCGCCAGCGGCGAGCGCTGCCACAGGGCGGCGCGGCCTTCGACCGTGTTCGACGGGCCGAGGAAGCGGTTCCAGCGGCCACGATCCCAGTAGGCCGGCACCAGGTCGATGAAAGCCGGCAGATCGGTGATGCCGACATTGGCGACGCCGGCGGCGAATTGCGTCGGCGTGCGGGTCATGCCGACGAAGGTGGCGAAGCCGCCGTAGCTGCTGCCCATCAGCGCGATCCTGGCCGGATCGGCGATGCCCTGGGCGATCAGCCACTTCACGCCGTCGTCGATGTCGTCCTGCATCCTGCCGCCGAGCTCGCCGATGCCGGCGCGCAGGAAGGCGCGGCCGTAGCCGCTGGAGCCGCGGTAGTTGACCTGCAGCACGGCGTAGCCGCGATTGGCGAGGAATTGCGGCGTGGTGCCGAGCGTGCCGTAGTCGCGCAGCCACGGCCCGCCATGCACGAAGACCACCGTCGGCAGGTTCTTGCCCGGCGCGCCGGCCGGCAGGGTGAGGTAGCCGTGAACGGTGAGGCCGTCGCGTGCCTTGTATTCGACCGGCGTCAGCGGCGACAGCGATTCGCGGTAGGCGTCCCACGGCCCGGCCGAGAGCAGCGTGCGCTCCTTGTTCTGCGCGTCGTAGAGGATGGTGCGCGTGGCGCTGCCCTGGCTTTGCACGCCCAGCACGAACCAGCGCATGGCAAGGTCATAGCTGCGGATGGTCACGACCGCGTCGCCGCCGCCGCCGATCGCCGCGAGGTCGGGACCGATGCCGCTGCCGAAGGCATGCAGGCGCTGACGGTCCGGCCAGGCGATCGCGAGCACCGGCTCGCGCGTCTCGGTGTTGAACCAGAAGGTGTCGATGTCGACCCTGGGATCCTCGTGCATCACGGTCTCGACGCCGGTGCGCAGGTTCAGCCGTACCACCGCCTGCCGGTCGCGGCCGCGATTGGACAGCGCCCAGACCTCCTCCTCGCCGGCGGCGATGTCCGGCACGAAGATGTGCTCGTCCCACTCCATGTCGAAGACGCGCGCGCAGGTCGAGGCCGCGCCGGGACAGAATTCGAAGGCGCGCCTGCCGTCGGCGCCCGGCCGCAGGGTGCGCGCCACCATGTGCGCCTTGCGATCGAAATAGGCGCGATCGACATTGCCGGGGTTGCTCTCGAGCAGGACGGGCGTCAGGTCGCCGCTCAGCGAGACGCGATATGCATCGAAGAAGCGCCGGTCGCGGCGGTTGCTGAACAGCACCACTTCGTCGCCGTCGAGACGGACCGACGAGACGTAGTTGGTGGTGCCGGCCCAGGGCGTGATGTTCTTGGGCGGGGCGTTGGGGCTGCGTGCGTCGACGACCCAGATCTGGGTGTTCTCGTTGCCGCCCCGGTCGAGGCCGTAGCGCAGGCGGCGGCTGTCGGGCATCCAGCGGAAATTCGCCAGCCCGACGGGCGTGCGCACGACCACCGCGTCGCCGCCGCCGATCGGCCGCACATGAATCTGCGCGCGCCCGCCGCGACGCTGCGACCAGGCCAGCCACTGGCCGTCGGGCGACACCTGGAAATTGCTGCGCGTATCGCTGTCGTCGCCGGCCACCAGGGCCAGCGGCAACAGCGCCGGCAGCTTCGCGTCCTTGAGCGTCGGGTGGGTCTGGGCCGACGCCGCGCCGGCCAGCAGCAACAGCAGCCACGCCGAAGCCAGCCACAGGCGCGCACGAATCCTTGCCACAGGCGTCTCTCCAGCAATGGGCGGTCGCCATCCTAGCATGGCAGCGGCGGTTGAAGCGCGTCGCACGGGGTGCCATTGTCCGGCGCGACGCCCAGGACCATGACAGCGGATACAAACGCCCGATGCGCCGCAATCCCTATTCGAGCGCCGAGATCGACCGCGCCTCGCACCGACGCGAAAGCGACGACGACATCGAGGATCTGCTCGTCGCGACGAAGACCCGCTTCATCCCGATCGACAACGAGCGCAACCTGATCGACAAGCGGGGACAGCCGGCGGCCGTTTTCATCCAGGGCATGATGGCGCGCGCCATCATCCGCGGCGGCGGGCATCCCATCTTCCTCGGCCTGGTCGACGGCGAGGCCTATTTCGCGCTCGACGTCACCGGCTTCGACATGCCGATCGACGGACTGGGCGAGTTCATGGACCTGCGCCAGGTCGGCCCGCTGCTCTTCGCGCGCGAGGGCTCGCTGCTCGCCTATGCCCGCGGCATGACCTACTGGCACCGCCGGCACAAATTCTGCGGCGTCTGCGGCGCGCCGACCAGGGTGGTGAAGGCCGGCCACGAGCGCGTCTGCACCAACGAGTCCTGCAAGGCGCAGCATTTCCCGCGCACCGACCCGGCGGTGATCATGCTGGTGCATCACGGCGATCACTGCATGCTGGGCCGCGGCAAGCATTTCCCCAAGGGCATGCATTCGACGCTGGCCGGCTTCGTCGAGCCCGGCGAGAGCTTCGAGGACGCGGTGGCGCGCGAGATCTACGAGGAGGTCAAGGTCAAGGTCAGCGCCGTGACCTACCACTCCTCGCAGCCCTGGCCCTTCCCCGCCTCGGTGATGATCGGCTTCCACGCCGAGGCCCAGAGCATGGATTTCGAGGTCAACAAGGAGGAGCTCGACACCGCGCGCTGGTTCCATCGCGACGAGCTCAAGGAAGAGAACCTGCCCACCGACGGCTCCTTCTTCATGCCGCGCCGCGACTCCATCGCGCGGCGCCTGATCGAGAACTGGCTCGGCCACGAGGCCGGGCCTGCCCCCGGCGGCTGAGTTTCCCTTCTCCCCGCGACGGCGGGGAGAAGGTGGCGCGAAGCGCCGGATGAGGGGCTTCGCGATGGTTCAACAACGACCGTCGGCGTCGTTGCGCGAGGAAGCCCCTCATCCGCCTCGCTGACGCTCGGCACCTTCTCCCCGCCTGCGCGGGGAGAAGGGCACAGGGAGATCATTGATGGCCCAGTTGTTCACGCCCTTCCGCCTGGGCGGCAATGTCGAATTGCCCAACCGCATCGTCGTGTCGCCGATGTGCCAGTATTCCGCCGTCGACGGTTCGGCGATCGATTGGCATCTGGCGCACTACGCGGCCATGGCCAGCAGCGGCGCCGGCCTGATGTGCGTGGAGGCCACGCATGTCTCGGCGCAGGGCCGCATCACCCAGGGCTGCCTCGGCCTCTACAGCGATGCCAACGAGATGGCGCTCAAGCGCGTCGTCGACTGGTGCCGCGCCTGGATGCCCGGCACCAAGCTCGCCATCCAGATCGCCGATGCCGGCCGCAAGGCCTCGGCTCAGCGTCCGTGGAAGGGCGGCGGTCCGCTCACCGCCGCCGATGCGCCGGACACGCCGTGGACCACGATCTCGGCGTCGGCGATCCCTTTCGACGCCACCGGGCCGGGCGTCGGCTTCCAGGGCGGCGCGCCCGCGCAGCTGCCGACGGCGAAATGGCACACGCCGGTGGCACTGGATCGCGTCGGCATGGACCGCGTGAAGGCGGAGTTCGTCGCCGCCACCGAGCGCGCCGCGCGGCTGGGCTTCGACGTGCTCGAGCTGCACGGCGCGCACGGCTATTTCCTGCACCAGTTCCTCTCGCCGATCACCAATCAGCGCGACGACGCTTACGGCGGCTCGATGGAGAAGCGGCGGCGCTTTCCATTGGAAGTGTTCGAGGCGGTGCGCCGCGTCTGGCCGCGCGAGCGCGCGCTGGGCGTGCGGCTGTCGGCGATCGACTGGGTCGAGGGTGGCCTCACCATCGAGGACTCAATCCAGACGGCCCGCGAGCTGAAGGCGCTGGGCTGCGACTTCATCGACGTCAGCTCGGGCGGCACGGTCCCCAACGCGAAGATCACGGTGACGCCGGGCTATCACGTGCCGTTCTCGGCGCGCATCCGCAAGGAGGCCGGCATCGCCACCTGGGCGGTCGGCGTGATCACCGAGCCGCAGCAGGCCGAGCAGATCGTCGCGTCGGGCGCCGCCGACTGCACCGCGCATGCGCGCTCGTTCCTGGCCGACCCGCGCTGGGGCTGGAACGCGGCCCGGGCGCTGGGCGTGGAGACGCCGCCGCTGCCGGTCCCCTATCACCGCGCGGCCAGCATCCTGCCGTTCAAGCCGCAGCCGATGGCCAAGGCGGCCGAGTAGACGGCCGGCTCAGGCCGGCGGCAGCGACTCGGCCGGCGGCGGCTTGGGGTTGCGCCGCATCTTCAGCACGACCCAGCGCAGCGAGACGTAGAACACCGGCGTCAGGAACAGGCCGAAGAACGTCACGCCCAGCATGCCGAACATCACGGCCGTGCCCAGCGCCTGGCGCATCTCCGCGCCCGCGCCGGTGGCGAAGGCCAGCGGCACGACGCCCAGGATGAAGGCGAAGGCGGTCATCAGGATCGGCCGCAGGCGCAGGCGGCAGGCCTGGATCACGGCCGCGACCGGATCGAGGCCCTCCTGCTCTTCCGCCTGACGCGCGAACTCGACGATCAAAATGGCGTTCTTGGCGGCCAGGCCGATCAGCACCACCAGGCCGATCTGCGTCAGGATGTTGTTGTCCATGCCGCGCGCCAGGACGCCCAGCAGCGCCGACATCACGCTCATCGGCACGATCAGCACGATCGCCAGCGGCAGCGCCCAGCTCTCGTACTGCGCCGCCAGCACAAGGAAGACGAAGACCACCGACAGCGCGAAGATGAACACCGCCGTGTTGCCGGTCGTGCGCTCCTGGTAGGCGAGCTCGGTCCACTCGAAGCCGATGCCCGGCGGCAGGATCTGCCGCGCCAGCCGCTCCATGGTGTCCAGCGCCGTGCCGGTCGAGACTCCGGGCGCGGCGTTGCCCTGCAACGGCACCGATGTGTACATGTTGAAGCGCTGCACCAGCGACGGGCCGGCGACGTCCTTGATCTCGACCAGGGTCCCCAGCGGCACCAGCGCGCCGTCGGCGGACCGCACACGCAGGCGCGCGATGCGGTCGCGCTCGACGCGGAAGCGCTGGTCGGCCGAGATACGCACCTGGTAGACGCGGCCGAAGGCATTGAAGTCGTTGACGTAGGCCGAGCCCAGGTTGTTCTGCAGCGTTTCGAAGATCGCGCCGATCGGCACGTTGAGCATCTGCGCCTTGGTGCGGTCGATCTCGAGATAGATCTGCGGGGTGTTGGCCGAGAAGGTGGTGAACACGCCGGCCAGGTCGGGCGCCTGCTGCGCGGCCCCCATCATCGCGAAAGCCGATCCCAGCACGCGGCGGATGTCGGCGCCGTCGCGATCCTGCAGCTGGATCTTGAAGCCGCCCTGGCTGCCCAGGCCGCGAACCGGCGGCGGCGGCACGGCGATGATGAACGCCTCCATGACGCCGCCGACGCGCTGCATCACCTGGCCGATGATCGCGCCCGACGACAGCGCCTTTCCCTGCCGCTCGGAGAACGGCTTGAGGGTGGCGAAGACGACGCCGCTGTTGGATGCGCTGGAGAAGGTGGCGCCGTTCAGTCCCGTGATCTCCACCGTGTTGGCCACCCCGGGAACCGCGCGCACGATGTCGGAGACCTTCTGGGTCGCCGCCTGGGTGCGCGACAGCGAGGCGCCGTCCGGCAGCTGGATCACGACGATGATGTAGCCCTGGTCCTGCGGCGGGATGAAACCGGTCGGCACCCGTGCGGACACAAACCAGGTGAGCCCGAGCAGCGCGCCATAGACCGCCAGCGACATCACCTTCCGCCGCGCGACGAAGCCCACCGCGCCGGCATAACCGGCAGCCATGCGGTCGAAGCCGCCGTTGAAGCGGTCGGCGGCCCAGCGCATCGCGCGCGTGATCGGGTTGCGGATGCGGTGCTGCGCCTCGTGCGGCTTGAGCAGCAAAGCCGCCAGCGCCGGCGACAGGGTCAGCGAGACGAAGGCGGAGATCACCGTCGAGACGGCGATGGTGAGCGCGAACTGACGATAGAACTGGCCGGTGATACCGGGAATGAACGCCGCGGGGATGAACACCGCCGACAGCACCAGGGCGATGGCGATGACCGCGGTGCCGACCTCGTCCATCGTGCGATGCGCCGCTTCGCGCGGCGATAGGCCGCCGGCGATGTTGCGCTCGATGTTCTCGACGACGACGATGACGTCGTCGACGACGATGCCGATCGCCAGCACCAGGCCGAACAGGGTGAGGTTGTTGAGCGAGTACCCCAGCGCCGCCATGACCGCGCAGGTGCCGATCAGCGAGATCGGAATCGCCAGGATGGGGATGACCGCGGTGCGCCACGACTGCAGGAAGACGAGGACCACGAGCATCACGAGGATCATGGCCTCGACCAGCGTGGTGTAGACCGCGTCGACCGAGGCCTGGATGTAGTCGGTGGGGTTGTAGACGATGCGGTATTCGATACCCTTCGGGAAGTCCTGCTTCAGCCGCTCCATCTGGTTGATGACGTTGCGCGCGCCGGCAAGCGCGTTGGTGTTGGGCCGCTGGAACACCGCGATGGCGACGGCGGGCTTGCCGTTCAGGTAGGAGCCCGTCGCGTAGTCCTGGGCGCCCAGCTCGACGCGCGCCACGTCCTGCAGGCGCACGATGCGGCCCTCGCGCGAGCGCACGATGATCTGACGGAACTCGCGAGGATCCTCGAAGCGCCCTTGCGTCGTCACCGTGAGCTGGAAGGCGTTGTCCTTGGGCGCCGGCTGCGCGCCCAGCGAGCCGCCGGAAACCTGCACGTTCTGCTCGCGCACCGCCGCGACGACGTCGCTGGGCGTGAGCCCGTAGGCGGCGAGCTTGTCGGGATCGAGCCAGATGCGCAGGCTGTACAGGCGTTCGCCGAAGATGATGATGTCGCCCACGCCGTCCAGCCGCAGCAACTGGTCGCGGACGCGGTTGCGCGCATAGTTGGAGACGTACAACTGGTCGTAGCTGTCGTCGGGCGACACCAGATGCACCACCATCATGAAGTCGGGCGACGATTTGTTGGTCGTCACGCCGAGCTGGGTCACCGGCGTCGGCAGACGCGGCATCGCCGTGCTGACGCGGTTCTGCACCAGTACCTGCGCGGCGTTCAGATCGGTGCCGAGCTTGAAGGTGATGGTGAGCGACATGGCGCCATCGGCGCTGGAATACGAGGACATGTAGAGCATGCCCTCGACGCCGTTGATCTGCTCCTCCAGCGGCGCGGCTACCGTCGCGGCCACGGTCTCAGCATCGGCGCCGGGATAGGTGGCGCGCACGACGATGGTCGGCGGCGCGATCTCGGGATACTGCGCCACTGGCAGGTTCAGATAGGCGATGGCGCCGATCAGGGTGATGACGACCGACAGCACCGTCGCGAAGATCGGCCGGTCGACGAAGAAGCGGGCAAAGCGCATGGTCGGACCTGCCTACGGCGCGTTGCGCGTCGGTGGCAGCGTCGTTGGCTTGGGCGTGACCTTCACGCCGGGGCGTACGCGCATCAGGCCGTCGATGACGATCATCTCGTCGCCGGTCAGGCCTTCGCGGATCACGCGGTAGCCGTCGATGCGCGGGCCGGGCCGCACCACCTTGGGGGTCACGGCGCCGTCCTTGTCGACGGCATAGACGATGCGCCGCGTCTGGTCGCTGGCGATCGCCTCGTCGGGCACCAGGATGCCCTTGTACGAGGGCGAGCCCTGGATGGCGATGCGCCCGAACATGCCCGGGGTGAGAAAGCCGTCGGGATTGGGCACCTTGGCGCGCAGGCGCATCGTGCCGCTGGCCGGATCGAGCCGGTTGTCGAGGAAGTCGATCTTGCCCTTGCGCTTCAGCTCTTTCTCGTCGCTGGTCGCGAGGAAGACCTGGGCGCCGACGCTGTCGCCAGTCGAGCCTTGCCGCGCCATGCGCGAATAGGCGAGGTAGGAGCGCTCATCGACATCGAAATAGAAGTCGATCGGATCGACCGTCACGATCGTGGTCAGCATCGTGGTGTTGGCACTCACCAGGTTGCCTTCGCTCACCAGCTTGCGCGAGATACGACCGCTGATCGGCGCGCGGATCTCCGAGTATTCGTAGTTCAGCCGCGCCTGCTCGAGCGCGGCCTTGGCGCCGGCCAGATCGGCCTGTGCGGCAAGAAACTGCTGGCGGCGCTGATCGAGCGCCTGCTCGGTGCCGGCACCGGACTTGACCAGGCGCTCGGCGCGCTCGAGTTCCAGCTTGGCGAGATCGAAGCGGGTCTGTGTGGCGACCAGCGTCGCCTCGGCCTGCTCGAGCGCCGCCTTGAAGCCGCGCCGGTCAATGACGAACAGAACGTCGCCTTCCTTGACCAGGGCACCGTCCTTGAAATGCACCGATTCGAGGTAGCCCCCGACGCGCGAACGCACCTCGACGTAACCGATGGCATCGAAGCGGCCGGTGAACTCGTCCCACTCGACGATATCCTTCACCACCGGTTTCGCGACAGTGACAGGCGGAGCCATCGGTGGCTGCTGGGCCGCTGCGCCAGTGATCAGTGCCGAGAGAATCGGCAACAGCAGCGCCGAACGAAGAATAGGGTTCAAGACGGAGCCCCCGCAGACGATCGCCATGGGCTGGCGCGTTTGCGCCTATATGGGGGAGGTTGATCGCGATTGAAATAGGACGTGCGGCCGCGCAATCGCGATGTCCGCACGAATTCCCTTCACGTCCCCGTGCGCGTCGGCGCTTCCCAGCCCTTGCGGCGGAACGGGTGTGCAGGAAACGTGCCCAGCAGCCGCATTTCTGCGAAAAAGCCCAGCTCCTCGAGGGCGAGTTGCACCGAGGGGTGATCCTTGTGGCCCTCGATCTCGGCATAGAACTGCGCTTGCTCGAAGGCCGCGCCGGACAGATAGCTTTCGAGCTTGGTGATGTTGACGCCGTTGGTGGCGAAGCCGCCGAGCGCCTTGTAGAGCGCCGCCGGCCGGCTTTTCACCTGGAAGACGAAAGCGGTGAGGTACGGTCCGCCGACGCGATAGTCGGTATCGTTGGCCTCGCGCGAGAAGACCAGCATGCGCGTGGTGTTGTGGTCGGCGTCCTCGATGTTGCGCTTCAGCACCTGCAGGCCGTAGATCTTGGCCGCCAGCGACGAGGCGATGGCGGCGATCTTCGGATCGCCGAGCTTGGCGATGTCCTTGGCGGCGCCGGCCGTGTCGGCATGGACCTCCGCGGCGATGCGCTGCTTGCGGAGGAAGCCGCGGCACTGCGCCAGCGCCTGCACGTGGCTGCGCGCGACCTTCACCGTCTTCAACGTCGCGCCCCTGACCGCCACCAGGCAGTGCTCGACGCGCTGGAAATGCTCGCCGACGATCCACAGCCCGGCATTGGGCAGCAGGCTGTGCAGGTCGGCGACGCGGCCGGCGATCGAGTTCTCGATCGGGATCATCGCCAGGTCGGCCTTGCGCGCATGCACCGCCTGCACCGCGTCCTCGAAGGTGTGGCAGGGCCGCGTGGTCATGTAGGGAAACGCCGCGCGGCAGGCCATGTCGGAGTTGGCGCCGAACTCGCCCTGGAAGGCGATGACGTTGGTCGGAGCGTCCGGGCGGGCGGAGGTCTTGCGGCGCGCGGCCATGATGGAAATCCGGTTGAGACGGGTAGGCGAGGCTGATTAGCAGGCCTGTCGCGCAGGGAACAGCGCCAGTTCTCCGGCAGCCACATCATCGGGCCATCTTCTTTGAGGGGGCAACGATGGCAGCCACGATGATCCGCTACGAACGCGGCGACGAGTACGTCGAAAACATCTACACCGACGTGACCAAGGATCCGAAGACCGGCAAGCAGCTCAAGACCGACAAGACCGCGCACGGACTGGTCGGCACGCTGTGGGTCGGCGGCTACGCCTTCGACACGCTCGAGCGGATGGATGGCTACGTCCATATGGACCCGGGCGTCTACGCCATGTCGTCGATGTACGACGAGGCCCATACCGGCGGCACACACGGCCTCGTCGTCAATCCGTGGCTGGGCAAGGCGGCCGAAGGCGACAAGCAGCGGCGCAACATCCTGATCCACAGAGGATCGCTGCCCTCGCATTTCGAGGGCTGCATCGGCCCGGGGTTCCTCGAGGCCAACAGGCTGACCTACTCCAAGGAGGCGATGGAGATCCTCTGGGATCAGTGCGGCGGCAAGGATCGAAAGAAAAGCATTGTCGTCACGCTACGGGTCGAGGGCGCGATGCCCGCGCTCAGGAACTGCCGGAAGTACGCCGGCTGACCAGCACGCGGCGAACGGCTTCCAGGCCCGCTGCCGTATCGACCGCCGGCGCCTCGTCCTCGACGATGCGCACACCGATGCGCATGCCGTGTTCCATCGCCCGCAACTGCTCGAGGCTTTCGTCGATTTCGCGGGGACTGCGCGGCAGCGCGGCGTAGCGCTGCAGCGCCGCGCGCCGGAATGCGTAGACGCCGACATGACGCGAGGCGGGGCGCCCCGGCCGGGGGCGCCGGAAATCGAGCGCCCGCCCGTGGTCATCGACCATCACCTTGACGATGTGCGGATCGTCCAGCGCCGCCTCTGCGAGCGGCCCCGCCAGGGTCGCCATGTCGAACGCAGGGTCGGCCAGCGGCTCCAGCACGGCGGCGATGCTGCCGGGCGCGATCGTCGGCAGGTCGCCCTGCAGGTTCACCACCGCGTCGTGCCGGCCGGCGGGGTCGATGGCGGCGACCGCCGCCGCGACGCGGTCGGAGCCGGTCGGCAGGTCGGGATCGGTGAGGACCGCGAGGCCCCCGGCCGCCTCGACGGCGGCGATGATCCCGGCATCGGCGGCTGCGACCAGGACCGGGCCGATGCCCGCCTCCACCGCGCGGCGCCAGACATGGACGATCAGCGCCTCGCCGGCGACGTCGAGCAGCGGCTTGCCGGGCAGGCGGCCCGCGCCCAGCCGGGCGGGCACCACGACGATGGGATTGGTCATTTGCCGAGCGAAATGAGGATGTTGCGACCTTAGGCCGCGTCGGGCGCGGCGTCAGCGATTCGATACTACAGCCGTCACCGGGGGTGTGGTAGATGCCAGTCCCGGGGCACGAATCGCCACTGAAGAGCACGGATTGGGCACGCGCGATGTCGCTTGAGTTCAACAAGATCGCGGGCGCGGTATTGGCCGCCGGCCTGGGCGCCATGGTCATCGGCAAGGTCGCTGGCGCGCTCGTCCACCCGCACTTTCCCGAGCATCCGCACATCGCCGTGCAGGAAGCGGCCGTCGAGACCAAGCCAGGCGCGGGTCCCGCCGCCCCGGTCGTGCCGCCGTTGGAGCCTGGCGGCGACGCCGCTGCCGGCCAGGTCGCCTTCGGCAAGAAGTGCTCGACCTGCCACACGACCGAAAAAGGCGGTCCGAACAAGGTCGGACCGAACCTGTTCGGCATCGTCGGCAACAAGCGGGCGCATCTTGAGGGCTTCGCCTACTCGACCGGCCTGCAGAGCAAGGGCGGCACCTGGGACGACGCGTCGCTCAACGAGTTCCTGTACAAGCCGGCGGCCTACATCAAGGGCACCAAGATGGCCTTCGCCGGCATCACCAACAACAAGGAGCGCGCCGACGTCATCGCGTTCCTGAACTCGCTGAAGTAGGCCCGGCGCTCCCAAGCCTATGGTTTCGCCCGTTCCCGCTTCATTCGTCGCGCTCGCCGAGCGGCTGGCCGACGCGGCGGGGCCGGTCATCGCACGCCATTTCCGCACCCGCGTCGACGTCGACGACAAGGACGACGCCTCGCCGGTGACCATCGCCGACCGCCAGGCCGAGCAGCGGATGCGCGCCATCCTCGAGGCCGAGGTGCCGGATCACGGCATCCTGGGCGAGGAATACGGCACCGTGCGCGGCGACGCCGAATGGGTCTGGGTGCTCGATCCGGTCGACGGCACCCGAGCCTTCATTACCGGCCTGCCGATCTTCGGTACCCTGATCGGACTGTGTCATCGCGGCCGGCCGGTGCTGGGCATCATCGACCAACCGATCCTGCACGAGCGCTGGCTGGGCCACGCCGGCGCGCGGAGCACGCTCAACGGCCAGCCGATCGCCACGCGGCAATGCGTCAGTCTCGAGCACGCCTACCTCTACTCGACGGCGCCCAGCATGTTCCCGGACTCGCTGGCGCCGCGGCATCTGAAGCTGGCGCAACGGGTCAAGAACCTGCGCTGGGGCGGGGATTGCTACGCCTACGGCCTGTGCGCCGCGGGCCACGTCGATCTGGTCGTCGAAGCCTCGCTCAAGCCCTACGACTACGCGGCGCTGGGCCCGGTGATCGAGGGCGCCGGGGGCGTGTGCACCGACTGGGCGGGCAGGCCGCTCGATCTCGCCTCCGACGGCACCATCGTCGCCGCGGGGGACGCCAGACTGCATGCCCTGGCGCTGGCAACGCTGGCCGGCTGACCGCCCCGACCATGACCGCATCGTGAGCGCAGGCCCTTGGTTTGCCACGAATGACGTCCTAGCTTCGCTATCCAGTCAGACGGAGGCCAACGACATGATCAGGCGCGGCGTCGAGCGACGGTCTGTGGTGCTTGGATTGGCCTCGACGGTGGTCCTGCCGTCGTGGAGCCGCGCGCAGGGCGAAGCCAAGACCACAATCTCCCACGGCATCGCCATCCACGGCCAGCCCGAGACGCCGCCCGATGCCCGGAACCTGGCCTACGCCAATCCCGACGCGCCCAAGGGCGGCACGATCAAGCTGGCCGGCCGCGGCACATTCGACTCGCTCAACCCCTTCATCCTCAAGGGCACGCCGGCGGGTGCCGTCGGCCTGGTCTACGAGAGCCTGCTGGAGTCGAACTACGACGAAGCCTCGACCGGCTACGGCTTGCTCGCCGAGACCATCGAGGTGCCGTCTGACCGAGCCTGGGCGATCTTCAAGATCCGCGCCGAGGCGCGCTGGCATGACGGCAAGCCGGTGACCGCTGAGGACGTCGTCTTCTCCTTCGACATCCTGAAGGAAAAGGGCGCGCCGCAATACGCCGTCTACTACCAGGACGTGACCAAGGCCGAGGCGCTCGACGAGCGGCGGGTAAAGTTCACCTTCAGCGGCGGCGACAATCACGAGCTGCCCAACATCATCGGCCAGCTCAGCGTGCTGCCCAAGCATTGGTGGGCGAGCCGCGAGTTCGACAAGACCACGCTGGAGCTGCCGCTGGGCAGCGGCCCCTACAGGATCGATTCGCTGGAAGCCGGCCGCTTCATCGTCGCCAAGCGCGTCGAGGACTACTGGGGCCGCGACCTCTGGCTCAATCGCGGCCGGCACAATTTCGATACCATCCGCTACGACTACTATCGCGACGAGCAGGTGGCGTTCGAGGCCTTCAAGGCCGGCCAGGTCGACTATCGCGACGAGTTCACCTCACGGCTGTGGGCCACGGCCTACGATTTCCCGGCGGTGAAATCCGGTGCGGTGAAGAAGCTCACGCTCAAGCATTCGAGCACGCTGCCGATGCAGGGCGTGATCTTCAACCTGCGCAAGGAGGAGTACCGCGACCGCCACTTCCGCGAGGCGTTCATCCAGCTCATCGATTTCGAGTGGTTCAACAAGACGCTGAGCTACGGCCTGCTGAACCGCGTCAACAGCTATTTCTTCAACTCCGAGCTTGCCGCCTCCGGCCTGCCGTCGAAGGAGGAGCTCGAGATCCTCGAGCCGCTGCGTGCCCAGATCCCGCCCGAGGTCTTCACCAAGGAGTACAAGCTGCCGGTGACCGACGGCTCGGGCAACAACCGCCCGGGTGCGCGCCGCGCCATCGCCCTGTTCAAGCAGGCAGGCTGGGAAATCCGCGGCGGCAAGATGACAAACGTCAAGAGCGGCCAGCCGCTGTCGTTCGAGCTGCTGCTGGGCGAGCCGCGGCTCGAGCGGTTCGCGCTGCCGTTCAAGCAATGGTGCGAGCGCGTCGGCGTCGAGGTGCGGCTGCGCACGGTCGATCCGGTGCAGTACCAGAAGCGCATGGAGGCCTTCGACTTCGAGGCCACGATCGAGCTGTTCGCCAATTCGCTGTCGCCCGGCAACGAGCAGCGCGAGTTCTGGGGCTCGAAGTCCGCCGATACCAAGGGCAGCCGCAACACCATCGGCATCAAGGATCCGGCGGTCGACAAGCTGATCGAGCTGATCATCTCGGCGCCGGACCGCAAGAGCCTGATCACGCGCAGCCGCGCGCTCGATCGCGTGCTGCTGTGGAACCAGTTCATCGTCCCGCAGTACTACTCGACGACCTGGTGGGTGGCCCACTGGGACAAGTTCGGCTACCCGGCGCGCTTCGCGAAGTATCAGCCGCGCGGCTGGTCGACATGGTGGATCGACGCCGAGAAGGAACGCACGCTCTCGCAGCGCGCGCCGGAGCGCAAGACGTGACGGCCGAGCGCCCGTGACCGCCTATATCCTGCGCCGCCTGCTGCTAATGGTGCCGACGCTGCTCGGCATCATGGCCATCAACTTCTTCATCATCCAGGCGGCGCCGGGCGGGCCGGTCGACCAGGTGATCGCCAAGCTCCAGGGCCGCGACGTCGATGCCACGGCGCGCTTCACCGGCAGCCGCGGCGACGTGCGCGACACGTCGCAGGGCACCAGCGATTCGGGTTCCCGCGGTGCACGCGGAATCCCGCCGGAGCTGCTGGAGCGGATCAAGAAGCAGTACGGCTTCGACAAGCCGATCCACGAGCGCTTCCTGCTGATGCTGCGCGACTACGCCGTCTTCGACCTCGGCGAGAGCTTCCAGAGCAACACCCGGGTCGCCGACCTGGTGATCTCGAAGATGCCGGTGTCGGTGACGCTCGGGCTGTGGACGACGCTGCTGATCTACCTGATCTCGATTCCCCTGGGCATCGCCAAGGCGGTGCGCGACGGCTCGCGCTTCGACGTCATGAGCTCGGCCGTGGTCATCGTCGGCAACGCGGTGCCCAGCTTCCTGTTCGCACTGCTTCTGGTCGTGCTCTTCGCCGGCGGCAGCTTCTGGCAGATCTTCCCGCTGCGCGGGCTCACCTCGGACAACTGGTCCGAGCTGTCGCTGCTGGGCAAGCTCGCCGACTATCTCTGGCATATCACCCTGCCGGTCCTGGCCATGGTGATCGGCGGCTTCGCAACGCTTGCCATGCTGACCAAGAATTCCTTCATGGAGGAGATCGGCAAGCAGTACGTCCAGACCGCGCGCGCCAAGGGGCTCAACGACCGCCGCGTGCTGTACCGCCACGTCTTCCGCAACGCCATGCTGATCGTCGTGGCCGGCTTCCCCTCGGCCTTCCTGTCGGTCCTGTTCACCGGCTCGCTGCTGATCGAGGTGATCTTCTCGCTCGACGGCCTGGGCTATCTCGGCTTCAACGCCGCGCTCAACCGCGACTATCCCGTGATGTTCGGCACGCTGTGGGTGTTCGGGCTGCTCGGCCTGCTGATGGGCCTGCTGGGCGACCTGATGTATGTCGTGGTCGACCCGCGCATCGACTTCGAAGCGCGCAGGACCTGAGGCATGCGGCTTTCGCCTCTGACGCGCCGGCGGCTGGCGAATTTCCGCGCCAACAAGAGGGGCTACTGGTCGCTGCTGGTCTTCGCCACTGCCTTCTTCGTCAGCCTGTTCGCCGAGTTCATCGCCAACGATCGCCCGATCCTGGTGCGCTACGACGGCGCGTACTACGTGCCGATCTTCAAGAACTACCCTGAAGCGACCTTCGGCGGCGACCTGCCGGTCGACGCCACCTACGACGAGAACGGCGTCGGCCCGCTGATCCGTGCCAAGGGCTGGATCCTCTGGCCGGCGGTGCGCTTCAGCTACGACACGCTGGTGACCAACCTCGACCAGCCGGCGCCTTCGCCGCCCAGCTGGCAGAACCCGCTGGGCACCGACGACCAGGCACGCGACGTGCTGGCCCGCCTGCTGTACGGCTTTCGCATCTCGGTCCTGTTCGGCTTCCTGCTGACGGTGCTCGGCTCGGCCATCGGCATCGCCGCCGGCGCGGTGCAGGGCTATTTCGGCGGCCTCACCGACCTGCTCTTCCAGCGCTTCCTCGAGATCTGGTCGAGCATGCCGATCCTCTTCCTGCTGATCATCCTGGCGAGCTTCATCCAGCCCGGTTTCTGGAACCTGCTGGGCATCATGCTGCTGTTCGGCTGGATGGGGCTGGTCGGCCTGGTGCGTGCCGAGTTCCTGCGCGGCCGCAACTTCGACTATGTCCGCGCCGCGCGCGCGCTGGGCGTCTCCAATATCCGGCTGATGTTCCGGCACATGCTGCCCAACGCCATGGTCTCCTCGCTGACCTTCCTGCCCTTCATACTGGCAGGTTCGGTGACCTTGCTGACGTCGCTCGACTTCCTCGGCTTCGGCCTGCCGCCGGGTTCGGCTTCGCTGGGCGAGCTGCTGCTGCAGGGCAAGAACAACCTGACCACCCCCCGGCTCGCCTTCGTCAGCTTCTCCGTCATCGCCGTGACGCTCAGCCTGCTGGTCTTCGTCGGCGAGGCGGTGCGCGACGCCTTCGATCCGCGTAAGCTGCCCTCCTGATGTCCGCGCCGCCTCCCTCCCCGGCCACCGAGCCGCTCCTGGTGATCGACGATCTGTCGGTCGATTTCGGCCACGGCGCGTCTGCCGTGCACGCGGTGCGCAACGTCTCCTTCACCATCGAGCGCGGCGAGACCGTCGCCCTGGTGGGCGAGTCCGGCTCGGGCAAGTCGGTGACGGCGCTGTCGGTCCTGCAGCTTCTGCCCTATCCGCCGGCGCGCCATCCCTCGGGCAGCATCCGCTTCGCCGGCGAGGAGATGATCGGCAGCTCCGGCGACACGCTGCGCCGCGTGCGCGGCGATCGCATCGCCATGATCTTCCAGGAGCCGATGACCTCGCTCAACCCGCTGCACACGATCGAGCGGCAGGTGAGCGAGTCGCTGCTGCTGCACAAGGGCCTGACGCGAAGCGCCGCGCGCCGGCGCACCCTGGAGCTGCTCGACCAGGTCGGCATCCCCGACGCCGCCAGCCGGCTCGACGCCTTCCCGCATCAGCTCTCCGGCGGCCAGCGCCAGCGCGTGATGATCGCCATGGCGCTGGCCAACGAGCCCGACCTGCTGATCGCCGACGAGCCGACCACGGCGCTCGACGTCACCATCCAGGCGCAGATCCTCACCCTGCTCAAGACCCTGCAGAAGCGTTACGGCATGGCGTTGCTGTTCATCACCCACGACCTCGGCATCGTGCGCAAGATGGCCGACCGGGTCTGCGTGATGAACGCCGGCCAGATCGTCGAGCACGGCCCGGTCGAGCAGGTCTTCGACTCACCCTCGCACACCTATACCAAGCACCTGCTGTCGGCCGAGCCCAAGGGCAAGCCGGGCGAGCGCGATCCCGACGCGCCGGTGGTCATGGCGGCGGCCGACGTGAAGGTGCACTTCCCGATCAAGCGCGGCGTGTTCCGCCGCACGGTCGGCCACATCAAGGCGGTCGACGGCGTGTCGCTCGAGCTGCGCTCGGGCCACACCGTGGGCATCGTCGGCGAAAGCGGCTCGGGCAAGACGACGCTCGGCCTGGCTCTGCTGCGCCTGGAACAGAGCCAGGGCGCGATCCGCTTCGACGGTCGCGACCTGCGCGAGCTGCCGGCGCGCGCGATGCGGCCCCTGCGCAAGGAAATGCAGATCGTCTTCCAGGACCCCTACGGCTCGCTCAGCCCGCGCATGTCGGTCGAGCAGATCGTCGGCGAGGGCCTGGACGTGCACGGCATCGCCCGCGACGCGCAGGAGCGCCGCGACCTGGTCGACTCCGTGCTGAGCGAGGTCGGCCTCGATCCGTCGATGCGCGATCGCTATCCGCACGAGTTCTCCGGCGGCCAGCGCCAGCGCATCGCCATCGCGCGCGCCATGGTGCTGAAGCCGAGATTCGTCGTGCTCGACGAGCCGACCTCGGCGCTCGACATGAGCGTGCAGGCGCAGATCGTCGACCTGCTGCGCTACCTGCAGGCCCGCCACAAGCTGGCCTACATGTTCATCAGCCACGATCTGAAGGTGGTGCGCGCGCTGGCCGACGATGTGATCGTGATGCGCAACGGCCAGGTGGTCGAGCGCGGCCCGGCGCGACAGATCTTCGAGGAGCCGCGCACGCCCTACACCAGGGCGCTGATGGAAGCCGCCTTCAATCTCGAGCCGATCGGTGCCGACGAAGGAGCGGTCGCCACATGAGCGAGGTGTTCTGCTACATCAGCAACGCGCAGGGCGGCGGCGACTGGCAGGGATGGCGCACGCGGCTGGGCGAGGCGCTGGGCGAGAGCATCGACATCCGTCCCTGGGCCAACCACGGCGATCCCAGGGACATCGACATCGCGCTGGCCTGGAAGCCGCCGCCGGGCGCGCTCGCCAGCCTGCCGAACCTCAAGCTGATCGTCTCGCTGGGCATGGGCGTCGACCACCTGCTGGTCCATCCCGACTTGCCGCCTGACGTGCCGATCGTGCGCATCATCGACACCGGCCTTGTCGGGCAGATGAGCGAGTACGCGATCTACTGGGCGCTGCGCCATCATCGCGACGTCGACGGCTACATGGATCTGCAACGCCGCAAGCTGTGGCAGGAGATTCCCTTCACCGACACCGCGCTGCGCCGCGTCGGTATCCTCGGCCTTGGAGAGATCGGCTCGGACGCCGCGCGCAAATTCGCCATGCTGGGCTTCCCGACCGCGGGCTGGAGCCGCACGCCGCGCAAGATCGACGGCGTCGAATGCCTGCACGGTCCCGAGGGCTTCACCGCCCTGCTGGCGCGCAGCGACATCCTGGTCGACGTGCTGCCGATGACGCCGCAGACCGCCAACATCCTCGACGCGCGCGCCTTCGCGCGCCTGCCCAACAGCGCCTATTTCATCAACATGGCGCGTGGCGGCCATGTCGTGGATGCCGATCTGCTGGCGGCGCTCGACAGCGGCCATCTCGCCGGCGCCACGCTGGACGTCTTCCACGTCGAACCGCTGCCCACCGACCACCCGTACTGGACGCATCCCAAGGTGCGCGTCACACCGCACGTCGCCGGCCCGACCAACCCGCGCACCGCCGCCGCCAGCGTCGCCGAGAACGTGCGCCGGCTGCGCGCCGGCCAGCCCCTGGTCAACCTCATCGATCGGGCGGCCGGCTATTGAGATGGACGCCACCGTCATCGTACCGACCTACAAACGGCCGGACGATCTGCGGCGCTGCCTCGACGCCCTGAAGACGCAGACGGCGCCCCCGGCACGCGTCGTCGTCGTGCGCCGCGACATCGACACGGCGACCGAGGCGATGCTCGCCGGCTACGATGCGGGCTCGCTGCCCGTGGTCATCCGCATCGTGACCGTGCCCGGCGTGGTCGCCGCGCTGAACGAGGGCCTCGACGCGGCGACCGGCGACATCGTGGCGATGACCGACGACGATGCCGCGCCTCACCCCGATTGGCTCGAGCGCATATCGGGACACTTCCGCGCCGATGCCCGCGCCGGCGGCGTCGGCGGCCGCGACCACATCTTCATGGGCGCGCGCCGCGACGACTGGCCGCCGCAGGCGCGCGTCGGCATCAGCACCTGGTACGGCCGCACCTACGGCAACCACAACGCCGGCTTCGGTCCGGCGCGCGAGGTCGAGTCGCTGAAGGGCGTGTGCATGGCCTTCCGCCGCGCCGCGATCGGCGCGCTGCGCTTCGACCGCCGGCTGCGCGGCCAGGGCGCCCAGGTCGCCAATGAATACCTGTTCGGCGGCGCGATCCGCCGCGCCGGCTGGCTGCTGATCTACGATCCCGCCATCGGCGTCGACCACTATCCCGCGCAACGCCATGACTCCGACGATCGCGGCCAGATCGACCGGCTGGCACTGCGCGACATGATGCACAACGCCACCCTGGGCTATCTCGAATACCTGCCGCTGTCGCGCACCGTGGCGATCCTGCTCAACCACACCTTCTGGGGCGCCCGCACCCAGCCCGGCCTGCTCGCCGCCATCGCCCATTCCCTGCGCGGGCGGCGGCAGATGTGGCTGGGCTTCCGAGAGGTCGTCGCGGGCGAGTTGGCAGCGATCGGCACGTGGTGGCGCACGCGCAACGACGGCGTTGCGGAGCGACGAGCCGTGCGATGGAGGCCCCCACCGTCATCCTGAGGGCAGCGAAGGATCTCGCGGTACCGCGGTCACATGCACGCATCGCGCACGACGCCGCCAACGCAGGGTCCTTCGCTGCGCTCAGGATGACGGCGGTGACTCATCGCTTCGCATAGCGTTCCTTGAGCATCGCGAACAGCGCGCGCGCGCCCATCGCTTCGCCGCCCTCGGGGCGGCCGGGCTGGCCCTGGTTCCAGGCCATGGTGTCGATGTGCATCCACGGCACGGAATCGGGCACGAATTCCTGCAGGAACAGCGCCGCCGTGATGGCGCCGCCGAATGGCGTCTGGCCGGCGTTGTTGATGTCGGCGATCTTGCTGTCGAGGAAGCGGCGGTAGCCGCGCCACAGCGGCATACGCCACAGCGGGTCCTCGCGCTCGCGCGCGCTCTTCAGCAGCGCCTCGGCGCTGGCATCGTCATTGCAGAACAGCGCCGGCACGTCCGGGCCCAGCGCCACCCGCGCGGCACCAGTGAGCGTGGCGACGTCGACCACCAGCGCCGG
The DNA here is from genome assembly GCA_050183765.1 of Reyranellaceae bacterium. Classification (GTDB taxonomy): domain Bacteria; phylum Pseudomonadota; class Alphaproteobacteria; order Reyranellales; family Reyranellaceae; genus JAFAZJ01. The sequence continues at coordinate 15,238 of JBFXAZ010000020.1, read as the reverse complement.
CTCCTCGCGCACCGCCTCGGTCAGCGCATCGCACATGATCAGGCGGCCCTCGGCGTCGGTGTTGCCGATCTCCACCGTGACACCCTTGCGCGAGGTGATCACGTCCATCGGCCGGAAGGCGTTACCCGAGACGCTGTTTTCCACAGCCGGAATCAGCACCCGCAGCCGCAGGTTGAGCCTGGCCGCCATCACCATCGAGGCCACGGCCAGCACGGTCGCCGCGCCGCCCATGTCCTTCTTCATGTTGAGCATGCCCGAGGCGGGCTTCAGATCGAGCCCGCCCGAATCGAAGCACACGCCCTTGCCGATCAGCGTGACCTTGGGTGCGCTGGGGCGGCCCCAGACGATGTCGATCAGGCGCGGCGCGCGGGTCGAGGCGCGGCCCACGGCGTGGATCACCGGATAGTTGCGCCGCTGCAGCTCGTTGCCGACGGTCACGGTGAAGCGCGCGCGGTGCTTGCGTGCCAGTGCGCGCGCCGCCAGCGCGAGCTCCGCCGGGCCCATGTCGTTGGCCGGCGTGGTGATCAGGTCGCGCGCCATGAAGATCGATTCGGCGACGCGTTCGACCTCGGCGCGATCGCACTTCGAGGGCCATACCAGGCGCGGCGCGCTCCTCGTCGATTTGCGATAGCGCTGGAAGCGCCACGAGCCCAGGGCGAAGGCGATCGCCGCATCGGTCACCGAGATCGGCGCGCTCTCGCCGACCAGCGCATAGTCGCCGGGCGGCAGGCGCGTGGCCAGCGCGCCGTAGTCCCAGATCGTCGGCTTCTCCGAGCGCACGACGACGGCCATCGACGGCTTGCCGTCGCCATCAGGCACCATGGCGAAGTCGCCGGCCTTGCCGGCGATCGACGCGGCCTGCAGCCAGGTGCGCGCTTTTGCCGGCTGACGCTTGAACCATGCCGCCCATTCGGACGGCGCGACGACGGCCACCGGAACCGCCGCCGGTGCGCGATCGATGAACGGAAGCGTCACAACCCGATCCCCCGGCTTCTGCTATAATTTCGACGCGAAGCGCGCAGCATGGTCGCGAATCGGTGTGGCTTGCAACGCCGTTGTGCGTGTATGACGACGATGGATGAGGACAACATGGCCGAGTTCAATCTCGTCTTTGGCAACAGAAACTATTCGTCTTGGTCGCTGCGCGGCTGGTTGATCTGCAAGATCGCCGGCATCGACTTCGACGAGACGCTGATCCGCCTCTATGCCCCCGAGACGAAGGCGGAGATCGCGCGTCATTCGTCCTCGGGCCTGCTGCCCGCGTTGATCCACAAGGGACTGACGATCTGGGACTCGCTGTCGATCGCAGAGTATCTGCACGAGCTTTGTCCGACGGCCGGCATGTGGCCCGAGCCGCAGGCCGCGCGCGCGGTTGCGCGCTCGGTGTCCGCGGAAATGCATTCGGGCTTCGTCGACCTGCGGCGCGAGATGCCGATGAACATCCGCGGCTCGTTTCCCGGACACGGCCGCACGCCCGAGGTGATGACGCAGGTGCAGCGCGTCGTGGCGATCTGGCTCGATTGCCGCAAGCGCTTCGGCGGCTCGGCGGCGCGCGACGACGGCTTCCTCTTCGGGTCGTTCACCGTGGCAGACGCGATGTTCGCGCCCGTCGTCACGCGCTTCCGCACCTACGCGGTATCGCTCGACGACGAGGCGAAGACGTATTGTGACAATGTGATGAAGCACCCGGCGATGGCCGCGTGGATCGACGCCGCCAAGCACGAGCCCTGGCTGGTCGAGCAGTACGAGTTCCGCTGAACAGACCTCAGTCCTTCAGCAGGCCGCGTTCCTTGTAGAAGCGCTTTGCGCCGGCGTGCAGCGGTACGACCAGGCCATCGAGCGCCGTCTCGAGCTTGATCAGCGCGGCGGCCGGATGGCCGCGGTCGAGACGCGCGCGCACCGAGGGATGGAACAGCGCCCGCAGGCTGCCATAGACGATCTCCTCGTCGACGCTGTTGGAGACCACGAGCTGCGAGCCCACGGCGATCGAATCGCAGGCTTCGACACCCTGATACATCCCCGCCGGCGTGGTCTGGGTCGTGATCCCGGGCCGCTCGCGGCGCAGCAGATCGGCGACGGCGGAGGAGACCGGCAGCAGCTCGATCTCGACCTGCCGAGCCAGCCCGACCAGCAGCGGCGCCGGCTGGCCGGCGACCATGACGAAGGCGTCGAGCGTGCCCTCGCGCAGCTTGTGGCTAGCGGCCTGTGGCGAAAGGTATTCGAGGACGATGTCGCGCCGGCCCAGCCCATAGGCGTTCAGCAGCGTGCGCGCCAGCGGCAGCGTGCCCGATCCGAGCTCGCCCAGCGACAGCGTCCGGCCGCGCAGATCGGCGATGCTGTCGAAATCCCGGTCGCGGCGGGTCACGATGTGCACCGTCTCGGGAAACAGGTTGGCGGCGCCGCGCAGGATGGTGACCGGCTTGCCGCCGAACATCTCGTCGCCGGCCACGGCCGCGGCGGCGATGTCGGCCTGGGCCAGGCCGGCGTCGAGCGTACCCTCGGCGATGCGCTTGATGTTCTCGACCGAGCCCTGGGTGGCGATGGCCTCGGCGATCAGGCCGGGCACGCCGCAATTGCCGCCGGCGTCGCACGGCCGGCCGCCGGGCGGGTTGCTGATCGCCGTGGCGATCAGGCCGGCGACCGGGAAGTAGGTGCCGCCGATCGGGCCGGCGCCGATCGTGAAGTTGCGGGTGGCGGGCGCCTGTCCCCGGACACCACCAGCCGCAGCCAGGAAGGTGGCGGCAGCAGCGAGGGTAAACGGACGCCGTCGCAGCACGCGACTCTCCGACAGGCAAGGGGTTGATCGGTGGACCTTACTCCGCTCGCATCACCCGTGCCATCGAATCACGACCAAAGTTGGATCACCACACGCCGAAAAATATCCCGTGTGCCTTATGTGCCGCAGTCCGCGCCTCGACGAAGCCGTCGTCGACCGTGACCCGGCTCTTGCGCGCGCGCATCCAGTCGAACAGACGGCCCTGCATCTCGTCGCGCACCGAGACGTGGCCGGGGTCGCGGCCGAGGTCGACGAGTTCGCGCGGATCGTTCTCCAGATCGAAGAGCTGTGGCGGAAAGTCGAGCCACCACACGTATTTCCAGCGATCGGTTCGCACCATGAATGCGCGGCAATCGCGGACGTGGCGCCCCAGGATGCGCCGCGCCTCGCGGAAGGAGTAGTCGAGCTCCGAGAACACCGCGTCGCGCCAGCCGGCGCGATCGTCGCGCGACTGCGCCTTGCTCGAAACGCGGTCGTCGGGCAGCGGCTGGCCGCGGGTCAGCGCCAGCAGGGAGCGCCCCTCGATCAGATGGCGCTGCGATGGCAGGCCCAGCGCCTCGAGGCAGGTCGGCACCACGTCCACCCCCTCGACGAAGCGCCGGTCGACGCTGCCGCGCGTGGCATCGGCCGCCGCATCGGGGTCGACGACAATGAACGGCACCCGCACGACCTCCTCGTAGAAGATCTCCTTCTCGCCCAGCCAGTGATCACCGAGAAAATCGCCGTGGTCGGCGGTGAAGACGATCAGCGTGTCGTCGAGCCGCCCGGCCTTCTGCATGACCGCGAACAGCCGGCCGAGATGGTCGTCGATCTGCTTGATCAGGCCCATATAGGCCGGCCGCACCGTGGCCGCCGCCTCGGGACGCTGGAACGAGACCGACTCCTCGTGCTGGCGATAGGCGGCCAGCACGGGATGCTGGTCGACCAGCTCCGACTCGGCGCGGTTGGGCGCGAGGCAGTGCTGCGGGCCGTAGAGCGCGTGGTACGGCGCCGGCGCCATGTAGGGCCAGTGCGGCTTGACGTAGCTGAGATGGAGGAACCAGGGCTGCTCGCCCTGCCGTTCGACGAAGCGGATCGCCTGGTCGGTCATGTAGGCGGTCTCGGAGTGCTCCTCCTTCACGCGCGCCGGCAGGCGCACGTTGCGCATGTTCCAGCCCGACAGCTTCTCGCCGCCGGGGCCATCGGCGGCGATGACGAACTCGTTCCAGGGATCGTCGGCGACATAGCCATGGGCGCGCAGGAAGGCCGGATAGCCGCTCTCGGTGCCCGGCGGCGAGTGGCCGTCGTAGCGGTCGAGCTCCTCGAAGCCGCCGGTACGCATCAGTGCCGCCAGCGCCGAGCCGCCTTCGATGCCATAGCGCTCCAGGCCCTCGGTGTCAGGCAGCACGTGCGTCTTGCCGGCCAGCGCCACCCGCAGGCCAGCCGGCCTGAGGTAGTCGCCAATGGTGCGCTCGCGAATCGACAGCGGCACGCGGTTCCAGGTGGCGCCGTGGCTTTGCACGTAGCGGCCGGTGTAGAACGACATGCGCGAGGGACCGCAGACGGCGGACTGCACATAGGCGCGCGGGAACAGCACGCCGCGCCTGGCCAGCGAATCGATGTGCGGCGTCGACAGGTGCGGGTGGCCGGCGCACGACAGGTGATCGGCGCGCAGCTGATCGCACATGATAAACAGGATGTTCCTGACCTTGCCCATCGGGCTCCCCCAAAGACGCCGCTCGTTCCTATCCTAGGACAACATGCTCGACCCGCGTATCACCGCCATCCTCGATTTCTGGTGCAGGCCCCGGACCCATGCCAAGTACGGCGAGAGCCGCACGATCTGGTTCGTCTGCGGCCCCGAGTTCGACGCCGAGATTCGACAACGCTTCGGCCGCGACATCGGGCAGGCGCTGAGCGGACGGCTCGACCACTGGATCGACACACCCGAAGGGGCGCTGGCGCTGGTGCTGCTGCTCGACCAGTTCACGCGCAACACCGGCCGCGGCACGGCGGCGGCCTTCGCCGGCGACAGGCGCGCGCGGCATATCGCCCACAGGGCCCTGGCGCGCGGCCATGACAGGCGCTTCCCCTGCCAGATCGCCAAGTTCTTCTACCTGCCGTTCGAGCACAGCGAGGCGCTGGGCGACCAGCATCGCTCGATCGGGCTGTTCGCCCGCCACAGCCCGGCGATCGTGCTCACCTGGGCCGTGGCGCATCGCGACATCATCGCGCGCTTCGGCCGCTTCCCGCACCGCAATGCCGCGCTGGGCCGCACGAACACGCCGGCGGAGGACGCCTATCTCGCCGGGCAGCACGAGCGATTCGGCCAGTGATCAGTCGATTTCGTCCAGCGCGCGGACATAGAGGTCGTGCATCGGCTGGCCGAAGCAGCAGAAGATGACGCGCTCGATCGCGGCGCCATCGCGCACGGTCTCGATGGCGATGCGCGTGGCCTCCTCGGCGGGATAGCGATAGATGCCGGTGCTGATCGCCGGGAAGGCGATCGAGCGCAGCCCGTGCTTCTCGGCGAGCGCCAGCGAGTTGCGGTAGCACGAGGCGAGCAGCGCCGCTTCGCCGTGGCTCCCGCCGTTCCACACCGGCCCGACGGTATGGATCACGTGCCGCGCCTTCAGCCGGTAGCCCCGGGTGATCTTGGCCTCGCCGGTCGGGCAGCCGTTGAGCATCCGGCATTCCGCCACCAGCTCGGGCCCGGCGGCGCGATGGATCGCGCCGTCGACGCCGCCGCCGCCCAGCAATGATGAGTTGGCGGCGTTGACGATGGCATCGACATCGAGGGTGACGATGTTCGCTTCCTCGATCGAAACGCGGCTCTTCCAGTCCGTCATGGCAGCCTCCTTGACGGTGTTCCGGCGCTGCGCCGGGCAAGGTCATGGTCACACACGCGCTGCTCCCAACGAAAACGGGCCGCCAAGGCGGCCCGTTTGGCATTCGCAGGCGGTGCGTCCTACCAGTAGCGCACGGGACCGGTGTCGACGTGCACGAAGCCGGTACGCGGATAGTAGCCGACGCCGCCCCGCTGCAGCGCGCGCGCCGCCTGGCGCACCTGGTAGGGCGAGAAACCCGGCACCTTGATGTCGATCGCCTGGCCCTGGGTGTGCAGGCTGTTGCGCGCCACGCCGCGGCTCATGCGCGCCATCACGGCGTTGGTCTGCGGCGAGCGATAGGCCGACAGCACCTCGAAGCTCGAGGCGCCCAGGCTGCGCTGCAGGTGCCACAGGATGTCGAACAGCTCGGGATCCATGGCGATCACGTCGCCGCTCTTGTGGTCGACCAGGAAGGTGCTGAGCTTCTGCAGCTCGCCCGGCACGTACTGGCCGCCCCGACGATAGGTCGCGGTGATCGACTCGCGCGTGTTCACGTTGAACAGGCTGATGGTCCGCGCGCTGCCGTCATCCGGCGGCGGCGCCAGCTTCTCCGCCGGCGGCGCATAGGGCGACATCATCGCGGCGGCCGGCACCGCACCGCCATAGCGGCCGGTGCGCTGCGTGTTGGTGCGGACCGCCGCGTAGGCTGGCCGGCCGGCCGCCACCTTGGTCGCGGCGACAGGCTTTGCAGCGGTCCGGGCCTTGACGGCGGCGGCGTGCTGCGGCCCGCGCACGACGCGGACCCTGACCACCGGCTTCACCGCAGGCTTCCTCGCCGCGACGGGCGGCTTGGCGGCAGCCGCCTTGCCAGGCGGCTTCACCGCAGTCTTCGTCGCCGGCTTCTTGGCCGCCGGATCGCCGCTCTGGGCTTGAAGGGTCGCGGGCGCCGCGAGCGCCACAATTGCCACAAGTAAGCCCAAAGCTGCCGTTCGCATGTGGTGGCCCGCGCGCCGTTGGAATGATGTTGCACGAATGCAACACCCAACTACCTACCATCTGAAATAACTCGAAACAACCCTTGAGAAGGATTCCGGAGCGATTACCCGCTTCGGCTTCGCTAATGAATTCAACGCCTTGATGTGGTCACGACTGCGCCGCGTTCGATGTACGACGGCGCGCCGCGACGTCCTCGATCTCTCGCCTGATCTCGGGATTGGCGGCGAGCAGGCGCCGGAAGTCGGCAGCCGAGAGTTCCATCAGGTGGCACGAACCATCGGCCACGACGTCGGCGTTGCGCGGCTGATTCTCGAGCAGGGCCATCTCGCCGAAGAAGTCGCCGTCGCGCAGTACGACGTCGCCGACCGCAAGCTTCACCACCGCCTGGCCTGCGGTGATGAAATACATGGCATCGCCCCTGTGCCCCTTCTCGACGACCTTCTCGCCGTGCATGGCGAAGCGCGGACGCAACCGGCTGCCGACCCGGCGCACGGCGGCTTCGCTCAGCCGGGCGAAGATCGGCACGCGCGAGATCATGGCCGCCAGCTCCTGGCTGATGCGCAGCGGCGTGCGCCGCATGGCGCCGGCGCGGCGCTCCTCCAGCTCCCGCTGCAGATCGTCGTAGACCTCGCGGCCGATTGTCATGTTCGTCCAGTGCCGGTCGTACTCCAGGCCTTCCAGCCGGATGGCGATGCGCTCGATATGCTGGGCGCGGACCGATTCGGCATAGTCGCCGTACTGCAACGACAGCGCCCGCAGCGCACGGACGACAGCCTGGACACGCCGCTCGGCGCGCGCGATCAGGGTGGCCGCGACGTCCTCGCCCAGCAGCTGGGCGAAATCGCCGCGATCGTCCTCGCACATCTCGCCGAGCACGACTCGCATCGCCATCAGGGTCTCGAAGCGATCCGCCAATTGCTCGGCGAAGGGCCGCTCCCAGCCGACGTGCTGGTAGATCCACAGCGCCACATGGTAGCGCCAGCCGACGGCGTTGAGCTGCTGCAGCGCGAGGCCGTAGCCGGGGATACCGTCGACGCGCACCCGGTCGATCAGGCGGTCGACGCCGGTGATCAGCCGCGTGGCGATGGTGCGCGAAATCGTGCGGTGCTCGAAATGCGCCAGATAGTGCTCGCGCTCGCGTGCGCACAGCACACGCAGGCCATAGGCCTCGCGCACCTCCGCCGGAAGCCATGGACCGTAGGCCGACTCGGCGACCGGCACCTGCGCGTCGGGAGCGCCCGACGCGCCATAGGCGCGGGCGATCTCGCTCACTTCGCGTCCAACCTTCTCGCGCGAGACCTTCAGCACGCGATCGCGCAGCGCCTTGTCGGTCTCGTCGAGCTCGTTGAGGCGGAAGTAGCGCATCATCGGCCGCAAGCTGGGCGCGTTGATGAACAGGGTCATCAGCACGAAGAGCGTGGCCACCGTGGCGACGAACTCACCCGCCTCATCCGGCAGCCGGGCGTTGCCGTAGGCCACCAGCGCCAGCGCCAGGGTCACCGCGCCGCGCAGGCCGCCCCAGAACAGGATGGTGCGGTAGCCCCGGTTGACCGGCTGCGAGCGGCCGGTGGCCTCGAGCATCGGCAGCAGCCCGAAGAGCGTGAAGGCGCGCGCGCCGAACGCTGCGACATAGACCACGACCACGGCCACGACATGATGCCACTGCAGATCGTCTAGCACCTGCGCCGCCACGGCGGCGGCGAGAAGAAAGATCAGCGAGTTGGCCCAGAACTCGAGCTGGTGCCAGGTCTCGCGCAGCGCTTCCCAGGTCCGCGGCTGCAGGCGCATCGGCCCCAGCGCCGCCACGGTCAGCGCCGCGGCGACCACGGCGACGACGCCCGAGACGTGGATATAGCGATCGCCCAACACGTAGGCGAGGTAGGCCAGCCCGACGGTGATCGAGGCGACGCCCAGGCTGGAATGGCCCAGGCGCAGCAGCAGCAGAATGGCCAGCCGCGCCAGCGCGTAGCCCAGGGCGATGCCGCCCACGAACTCGCGCAGGAAGCCCAGGGCTGACGACACGGTGTCGGGCAATTCGCCGTAGACCATGACGGCGACGAGGATGCCGAAGACCGTGATGGCGGCAGCGTCGTTGAACAGGGACTCGCCCTCGGCGAGGATCGACAGGCGCCTCGGCGCGCCCAGGTCGCGCAACACGCCGATCACGGCGGCCGGATCGGTGGTCGACACGACGGCGCCGAGCAGCAGGCAGAGGAAGATGTCCAGGCCGGTGGCAAGGTGCACCAGCCCGCCGACCGCGCCGATGCACAGGAACACCGCGACCACGGCCAGCAGCATCACCGCCCAGATGTCATCGAGCAGTCGCCGTACGTCGATGGTCAGCCCGGCGGTGAACAGCAGCGGCGGCAGGAAGATGTAGAGGAAGGCTTCGGCCTTGCCGGTGACGCTGCTCAGCCCGTTGACCAGCTCGCCGACGATGCCGTAGCCGCGCGCCTCGCCGCCGTAGCGGTCGACCAGGATGCCCAGCGCGATGCCAAGCACGGCGAGCAGCACGGTGTGCGGTACGCGCAGACGCTCGGCGACCGGCAGCAACAGGCTCGACAGCGCCAGCGCCGCCGCGATGGCCAGGATCGCTCCAATCAGTTCCGCCATACGTCACGCACGCCTGGCCGCCATTGGTGTCGCCGGCGGCTCAGTTTTCCTTCTGCTCCAGGATGCCCTTGCGCCACATGCCTGCGGTGACGGTGCCGTTCGGCGCCACCTCGACACCGTAGCCGTCGCGCTCGCCGTCGACAAACCGGCCATGGAAGCGCGCCCCGTTGGGCAGGGTCAGCACGCCCATGCCCTGGCGCCGGCCAGCGACGAACTCGCCCTCGTAGCGCTCGCCCGATCCCACGGTTTCGACGCCCACCCCGACCAGCGCCCCGTCGCGCCATTCGCCAGACTGCGTCACCGACACGCCGTCGCGGTTGAACGTGCGCACGCCGTAGCCTTCGGGCTTGCCGCCGCTCACGTCGCCGGCGTGCCGTTCGCCGGGGCGAAGGACGAACACGCCGAAGCCCGATGGCGTGCCGGCCGACCACTCGCCGTCGTAGCCGCGCCCATCGGTGGTCCGCACCGTGCCCAGCCCGTCGAGGCGATCGGCCTTCCATTCGCCCGCTTGGCGTTCGCCGTTGGCGAGCTGCACGACACCCAGCCCCTCGCGGCGATTGTCGCGCACCGTGCCGACGTATTTCGACTTGTCCGGAAAGTCGATGCGCTCGGCGCCCGGCAAATCGGCCTTGCCCGCCTCGGCGGCACGGATGCGCGCCTCGCCGGCGCGCTCGCGCGCACGCTGGCCGGCAAGGTTCGCGCGCTCGGCCGCGACGGTGGCGCGCCTCGCCGCGGCGCTGGTGAGCTCGATGGTGCTCTGGCGCGTCACGCCCTTGGGTGCGACCGGAGGCGGACCTGCCGCGGGCGCGGGCGTGGGCGGCAGCACCTTGTCGATCGGTTCGGTCGGCGGAACCCGGGGATTGGCATCGACCGTCGGCTTGCCGGCGGCTGGCGGCTTGGCGGCGACGGGCGGCCGGGCATCGACCGGTGGCGTCGGCGCCGATTTCGGCGCGGACGCGGCAGGCGGGGGCGCGGGCGGCGGCGCCGCCTTCGGCATCGGCTCCGTTGTCGCCGGCGGCGCCGTGGCGATCCGGGTCGGGCCCTGATCGCGCAGCGCCGGCCACACGAAAACACCGCCGACCACGACCATGGCGACCAGGCCCAGCACGCCGGTCAGGCCGCGCCAGGAAAAGACCTGCCGTCGCGTGACCGCGGGCTCGAGCGGCCGGATGCGGTCCTCCGCTTCGACGGCGGGCAGACGCACCTGGACCCGCCGGGAGGCCGTGTCCAGGACGCGCGTGGGCGCGGCTTCGGGATCGCTGGCAATCGCCGTCGGCACGGCGCGCGCCGCATCGTCGAGCTGCAGCATGTCCCGCCACGCCGCGACCGAGCGCGGCCTGCTCTCCGGGAACACCGAGAGCGCGGTATTGATCGCGGCGATGAAGCGCTGCGAGTAGCGGCCGTCGGACACGAGCGGCTTGTACGGATCGTCGCGTACGCGCGCCGTCGCTTCCGGTGGCGCCGCGCCCGTTATGGCGTGATGCATCACGGCTGCCAGCGCGTAGATGTCGGTGGCCGGGCCCTGCTTGCCGTCGGAGGCGTACTGCTCGATCGGCGCATAGCGCGGCGTGACGATACTGGTGAGCGTACGGTCGTTGCTGCGCAGCGCCTGGCGCGCGGCGCCGAAATCGATCAGCACCGGCGAGCCGTCGGTGCGCACGATGATGTTGGCCGGCTTGATGTCGCGATGCAGGAAGCCCGCGGCGTGCACCAGCTCCAGCCCGTCGAGCAGGCCCGACAGCACCGTCACGACGCGCGCCGGCTCCAGCCGGCCGGGGCCGGCGATCAGTTCGGCAAATGGCTGACCGGCCTCGTGCTCCATCACCATGTAGCCGGTGCCGTTGGCCTCGAAGAAGCGCAGCACCGGCACGATGCTGCGATGGCGGAAGCGCGCCAGCGTGCGCGCCTCGTCGAGGAAGCGGTCCAGCCCCCAGCGATAGGATTCGGCCTGATTGCGCGAGCGCGGCGAGACGGTGGCGCCCTGCACGCGCACCGCGAACTCGCTGGGCAGGTACTCCTTCATCGCCACCACCCGATGCAGGACGGTGTCCGTGGCGAGATAAGTGATGCCGAATCCGCCCTGCCCCAGCACGCGGTCGATCCGGTACTCGTTCAGGCGGTAGCCGGCGCGCAGCGCGGAAGGAAAATCGGCGTCGGTCATCGGAGGTCAGGGCGGCCGGAACCGGTCGCCACGCGGAGATGGGGCGTGTCTGGCCGATGATTCGGGCGGGATTGCGAGCGGCGCATTGCACATATTGTGAATGACTGTGACGCCCCGGCGCCAGCGCCGAGGTGCCATGGGCTGAACGCATGGCACGATGCCGCACGGTGGTGTATGAGGCGCGCCCACATCGTCTCCCCCGTTCGAGGGTCTTCATGTCGTTCCATCGCCGCACGGCGCTGGCCGGTCTCGCCGGTATCAGCTTCGCCTCGCTTGCCCGCCCGACTCTCGCCGAGGCATGGCCGGCCAAGCCGATCCGCCTGATCGTGCCGTACCCCGCCGGCGGGCCGACCGACATCCTGGGCCGCGTGCTGGCCGAGAAGCTCTCGGGCGCGCTGGGCCAGCAGGTCCTCGTCGACAACAAGCCCGGCGCCAGCGGCAATCTCGGCTCCGACATCGCCGCCAAGGCGCCGGCCGACGGCTACACCTTGGCGCTGGGCAACAACGCCACGCATGCCACCAACCAGAGCCTGTTCCCCAATATGCCCTACGACGCGGCCAGGGACTTCGCGCCCGTGGCGCTGGTCGCGGGCGTGACGCATGTCCTGGTCGTGCATCCCTCGGTGCCGGCGAAGACCATCCAGGAATTCGTCGCCTGGGCCAAGGCACAGGCCGGCAAGCTGAACTATGCCTCGACCGGCAACGGCTCGGCCTCGCACCTGACCATGGAGCTTTTCAAGAGCCTTGCCCGCTTCGAGGCCACGCATGTGCCCTACAAGGGCACCGCGCCGGCGGTGCAGGACCTGCTGGGCGGCCAGGTGATGGCCAGCTTCCAGACCATGCCCTCGGTGATCGGCCAGGTACGCGCCGGCACGCTGCGCGCGCTGGCGACGACCGGCAAGGCGCGCGCCGCCGCGCTGCCCGACCTGCCGACCGTGGCCGAGACGCTGTTCCCCGGCTTCCAGTCCGACGCCTGGTTCGCGCTGTTCGCGCCGGCGGGCACGCCCGACGACATCGTCAAGCGGGTGAACACCGAGGCGCTGAAGGCGCTGGCGATGGCCGACGTCAAGGAAGCCGCCGCCAAGCAGGGTTTCGAGATCACGACGTCCTCGCCAGCCGAGCTCGGCGCCTTCGTGAAGGCCGAGATCGTCAAGTGGGCCAAGGTGGTGAAGGACTCGGGTGCCAAGGTCGATTGATTCCGGCATTGCTGTGGTTTGCTGTGGTCAAGCGGGGCGTGAGACGGTTTCCAAGGGGGTACTGCCCGCCATCATGAGCCACCGCCCGGCTATGTCCATTTCCGCCCCTAGGAATGCCAGCCGGCGGCCTTGACCGCCTCGCGCCGGGCCTTGCTGACCGGCACTTCCAGCCCGTTGCGCAGGATCAGGACGAGCTTCTGGCCATCGCGATTCGCGGCCTGCACGGCGCCATGCGCCACCCACCAGGAGCGATGCACCTGCAGGCCGGCCGCCTCGCCCAGCTCGGCGATGGCGTCGCGCAGGCGCAGCAGGATCAGGTCGCTGCCGACGGCCGTGTGGATGCGCAGGTAGTGGTCCTCCATCTCCAATGCGAGCAGGTCGCGGCCAAGGGCCGGCGGGATCCGACGGAAGAAGTTGGGTTCCGCGGCCGGCCCTGCCGCAGCAACCGGTAGCTCGGCTACCCGCGCTCGTTCGATGTCAGCTTGCTGACGCAGTCGCTGGTGGATGAACAGGCCCATCACCACGGCGATCGAGATCGTCACCACGGCGTGGTTGGGGATGAGCCACAGCAGGGCGCGCCATGGGAGCGCCGCCCGAAGCGTCGATTCCAGGGCAAAGACCACCAATGCCCCGGGGACCGCCGCCAGTGCTCCGGCAAGCGCCATGCGCGCAACCGTGTGCCATCGGTCGAACGCCTCCAAGCGCAAGAGCAGGCGGACGAAGCCGACCACCAGCAGCCATGTCGTCATACCCGTCACCAGGAAGTACGGCAGGCGCAGGGCGAAGGACATCGCGTCGAAGGTGCCGAACGGTCCGATCACCGCCAGCACGAGGCAGATGCCCAACATCCAAGGCACGTCGTCGCGCAGGTTGCGGACATATCGCGGTTCACGCATCGCGAATCGATTGTCCCTGTCCATTGGCGAAAACGCCAGTCCACCGGCGAAGGCGGCCTCGCCGCGGGGCGCGAAGGCCGCCATGGTCGCCGCCATGACCTACGCCCTGAACTATGCCCTTGGCATCCTCGCGCACACCCCGTGGTGGGTGTGGCTGATCCTGCTCGCCGTCACGGCGCTGGGCCTGCGCGACCTGCGGCCGCGCCGGCTGTCGCCCTATGGCATGGCCGCATTGCCGCTGGTGTCGCTGATCCTCACCCTGCTCGGCTTCATGCGGTCCGTCCCGCCTTTGCCCGCGCTCGCCGCCTGGGCGTTGCTGGCCCTGCTTGGCGCCTTCGTCGGCGTCGGCCGTGCCAGCCGCCGGCAGATGACCCTGGTCGACGGCCAGGTCCATGTCAGCGGCTCGTGGTTCTCCCTGGGGCTGGGGTGGGCGATCTTCGCCGTGCAATACGCTCAGGGCGTGCTGGGCGCGATCGTTCCCGGCCTGCGGGCCGACCCGGTGTGGATCGCCGCCTCGTTCGGCTTCTCCGGCTTCACCCTGGGGCTGGCACTCGGCTGGCTGATCCGCATGCTCCAGCGCCTGCGGACCCTGCGCAGCCCTCAGCCCGCTGCCGAATCAGGTCGCGGCTAGGGCAATCCCCGCCAGCGCCATCGCGCCGCCGACGACGCGCACGCCAACCGTGCCCGACAGGCGGCGCGCCAGCAGGCCGATGCCGATGCCCGCCAGGTGCAGCGCGACCGTCGCCGCCAGGAAGCCGGCGCCATAGGCCAGCGCCGAGGACGCGACAGGCATCTCCGCGCCATGCGCGAAGCCGTGGCAGAAGGCGAAGAGCCCGACGACGGCCATCGGTGCCCACAGGGGCAGCCTCGGCGTCGCCGCGATCAGCAGGCCGAGCAGCACCACCGAGCCGATGATCCCCGCCTCGGCCAGCGGCAAGGTCGCGCCCGACAGACCGGCGACCGCGCCCAGCGCCATCACCGTGACGAAGGACGCCGGCACCAGCCAGGTGGCGCGGCGCTCGCCGGTGGCGCCGATATGCGCGGCCCAGATGCCGACGCCGAGCATGGCCAGCAAATGGTCGAGGCCGGTCAGCGGATGCAGCAGACCCGCGCCGGCGCCGTGGAGCGGATGGCCGGTATGGGCCTGCGCCGCGGACGCGGTCACGGCGAGCAGGGCGGCGGCGATGGCAATCAGGCGCATGTCGGATCCTCAGGCTGCTTGAGAGGTGCCCATGGGACGGACCGGCAGCCCGCCCTGGCGGATGATGAAATCGGCGATCTCGGCGACGCCGCGATCTTCCTTGAGATTGGAGAACACGAAGGGGCGCGCGCCGCGCATCTTCTTCGCGTCGCGGTCCATCACCTCGAGGCTGGCGCCGACCAGCGGCGCGAGGTCGATCTTGTTGATCACCAGCAGGTCCGAGCGCGTGATGCCCGGTCCGCCCTTGCGCGGGATCTTGTCGCCGGCCGAGACGTCGATGACGTAGATGGTCAGGTCGGCGAGTTCCGGCGAGAAGGTCGCGGCGAGATTGTCGCCGCCCGATTCGACGAACATCACCTCCATGCGCGGGAACAGTCGCACCATGTCGGCGACCGCGGCGAGGTTGATCGAGGCGTCCTCGCGGATCGCGGTGTGCGGGCAGCCGCCGGTCTCGACGCCGACGATGCGCTCGGCCGGCAGCGCGCCGGCACGGGTGAGGAACTGCGCGTCCTCCTTGGTGTAGATGTCGTTGGTCACCACGGCGATGTCGTAGGCCTCGCGCATGCGCTTGCAAAGGCGCTCGACCAGCGCC
>JBFXAZ010000019.1:0-61222 GCA_050183765.1 Reyranellaceae bacterium | reverse complement strand
GTTCCTGGTGCTGACGCGGCTCGTGCTGGTGGCCGCCTTCAACATCGTCTCCAGCCTGATGATGCTGGTGCGCACCACGGGGCCTGACAGCGCCATCCTGCGCACCATCGGCGCCGGCCGATGGGCGATTCTGCGCGTCTTCTTCATGGACGGCATGGGGCTGGGCCTGGTCGGCACGGGCGTCGGCGTCGGGCTGGGTGTCGCCTTCGCCCGCAACATCGAGGCCATCCGGCAATGGCTGCAATGCTCGTTCGGCCTGACGCTGTTCGACCCGCAGCTCTATCAGCTCACCGAGCTGCCGGCGCGAATCGCCTGGGGCGAGATCGCCGGCATCGCGGCCATGGCGTTGGTGTTTTCCTTCATCGCCACGATCTACCCGGCCTGGGTGGCGACACGGCTCGATCCGATCGAGGGGTTGCGCCGTGGTTAGAGAAGCCCTCTTCCCTTCTCCCCGCGCAGGCGGGGAGAAGGTGCCGAGCGCCAGCGAGGCGGATGAGGGGCTTTGCAACCTCTCGACGGACATGCCTGTCGTTCAGCCGACTCGAAGCCCCTCATCCGCCCTTCGGCCACCTTCTCCCCGCCTTCGCGGGGAGAAGCGAGGAACCGTATGAGCCTGTTCCCTTCGACCACCGAACGCACCATCGCCTGGCGCTTCCTGCGCAGCCGCGAGCGCGAGGGGTTCATCTCGTTCATCGCCTGGTTCGCGCTGATCGGCGTCGCCCTGGGCGTGGCGACCCTGATCGTCGTGCTGAGCGTGATGAACGGCTTTCGCGGCGAGATCTTCGGCCGCATCATCGGCATGAACGGTCATATCCGCGTCTCCGCCGACAAGGGTCTGCTCAACGACTACGAGACGCTGGTGCGGCAGTTCGAGACCGTGCCCTTCGTGCGCTCGGTCACGCCGGTCATCGAGCGCCAGGCGGTGGTGAGCAGCGGCGGAGTCACTCGCGGTGTGCAGCTGCGCGGCATGCGCGTCGACGACGCACTGAAGCGCTCGATCCTGCACAAGAGCTTCGTCGGCGGCCAGCCGCAGCTTTTCGAGACCGAGGCCGGCGTGATCATGGGCGAGCGCCTGCGCCAGTCGCTCGGCCTGCGCTACGGCGAGGCGTTCGCGCTGACCACCTATTCGCGCAACGAGAACGGCACGCTGATGGCGCGCGACGTCACCTACAAGGTGCTGGCGAGCTTCATCGTGAAGCGCTGGGAGTTCGACTCGACGCTCGCCATCGTGCCGCTCGACCTGATCCAGGACGATTTCAACATCCCGCGTACCGCCGTCTCCTCGATCGAGATCGAGGTGACCGACCAGGAGCGGCTGGGCGAGGTGCTCCGGGATCTGGAGAAGCGCACCGACCGCAAGGACCTGCGCTTCGCCGACTGGCGCACGCTCAATGCGCGGCTGGTGGGCGCGCTGGAGGTCGAGCGCGTGCTGATGTTCATCATCCTCAGCCTGATCGTGCTGGTGGCGTCGATGAACGTGGTGGCGAGCTTCACCATGCTGGTGCGCACCAAGACGCCGGGCATCGCCATCCTGCGCACCATGGGCGCCACCAGCGGCGGCGTGGTGCGCATCTTCTTCCTCGCCAGCGCCAGCGTCGGCACAATCGGCACCATCGTCGGCGGCGCGCTGGGCCTGCTGGTCTGCGCCCACATGCCGGCCGTCACCGCCGTTCTGACATGGGCCACCGGCAGCATGGCGGGCGCGGAGTCGACCTGGGTGGCAAACCTCCCGGTGCGCGTCGATTACCGGGAAGTCGGCAGCGTGCTGCTGATCGCGCTGGGCTTGTCGCTGGTGGCCGCGATGTATCCCGCCTGGCGTGCCGGCCGGCTCGAACCCGTGGAGGCGTTGCGCCATGAATGACACCGCCCCGACGATGGGCGCCACGCCGGCGCTGGCGCTTGTCGACATCAGGCGAACCTTCCGCCAGGGAGATCGCGCGCTGGAGGTGCTGCGCGGTGCCAATCTCGAGCTGCGGCCGGGCGAGATCGTCGCCCTGGTCGGCCCGTCGGGTGCGGGCAAGTCGACGCTGCTGCACATCGCCGGTCTGCTGGAGAAGCCCGACGCCGGCAAGGTGATGCTGGAGGGCAAATCGGCCGGCGACCTGGGCGATGCGCAGCGCACGGCGCTGCGCGGCCGCTATCTCGGCTTCGTCTACCAGTACCATCACCTGCTGCCGGAATTCTCCGCGCTGGAGAACGTGATGATCCCGCAGATGCTGCGCGGGCTGGGCCGCAAGGAGGCGCGCAACCGCGCGCGCGAATTGCTGGCGATGGTGGGCCTGGCAGAACGCGAGAGCCATCGGCCGGCCAAGCTGTCGGGCGGCGAGCAGCAGCGCGTCGCCATCGCCCGCGCGGTCGCCAATGCCCCGCGCGTGTTGCTGGCCGACGAGCCCACCGGCAACCTCGACCTGACCACGGCGGATTCGGTGTTCCGTCAGTTGCTGGCGCTGGTGCGCCAGACCGGGCTCGCGGCGCTGATCGCCACGCACAATCCCGACCTCGCCGCCCGCATGGACCGCATTGTCACGGTGCGGGAGGGCGTGCTGGTCTGACCGCGACCACGCCGTCGCTGCGCGCCCGGACGTCGGGCGATGCCAGGCACGACGCGAGCGCTTCGTAGCCAGGCGCGCCTGGGTAAGGAGCCGCGCGATAAGGCGGCGCATGGTTGGCCGGGCAGAAGATGATCGCCTCGTCGGCACCGACCGCGTCGAGGTCGAGGATCGCGCTCGTCCGCGTGAGCAGGAAAAGCGGTCGCGCGCCCGGTGCGCGGCGGCGAAGATGGGCGATCAGTGCTTCCTGGGTCGCCTGGTCGAGCCCTTGTTCGACCATGTCGACGACCAGCGCCGACGGGCCGTCCGCTTCCAGTCCGAGGAGCAGGGCGACCAATGCGCCCGATGCGGTGGCGCCATCCTCGACGAGCCAGGCGAGGAGATCGTGGACCCGTGACGTAGGGATCGGTTCGGCGCCTTCGGCCCGTCGCTCCAGTCCGAGAAAGGCGGCGCCCGGTATGGCGTCGGCCAGGCATCTGGCCAGCCGCGTCTTGCCGCTGCCGAGCGGGCCGGTGATGTAGGTCAACGCCTGGATCCGGCGCAGCTCGAAGCGCTCGCCGCCCCAGGGCAATGGCAGGTCGAAGGCGACGGGCGGATTCGAAGTGGGCGCCAGCAGTTGCGCGAGATCGCCTGCGTCCGGTGTCTGGCCGCGTCCCAATCCTTCCCGGAGATCGCGCACCCTGCCGACCGTGGCGACGAGATCGCGAATGCGGCCTTCGAGCGCCGCCTGGTGAGTGGACAGGACCGGCTCCAGACCGCGGACATCGCCTTTCAGCACGCGCGCGACCTGCGCGAGACTGAGCCCCAGTCCGCGCAGGGCGGCGATCTCTGTGGCGCGGCTCATCTCGGCGGGACCGTATGCGCGCCAGCCTGCGGCAGTGCGTACCGGGGTCAAGAGGCCGCGTTGCTCGTAGAGCCGCAGCGCCTTGATCGAGACGCCGAGCCTGAGGGCGGCTTCGGACGGGTTCAGGAATTCATTGGAGGAGCGCACATTTCACCTCATTTGTTGGGGTGCGCAATCCTATGGAGGCGGCCCCAGGGGCCGAGTCAACAGGACTTATTCCTGAGCGGCGGATCTGGACTCGCGATCCACAGGGTCGGCCGGCGATAATCGCCGCAGAACAAGAACGCGAGGATCGCGCCGTTGAGTTATGCCCCCTTCGTGCACCTGCGGGTGCGCTCCGCCTATTCGCTGGCCGAAGGCGCCATCCGCATCGAGGAGCTGGCATCGCTGGCCAAGTCGATGCAGATGCCGGCCGTCGCCGTCACCGACCGCGACAACCTGTTCGGCGCGCTGGAGTTCTCCGGCTACTGCGCCAAGTCCGGCGTGCAGCCGATCATCGGCGCGGACCTGGCGATCCGCCGCGAGGAGGAGGCCTCCGGCTTCGGCGCCGGCGGCACCAAGGCGGTGCAGGCCGACTGGCTCTGCCTGCTGGTGCAGAACGAGGCGGGCTACCTGAACCTGCTGCACCTCGTCAGCGAGGCGCACCTGCACCACAAGACCGGCACGCTGGCGGCCCTGCCCCTGGCCGAGCTGGAGGGCCGCACCGAGGGGTTGATCGCGCTGACGGGCGGTGCCGGCGGCGCGCTGGGTCGGCTGCTGGGCGACGGGCAGGGGGCTGCGGCGACGGTGCTGCTGGAGCGTCTGAAGCAGCAGTTTCCTGGGCGCCTGTACATCGAGCTGCAGCGCCACGGCGAGCCGTCGCAGAAGCGGGTCGAACCGCTGCTGCTCGACCTCGCCTATGCGCACGACCTGCCGCTGGTGGCGACCAACGACGCGCATTTCGGCAAGGCCGCGATGTTCGACGCGCACGATGCGCTGATGTGCATCGCCCAGGGCGCGCATATCGAGGACACCAACCGCAGGCGCCTGACGCCGGAGCACTATTTCAAGTCGGCCGAGGAGATGCGCGAGGTCTTCGCCGACCTGCCCGAGGCCTGTGACAACACCCTGGTGATCGCCCGGCGCTGCGCCTACATGCCCGAGGCGCGCAAGCCGATCCTGCCGCGCTACACCAAGCTCGAGGGGCGCTCCGAGGGCGAGGCGCTGCGCGATCTGTCCCAGCGCGGCCTGGTCGAGCTGCGCGATGCCGGGCGGCTGACGCCCGAGATTCCCTACGCCGACTACGAGAAACGGCTCGCCTACGAGATCGACATGATCGATCGCATGGGCTTCTCCGGCTACTTCCTGATCGTCGCCGACTTCATCCAGTGGGGGAAGGATCACGACGTGCCGATCGGGCCGGGGCGCGGTTCGGGCGCGGGCTCGCTGGTCGCCTGGGCGCTGAAGATCACCGATCTCGACCCGCTGCGCTGGGGCCTGCTGTTCGAGCGATTCCTCAACCCCGAGCGCGTCTCGATGCCGGACTTCGACATCGATTTCTGCCAGGACAAGCGAGACCGGGTGATCCGCTACGTGCGCGAGGAGTACGGCCGAGATCGTGTCGCCGCGATCATCACCTTCGGCAAGCTGCAGGCCCGCGCGGTGCTGCGTGACGTCGGCCGCGTGCTGGGCATGCCGTACGGACAAGTCGACCGCATCTGCAAGCTGGTGCCCAACAACCCGGCCAAGCCGGTGACGCTCGCGCAGGCGCTGGAGTCCGAGCAGCTGCTGAAGCAGCAATACGAGGAAGATCCCGACATCAAGCGCTTGGTCGATCTGGCCCTGCAACTCGAGGGGCTCTATCGACACGCCTCGACTCATGCCGCCGGCGTGGTGATCGGCGACCGGCCGCTCGACGAGCTGGTGCCGCTCTACCGCGATACCGACAACCAGGAGCAGCTGCCGGCCACCCAGTTCAACATGAAGTGGGTCGAAAGCGCCGGGCTGGTGAAGTTCGACTTCCTCGGCCTCAAGACGCTGACCGTGCTGGAGAAGGCCGTCGACCTGATCGGGCGCGGCAGGATCGATCTTGCCAAGCTGCCGCTCGACGACGCGGGCACGTACAAGATGCTGGCGCGCGGCGATGTCTCAGGCGTGTTCCAGCTTGAAGGCAGCGGCATGCGCGACACGCTGCGTCGGCTGCGGCCCGACCGCTTCGAGGACATCATCGCCGTGGTGGCGCTGTACCGCCCGGGCCCGATGGAGAACATCCCCAGCTACATCAAGCGCAAGCAGAAGGAAGAGCCGGTCGACTACCTGCACCCGATGCTGAAGGAGATCCTCGAGGAGACCTACGGCATCATCATCTACCAGGAGCAGGTGATGCAGATCGCGCAGGTGCTCAGCGGCTATTCGCTGGGCGGCGCCGACCTGCTGCGCCGCGCCATGGGCAAGAAGATCGCCGCCGAGATGGCGGCGCAGCGCAAGACCTTCGTCGATGGCGCGGTGAAGAACGGCGTCGACTCCGGCAAGGCCTCGTCGATCTTCGACCAGGTCGACAAGTTCGCGGGCTACGGCTTCAACAAGAGCCATGCGGCCGCCTACGCGCTGGTGAGTTACCAGACGGCTTATTTGAAGGCCAACTATCCGGTCGAGTTCATCGCCGCGTCGATGACGCTCGACATGGGCAACACCGACAAGCTGGCGCAGTTCCGCCGCGAACTCGACCGGCTGAAAATCGAGCTGCTGCCCCCCGATGTGAACCACTCGACGGCGGAATTTGTCGTCGAGACCACGCCCGAGGGCAAGAAGGCCGTGCGCTACGCGCTCGCTGCGGTGAAGGGCGTCGGTCGCGACGCGATGGAGCGGCTGGTCGAGAAGCGCAACGAGGGCGGTCGATTCGAGTCGCTGTTCGACTTCGCCGAGCGGCTCGACGGGCGCGTGCTGAACAAGCGCCTGCTGGAAAGCCTGGTGCGCGCCGGCGCCTTCGACGGGCTGAACCGCAACCGCGCGCAGACCTTCGCCGCGATCGAGAGCCTGATCCGGCATGCGCAGGCCACGGCCGAATCGCGCGGCAGCAACCAGGTCGCGTTGTTCGGCGACGACACGGTGCAGCGCCGCCCACCCTTGCCGAAGATCCCGGATTGGTCGGCGATGGAGCGGCTGCAGCACGAGTTCGCCGCCATCGGCTTCTATTTCTCCTCGCATCCGCTGGCGGCCTACGACCGCAGCCTCAAGCGCTTGGGCGTGATCCAGTCCGCGGAAATCACGGCGCGGCTGGCCAATGGCGGCGGCGGGCGCATCAAGCTGGCCGGCACCGTGGTCGACAAGAGCGAGCGCACCTCGGCGCGCGGCAGCCGCTTCGCGTTCGTGTCGATGTCCGACCAGGCCGGCAGCTTCGAGATCACGATCTTCAGCGAGCTGCTGGGCGCCAAGCGCGACGTGCTGCAGCCCGGCAACGCGCTGCTGGTGTCGTGCGACGGCCGGCTCGACGGCGAGCAGGTGAAGCTCACGGCGCAGAGCATCGAGAAGCTTGACGATGCGGTGGTGCACGCCGCCGCCGGGCTGCGCATCACGCTCAACGATCCGCTGGCGCTGTCTCGGCTGAAGGAGATCATCGGCCAGCCCGGCGGCCGCGGCCAGGTGCGCCTGCTGATGTCGCTCGACGCGGAAACCGAGGTCGAGATCGCGCTGAAGGGCGGCTACGCCATCGCCCCCGGCATCCGCGAACAGATCGGCCGCACCCCGGGCGTCGAGCAGGTGGAGGAGGTGTGACTACCGCAATCCTACCTTCCCCCGGAGGGGGAAGGTGCCCGAAGGGCGGTCAAGGGCCGCGGACGGCCCCGCGGGGGATGTCGAAGACGAACGCAGGAGTCCGTCTTCGACATCCCCCATCCGTCGCGCTATGCGCGCCACCTTCCCCCTCCGGGGGAAGGTAGAGGTCGATGTCTATCCAACCGTCATTGCTCGGCGATACGACAACGCCGCGCCGTCGCGGCGACGGCAAGCCCGCGCCGGCCGAGGGTTCGCCGCTGCGTCGCATGGCGCCGCCCGGCGTCTATCTCGGCACCTCCTCGTGGTCGTTCCCGGGCTGGCAGGGGCTCGTCTGGCGAGGCCAGCACACCGCGCCGTCGCTGTCGCGCGACGGCTTGGCCGCCTACAGCGCGCTGGGCCTGTTCCGCACCGTCGGCATCGACCGCAGCTTCTATGCGCCGATGTCGGCCGACGAGTTCGCGGCCTATGCGCTGCAGGTGCCGGCCGACTTCCGCTTCCTGGTGAAGGCGCCGGCGCTGGTCACCGATGCCGTGATGCGCGCCGAGGACGGCCGCGGCCGAGCGCCCAATCGCTGGTTCCTCGACGCCGACATCGCGCTCGACAAGTTCATCGATCCGGCGATCGAAGGGCTGGGCCAGCGCGCCGGACCGCTGGTCTTCCAGTTTTCGCCGGCGCCGCGCGACATGCTCGCCGATCCCGTCGCCTGGGTCGAACGCCTGGGCCTGTTCCTCGAGTTGCTGCCGCGCGAGGTGAGGGGACAGCGGCCGCTCTACGCCGTCGAGCTGCGCAATCCCGAGTTCCTCACGCCGCGCCTGATGCGCCTGCTGCGCGAACAGGGCGTGCGCTACGCCATCGGCCTGCACGACCGCATGCCCGGCGTCGAACGCCAGACGAAGGCGCTGCGCGTGCTCGACGACTGCATGGATGGCGACTACGTGCCCGATGGCCCGCTGGTCGTGCGCTGGAACCTCAAGCCCGGCCTGAAATACGAGGAAGCGAAGGAGCACTACTTCCCGTTCAACCGCCTGGTCGACGAGGACCCCGACACGCGCCGTCAGCTCGCGATTTTGGTGCGCGCCGCGCTCACCAGCAACCAGCCCGCCTTCGTCATTGCCAACAACAAGGCGGAAGGCAGTGCGCCGCTGACGTTGCTCAAGCTCGCCGAGCTGATCGACGCCGAAGCCGCATGAGGCTACTTGCGAAAGTGCATTTCGTAGGTCTCGACCAGGGGCGAGGGATCGGCCCAGGACCGGCGCGAGCTGGTGAAGACCTGCCGGGTGGCCAGGCGATCCGGTCGGAGGAAGTCGGGATCGTCAAAGGTGCCGGCGGGCACCGCGCGGATACCTGGTGCGGCCTCCAGGGTGAAGCCGAGATTGCTGCCGCAGGTCGGGCAGAACTCCACATCAAGCCAGCGTCCTGACTCGTCGGAGACGTGGCGGTAGCGGGTTGGCTTCGTGCCTGTGAACTGGACATCGGCCTCGTTGAACACGACCTCGGTGCCGAAGGCGGTGCCGGTACGGCGCTGGCACCAGGTGCAATGGCAGATGGTGACCCGCAGCGGGGCGGCCTTGGTCCAATAGCGCACGGCGCCGCAGACGCACCCGCCGGTATGCTCCTCCGTCATCCGAAGCCTCCTGTTCCATATTATGGAACTTCTGCCGCAGGCCGGCACCCTTGCCAATAGCCTGATCCGCCGCTAGAAACGCCGCCATCTCGCACGCGGGGATCGCGGACGTCGGGGAGACATCCCGCCGCCCGTTCCGGTGTCCACCAGGACAACCCCCGCGGAGGCTGAACCGGAGAAGGGTATAGACATGTCGATGCCGACGTTCACCATGCGTCAGCTGCTTGAAGCTGGCGTGCATTTCGGCCACCACACGCGCCGCTGGAACCCCGCCATGAAGCCGTACCTGTTCGGGGTGCGCAACGGGGTGCACATCATCGATCTCACCCAGACCGTGCCGCTGCTCGAGCAGGCGCTGAAGGTCGTGCGCGACACCGTCGCCGCCGGTGGCCGCATCCTGTTCGTCGGCACCAAGCCGGCGGCGGCCGAGCGGGTCGCCGAAGCGGCCAAGCGCTGCGGCCAGTATTACGTCAACCACCGCTGGCTCGGCGGCATGATGACCAACTGGCAGACCATCTCGGCCTCGATCAAGCGCCTGCGCGAGCTCGACGACAAGCTGTCGTCCGGCCAGCTCGAGGGCCTGACCAAGAAGGAGACGCTCGACCTGACGCGCGAGCGCGAGAAGCTCGAGCGCGCGCTGGGCGGCATCAAGGAGATGGGCGGCCTGCCCGACCTGCTGGTGGTGATCGACACCAACAAGGAGCAGATCGCGGTCAAGGAAGCGCTCAAGCGCGGCATCCCGATCGTCGCCATCCTCGACAGCAATTCCGATCCCGACGGCATCAACTACCCGGTGCCCGGCAACGACGACGCCATCCGCGCCATCTCGCTGTACTGCGACCTGATCTCCAGCGCCGTGCTCGACGGCATCCGCGAGGAGATCCGCGCCGCCGGCGGCGATCTGGGCGAGGCCGCCGAGCCCAACGCCGAGGAGCTGCCGGATATGGAAGGCGTCGACGCGGCCGCCGTGGAAGGCGCCGCCGAAGAGGCCGCGCCGCCCGCCGAATAAGCGGCGCCGCCCGACCGTTTGCTTTGCTTCGGCCGGTCGCGAGACCGGCCGACCCGTATGATGGAGACCGCTATGGCTGAGATCACCGCCGCCCTGGTCAAGGAACTGCGCGAGAAGTCCGGCGCCGGCATGATGGACTGCAAGAAGGCGCTGACCGAGACCGGCGGCGACGTCGAGGGCGCCGTCGACTGGCTGCGCAAGAAGGGCCTGTCGGCCGCCGCCAAGAAGGCCGGCCGCGTCGCCGCCGAGGGTCTGGTCGGCGTCGTGTCCAGCGGCACCGAGGGCGCCGTGGTCGAGGTCAACGCCGAGACCGACTTCGTGGGCCGCAACGAGACCTTCCAGAAGTTCGTCGAGCGCACCGGCCAGCTGGCGCTGGGCGCTGACGGCGACGTCGCGAAGATGCAGACCGAGCTGCAGCCGGAGCTCACCCAGCTGATCGCCACCATCGGCGAGAACATGTCGCTGCGCCGCGCCAAGAAGCTGAAGGTCGGCCAGGGCGTCGTGGCGAGCTACGTGCACACGCCGGTGACGCCCACCCTGGGCAAGATCGGCGTGCTGGTCGCGCTGGAATCGGCCGGCGATCCGGCCAAGCTCGCCGCTTTCGGCAAGCAGCTGGCGATGCACATCGCGGCGACCAATCCGCAGTCGGTGTCGGTGGCCGAGCTGGATCCGGCCGCCGTCGAGCGCGAGCGCGCGGTGCTCTCCGAGCAGGCCGCCGGCTCGGGCAAGACGCCGGAGATCGTCGCCAAGATGGTCGAGGGCCGCCTGCGCAAGTTCTACCAGGACGTCGTGCTGCTCGAGCAGACCTTCGTCATCGACGGCGAGACCAAGGTCGCCAAGGCGGTCGACGCGGCCGGCAAGGACGCCGGCGCGCCGATCAAGGTGGCCGGCATCGCCCGCTTCCAGCTCGGCGAGGGCATCGAGAAGAAGGAAAGCGACTTTGCTGCCGAGGTCGCCGCCCAGCTCAAGGCCTAGTAATAGCCACGGGATTTGCACACAAAATGCCGTGCGCGGCGGGTCGGACGGTGTAATATCCGCCGACCCCCGCGCGAGCCCCAGGAATGTCCGCCAAACCCCTCTATCGCCGCGTCCTGCTGAAGCTGTCCGGCGAGGGGCTGATGGGCGAGCGCGAGTACGGCCTCGACCCCACGCAGCTTGCCGGTATCGCCGAGGAGATCCACGACGTGCACGCCATGGGCGTGCAGGTCTGCGTCGTCATCGGCGGCGGCAACATCTTCCGCGGCATCTCCGGCGCGGCGGCCGGCATGGAGCGCGCCAGCGCCGACTACATGGGCATGCTGGCCACCGTCATCAACGCGTTGGCGCTGCAGAACGCGCTCGAGAAAATCGGCCTGCTCACCCGCGTGCTGTCGGCCATCCCGATGACCACGGTGTGCGAGCCCTATATCCGCCGCCGCGCCGTGCGGCACATGGAGAAGGGCCGGGTGGTGATCTTCGCCGCCGGCACCGGCAATCCGTTCTTCACCACCGATACGGCCGCCGCCCTGCGCGCCGCCGAGATGGGTGCCGACGCGATGCTCAAGGCCACCCAGGTCGACGGCGTCTACTCGGCCGACCCGCGCAAGGATCCCAACGCCAAGCGCTACGACCGGCTGAGCTATCTCGACGTGCTGTCGCGCGACCTGCAGGTGATGGACGCCTCGGCGATCTCGCTGTCGCGCGAGAACGGCATTCCGATCCTCGTTTTCGATCTTCACACGCCCGGCGCCTTCGCGCAGGTTATGCGCGGTGAAGGCACCTTCACCATCATCACAGACGAGGTGTGACCATGGTTGCGCCAAACCTCCAGGACTTTCAGAAGCGCATGGACGGCGCGCTTGAAGCGCTGAAGAAGGAGTTCGCCGGCCTGCGCACCGGCCGCGCGTCGGCCACCTTGCTCGACCCGGTCATGGTCGAGGCCTATGGCCAGCGCATGCCGCTCAATCAGGTCGGCACGGTGAGCGCGCCCGAGCCGCGCATGCTGTCGGTCACGGTGTGGGACAAGGGCATGGTGACGGCGGTCGCCAAGGCGATCCGCGAGGCCAGCCTGGGCCTCAATCCGCTGCCGGACGGTGCCGTGGTGCGCATCCCGATTCCCGCGCTCAACGAGGAGCGGCGCAAGGAACTGACCAAGGTCGCGCACAAGTACGCGGAGCAGGCGCGTGTGGCGGTCCGCAACGTGCGGCGCGACGGCATGGAGGCGCTGAAGAAGGCCGAGAAGGATCACCAGATCTCGCAGGACGAGCAGCGCAAGCTGAACGACGACGTGCAGAAGATGACCGACCGCCACGTCAAGCTGGTCGACGATGTTCTGGCCGCCAAGGAAAAGGAGATCATGACGGTCTGACGGCGCAAGCCGCCGATCGTTCGAGTCGCGCATGTTGCAGCACGCCACCGCGCCCGCCGGAACCGCCGCTGTGCCGCGCCACGTCGCCATCATCATGGATGGCAACGGCCGGTGGGCGAAGGCGCGCGGCCTGCCGCGCACCGCGGGTCACCGCCGCGGCGTCGAGACCGTGCGCGAGGTGGTGCGCGGCGCCGGCGAGCTCGGCATCGCCTATCTCACCCTGTTCGGCTTCTCGACCGAGAACTGGAAGCGGCCGGCCGATGAGGTCGACTTCCTCATGGGCCTGCTGCGCCATTACATGCGCTCGGAGCTCGACACGCTGGCGAAGGAGGGCGCCCGGCTTCGGGTCATCGGCGATCGCGACGGCCTGCCGCGCGACATCGCCACGATGATCGGCGAAGCCGAGACGCGCACCCGCGCCAACGCGCGCATCAACGTCACCATCGCGCTCAACTACGGCGGTCGCGCCGACATCGTGCGCGCGGCGCAGCGCCTCGCCGAACGTGTCGCCGCCGGCGCGCTGGCGCCCGAAGCGATCGACGAGGGCACGTTGACGCGCGAGCTGCTGACCGCGGAGATCCCGGACCCCGACCTGCTGATCCGCACCAGCGGCGAGCAGCGCATCAGCAACTTCCTCCTGTGGCAGTCGGCCTACGCCGAGATGCTATTCGTCGACACGCTGTGGCCGGATTTCGGCAAGGCCCAGCTCGCCGCCGCCGTCGCCGAATACAGCCGCCGGGAGCGGCGATATGGCGCCGTCGCCGGCTGACGCGACAGCCGCGCCCCGCAAACCCCGCCGCGACCTGATCCTGCGCATCGTATCGGCGCTGGTGCTGGCGCCGCTGGTGCTGCTGGCAACCTGGCGCGGCTTCCCGCTGTTCGACCTGATGCTGGCCATCGGCGTCGTGCTCGCCTGGCGCGAGTGGCGCAAGCTGGTGGGCGGCTGGCAGCGGCCCGTGCTGCTGCTGTCGGGCGCCGCCTATGTCGCCCTCGTCGCGCTGTCGCTGCTGTCGGTGCGGCACCAGCCCGAAACCGGCCTGCAGGCCATGCTGTGGCTGCTGGCTACGGTCTGGGCCACTGATATCTTCGCCTACGCGGCCGGCCGCAGCATCGGCGGGCCGAGGCTGGCGCCGCGCCTGAGCCCCAAGAAGACCTGGTCGGGCGCCCTGGGCGGCCTGGCGGCGGCGCTTCTCGTCGGCGCCTGTACCGCATGGTTCTTCACCGGCGGGTCTGCTATCGGGCTGGCCATGGCCGGCGGCTTGCTCTCGCTCGTGTCGCAATTCGGCGACCTCGCCGAATCGGCCGTGAAGCGCCATGTCGGCGTCAAGGATTCCGGGCAGCTGATCCCCGGCCACGGCGGGCTGCTCGACCGCATCGACGCCCTGATGGCGGCTTCCGTGGCGATGGCCGCGATCCGGCTGGCCGGCGATGCGCGCTGGCCCTGGTAGGGAGCGGATGAAGCGCGTCACCATCCTCGGTTCCACCGGGTCGGTCGGCTGCAGCACCGTCGACCTGCTGGCGCGCCATCCCGATCGCTACGAGGTCGAGGCGCTGACCGCCAACGGCAATGTCGACCTGCTGGCCGAACAGGCGCGTCGGCTGCGCGCCAAGTTCGCGGTCGTCGCCGATGAGCGGCGCTACGCCGATCTCAAGCGCGCCCTGGACGGCTCGGGCATCGCGGTCGCCGGTGGCGCCAAGGGGCTGCACGAGGCCGCGGCCATGCCGGCGGAATGGGTGATGGCCGCGATCGTGGGCTTTGCCGGGCTGCCGTCGACCCTGGTCGCCGCCGAGCGCGGCGCGACGATCGCGCTGGCCAACAAGGAGGCGCTGGTCTGCGCCGGCGGCCTGTTGCTCGACGCCGTCCGACGCGGCGGTGGCGCGCTCCTGCCCGTCGACAGCGAGCACAACGCGATCTTCCAGTGCCTCGAGGAGCGCAACCGCGACCGCATCGAGCGGCTGATCCTCACGGCCTCGGGCGGGCCGTTTCGCAACTGGTCGCTGGCCGAGATGGCGACAGCCACGCCGGTCCAGGCGCTGAAGCATCCCAACTGGGAGATGGGCGCCAAGATTTCGATCGATTCGGCGACCATGATGAACAAAGGCCTTGAGCTGATCGAGGCGCACCTCCTGTTCGGGATCGCTCCCGAGCGCATCGAGATCGTCATCCACCCGCAGTCGGTCATCCATTCAATGGTCGCCTACAGCGACGGCTCCGTCCTCGCCCAGCTCGGCACCCCCGACATGCGCACGCCCATCGCGCATGCACTGGCCTGGCCGGAACGCATCGAGGCCCCCGCGGAACGGCTGGATTTCCGCACGCTCCAGGCATTGACCTTCGAAGTCCCTGATATTGAACGATTTCCGGCCCTCAGGCTCGCACGGGAGGCCTTGCAAACCGGCGGGATTTCAACCACAATAATGAATGCTGCCAATGAGATAGCGGTTGGTTCTTTTCTTTCTTCTGAGATCGGCTTCCTGGATATCGCACGGATCGTGGAAGATGTCGGAGCCGGGTTGGGGAAAAGGATCGGGCCGATGGGCCGGCGCGTCGATTTCGCCGCGTTGCGGGACATAGACGAGGAAGCGAGAACCGAGGCAAAAGCATTGTGCTCGGCACGCCGGCATCGGGTCTGAAACCGGGGGAATGCGGTCGCGATGGATTTCATCGGGTTCATGACCAACAACATCATCACGTTCATCGTGATCATGACCGTGTTGGTGTTCGTCCACGAGTGGGGTCACTACTGGATCGGCGTGCGCAACGGCGTGAAGGCGGAGGTGTTCTCCGTCGGCTTCGGCCGCGAGATCTGGGGCTGGACCAGCCCCAAGACGGGCACGCGCTGGAAGATCTCGATCCTCCCGTTGGGCGGCTACGTGAAATTCCTCGGCGACAGCAATCCCACCGGCGCGGGCGCTGTGGATGACCGCCTGACCGACGAGCAGCGCAAGCGCGCCTTCCACACCCAGCCGCTGATCGTGCGCGCCGCCGTTGTGGCCGCCGGGCCGATCGCCAACCTCGTGCTGGCGGTCGTGCTGATGTTCGTGCTGCTGATGACCTTCGGCCGGCCGTTCACGCCGCCGCAGATCGTCGTGCCGGCGGGCGACGGTCCGGCCGCGGTGGCCGGCCTGCGCACCGGCGACGTCGTGACCGAGATCGCCGGCCGCGGCGTCGACAGCTTCGAGGACATCATCGGCACGGCGCAGCTCTATCCCGGCGTGCCGATTTCCATCGTCTTCACGCGCGACGGCAAGAGCTATCACCGCTCGATCACGCCGGCGCCGCGCCTGCTGCTCGACCGCTTCAAGAACGAGCATCGCACGGGCGATCTCGGCATCGACAGCGTTCAGGCTCTGCCGATTGTCGGTCGCGTCTTTCCGGGCAGTCCGGCGGAGCAGGCCGGGCTGCATGGCGGCGACCGGATCCTCGAGGTCGAGGGCACGCGTATCGAATACTTCATGGACATCCCGCAGATCGTCCGCCAACGCGCCGGCAAGCCGACCAGGATGCGGATCGAGCGCAAGGGCGAGATTATCGATCTGGTGGCGTTGCCGATACCGGAGGAGATCCGGCAGGCCGACGGCACGACGCGGACCGAGGGACGGCTCGGCTTCTCCAGCCCGCTCGCCTCGCAGGTCAAGCGCGTCGGGCCGATCGAGGCGGCCGGCCAGTCGGTGGTCGAGGTCTGGCACATGTCGGGCACCATCTACACGGTGCTCAAGCAGATCGTGCTCGGCCTGCGGCCGGCCAACGAGATCGGCGGTCCGGTGCGCATCGCCAAGACGGCGGGAGAAGTCGCGCAGATCGGCTGGGGGGCGATCCTCTACTTCGTCGTCGGCCTGTCGGTGACGCTGGGCGTGTTCAACCTGCTGCCGGTCCCGATGCTGGACGGCGGCCATCTGCTGTTCTACGCCATCGAATGGATTCGCGGCCGGCCGCTCAGCGAGCGCACGCAGGAGATCGGTTTCAGGATTGGACTGGCGGCGATGGGTGGTCTGATGTTGTTCGCCACCTACAACGATCTGGTCATGATCATCACGCGCTTGCTGACGCTCTAAGTTCCTGAAATTTCAGGGGTGGTGGTCGGCTTCGGCGTAGTCTAAACAGGGGCGCCTCGGCGCCTCGGTGGGTATCGGACCAGGGGAGTCTGTTTATTGATCCGCGTCCTGCGAAGTCTTCTTGTCCTCGCGGTCGTCCTGAGCGGCCTCTCGGCGGTGTCGGCACCGGCGCTGGCCCAGCGCGGACCGGTCATCACCCAGGTGCGGATCACCGGCAGCAGTCGCGTCGAGCCCGATACCATCCGCTCCTACATCACGGTGCGCGAGGGCCAGCCGTTCGATCCGGCCGAGGCCGACAAGTCGCTCAAGG
The DNA here is from genome assembly GCA_050183765.1 of Reyranellaceae bacterium. GTDB lineage: Bacteria > Pseudomonadota > Alphaproteobacteria > Reyranellales > Reyranellaceae > JAFAZJ01. Next base: position 44,730 of record JBFXAZ010000019.1, on the reverse strand, counting down.
CGCTGTTCCAGACCGGCCTTTTCGCCGACGTCAGCGTCCAGCGCGACGGCGGCGTGCTGCTGGTGAAGGTGATCGAGAATCCGATCATCAACCGGGTGCAGTTCGAGGGCAACCGGCGGGTCGAGGACGACACGCTGCGCCAGGAGATCGCGTCCAAGGCGCGCACGGTCTTCACCCGGGCAAAGGTGCAGTCCGACGTGCGGCGCATGCTCGAGGTCTACCGCAGGGGCGGGCGCTTCAACGCGGCGATCGAGCCCAAGATCATCAAGCTCGACCAGAACCGCGTCGACCTGGTGTTCGAGATCTTCGAGGGCAGCATCACGACGATCAGCCGCATCAGCTTCGTCGGCAACGAGAACTTCAGCGACGGCAGGCTGCGCGAGCAGATCCGCTCGGTCGAGTCGGCGTGGTTCCGCTTCCTGTCCTCCGACGACCGCTACGACCCCGACCGCATCAGCTTCGACAAGGAGATGCTGCGCAAGTACTACCTGTCGGAGGGCTACGCCGATTTCCGCGTCGTGTCCTCGGTCGCCGAGCTGACGCCCACCAAGGAACACTTCTTCGTCACCTTCACCATCCAGGAAGGCGACCGCTACAAATTCGGCAAGCTCGACGTCAAATCGCGCTTCGAGGCGCTCGACGCCAAGACGCTGAAGACGATGATCGTGTCGCGCGAGGGTGACTGGTACAACGCCGACGAGGTCGAGGCCACGGTCAACGCCATCACCGAGGCGGTGGGCACGCTGGGCTACGCCTTCGTCGACGTGCGTCCCCACATCACGCGCAACAAGGACACCAAGACGATCGACATCACCTTCGAGGTGCAGGAAGGCCCGCGCGTGTATGTCGAGCGCATCAACATCGCGGGCAACGTCCGCACGCTCGACAAGGTGATCCGGCGCGAATTCCGCCTCGCCGAGGGCGACGCCTTCAACGCCGCCAAGCTGCGCCGCTCGCAGCAGCGCCTGAAGGCGCTGGGCTATTTCGAGAAGGTCGATGTCACCAACCGTCAGGGCAACGCCCAGGACAAGACGGTGATCGACGTCAACGTCGTCGAGCAGAGCACCGGCGAGATCTCGTTCGGCGCGGGCTACTCGACCTCGGCCGGCGTATTGGGCGACATCACGGTCCGTGAGCGCAATCTCCTGGGCAAAGGCCAGGATCTGCGGGTCGGCCTCTCGCTGGGCACCAGGCAGACGCAGATCGATCTCAGCTTCACGGAGCCGTACTTCCTCGACCGCAATCTGACGGCGGGCTTCGACGTCTTCCGCATCGGCCGCGACCTGCAGGACACCAGCTCGTTCGACGAGAAGACCATCGGCGCCGCCCTGCGCATCGGCTATGCGCTGAGCGAGCATACGCGGCAGACCTTCAAGTACTCCTTCAAGTACGACAAGATCGACAACGTCCAGTCGGACGCCTCGGCGTTCATCAAGCGTCAGGCCGGCCAGACCTACACATCGGAGCTCGGCACGGTGATCACCTGGGACCGCCGCGACGACCGCCTGCTGCCGACCAAGGGCTGGGTGCTGCGCTGGACCGCGGAACTCGGCGGTCTCGGCGGTACCGAGCACTATCTGCGCAACCGGATCGATGCGGCGGTGCACTTCCCCGTGGCCACCGATTTCGTGGTGTCATTCCTCGGCTCGGGCGGTGCCGTGATCGGGCTGCGTGACGACGTGAAGATCTCCCAGCGCTTCTTCATCGGCGGCGACACGCTGCGCGGCTTCCAGATCGCCGGCATCGGCCCCCGCGACGGCCGCGACTCACTGGGCGGCAAGTACTTCTACACGGGCACGGCGGAGCTCAGCTTCCCGCTCGGCCTGCCGAAGGAGATCAACCTCGTCGGCAAGGCCTTCGTCGAAGCCGGCAGCCTGTGGGGTACCGACGATGTCGGTCCCACGATCCAGGATTCCTCGGCGATCCGCGTGGTCGCGGGCGTCGGTCTGCAATGGGTCTCGCCGTTCGGGCCATTGCGCCTCGACTACACGTTCCCGATCAGGTACCAGCCGTTCGACAACCGGCAGCGTTTCAACTTCAGCTTCGGCACCCGGTTCTGAACCGGGCGGACCGCGGCGTCGACGCGAGCGACGTTCATGACTGCGATGCCTTCAGCCGCTCCGGCGGTGATCGACGTGGTGGATATCAACCGGATCATGAAGATGATCCCGCACCGCTATCCGCTGCTGCTCGTCGACCGCGTCATCGACCTGCGCCTGGGCGAAAGCGCCATCGGCATCAAGAACGTGTCGATCAACGAGCCGTTTTTCCAGGGTCATTTCCCGACCGATCCGGTGATGCCGGGCGTGCTGATCGTCGAATCGATGGCGCAGACCGCGGCGGTGCTCGTGGTGGCGACGCTGGGGGCGGCGTCCGAAGGCAAGCTGGTGTATTTCCTGTCGATGGACAACGTCCGCTTCCGCAAGCCCGTGACGCCCGGCGACCGCGTCGAGATCCACGTCAACAAGCTGCAGGCGCGCCAGAGCGTGTGGAAATTCGAGGGCAAGGCGGTGGTCGACGGCAAGGTCGCCGCCGAGGCGACCTTCGCGGCGATGATCCGCGGCGTCTGAAGCCGCGCTCAGGGAGGGCCTGATCATGGATGGCACGAGCACCGGTACCGGCAGCCGCATGCTGCACACGATGATCCGCGTGGGCGATCTCGACAAGTCGATCGACTTCTACACCCGGCTGATGGGCATGAAGCTGCTGCGCAAGCGCGACGTGCCGGCCGGCAAGTACACTCTGGCCTTCGTGGGCTATGGCGATGAGACCGACAGCACGGTCCTCGAGCTGACCTACAACTACGGCAAGGACAAGTACGAGATGGGCTCGGCCTTTGGCCATCTCGCTATCGGCATGCCCGACGTCTACAAGGCCTGCGAGCAGCTCGCCAAGGAAGGCGTGAAGATCCCGCGGCCGGCCGGGCCGGTGCAGCACGGCACGACCGTGATCGCCTTCGTCGAGGATCCCGACGGCTACAAGATCGAGCTGATCCAGCGCGGCTGAGCCCGCGGTCGTCCAGAGGGCGGCGAAGGCCCCGGCCGTCGTACGGCCAAAGAAAAGCGGCGCCGGATGCTCTCCGGCGCCGTGTCCGTTTGCTCGAACCGCCGCATGGCCCTTCGCGCTCAGGGCGACGGGCGGCGCCTCATCCCCACATCAGGATCAGGGCCGTCGCCACCAGCGCGCCCAGCGCCACGAAGGCCAGGCGGCGGGCGACGGTGAGCGCCGGTGCGCGGTTGTCGTTGGCGGCGGCGCCGACGCGCACCAGGCGGGGGCGGTCGACCCGCGCCGGCATGCCGTTGCTTGCCGCCCACCGATCGCTGCGTTTGCCGTGCGCCGCCATGTTCCGTCGCCTCCGCGTCCGAGAACCTCGAGCCTATTTGCGGGCGTGTAGCGGCACATAGGGCCGCGCGGTCTGGCCGCTGTAGAGCTGGCGCGGTCGGCCGATCTTGGACTGCGGATCCTCGATCATCTCGGTCCACTGCGAGATCCAGCCCACGGTGCGCGCGATGGCGAAGATCACGGTGAACATGCTGACCGGGATGCCCAGCGCGCGGAAGATGATGCCGGAATAAAAGTCGACGTTCGGGTAGAGCTTCTTGGAGATGAAGTACTCGTCCTTGAGCGCGAACTCCTCCATCTCCATGGCGAGCTCGAGCAGCGGGTCGTTGCCGATGCCCAGCGCGGCAAGCACTTCGTGGCAGCTCTTGCGCATCACGGTCGCGCGCGGGTCGTAGTTCTTGTAGACGCGGTGGCCGAAGCCCATCAGGCGGGTGTGATCTCCCTTGTCCTTCACGCGCGCCAGGAACGGGCCGATCTTGTCCCTGCCGCCGATCTCCTGGAGCATCTTCAGCACGGCCTCGTTGGCGCCGCCGTGGCTGGGCCCCCACAGCGAGGCGATGCCGGCGGCGATGCAGGCGAACGGGTTGGCGCCCGAGGAGCCGGCCAGGCGCACCGTCGAGGTCGAGGCGTTCTGCTCGTGGTCGGCGTGCAGCATGAAGATGCGGTCCATCGCCTTCTCGACGACGGGGTTCATCACGTACTCCTCGGCCGGCACGCCGAACATCATGCGCAGGAAGTTGCCGGCGTAGCTGAGGTTGTTCTGCGGATACATGAACGGCTGGCCGACCGAGTACTTATAGGCCATGGCGCCGATCGTCGGCATCTTGGCGATCAGCCGGTAGGAGGCGACCATGCGCTGGTGCGGATCGTTGATGTCCAGCGAGTCGTGATAGAAGGCCGACAGCGCGCCGACCACGCCGCAGCACACGGCCATGGGATGCGCGTCGCGGCGGAAGCCGCGATAGAACATCGAGATCTGCTCATGCAGCATCGTGTGCATGGTGATGTCGCGCGTGAACTTCGACTTCTGCGCGGCGTTGGGCAGCTCGCCGTTGAGCAGCAGGTAGGAGAGCTCCATGAAGTCGCTCTTCTCGGCCAGCTCGGCGATGTTGTAGCCGCGATGCAGCAGGACGCCTTCGTCGCCGTCGATATAGGTGATCTTCGATTCGCAGGAGCCGGTCGAGGTGAAGCCAGGGTCGTAGGTGAAGTAGCCAGTATCGCCGTACAGCTTTCGGACATCGATCACGCTGGGGCCGATCGAGCCCCCGAGGATCGGGAATTTCCAGGATTTGCCGGTGGCGTCGTCCGTCAGGGTTACGGTGCCGGTATTGCTCATGGTCGCTCCCGCTCGAAATCCGTGTTGGCCAAGCCCCGCCCGTGCCGCCTGATGCGCTCGTGACGCCCCCGGATTGGCCGAAAAGGTCGACGCGACACTAACAAGCCGGTTCCGGCCGCGCAACGCAAGGACACCATGACAATACCGTCACGCGGCGGCACGCAGGCGGCTCAGCGCTTCCTCGCGGCCGAGGATCGCCAGGACCTCGAAGATCCCCGGCGAGACGGTTGAGCCGGTCAGCGCCGCGCGCAGCGGCTGCGCGATCTGGCCAAGCTTCACCGCGGCGCTCTCGGCCACGGCCTTGACGGCGGCTTCCAATGTTGATTCAGCCCAGTCAACCGAGACCGGCTCGAGCGCCGCCGCCACGCGCGCCAGCAGGCCGCGCGCTTCCGGCGTCATCAGTGCCCGGGCCTTGTCGTCCAGCGGCGGCGCGCCGACGCGGGCATAGAAGACGAGGCCGGCGGCGAGCTCGACGACAGTGCGCGTGCGCTGCTTCACGCCGTTCATGCCGCGCGCGATGCGCTCCTGGGCGACATCCGACAGCGGCGCCTCCAGCGTCTTCGCGATCAGCGGACGGACCAGCCTCAGCAGCTCGTCATCCGGCGTCTCGCGAAGGTAGTGGGCGTTGAGGTTGGTCAGCTTGGCGAAATCGAAGCGCGAGGCCGCGCGGCCGACATCGTCGATGTCGAACCATTCGATCGCCTTCTCGGTCGGGATGATCTCGTCGTCGCCATGGCCCCAACCGAGCCGCAACAGGTAGTTGCGCAGCGCCGCGGGCAGGTAGCCCATGTCGCGATAGGCGTCGACGCCCAGCGCGCCGTGGCGCTTGGACAGCTTGGCGCCATCGGCGCCGTGGATCAGCGGGATGTGTGCGAATTCCGGCGCCTGCCAGCCCATCGCCTCGTAGACCTGGAGCTGGCGGAAGGTGTTGTTGAGGTGATCGTCGCCGCGGATCACGTGGGTGATGCCCATGTCGTGATCGTCGACGACGACGGCGTGCATGTAGGTCGGCGTGCCGTCGGCGCGCAGCAGCACCATGTCGTCGAGCTGGTCGTTGGCGACGGTGACCTCGCCCTGCACGTGGTCGCGTACCGTGGTCGAGCCGGTCTGCGTCGCCTTGATGCGGATCACCGGCTTGACGCCCGCGGGCGCGTCCCTGGGATCGCGGTCGCGCCACAGGCCGTTGTAGCGGATCGGCTTGCCGGCCTTGCGCGCCTCCTCGCGCATCGTCTCGAGCTCGGCCGGTGTGGCGTAGCAGTGATACGCCTTGCCGGCGGCCAGCAGCTGATGCGCCACCTCGACGTGGCGTTGCGCGCGGGCGAACTGGAAGACGACCTCGCCGTCCCAGTGCAGGCCGAGCCACGACAGGCCGTCGAGGATCGCGTCGATGGCTTCCTTCGTCGAGCGCTGTCGGTCGGTGTCCTCGATGCGCAGCAGATAGGTGCCGCCGTGGTGGCGCGAGTAGAGCCAGTTGAACAGCGCCGTGCGGGCCCCGCCGATATGCAGGAAGCCGGTGGGCGAGGGGGCGAAGCGGGTGACGACGTTCATTGCCGATTCCGGTGGAAGCAGCCTCTTTTCGGTCAAAAAGCGGCGGGAGCATAGGCAACAAGAGGGTGTCGTCTGTCAAATCCGTAGAACATGAGCCTCGCCGCCACGCCGCAGCCCGGTGTCGCAGCCGCCGGGCATGGCTTGGCGGCGCGCCTTGTGCTGAGCCTGGCCGACCGGCTCGGCGCCGAGCGTGAACGCTGGGCCTTGTGGACGCCGGTGGCGCTGGGCCTGGGCATCGCGATCTACTTCGAGCTGCCCAGCGAGCCGCCGCTGTGGCTCGCCGTCGCCGCGACGTCGATCGGCCTGCTGCTGTGCGCCGCGCGCAGCGTCGCGCCCACCCTGCTCGTGGTCGGCGTCACGCTTGCCGCCGGCGGGCTGGGCTTTGGTGCCGCGATCTGGCGCACGCAGAGCGTCGCCGCGCCTGTCCTGGCGCGCACCTATAGCGGCGCGGTCGAAGGCCGCGTCGTCGAGATCGGCATGCTGCCCGGCGGCCGCCGCGTCGTGCTCGACCAGGTGACGCTGCGTGGCGTGAAGCCGGGCGCGACGCCGGCGCGCGTGCGTCTGTCGGTCAGGCGCTCGGCCTTTCCCTACGTCACCGGCGATCGGATCACGTTGCCGGCCGTGCTGCGTCCGCCGGCCGGTCCCGCGCTGCCGGGAGCCTTCGATTTCCAGCGCTTCGCCTGGTACCAGCAGCTCGGCGGCGTCGGCTATGCGATCGGCGCGCCGTCGCTGATCCGGCGCGGCCGGCCCGCCGGCTTCATCATGCGCATCGACGAGCTGCGCCGCGGGCTCACCGAGCGGATCACCACGGCGCTGCCCGGCGATGCCGGCGCCTTCGCCGCGGCCATCCTCACCGGCGATCAGAACGGCCTGTCGAAAGAGGCCATGCAGGCGCTGCGCGATTCGGGGCTCGCGCACATCCTGTCGATCTCCGGCCTGCATCTCGCCTTCGCCGCCGGGCTGATGATGGGGCTGGTGCGCTATGGCCTGGCGCTGATGCCGGGTGTCGCCTTGCGCTATCCGGTCAAGAAGATCGCGGCGGTCGCGGCCTTGCTGGGCTCGGCGTTCTACCTCGCCCTGGCCGGCGCGCCGGTGCCGGCGCAACGGGCCTTCGGCATGCTGGCCATCGTGCTGATCGGCGTACTGACGGATCGCACGGCGCTGACCTTGCGGCTGGTGTGCTGGGCGGCCGCCGTGATCCTGGTGATCCAGCCCGAGAGCCTCACCGGCGCCAGTTTCCAGCTCTCCTTCGCCGCGGTCGTGGCGCTGATCGCAGCCTGGGAAACGGCGCGCCAATGGCGCGCGCGACGCCATGCCCAGGGCGTCGATCGCACCGACGGCATGCGCCGGCGCGTCGGCCGCTACGCCGCCGATTCGGTGCTGACGACCCTGGTCGCATCCCTCGCCACCTCGGGCTTCGCGATCTACCACTTCAACCGGCTGAGCCTGGTCGGCGTCGTCGCCAATCTGCTGGCGGTGCCGCTGTGCGGCGTGTGGGTGATGCCCTGGGGGCTCGCGGCCATGCTGCTGGCGCCGCTGGGCCTGGAGTGGCTGGCGCTGGCGCCGATGGGCATCGGCATCGACTGGACGCTGGATATCGCGCGCTGGGCGGCGTCGCTGCCCGGCGCGGCGTCGCTGGCGCCCGCCATGCCGGGCGCCTCGCTCTGGCTGCTCACCCTGGGCGGGCTGTGGCTCTGCTTCTGGCGCGGGCCGTGGCGCTGCCTCGGGCTGCTCGGCGTGGCGCTCGCCTTTGCCGTCATCCCGCTGCAGCGAATGCCCGACCTCATGATCAGCGAGGATGCCCGTGCGCTCGCGATCCGCAGCGCGCGCGGCCTGGTGTTGTACAGCACGCGCGGCGCGCGCATCCCCGGCGAGACCTGGACGCGCCGCGCCGGCGAAAGCGGCGTCGAGCGCTGGCCCGATGGCGGCGCGAGTGCCGACGGCAGCTTGCGATGCAACGACGGTCTTTGCGAATTGCGGCGCGGCGGCACGCAGGTGCGTCTTGTCATGCGGCCCGACGCGCTGCCGCGGGCCTGCGCCGGCGACACGCCGGTCGTGTCGGTCGTGCCGCTGCGGAACCAGTGCCGCGACGCTGCCTGGACGATCGATCGCTTCGATCTATGGCGCCACGGCGCGCACGCGGTGTGGCTGGCGGACAAGGGCAGCACGGCCCGTATCGAGACCACACGCACGGCGCGCGGCGATCGGCCCTGGGTACCGCGGGCCGGCCGGCGCTCTCAGTAGCGGCGATAGATGCCGATCAGGCGACCCTGCACCTTCACGCGGTCGGGGCCGAAGATGCGCGTCTCGTAGGCGGCGTTGGCCGGCTCGAGCGCCACCGAGGCGCCCTTGCGGCGGATGCGCTTGAGCGTCGCTTCCTGCTCGTCGACCAGGGCGACGACGATGCTGCCGTTCTCGGCGGTGTCGGCCTGGCGGATCACCGCGACATCGCCGTCGAGGATGCCGGCCTCGACCATCGAATCGCCCTCGACCTCGAGGCAGTAGTGCGTGCCCTGGCCCAGCAGCGTGGTCGGCACGTCGATGGTGCTGGTGTTGTCGCGCAGGGCCTCGATCGGCGTGCCGGCGGCGATCTTGCCGTAGAGCGGCAGCGACAGCGCGCTGGCGGCGTTGGCCGGCGTGACTGCGCCCTGGAAACCGGGACGGAAATCGCCCTTGATGACCTGCGGCGTGAAGCCGGCGGCCGGTTCGCGCAGCCCCGGCGTGCTCATGGCGGCGCGGCTGGCGCCGACCGATGCCGCGTCGGGCAGCTGCAGCACCTGCAGCGCACGGGCGCGGTGCGGCAGGCGGCGCAGAAAGCCGCGCTCCTCGAGCCCGGTGATCAGGCGGTGGATGCCGGATTTCGACTTCAGCTTCAGCGCCTCCTTCATCTCGTCGAAGGAAGGCGAGACGCCGCCGGTGCTGAGGCGCTGGTTGATGAAAACGAGCAGTTCGTATTGTTTTCGGGTGAGCATAACCGTCTCCCGCTGGCGGACACTACATCTAGAACAAAACGCGAAACGACACGCGTGTTCTAGTTTAGTTCGCGCTTTGCGTCAAGTTGCGCCCTGACAATCGCTCAGAAAGCGCCGCCCATTGTCCCGAAATCCACAACCGTCACGGCCTCGCCGGCACGCCTTGCCGGGTCATGGGTGGGCCGCACGATGAAGCCGTTGGCGCGCGCCATGATGCCCAGCATCGAGCTGTCCTGGACCTTGAACGGTGCGACGCTGAGCCCGCCTTGCGCGTCGCGCGCCAGCGTGGCGCGCACATAGTCCTCGCGCGTGTCGTTGGCACCCACATCGACCGTCAGCCGCGCGAGTGTCGTCGAAACGGCCCGGCCGGGCAGCCCGCTCATGCGCTCGATTGCGGGGCGCAGGAAGAGCAGGGCGCAGACCAGGGTCGAGACCGGATTGCCGGGCAGGCCCAGCGCCTTGCAGCCCGGCGCGTCGGCAAACATCAGCGGCTTTCCCGGCCGCATGGCGATGCGCCAGAAGTCGAGCGAGAAGCCCTCAGCCTTCAGCACGTCCTGCACGAGGTCGTGGTCGCCGACCGACGCGCCGCCCAGGGTCACCAGCAGGTCGAAGCGCTTGGCCGCCGCGACATGCCGGCCGATCACGCCGCGATCGTCGCGCGCGATGCCCATCACCGTCGGCTCGCCGCCCCATCCCTTGACCAGCGCGGCGACGGCGAGGCCGGAAGACGAGACGATGCGGTTGGGACCGATCGGCTCACCCGGCATCACCAACTCGTCCCCGGTGGCGAGAATGGCCACGCGCGGGCGGCGCCACACCGTGAGCCACGGCACGTTCATCGCCGCCGCCAGGGCCACGTCGCGCGGCGTCAGCACGACGCCGGCGGCGATGCCCTCGGCGCCCTTCGAGAAGTCGAGGCCCTTGCGCCGGATATGTCGGCCGGGATCCGCGCCCTCGAGGATGGTCACGCTACCCGGTGCGTCGGCTTTGGTGTTCTCCTGGATGACGATCGTGTCGGCGCCGACGGGCAACGGGCCGCCGGTGAAGATGCGCACGGCCTCGCCATGCTGCAGAGCCTGATCGTAGGAACCGCCGGCGGGCGCCACGCCAACCACTTTCAGCGTCGCCGGGAGGCTCGTGCAATCCGCACCGATCACGGCGTAGCCATCCATCGCCGACAGATCGGCGGCGGGCTGATCGAGGCGGGCGATGACCGGCTCGGCCAGCACGCGGCCGGTGCCGTCGGCGACCGAGATGGTCTCCGTCGCCAGCGGTGCGAAGGCGCCGACGATGCGGGCGAGGGCGTCGTTGACCGAAAGCATCAGGGAGCCTCGTAGGTGCCCGACTTGCCGCCGGACTTGTGCACCAGCCGGACCTCGCCGATCGCCATGCCGCGGTCGGCCGACTTGCACATGTCGTAGACGGTGAGCGCGGCGATCGAGGCCGCCGTCAGCGCCTCCATCTCGACCCCGGTTCGTCCGCGCAGGCGGCAGGTGGCCTCGATCTCCACGCTCGATGTCTCGGGCGCGCAGCGCAGCGTCACCTGCACCGAGGTCAGCGCCAGCGGGTGGCAGAGCGGGATCAGGTCGGGCGTCCGCTTGGCCGCCATGATGCCGGCAAGCTGCGCCACCGCCAGCACGTCGCCCTTGGCCACCGCGTTGTCCTGGATCAGACGCAGGGTCTCGGGCTTCATCCGCACCGAAGCGCGCGCCGTCGCCACCCGCTCGGTCTCGGCCTTCTCGCCGACATCGACCATGCGGGCATTGCCCTGCGGGTCGAAATGGGTGAACTCGCTCACGCCGCCACCAGGGGCAGGGGATCGGCGATCATCGCCCGCACTGCGGCGGCGACGTCCGGCTTGCGCATGAAGCTCTCGCCGATCAGGAAGCAGCGCGCCCCGGCCTCGGCCATGCGCGCGAGATCCTGCGGGCTGTCTAGGCCGCTTTCGGAGATCGCAAGCTTGCCTTCGGGGATGGATCTTACAAGTTCGAGTGTTGTCTGAAGAGATACAGATAGTGTCTTGAGATTACGATTGTTAATCCCCAGTAATTGAGAATTCAGTTTAAGTGCTCGTTCAAGTTCCACTTGATCATGAACCTCGATCAGCACGTCCATGCCCCAGGCATCCGCAGCTGCATGAAGATCTGCCGCTAATCCATCAGAAAGACAGGCCATGATCAGCAGGATGCAGTCGGCTCCCAGGGCGCGGCTCTCGACCACCTGATAGGGGTCGATCATGAAGTCCTTGCGCAGGGCCGGGAGTCCGGGAGCGGCGGCGCGGGCGGCCGCGAGGTACGAGTCGTCGCCCTGGAAATAGGGGGTGTCGGTCAGCACCGAGAGGCAGGTGGCGCCGCCGGCAGCATAGGCGGCGGCCAGGGACGGCGGGTCGAAATCGGGGCGGATCAGCCCCTTAGACGGCGAGGCCTTCTTGATCTCGGCGATCAGCCCGTAACGCCCGGCAGCCACGGCCGCCCGCAGGGCTTTGCCGAAGCCGCGCGTCGGGCCGGCGGCGCGGGCATCGGCCTCGAGCGAGGCCAAGGGGCGCGCCTTCTTGCGCTGCGCCACCAGCTCGGCCTTGTCGGCGCAGATCTTGTCAAGCGCCGTGCCGGTGGCGGCGAACCCGGCGATCATCTTGAGGGTATCGCTGTCGGCCATCTCGTCCTCACGCCGCAACCGGGCCGCAGAGCTCGACCAGGCGCGCAAGGGACGCCTTGGCGGCGCCCGAGGCGATCGACTGCGCGGCCTGCGCGGCGCCTTCCTTCAGGGTCTTTGCCTTGCCGGCGACCATCAGCGCCGCGGCGCTGTTGAGCAGCACGATATCGCGAAAGGCGCTCGCCTCGTCCGCCAGCACCGCATGGATGGCACGCGCATTGTGCGCCGGGTCGCCACCCTTGAGCTGCTCGATCGTGCTGCGCGGCAAGCCGGCGTCCTCCGGTGCGATCTCGATTTCGCGCACCGTAACGTTGCCGCTGCCGTCGCGCGTCATCTCGGCGGCATGGGTCGTGGTCGTGGTCGTGATCTCGTCCATGCCGTCCGCGCCGTGCACGACCAGGGCGCGCTCCAGGCCCAGGCGTCCGAGCGCGCCGGCAACCAGCGGCACCCAGCGCCGCTCGTAGACGCCCACAAGCTGGCGCTTGACCAGTGCCGGGTTCGACAGCGGGCCCAGCAGGTTGAAGATGGTGCGTGTCGGCGCGAGCTCGACCCGCGGACCGGCGACGTTGCGCATGGCGCTGTGATGGCGTGGCGCCATGAGGAAGCAGATGCTGGCTTCGGCGAGCGCGCGCTCCAGGGCGGGGATCGGCACGTCCATCCCGACGCCCAGCGCCGACAGCACGTCGCCGGCGCCCGACTTGGACGTGAAGGCGCGGTTGCCGTGCTTGGCCACCGGCACGCCGCAGCCGGCCACGACAAGCGCCGAGGCGGTCGAGACATTGTAGGTGCCGTGGTGGTCGCCGCCGGTGCCGACGATGTCGATGGTGCCCTCGGGCGCCTCGACCTTCAGGACCTTGCTGCGCAGCACGCGTGCGCCGCCGGCGAGTTCCTCGACGCTCTCGCCTCGGACCCGCAGCGCCATCAGGAACGCGCCCATCTGGGCCGGCGTGGCGTTGCCTGCGGTCATGATGTCGAAGGCGCGTTCGGCCTCGCTCTCGCTCAGGCTGGCACCGGTGCCGACCTTGGCAAGAAGCTGGCGGAATTCGTCGATGTCGCCGCTCATGGGCGAGGGCTTCCAATGTAGGTCATGTGATGGCAGCTATAGCGATTGTGGATCGTCACGCGCAATTCACGTGACGTGCGCCCATTCTGTGATAGCATGAGTGAGTATTTACTTTTAATATCACGGCGAGGCTCATATGTCCTGGTTCGTGCGGATTTCCCGATTTGCCAGCGTCCACATGGTTCGCTCCCAGGACAAGAACATGTCCTGCGCGATGGCCTCGATGGTGATGGTCAACTTCAAGATCAAGAAGGGCCTGATGTTCGCCGGCATGGCCGCCGGCGCGCAACTGCAGGCCAGCGGCTTGCCCGGCGGCAGCTATGTCGGGCAGACGTTGTCCAACGCAGCGTACGACTACGCGGTCAAGAGCGAGGCGGAGGTCTACAAGCTCTACGAGAAGGCCAAGGGGTCGGCGCACGACTTCAACACACAGGGCGCCAGGCGATCACTCTATCCCAAGGTCCTGGCCGATCTCGGACTGGGCCAATGGGAGTATTCCAACGTCGGCGAAACGAATCTCGTGCAAGCGATCATTGACGGGACCGCCAGCGGGAATCCCGTGATTCTCGGCGTTACCTGGGATGGGGGTGGCGGTCACGCCGTCGTTTGCGATGAGGTCCACGACTTCCTGGGCACGAAGTACCTGTGCATCTGCGATCCGTGGAACGGTGAGTTGTACGTCGTCTCCAGCACGGTGGGCGCCACGGTCCGCTACGACGCGAGCGACAAGCCGATATCGACTGGCACGCTGTTCGGCGGCACCGCACACACCTATGGCGCGACGAAGGGCAAGCTGGACGGAGGCATCACGCGCAAGAAGCTCTGATATCGGCCGCTGTGTCGTCCGTCCAGCATCGCCATGAACACAAAAGGGAGGAAAGCAATGTCGGACAACGCAACCCACGACAATGTCGCAACCGCCCTGCTCACGCTTAAGTCGGCGGCGGCGACCTTTGCCGCGCAGTTCATCAAGGACAGCGCGGCGCGAAAGGCCTACCTCGAGTACACGAGCGAATTCGCCGCCAAGATCTGGGAGAGCTACGGGGCGGGCAACATGACCGCGCAGCAGGCGGCCGAAGCCGCCAACCAGATGCGCAACGAGATCATGGAAGCGACGCGCCTGAAACTGAGCCCGGTCGGCAAGGCCACCTCGGTCGCGCTCAAGGAGAAGGGCAAGCTGCTCGAGGAGCTGGTCGAGCACTACGCCCAGAAGATCTTCAAGAAAGGCTTCGCCGAGCTCGACGCCGCCGGCCAGACGGCGGTCTACGAAGAGGTCGTCAAGGCATCGGGCCGCGCCAATCCCCGCGTCACCGCGCAGGCGGCACGCCTGGGCAAGCTGGCGCGCGGCTTGTGGATCATCACCATCGGCATCTCCGTCTACAACATCGCCACCTCCGAGAACATGGTCCACCAGGCGTGCAAGGAGGCGATGTCGCTGGGCGCCTCGATCGCGCTGGGCACCGCGGTCGGCGCCTATGGCGGCGTGCGATTCGGGCCGTGGGGCGCCGCCATCGGCGCGCTGATCGGCGGCGTGCTGGGCGGCATCATGGGCGAGGAGTTCTTCGACCTCATGGTGAAGTCGATGTCCGCGCAAACGCCCGTCTGCACACCCGGAAAGGCTTGCTATCTCGGCATGGGCGCGGTGCAGCGCGCTGACGGCATCATTGTGCAGGCGTTCGGCCCGAAGCTGTGACGGCGCTGCGGCCAAGCGCCCGTTTCGCGCTCGGCCACGCGATGCCCGGTGCCACCACGTCGCCGTTGCTCGCCGATGGCGAGGTCGTGGGGCGGGTTGCTGGCAGCTGCCTCGACGCGCAGTTCACGGATGGTCGGCATCACGTGCTGCTCCTCACCTGGGATTCGCCCTACGAAGAGGAGCTGACGATCTTGCTGCTCGATGCGCGATTTCGGGTGCGCGACAGGCGGCGACTGGGCGGAGCATGGCGGCCCGGCATCCTGTCGGACGTCGTGTGCCGCGACGGCGCGGTCCACTTTCGCTTTCCGTTGGGGCAGAAACGCGTGCTCAGCGTGCGCTCGACACCATTGGGGCCGCGGCTGGCGCTGCGGTCGCCATCTTAGGCAGCGCCAGCACCGCGTAGCGCGCGTAGTCGCGGTGCGGACGCTCGCAGCGCAGGGTGGCGCCCAGCGCCTGCGCATGCTCGGCCAGCACCGCCTCGAGCTCGGCGCGCGGTGTGACGTGGAACGCCGCGAGCCAGCGACGCAGCGAGAAGCGGAACAGCGACGGCAGGCGCGACTGCTCGCCGAAATCGACGACGTGGAGCTGGCCGCCGGGTGCCACGGCGGTGATCGCGTGCGCCAGCGCCTCGCGCCAGGGCGGGATCATCGACAGGCTGTAGGAGGCGAAGACGCGCTGGAAGCGCGCGACGCCGAACAGCGCCTGCGGGTCGAACGAGGTGGCGTCGGCCTGCGCCAGACGGACGCGGCGGCCAAGCCCGGCGCGGCGCACGGCACGCTCCGCCGTCGCCAGCATCTCGGCCGACAGGTCGATGCCGTGAAGGCGCGCTCCGGGGTAGCGCCTCGCCGCGAGGATCAGGTTGCGCGCCGTGCCGCAGCCGATCTCCAGCACGTGGTCGGAATCCTGCGGTCTCAGGCCGGCGATCAACCGGTCGCGGCCCAGGAGATAGAATTTGCGGGTGGCGTCGTAGAAGTGGCGCTGGTGCCGATAGATCCGATCCATCAGCTCCTGGCTCAAGCGGCATCCTCCAGCACGTAGAGATGGAAGCCGCCATAGATCGCCGAGCGGTCGCGCCGCGTGAGGTCGCGCGACTGCGCTTCCTCGTAGCGCCAGCGCGACAGGATCGCGGGATCGACGCGGCCGGGCAGCAGGCTGGGTTCCGCCGCGGTCCGGAAGATCACGCGTGCGCCGGGCTTCGCCGTGCGCGTGATCTCGGCCCACAGCGCGTTGAGCTGCGCGTCGTCCATCCAGTCCTGCGCATCGAGCAGCACGTAGCGGTCCCGCGAAGCCGAGAGGCAGCACCTGAGGTAGTCGGTGAGCGATTGCTGCAGCACCAGGACGCGGCCGGCGCGCTCGCGGATCGCCGGGAAATGGTCGCGGCGCAGATAGGGCGGCAGCGGGCCTTCGCCGCTGTCGTCGTAGCCGCGGCCGAAGGCCTGCCAGGCGAAGTAGTTGTCGGCGATGCTGAAGCCGCAGACCAGACGCTCCAGGCGCTGGCGCAACACCGGCGCCATGTCGCCGCCGCCGGCCAGCGCGGCGTATTGCGCCGGCGGGATGCCCAGGCCGTAGAGCGACAGCCGCCGGCTGGTCGCCCAGCGCACCAGGCGCTTGTCGAACAGCGGCGCCAGCGCGGTATCGAAGATGGTGCGCTGCTCGCCCAGGCTGCGCGCGCTCAGCACGTCGCGCGGGTCGATGCCATAGGCGCGCGCCACGACATGCGCCATGCCGATGAAGCGGCCGAGCAGGCCATGGTGATAGAAGTCGCGCGCGAACATGCCGATGCGGCGGCGCCCCATGCCGAGCACGCGGCGGCGCTCCCAGTAGTGCCGGCTCGCGCTGTCCAGCGTGGGCGCCAGGAAGCGCCAATAGGCCTCGACGTTCTCCTGCGCGTCGGCGGCGCCGAAGAAGCGATAGAAGGCCGACCAGTCCGGCAGCTCGCGCGCCGCGGCCAGCTTGAGCCGGTTGAGCGCGACATGCGCCGGGCTGAGGTCGACCGCGGTGATGCGCCGGGGATCGGCGACCAGGTAGGACAGGATGTTGCAGCCGCCGGAGGCAATGGCGACGACATGGCTGTCGGGCGCGATCGCCAGCGCCTCCATGTCGATATCCGGGTCTTCCCAGATCTGCGGGTAGACCAAGCCCTTGAACGCCCAAGTGAACAGGTGCTGAAGGGCACCGTCGAATAGCGACTTCATCCCTGTAGAATATCCACAGGTCGTGTCGGTTTGATGAAGGCGCCACTAGAGATGGTGGTCGGGGCGAAGCGCGTAGTGCGAGTTGGCGTGGCAGGCAAGAGCGCCGCGATCAGTTCAGCGTGCGCAGCGCCTCGACCAGTGCTTCGGGCTTTTCGTGGCCGACGAGGTGGCCGGCCTGCGCGATGGTGGTGAGCCGCGCCCCGGCGATGCCCTTGACGAACGCCTGGGCATAGAGCGGCGGGATCAGCCTGTCGTTCTCGCCCCAGACGATCAGGGTGCGCGCCTTGATGCGATACAGCCGCTCCGACAGCCCCCGCTCGGGGATCGGGAACAGCATCTTGCCGGCGGTGCCCAGGCGGCGCGCGTTGGCGATCATGAACTCGGCGAGGAACTTCACGTCGTTCATGTCGCCGCCGGGCGTCATCAGCTTCACGCCCGCCTCGACGTCGTGGAACAGGTAGTGCGGGAACTCCTGCGGCAGCAGCGCGAAGATGTCGACGATCGGATGGTCGGGCAGCCACAGGCCCGCGGGCGCGATCAGCGCCAGACGCTCGATCTCGTTGGGCGCGATCGCGGCCATCTCTGCGGCGATCATGCCGCCCATCGAATGGCCCACGACCAGCGGCTTGCTCAGGCCCAGCGCCTGCATCACGTCGTAGCCGTGCAGGGTGATGTCCAGCATGTCGCGCAGGCGCTCCTCGCCGACGGAATCCTCGTAGCCCGGCAGCAGCGGCGCGTGGACGCGGTAGTGGCGCGACAGCGCGGCAAGCACGCGGTCCTCGCGCATCAGCCCGCCGGCGCCATGCAGGTAGAACAGCGGCGGCCCGTCGCCGCCTTCGTAGACGCGGACCTTGTTGCGGCCGCCGGCGACGTCGATCAAACGAGACGTGATGGTCATGCCTACTCCGCCGCCACCTGGCGACGCTCGCTCTGCTGCATCGGCTTGATCCAGAAGCGGTCCTCGTCCTTCCACTCCTGGAACAGATCGGCCTTGAGCCGCGGCATCACCTGCTCGGCGAACAGCTTGGTCGAGTGGCGCACCTTGTCGCCGGGCATGTCGCCGACCTGGAACAGGCCGAAGATGTTGCCGACGCGCAGCGTCTTGGCCAGGTCGACCATGCGGTCGTAGACCGTCTTGGGCGAACCGGCGATGACGTAGCCCTGGTCGACCAGGTCCTTCCAGGTCAGCGTCGGGTAGTTGCGCAGCTGCGCCTGGGTGAGCTGCGTGATCATGTTGGCCTGCAGGGTCTTCACGGTGCGGTAGCCGGGCGCATCGGCGAAGCCGGGATAGACGTGCAGGCAACGGTTGTAGAAGTAGTGGATATGCTGGGCGTAGAGCTTCTCCGCCTCGGCATCGGTGTCGGCGACGCAGATCACCTGGGCGAAGCCGCCGCGATAGGGGCTCTCGTCCTTGCCGGCCTTGGCGACGCGCTCCCAGTAGCCTTCCATCAGCTGCTTGGCGCGCATGTAGCCCGAGTAGCTGAGGTAGCAGTAGGTGTAGTCGAACTCGAGGCAGAAATCGTAGGTCTCGATCGAGCCGCCGCCGGGGATGAAGATCGGCGGCCGCGGGCGCTGGATCGGCTTGGGCCAGCAATTGACGTAGCGCAGCTTGGTGTAGCGGCCGTTGAAGGCGAAGGGCTCATCCTCGCGCCAGGCCCGCATGATCAGCTCGTGCGCCTCGTTGTACTTCTCGCGCGTCAGCGCGGGGATGGTGCCGTAGGCATAGTTGGTGTCCATCGACGTGCCGACCGGGAAGCCGCAGGCCAGCCGGCCGCCGGTGATCACGTCGAGCATCGCGAATTCCTCGGCGACGCGGATCGGCGGGTTGTAAAGCGCGATCGAATCGCCCAGCACCATGATCGCCGCCTTGCTGGTGCGCCGCGCCAGGGCGGCCGCCATCAGGTTGGGCGAGGGCATCAGGCCGTAGGCGTTCGCGTGATGCTCGTTCACGCCCAGCGCGTCGAAGCCCATCTCCTCGGCGTATTCGAGCTGGTCGAAGTAGTCGTGGTAGACGTGATGGCCGCGCTTGGCGTCGTACAGCGTCGTCGGGATGTCGACCCAGACCGAGCGATATTTCTCGCGGAAATCGTCCGGCAGGTGGGGCCACGGCATCAGGTGGAACCAGGTGAACTTCATCGTGTCCTCCCGGGGGCAGGGTTCCGAAGGTCGCGACGAAGGTACCGGCCGGCCGGGGTGGCGAACAAGGATTGATGACGCGCACGTCACGCGAAGCGGAATGCCGCCATTCGGCTGCGGGCAGCATCAGCCCGGAAAAGAAAGAACGACCCACGCCATGACGTCCTCCTCTGGGAGCCATGGCAGGGTCGTCCCTGCCGATGCGGTGATGACGCGGGGTCGTCCCCGCACCGATCGTCATTAGATTGTGATCAGGTCACCGGATTCAAGAGGTCGGCGGCAGCGTGCGCTCGACGTGATAGGCCTTGGCGGTGATCAGCCACTCGCCGTCGAAGCGGTGATAGGTGAGGTAGTCGACGAAGACGAGGTTGTTGATGCGCACGCGGAGCTTGATGAAGGCCTGGGCGTCGGAGGCGAGGTCGACCAGCAGGATCTCCTCCTCTCGCGGCGCGCCCAGGGCCTTCGGTGACGTGCGCTTGGCGAGGATGTCGCGATAGGCGTCCGCCGACCACACCGTCATCACGCCCTCGCGATAGCCGTGCAGGTTGGCAGTCGGGCGGAACACGCGATCGAAGCGCGAGACATCGCAATCGTGCATGAGATCGAAGTAGCGCCCAACCGACTCGGTCAGCGCGCGCAGGCTTTCCTGGTCGTGCATCGGTATCCCCTCGTTGTGCCGCTCACCGTTGCCCACGGCGTTGGTGCACGCGGCATGTGGTGCGCGCGCAGCCCGGCGCAAGCTGCCGCGCCGGAACGTGACCGATGCTGCTCCCGGCGGTGCAGGACAACGCCTGGAGTGGAATCGCGTGCCGAGCGAACTACTCGAGGCGTCGCACCTCCATCGGCTTGCCGGTGGAGCCGTGGTTGACGCCGGCGGTGCGCAGGAACGGATTGTCCTTGCCGGCACCCCATAGCGCGATGCCCTGTGCCAGCAATCCGCCGTCGACCTTCAGCACCTCGCCAGTGATGAACCGCGCATCATCGGAGCACAGGAACACGGCGGCGGCGGCGATGTGTTTGCCCTCGCCGCGCTCGGGCCAGGGTTGCCGCGCGAATTGCTGCTCGAACTTCTCCGGCCGGCCGCGATGCACCAGCGGCGTCGAGATCACGCCCGGTGCGATGGCGTTGACGCGGATGCGGTGCGGGGCCAGCTCGGCGGCGACGTTTTCGGTGAGGCTGATCACGGCGGCCTTTGCGGCGGAGTAGGCGTGCGAGCCGCCGCCACCGACAATGCCGGCGATCGAGGCGGTGCTGAGGATCGCGCCGCCGCGGCCGTGCCGGCGCATGGCGATCGAGGCGTGCTTCATGCCGAGGAAGACGCTGCGGGCAAGCACCGCGAAGGTGTAGTCCCAGCCCTCGACGGTTGTCTCGGCGATCGGGCCGAAGGCGCCGCCGACGCCGGCATTGAGGTAGGCGATGTCGAGGGTGCCGAAATGCTTCTCGGCCTCGGCCACCATGGCGGCGACGTCGTGTTCCTGCGCCACGTCGGTGCGGACGAAGCCGATGCGCTCACCCTGGCCGCGGGCGCGCGCCAGGGACAGGGTCTCCTTGCCGTTGTCCTCGTTGAGGTCGGCCACCAGCACCTTGGCGCCCTCGTCGAGGAAACTCAGCACGGTGTCGCGACCCATGCCGCTGCCGCCGCCGGTGACGATCGCGACCTTGTCCTGAAGCTTGCCCGCCACGGTCTCGTCCCTCCCTGCGCGTTGCGGCGAAGCCTACACGCAGGAAAAGCCTCCCGTCCCTCGGGACGGGAGGCCTTCTGGGACCTGCAATCGCTTACCGAACCGGCGGGGTGAGCTGGATCTCGGCGATGCCGGCGGCGATGTTCAGGCCGACCGAGCCTTCGACGCTGATCGGCTGCAGGGTGATCTGCCGCTGGCCGCCGCCGACCAGCACATTGGCCCCGACGCCGAGGCCGGCCGCGACCGCTGCTGTCACGCCGCCATAGTCGCCGACCAGCGCGCCGGGTTCGACATAGCCCGGTGCGAGGACCAGCCAGACGATGTGGGCTTCTTTGGTGAAGCCGATATCGATGCCGAAGCGCTTGATCTTGCCCTGGTAGAGCTCGGCGCGTCCGTTGTCGCGGTAGAAGATGCAGCTGAGATCCTTCGACGACCCGAAGATGAAGCCCACGCCGCCGGCGACCGTGCAGTTCAGCGAGCCGACATTGACGCCGCTGCGCGGCGGGCCGGCCGGCGGCTGCGCCGCGACATTCTGCGCCTGGGCGATCGGTGCGCCGACGAAGGATCCAGCGACCAGCGCGGCCACCGTCAGTCGTTTCAGCATGTTCCGCCTCCGTGTAGCAGCGGGCGCCAGGGCGCCCGATCGCGACACAACGCGAGGCGGGGAACGGCGTTGCCATGAGGCGAGAATTAGGCGGCGGCGCGGGTACCGCGGTCGCGTCCCTCCAGCGACGCCTTGTGCCGCTGAAACAGATTGATCACAGCATCCATCACCGCGCGGACGCGCGGCAACGAGCGAAGGTCGCGATGCACCAGCAGCCATTGCTCGACCACGACGTCCTCGAGAACGCCGCCGACACGCTGCAAGCGCGCATCGGTATCGCCTAGATAGCAGGGCAATATCGACAGGCCGGCGCCGTGGCGCACCGCCTCGTGCACAACCAGCCAGTTGTTGACCCGCATGGCAGGCTTGGCGCCGTCGAGCAGCGCGGTGATCCATTTCTGGCCCGGCATGTAGCTGTGGTCATCGTCGAAGCCGACCCACGGCAGCGTACGCAGCTTCTCGGGCGAAGGCCGACCGACCGGCACGCGATCTGGCGCGGTGTAGATCGCATAGGCGACGCGGCCGAGCTTGCGCGCGACGATGTCGGCGAGGTCGGGCACCTGCTCGCGCAGCATCAGATCGGCCTCGCGCCGCGACAGATTGGCCAGCATGTGACTGGTCGCGATCTCGAACTCGATCCCGGGCAGCTGCGCGCGCAGGCCGGGCACGTGCCGTGCCAGCAGCACCGTCATGGCCTCGCCGGCGGAGATGCGCACCACGCCGCGCGCGGTATCGCTCAGCCCGGCGCTGCGCCGGCCGATCGATTCGGCCGCGCGCTCCATCATCTCGGCGTCATCGAGCAGCTCCTCGCCCGCGGCGGTCGGCGCGAAGCGGTCGGGCAGCCGGTCGAACAGCCTCGCGCCGATGCGTTGCTCCAGCGCGTGGACGCGCCGGGCCACTGTCGGATGGCTCACGCCCAATCGCTTCGCGGCCATGGTCAGGCTGCCCTCGCGCGCCAGCGTGAGGAAAACACGGAGATCGTCCCAGTCGGCACTCATGTACGAAAATGTACATGACGTGGTCATTCTTGTCGAATGACGAACATGTGTGAACGGCCTAGTTTGTTGCGAACGCTTCTCAAGGATTGATCCATGGCCTTTGTCACGGACACACTGTTTGCCCATCGTTGGGATTTTGAGATACCGCGGAGGCTGTATGACGCGGTGCGTCATCGCCTGGAGCTGGCGCGCACGCGCGCGGCGCTGCGCGCGCTCGATGAGCGGCTGCTGGCCGATGTCGGGCTGGACCGCGCGGCCGCCAGGGCCGAAGGCGACAAGGGGTTCTGGAGCTGAGCCATGCATGTCGAACGGCGTCTGTTGAATTTCACCTCCGGGGTGCGTGGCCGCATCGCCTGGGCGGTGGTCATCGGCTTGGCGGCGGTGGTGGCCGGCGTGACGCGCCTGGCGCTGCTGGGCTGGCTGATCGCCGAGATCTTCGCCGGCAAGGATCTTCAAGCGCTGCTGTGGCCGATCGCGGCGATCGCCGGCGTGATGATCCTGCGCGGCGCGCTCGAGCACGCGCGCACGATGGTCGCGCACGAGACGGCGGCGCGGGTTCAGCGCAGGCTCCGACGCGCGATCTTCGATCGCATCGCGGCGCTGGGGCCGGCGGCGGTGGCGCGGCGGCGGTCCGGCGCGCTGACGCTGTCGCTGGTCGACGGCGTCGAGCAGCTCGAGGTCTATTTCGGGCAGTTCCTGCCGCAGTTCCTGATCGCGCTGCTGACGCCGCCGCTGATCTTCGTCGCCGTGGCCTTCGTCGACCTGCCGGTGGCGCTGGTGATGCTGGGCTTCGCGCTGGTGGCGCTGTTCGCGCCGGGCCTGTGGCACAAGAAGGACACGCAGGCCTCGCTCAACCGCCAGCGCGCCTATGCCGCCTTCGCCGCCGATTTCCTCGATTCGATCCAGGGCCTGGCGACCCTGAAGGCCTTCGGCCAGAGCGGCGTGCGGGCGGATAGACTGGCCGAGCGCGCGCGCGAGCTGTTCCGGCGCACCATGTGGGTTCTGGCGACCAACTCCGCGGCGCGGGGCATCACCGACACCGCGATCGCGTGCGGCGCGGCCGCGGCCCTGGCGCTGGGTGCCGCGCGCGTCGAAAGCGGCGCGCTGTCGATGGCCGGGCTGCTGGTGATCCTGATGCTGGGCATCGAGGTCTACCGGCCGATGCGCGAGCTGCGTTCGGTGCTGCACCAGGGCATGGTCGGCATGTCGGCGGCCCAGGGCATCTACGCCATCCTCGATGATGAGCCGTCAGTCGATGACGCCAGGCCGGCGGCGCTGACCGAACCGCTGGCGCCGTCGATCGGCTTCGAGGATGTCGGCTTCCGCTATCCCGGCAGCCCGCGCATCGTGCACGACGGGCTGAGCTTCCGTGCCGAAGCCGGCGAGCGCATCGGCATCGTCGGCCCCTCGGGCGGCGGCAAGTCCTCCATCGTGCGCCTGCTTCTGCGCTTTCACGATCCCGAGCGCGGCCGCGTCACCATCGGCGGGCATGATCTGCGCGCGCTGTCCTTCGAGCAGATCCGCTCGATGATCTCGGTGGTCAACCAGGACACGTTCCTGTTCCACGGCACGGTCGAGGACAACATCCGCATGGGCCGCCCCAACGCGACCCATGAGCAGGTTGAGGCTGCGGCGCGCGCCGCCAACATCCATGACTTCGTGACGGGCCTGCCGAACGGCTACGCCACCGTGGTCGGCGAGAAGGGCATCAAGCTCTCCGGCGGCCAGCGCCAGCGCGTCGCCATAGCCCGCGCGCTTCTGCGCGACACGCCGATCCTGGTGCTCGACGAGGCGCTGTCGGCGGTCGATGCCGAGAACGAGGCGATCATCCAGGAGGCGCTCGACCTGCTGATGCGCGGGCGCACCACGCTGGTGCTGGCGCATCGCCTGTCCAGCGTCATCGGCTGCGACCGCATCCTCGTGCTCGACGGGGGCAAGGTGGTCGAGAGCGGTCCGCATGACGCGCTGATGCGGCAGGGCGGCGTCTACGCCACCTTGATGGCGGAACAAGCACGCGAGCGTCAGGCGCAGGAGACCGCGCCTCTTCTGCGTGAGCCCGGTCACCAGGACGCGGCCACCGAACGCGCCGTGGCGTTCAAGGCGGCTCAGACCGAGGGCATCCTGCGCGCCGAGGGCCTGGGCTGGTTCCAGCTGACCGTCGAGCTGATGAAGATGATCCTGCCGTGGAAGGGCAAGCTCGGCCTGACCTTCACCTTCGGCGTGCTGCGCGTCGTGGCCTTCATCGGCGTCGGCGTGCTGGGCGCGCTGGCGGTGCAGGCGCTGAAGAACGGCCAGCCCTATGCGCCGTACTTGTGGGGGCTCGCGGTCGTGGCGCCGATCTCGGGTCTGCTGCACTGGCTGGAATCCTGGCTGGCGCACGACATGGCGTTCCGCCTGCTGGCGG
Source organism: Reyranellaceae bacterium (assembly GCA_050183765.1). Classification (GTDB taxonomy): domain Bacteria; phylum Pseudomonadota; class Alphaproteobacteria; order Reyranellales; family Reyranellaceae; genus JAFAZJ01. Next base: position 20,105 of record JBFXAZ010000019.1, on the reverse strand, counting down.
AGATGCGCATCGCCACCTTTCGCAAGCTCGACGCGCTGGCGCCGGCCTACCTGACGCGTCGGCGCACCGGCGATCTGATGGCGCTGGCGACGCACGACGTCGAGCTGGTCGAGTACTTCTTCGCCCACACCGTGGCGCCGGCCTTCGTCGCCATCCTGGTGCCGTCGGTGGTGCTGATCGTGCTCGGGCAGACCAGCGGCTGGATCGTGCTGGCGCTGCTGCCCTTCCTGCTCGCCGTCGGGCTCAGCCCGTTCCTGATGCGCAAGCGCGTCGACCGGCTGGGCTCGCGGGCCCGCGAGGCGGCGGGCGAGCGCGGCGCCTTCGCCGTCGATTCGGTGCAGGGGCTGGGCGAGATCGTCGCCTTCCAGCAGGAGACGGCGCGCGGCGAGAAGCTCGACGCGCTCACCGCGCGGCACGCCAGCCTGCGCCTGCCGTTCTTCCGCGAGCTCACCCTGCAGCACAGCCTCACCGAGATCTTCACCGGCCTCGGCGGGCTCGCGGTGGTCGCCGCCGGCGCCAGGCTGGCCGCGCGTGGATCGATCGATCCCTCGGTGCTGCCGTTGCTGGCGCTGCTAGCGAGGTCGGCCTTCCTGCCGGTATCGGAGATCGCCCATGTCGGCCGCCAGCTCGCCGACACGATGGGCTCGACGCGCCGCGTCTATGCGCTAAACAGCGAGCCGGTACCGGTGACCGACGGCAAGGGCGTGCCGGCCACGCCCGGCGCCGCGGCCCTGGCCCTGGAAAGTGTCCGCTTCACCTATCCCGGTCACGACCGGCCGGCGCTGCACGACGTCAGCTTCGTCGTGCCCGCCGGCAAGACCGTGGCGCTGGTCGGCATGTCCGGCGCCGGCAAGACCACCACGGCGCAGCTGCTGATGCGCTTCTGGGATCCCGACGCCGGCCGCATCACCTTCAACGGCGCCGACCTGCGGGACTGGAAGCTCGACGACCTGCGCCGCAACATCGCGCTGGTGGCCCAGGACACCTATCTGTTCAACGACACCCTGCGCGCCAACATCCTGATCGCACGGCCAGACGCCAGCGAGGCCGACCTTATGGCCGCGGTCGAGCACGCATCGCTGAAGGACCTCGTTGACGCGTTGCCCGAGGGCCTCGATTCGCCGGTGGGCGAGCGCGGCACCAGCCTCTCGGGCGGCCAGCGTCAGCGCGTCGCCATCGCGCGCGCCTTCCTGAAGGACGCGCCGGTGCTGATCCTCGACGAGGCCACGTCGCATCTCGACGCGGTCAACGAGCAGGCGGTGCGCGGCGCGCTGGATCGGCTGAAGGCCGACCGCACCACCATCGTCATCGCCCATCGCCTGTCGACGGTGCGCGACGCCGACCTGATCGTCGCCATGGACGAGGGCAGGGTGGTCGAGACCGGCGACCACGCCAGCCTGATCGCCAAAGGCGGGCTCTACGCCCAGCTGGTGTCGCGCCAGATGGCCGGACCGCTGGCGGTCGCCGCGCAGTGATCAGCGCTGCCAGCGCGGCGGCAGGGCGGGCGTCGTGGGCGTCGCGGGGAGCACTGTGCGCGTGCCGTCGGCATTGCGCAGCACGATCTGCTTCTCGCGCCGGATGATGATCGTGGCGCCGCCGGGCTGGCGATAGACCTGGATGCGCTGGCGCGGCGCCGGATCGGCTGCCATCGCATGGCCCGCCGCAAGCGCAAGACACAGGATCAGCGCCACGCCTCTCATGCGGCCATCATAGCACCAAGCCAGCCTGCCCGCCCCGGTACTTCGCCTTGTGTCAAAGGACTGACTTGAACGGACACTATGGTCGGGCTCGAAGCCCGAGCGACCCGTAGCCCAGCCATATGACGTCCAATGCCCTGACTCTGCACCACGAGATCGACGCACTGATTTCCGCCGTTCGCAGCGAGGGCGAAGTGACGGCGACTGCCTGGTCCGCCACCATCGTGCGCGCCGGATTCGAACCAAGTGCGCTCAATCTGGCGCACTACATGGCGTTGCGCCGCCGCGACCTTCGCGCCTTGCAGCGTTCGCTGATCGCTCTCGGCCTGTCGTCGCTCGGTCGTCTCGAGAGCAGGGTGCTTCCCACTCTGCTCGCGGTCAGGGCGGCGCTCGCCGCTCTTGGCGGTCTGCCGCCGCAAACGCGACCTTGCGCCGAAGCCATGTTCGCCGGCGAGCGCCGGCTCGCCGATCGTACCCGGGAACTGCTGGGCGCGTCCGCTTCGTCCCGCCCCATCGCGCTGCTGGTGACCTGTCCCACCACGGCGGCCGACGATCCCTCCTTCATGCTGGCGCTTGCCGCTCATGGCGTCGAAGCCCTGCGTATCAACGGCGCCCACGACAATGCAATCCGCTGGCAGCGTATGATCGAGCACGCGCGCGCCGCGGAAAAGGCGACCGGGCGGCGCTTCAAGATCTTCATCGATCTGCCGGGCCCCAAGATCCGCACGGGCGCAGTGCGCCTGCCACAAGACCGGGACCGTGTCCGGAAGGGAGACCTGCTGGCAATTGCGCCTTGCGCCGGGCTGGAGCGGGTTCGCGTCGAGGAGGAGCACTTCGCGGCGGAGTGCACGTTGTCCGAAGCGCTGTCGGCCGCGAAGGTCGGCCAGCGGGTCTATGTCGACGACGGCAAGCTGGGTGCGGAGATCGAACGGGTCGAGCCTTGGGGACTCATGGCCCGTGCGACATCGTCCAGCGCCAAGGGCGTTCGGCTCAAGTCCGAGAAGGGCCTGAACTTTCCCGACACGGAGCTGAACATCGCGGCGCTGACCGAGGCCGATCATGCCGTGCTCGATTTCGCCGCCGCGCATGCCGATGGCATCGGATTCTCGTTCGTGCAGTCGGCGGCGGACGTGCAGATGCTGCAGGATGCGCTCGCCAGGCGCCGGCCGGACGACTGGCAGACCCTGTCCCTGATCCTCAAGATCGAGACCGCTCGCGCCGTCCGCAATCTGCCGGACATGGTCGTGCGGGCGGCCGGTCGGCAGCCGACCGGCGTCATGATCGCCCGCGGCGATCTCGCGGTCGAGATCGGCTTCGCGCGTCTTGCCGAGATGCAGGAGGAAATCCTCTGGATCGGCGAAGCGGCCGACATTCCGGTGATCTGGGCGACGCAGGTCCTGGAGCACCTCGTCCAGAAGGGCACGCCATCGCGCGGCGAGATGACGGACGCGGCGATGGCGGCGCGCGCCGAGTGCGTGATGCTCAACAAGGGCCCGTATCTGTTCGAGGCGATCGCCGCGCTCGATGCGCTGCTCGGACGGATGCAGGAGCATCAGCACAAGAAGACCCCGCAGCTGCGCCAGCTCAAGAGCTGGTAGCGCGACCGCTCAATCGTCCGCGGTCCGCTGGCGTGCGCCCAGCCGCTTCAGCGACTTGATCACTTCGCGCAGGCCGCGCCCCAGCACCTTGTCGTGGCGCATCACCAGGGCGAGCTTGCGGCTGAGCCGCGGCGAGAGCGTGTGGGTGGTGATCGGCAGGCGCTCGCCGCGCCGGCGCATCGCGGTGCCAGGCAGGACCGCCACGCCCAGCCCGGCCGCCACCAGCTCCTTGATCGCCTCGACATTGCCAAGGTCCATCACAGGCGTGGGATGCACGCCCGCGCGGGCAAACCAGGCATCGGCCAGCCGGCGGGTGTTGCCGGCGGTCTCGTAGAGGATCAGCGGACGCGCCGCCAGCAGGGCGGGCGTTACCGTCTTCGGCAGGGGCTCGGCCTCGGTCGAGGCGATCGCCACGAAGTCGTCGTCGAGCAGAGGTGTGACGGCGAAGGCGCGGCCGGGCGCCGGCAAGGTCACCAGGCCGATATCGACCGCATTGGTCTCCAGCGCCTTCAGGACATCGACCGTGTTCTGCGAGGTGATGCTGATCTCAAGCGACGGGAAGCGGCGGCGCAGGTCGCGCAGGACCGGCGGCAGCAGATAGATCGCGGCAGTCGCACCGGTGCCGATGCGCACGCGCCCCAGCGTGTCGCTACGCTCGGCGGCCACCGCGTCAAGTGCCTCGGCGACCGCCTCCTCGATGCGCCGGGCATGCGCGAGAAGGCGCTTGCCGGCGTCGCTCGCCATCGACCGCTTGCCGACACGTTCGATCAGGCGCACGCCCAGCCGCCTCTCGAGTTGCCGTACCTGCAGGCTGACGGCGGGTTGGCTGAGGCCCAGGCGTTCGGCCGCGGCCGAAAAGCCGCCAAGCTCCACGACGCGGCAGAAGGTGCGCAGCTGGTCGAGGCGAAGATCCTGCATGGCAAAGGATTGCTTATGATCGGTATTGCGATCAACAGCTTCTTTTATGCCTTGGAACAGCGGAGCATGGCGTCAGCAGCCAATGGAGCCACGCATGCTCGAACTCGCACCGATCGGCGGACCATCCGCCTGGCACGCCGACGACTTCAGGGACAGTGACGATTGGATGCTCGAACTGCGCGATGACGATCGCGCCGAGATCGACGAGGCCGTGCGGCGCTCCCGCCCCCTCGATATCCAGGCGATCGGTCGGGACGACTTCGCGCTGCCGGGGCTGTCGTCGCGATTGGCGGCGCTGCGCACGCGGATCAAGGACGGCGCGGCCTTCGGCTATGTCCGCGGCATTCCCGTCGAGCGCTACGACCGCGAGACGCAGCTGCGCGTCTACTGGGGCATATCGCGCCACATCGGCGATCCGGTGCCGCAAAACCGCAACGGCCACATGATCGGCCATGTGATCGACGTCGGCGACCGGCCGGACGACGTCAATCGCCGCCTGACCCAGAGCAATGCCGAGCTCGCCTTCCACTCCGATTCCTGCGACGTCGTCGGCCTGCTCTGCGTGCGCACCGCGATGCGCGGCGGCACGAGCGCCATCGTCAGCGCCATCGCCGTGCACGACGAGATGCTGCGGCGCGATCCCGAGCTGTGCGCCGCGCTCTACGAGCCCGTGGTGCTCGACCGGCGCGGCGAGGTGCCGCCGGGTGCGACGCCGTGGTTCGAGATGCCGGTCTTCACCCGCCACAACGGCCGGTTCAACGGCTATGGCCCGCTGCCGCAATACATCGAGTCGAGCCAGCGCTTCGCGGATGCGCCGCGGTTGACCGAGCGCCAGCGCGCGGCGATCGACCTGTTCTACGCCATCTGCGCCGAGGATCGCTTCTGCCTGCGCATCCCGTTCAAGCCCGGCGACATCCAGTACCTGCAGAACCACCTGATCTTCCACTCGCGCACGGCCTACGAGGACTGGCCCGACTCCGCGCGCAAGCGCCACCTGATCCGCATGTGGCTGTCGCTGCCTGACGGCCGCGAGCTGCCACCGATCTTCCTCAACAAGTGGACCAACATCACCATGGGTACGCGGCGCGGCGGCGCGATCGTCGCTGCGGGCAAGACGCCGATGATTCCCTTCGAGCCGGAGACGCGCGCCTTCGCCTAGGACGCGTTGCGGCGATGGGCGAAGGCAAGCGCCTGGTCGAGATCGGCGTAGAGATCTTCCTTGGCCTCGATGCCCACGCTCAGGCGCAGCAGGTCGGGCGGAGCAGGGGTGCCGGCGCCTTCGATGCTGGCGCGGTGCTCGATCAGGCTCTCGACGCCGCCCAGCGAGGTGGCGCGTTTCCACACGCCGACCTGGGCGGCGACGGCGATGGCGGCGGCCTCGCCACTGAGGTTCAGCGCGGGATCGCCCTTGACGCGGATCGACATCATGGCGCCGAAGCCGCCTGCCATCTGCCGCTGGGCGACGTCGTGACCGGCAAAGCCCGCCAGGCCGGGGAAGAGAACGGCCTCGACAAGCGGATGCGCTGCCAGCTTTCGCGCCAGCCATTGCGCGTTGTCTGCGGCGGTCCGCACGCGCGGGTAAAGCGTACGCATGCCACGCAACAGGAGAAACGATTCCAGTGATCCCAGGACCGTGCCGAGCTGGGCACGGATCAGGCGGATCCTCTTCCAGTGATCGTCGTCGCGGGCGCCGACCAGCGCACCGGCGATCACGTCGCTGTGGCCGGCGAGGTACTTGGTGGCGGCGTGCATCACGAGGTCGGCACCGTGCTCGATCGGCCGCGTGAATACCGGCGTGGCACAGGTCGAATCGACCGCGAGCAGGGCGCCCGCATCGTGCGCGATCCTGGCGCAGGCGGCGATATCGGAGACGCACCACAGCGGATTGGCCGGCGTCTCCAGCCAGATCATCTTCGTCTTGCCCGGCTGAACCGCCCGGCGCACGGCATCGACCGAGTCGGCATCGACGAACTCCACCTTCAAGCCCCAATGGGTGGCGAAGTTCATCAGCCAGTTGCGTAGCGACCAGTACATCACCTTGGGCGCGATCACGTGGTCGCCCGGCGCCAGCGCCAGGAAGCAGGCGGTCGCCGCGCTCATGCCGGAGGAGAACACCAGCGCCGCCGCGCCGCCCTCGAGCTTCGCCAGCAATTCCTCCGGCTGGTTGTAGTTCGGCGAATCGGCGCGGCTGTAGACGCGGCCCGTGCGGTACTGGTTGTCGGGATCGCGCAGGTATGTGGTGGCGAGATGGATCGGCGGCACCACCGCGCGCGTCGTCTCGTCGACCCAGCCCAGCGCCTGGGCGGCCAGCGTTTCCGGCGAAAGAGGGGGCGTCTTCTGTGTCATCCCGAGCGCAGCGAGGGATCTAGGGGAGCCGGCCTGGATGTCTCGCTTCGCTCGACATGACAGGAGGGTGCGTTGCTTATGCCACGCGCTTCTGCTGGCTGGGGTGGTCGCCGGCGATGCGCAGGAAGTTCTCGAGGATCTTGTGGCCGTGCTGCGAGGCGATGCTCTCGGGATGGAACTGCACGCCGTGGATCGGCAGGCTCCTGTGGCGCATGCCCATGATCATGCCGTCGGCGAGTTCCGCCACGACCTCCAGCTCGCCAGGCAGGCTGGCGCGCTCGACAATCAGCGAGTGGTAGCGCGTCGCCTCGAAGGGCGAGGGCACGTCCTCGAACACGCCCTTGCCGGTGCTGCGGATCGACGAGAGCTTGCCATGCATCGGCACGCCGGCGCGCACCACCCTGCCGCCGAAGGCCTGGCCGACCGCCTGGTGGCCCAGGCAGACGCCGAGCAGCGGCACCTGCTCCTTGGCCGCCGCCTTGATCAGATCGAGACAGATGCCGGCCTCGTTGGGCGTGCAGGGTCCCGGCGACAGCACGATTCCCGCCGGCTTGCGCGCCAGCACCTCGGCCACGGTGATCTGGTCGTTGCGGTGCACGTCGCACACGCCGCCGACATCGCCGATGTAGTGCACGAGGTTGTAGGTGAAGCTGTCGTAGTTATCGATGACCAGCAGCATGGGATGTCCTTTCGCGGGCGGACCTTACAGGGGGCGGCCGGGCGGGTCCATGGCCGCCCGTTCGGCGATCACTTCCCACAGGGCCTTGGGTTGTGCGTAGCGGTCGACGACCTGTTCCGCGCAGCTCAGCACCGTCCAGCCATCGCTGAACAGGGTGTCCACCGCGGCTCGATCGAAGAAGCGCTTCGGCGCGCCGTCGACAAGGTAGAAATCGTCGGCGATGCGCGGATGGCCGGTGGCGCCGTGATGCACGTCGGCCGTCGAATTCAGGCGGCAGAGCAGGATACCGCCGGGCGTGAGGTGGGCGCGGATGCGGTTGACCAGCGCGACCGTCTCGGACCAGTCGAAATAGTGCAGCGATAGGCTGGCCAGGACGACCCCGACGCCGGGCGGTGCGGGGAATGACGCCCTGACGTCCTGGACATGGAATGTCGCGCCCGGCACCCGCGCCCGGGCTCGCGCCACCGCCTCGGGCGACACGTCGAGGCCGACGATCGCGTGACCGGCGGCCGCCAGGGTCTCGGTGTCGCGACCGCCGCCGCAGCCGAGCTCGAGGATTGGCCGACCGGCGGTACGGTCGGCGGTCAGCGTCAGCCAGCGGTCGAGCCAAGGATCGGTGTCGGACACGGCATGATCCTGCCGAGCGGCGAAGACGGCGACAACCGGGCTCATGACACGCGCAGCAAGGGGACGGCGCCGGCGGCCAGCAGGACGGCGAGGATGCGTGACGGCGTGAGTGGCTCGCGCAGCCAGACGATGGCGATCAGGATGGCGAAGACCGAGCTGGTGTCGCGCAGCGCCGACGATGGCGCGATCGGCGCCTGGCTCCAGACCCAGAGGATCAGCACATAGGACGCGACCGACGCCATGGCGGTCGGCGTGGCGACGGTCCAGTTGGCCGAGAGCAGGGCGAGCGGCGTGCCGCGCTGGCGATTGCGCCACCACATCGCCGCAGCGTTGGTGATCGATACGACGAAGCCATAGGCCCACGGCGAGCCCGCTGCCCGCGCGCCCTGCGCGTCGCACATCACGTAGACGGCCGTGGCGATGCCGGCGACCGCGACCCACAGCAGCGCACGGGGCGGAAAGGCTTGGTCGCGGCCCGCGCCACGCGCCAGCAGGGCGAGCGAGCCGACGATCAGCGCGATGCCCAGCAGCGCCGTCGCGCCGAGCCGGTCGCCGGCGAGCAAAGCAGCCAGCGGCACCACCAGAACCACCGACATCGCGCGCACGACGGGATAGACGATACCGAAGCCGGCCAGCTCGTAGGCTTTCAGCAGCGCGCTCACCGCGACCGTGTTGGTCAGGGTCGAGGCGGCGACCCATTTCCACGCCGCCGGCTGCGGCAGTCCGGTCCAGAACAGGAACGGCAGGGCGATCACCGCGCTCATCAGCATCTGCGCCGCCATCGCTTCCGCCGGACGGGCGCTGGCCTTGACGGCGGCGTTCCACGAGGCGTGCAGCACGGCGCTGAGCAACGCCGCCGCGACGTGAATGCTCTCCATCAGGCGAGCTTGCGGTAGTAGAGACTGGTGGCGCAGAGCCCGCCGTGCGGCAGCAGGGCGTAGTCGGGAATGACGCCGACCAGCGTCCAGCCGGCGCGCACATAGAGGCGTTCGGCCTCGTCGCTGGCGGTGTCGAGCACCAGCAGCGACTTGCCGGCGCGGCGCGCGGCATCCTCGGCCGCCGCCATCAGCGCCGCGCCGAGACCCAGGCGACGGGCGCGGCGGTGCACCAGCATCTTGGAGAGGTCGGCGCGGTGCGGCTGGTTCTCCGGCTGCTCGAGTACCAGCTGGACGGTGCCGACGATGCCGCTGTCGTTCTCGGCGATCAGCAGGGCGCGGGCGCCGCTGCCGACGTCGTCGGCGACGCGGCGCCAGAAGGCCAGCGCCTTGGCCTGCGAGAGCGGATGCATGAAGCTCACCGAGGCGCCGCCTTCGACGCAATCGATCAGCACCGCCGCCAGGCCTTCGAGCTGATCTTCGTCGAGGCGGTCGACCTGCCGGATCGTGTAGCGGCTCATCTGTGCGGCTCCGGCTGGCCGACGATGACGACGGCATAGCGCGCGATCTTGCGGCTGCGGTTGCGGAAGGCGGTGGGTCGGTCGAGCACGAAGGCGAGGCAGTCGCCGGCATGCAGCAGATGGCGCTCGTCGCCGACGCTGACCTCGATCGCGCCGTCGAGCACCCAGACCTGCTGATGCACGCGCGTGTCGCGCGCGCCGCTGTCGAAGGCGACCCGCGCGCCGACGGGAAACTCGACCTCGACGATCTGGATCGGCGAGGCGACGCCGGCGGGCGAGACGTTGCGCCTGACATAGCCGGAGGCCGGATCGCGCCATTGCGGCTGCCCGGCGCGGCGCGCGACCGGATCGGCCTTCGGCACCGGGGAATCGAACAGGCTCGCCAGCGACACGCCCAGCCCGCCGGCGAGCTTCTCCAGCAGCGCCGCGGTCGAGCTGCTCTCGCCGCGCTCGATCACCGAGATCATCGAGCGGCTCACCCCGCTGCGCTCGGCGAGCGCTTCCAGCGTGAGTCCGCGCGCGGCGCGCAGGTCCCGCACCCGGGCACCAATGCGCCGGTCGAGGTTCGTCTCATCCACCATCGTGGATCGGATTTCCAATATATTGGAATCCATGTCAAGCACCATGACTATCCTTCGGTCGCGGAGGGCGTTTCCGGCTTGGGTGTGATGCGCTTGCGGCAGCCGCGTCGCCCGGCGCATCCTCGCGCCACGCGCCCGACGTACGGGCCGCGTGTGTCCCGCGTATCTCGAGGAGGAGCGTTACGATTCACACCAGGCCGGCGTGACGTCGAATGCACGTGCGGTCGCAAGGGAGGGAACGACAATGAAAACGCGTAGCGGGTGTATCGCTTTGCTTACCGCGGCGGCCGCCTTGGTCGTGACGGCGGATGCCGCACTGGCGCAGAAGCGCGGCGGCGTGCTGAAGATCCAGCACATGGACACGCCGCCCAGCGCCTCGATCCACGAGGAAGCGACCGTGTCCGTCGCGGTGCCGTTCATGGCCGTCTACAACAATCTCGTGATGTACGACCAGCACAAGCCGCGCAACAGCTTCGAGACCATCGTGCCGGATCTCGCCAAAAGCTGGTCCTGGAGCGCCGACGGCAAGGCGCTGACGTTCAAGCTGCAGGAAGGCGTGAAGTGGCACGACGGCAAGCCGTTCACCGCGGCGGACGTCGTCTGCACGATGGATCTGCTGACCGGCAAGGCCAAGGACAAGCTCCGGCGCAACCCGCGCAAGGCCTGGTACAACAACGTCGAGAAGACCGTGGCCAACGGCGATCACGAGGTGGCGATCCACGTCAGGCACCCGCAGCCTTCGCTTCTCGCGCTGCTCGCCTCGGGCTACTCGCCGATGTACCCCTGCCACGTGCCGCTCAACGACATGCGGCGCAAGCCTGTCGGCAGCGGCCCGTTCAAGCTCGTCGAGCTGAAGATGAACGAGGGCGTCAAGCTGGCGCGCAATCCCGACTACTGGAAGCCGGGCAAGCCTTATCTCGACGGCATCGAGTACACCGTCATCCAAGACCGCTCGACGCGCATGCTGTCGTTCATCTCGGGCAATTTCGACATGACGTTCCCGACCGACGTCTCCGTGCCCCTGATGAAGGACATCCGGAAGGACGCGCCGCACGCGCAATGCACGATGCGGCAGACCGCCGTCAGCACAAACCTGATCATCAACCGCGATTCGCCGCCCTTCGACGACAAGCGGATCCGCAAGGCGATGGCGCTGACGCTCGACCGCAAGGCGTTCGTCGACATCCTGAGCGAAGGCCAGAGCCGCATCGGCGGCACCATGCTGCCGCCGCCCGACGGCGTCTGGGGCCTGCCGGAAGATCAGGTCAAGGCGCTCTACGGCGACGTCGAGAAGAACCGCGCGCAGGCGCGCGAGCTGATGAAGCAGGCCGGCTACGGTCCCGACAAGCGGCTGAAGGTCAAGGTCAGTACGCGCAACATCGCCACCTTCCGTGATCCGGCGGTGATCCTGATCGACCAGCTTCGACAGGTCTTCGTCGACGGCGAGCTCGAGATCATCGACACCGCCGTCTACTACAATCGCATGTTCAAGAAGGAGTACTCGGTCGCGCTGAACCTCACCGGCAGCGCCATCGACGACCCCGACCAGCACTTCTTCGAGAACTACGCCTGCGGCTCGCTGCGCAACTACAACAACTACTGCAGCCCGGAGATGACCAAGCTGTTCGAGGCGCAGTCGCGCGAAGCGAATTTCGAGAAGCGACGGCGTCTGGTGTGGGAGATCGACCGCAAGCTGCAGGAAGACGTCGCCCGGCCGATCATCTCGCACGGCACGGCGGCTGGCTGCTGGCAGCCCCACGTCAAGGGTGTGACCATCCACGTCAACAGCATCTACAACGGCTGGCGGTTCGAGGACATCTGGCTCGACAAGTAGGGCCACGCACGAGGGAGGCCGTCGCACGGACGGCCTCCTGACAAGCGCTGACATTGTCGGGCACGACGGCCGCAGACGGGGCGTTGGGGGCAGCCTATGCTGGCCGCAACAAAACCGTCATACGCAAGTCTTTCCCCTCTCATGGCCACCGTGCTCGACCCGCTCGTTATCGCGCTGCTGCTCGCGGCCGCGCTGATGCATGCGACCTGGAACGCCATCCTCAAATCCGACCGCAGCGACCGATTGGCGACGTTCGGCGTCATCATGGGCATGGGCGCGCTGCAGGGCGCGATCCTGGTGCCATTCCTGCCCATGGTCGATCCGGCGGCGTGGAAATGGGCAGCCGGATCAGTGACGATCCACGTCTTCTATTACGTCTTCCTGCTCAAGGCTTACGCCTACGGCGATCTCAGCCACGCCTATCCGATCGCGCGCGGGTCGGGCCCGCTGCTGGTCGCCGTCTTCTCCGGCCGGCTGCTGGGCGAAGCATTGCGTCTGCAGGACGTGCTCGGCGTGATCCTGCTTTCGGGCGGGCTGATCGCGCTGGCGCTGCCGGATCGCCGAGAAGGGGCCGTCACAAGCGCCACGCCGGAAGCGCGTCGGCGCCATCGCCTGACGACGTTCTTCGCGCTGCTCACCGGCGTGACCATCGCGCTCTATATCGTCGCCGACGGGCTGGGCGTGCGCGCAGCCGGACCCTCGCTCGAGCATAAGATCAGCTACATCGCCTGGCTCAACCTGCTGGAAGGACCATGGCTGCTGCTGTTCGCGATCTGGCGGCGGCCGCGCGCGGTGCTGGGCTATCTGCGCGGCAACTGGCAGCGCGGCGTGGCCGGCGGTCTGGTGGCGCATGGCGGCTATGGCATCGCGATCTGGGCGCTGTCGCAGGGACCGATGGCGCATGTCGCGGCCCTGCGCGAGACGTCGGTCCTGTTCGGTGCGCTGATGGGCGCGCTGCTGCTGGGCGAGGGCTTCGGCCGCCGTCGCATCGCCGCCGCGGCGGTGATCGTCGCAGGCCTCGTGCTGATGAATGCGCCGCGGCTTTTTTGAAACGCGCCTGTGCTAGACTGTCGCCAACGACAACCAAGCGATTTCCCCTCGAATGGCGGCCCCCAAGAGGCAGACCCGCAAGAGCGGCGGCGGCAAACCGCGCGCGCGCAAGACGAAGTCGGGCAGGAAGGCTCCGGCGACCGTCGGCGCGCGTCTCGACGCCGCGCTGGCCAGCGTCGGCACGCGCGTCCGCGGCATCCTCGAAGTGGTTCTCGCCCGCAGGCTGGCCTTCGGCGCGCTGGCGGTGCTGTGTCTGATTGTGGCAGGCGTCGTCGGCGGCTTTTGGCTGACGGGCATTTTGGATGGACCGCGTCCATCCGCGCCGGCGCGCACGGCCGCCGGACCGGCCGTGCGGCCGCCCACGGCGGCCAAACCCGTGCCGGAGCCGCGCTACGCCAGCATCGACGACCTGCCGGGACTGCCCGCCTATTCCGAATCCGAAGGCAAGCCGCTGCCCAACTACGAGGAGCGGCGCGGCGCACCGCCGACACCGCGCACCGCGTCGGCCGACGCCGCCTGGCGGCGCTACGCGATTCCCTTCAACGACGACCGCCGCCGCCCGCTGATCGTCGTGGTGATCGACGACATGGGCCTCGACCGGCCGCGCTCGCGCCGCGTCACCGAGCTGCCGCGTCCGCTGACCCTGTCGTATCTGCCCTATGCGCGCGATCTCGAACAGCAGACGGCGGCGGCGCACAGCCGCGGGCACGAGCTGATGCTGCATCTGCCGATGGAGCCGCTGGGCCGCGTCGATCCCGGTCCCAACGCGTTGCTCACGACGCTGTCGCTGGACATGATCCGCCGCCGCACGGTGGCGGCGCTCGACTCCTTCTCCGGCTACGTCGCGGTCAACAACCACATGGGCAGTCGCTTCACGACATGGCGCCCCGGTGTCGAGGTCTCGTTGCGCGAGATGAAGGCGCGCGGCCTCGCGTTCCTCGATTCGCGCACGCACACCGACACTGTCGGCGCGCAGGTGGCGGACGAGCTCGGCATGCCCAATGTCGACCGCCACGTCTTTCTCGACGACGTGATGACGATCGATGCGGTGCGGCGCCAGCTGGCCGAGACCGAGGCGCTGGCGCGCAAGCAGGGCTTCGCCATCGCCATCGGCCACCCGCACGACGTGACGATCCAGGCGCTGGCGGAGTGGCTGCCGGGCCTGGCCGGCAAGGGCTTCATCCAGGGCCCGATCAGCGCCGCGATCCGTCGCCGGGGTTGGCAGTAGCCTTCGCCGCGTTCTAGCCTCCGCGCCCGGCAACGGAGGGATCACCATGGACGCGACCTGGATGACGGCGGGCGATCTGGCGGCGGCGGTGCGGGCGCGCAAGGTCTCTTCGCTCGAGCTGCTCGAGCATTTCCATTGCCGCGTCGAGCAGCACAATCCCAAGATCAACGCCGTCGTCGTTTTCGACTGGGAGCGCGCCCGGGAGCGGGCGCGTGCCGCCGACGCGGCGCTGGCGCAGGGCAGGGCGACGGGACCGCTGCACGGCGTGCCGATGACGGTGAAGGAATGCTTCGACGTAGAGGGCCTGCCGACCACTGCCGGCGCCGTCGCGCTGAAGGCCAACGCCGCGCTGCGCCACGCCGATGCCGTGAAGAAGCTGGTCGATGCCGGCGCCGTGATCTTCGGCAAGACCAACACGCCCCTCTACGCCGGCGACTTCCAGACCTACAACGAGGTCTATGGCACCACCAACAATCCCTGGGACCTGACGCGCGGGCCGGGCGGCTCCTCGGGCGGGTCGGCCGCGGCGCTGGCTTCCGGCATGACGCCGCTGGAGCTGGGCAGCGACATCGGCGGCTCTATCCGCAACCCGGCGCATTTCTGCGGCGTCTACGGTCACAAGCCGAGCTTTGGCGTGGTGTCGCTGCGCGGCCATGTGCCGGGCCCGCCGAATTCACGATACCTGCCCGACATCGCCGTCGCCGGGCCGCTGGCGCGCAGTGCCGAGGATCTCGATCTCGCGCTGTCGGTGCTCGCCGGGGCGGAGGAGTGGGATGCCGTTGCCTGGCGCATCGACCTGCCGGCGCCGCGGCGGCAGGCGATCAAGGACTATCGCATCGCGCTGTGTCCCGACGATGCGTTCTGCCCGGTCGACACCGAGATCGCCGACGCCATCAGCCGCGCCGGCGACGCGCTCGCCAAGGCCGGCGCGACGGCGCGCCCGTCCAAGCCGGCGATCGACTTCGCCGACAGCTTCTGCCTCTTCTACCGCATGCTCGCCGCCACCCTGGCGCCCGGCTACGACGAGGGACTGCTGGAGCAGCTGGCGCTGGGCGCCAGGGCTGCGACCGACAAGCAGGCGATGAGCACCCTGTTCATGCAGGGCTCGACCATGCGCCATGTCGACTACATCCGGGCTGCGGCGACGCGCCAGGAGGAGCGCGCGCGCTGGGCCGACTTCTTCACCGGCTACGACGTGTTCCTCTGCCCGATCGTGATGACGGCGGCCTTCGCGCACGACCATTCGCCCGACCTTCAAGGACGCCGCCTGACGGTCAATGGCGTGCAGCGCGGCTATCTGGAGGCGATCGGCTGGGCCGGGCTGATCGGCAATGTGCGGCTGCCGTCGACCGTGGTTCCGGTGGGACGTACGAAAGCCGGCCTGCCGATCGGCATGCAGGTCGTTGGTCCCTATCTCGAAGACCGCACCTGCATCGACGTCGCCCGCCACCTTGCGCAGGCGATCGGCGGATTCGAATCGCCGCCGGGATACGCCTGATCGCTTGACGATCGGCAGGACGGGGCGCAGCTCACCTGTAACTTTCGGGAGCAGGGTGGGCAGGACGCAGGCGCTGGCCAGCGACCTCAGCGTGTGAACCCCTCACCGCTGCCGGTATAGGCGCCGGCGCGCAGGGCGCGCTATCCTCGACCTCGTCAAGAACACGCGTCGAGGAAACGTCCATGTCTTTCACGCCCGCCGATTTCCGCGGACGAATCGTCAATCCGTTCGCCGGTCGAGACGTCAACTGGCTGCTGGATTTCCGCGCCGAGACGCGCGGCGATCATCCGTACCTCGTTTGGGAACCGTTCGAAGGTCAGCGTCAGGTCTGGACCTATCGGCAGTTCCGCGAGCGCGTGCTGCGCGTCGCCACTGGCCTGCGCAGGCGCGGCGTGAAGGCCGGCGACTTCGTGCTGGCGCATCTCGACAACTCGCCGGAGCTTGAGTTCGTCTGGTTCGCCTGCGCGAGGCTGGGCGCCGTGGTCGTGACCACCAACACGCGCTCGGCCGGCGAGGAGCTGGCGTACTTCGCCGATCACTGCGGCGCGGTCGGGGCGATCACCCAGCCGGAGCTGGCCGAGGCGGTCGCAGCCAACGCCAAGAACATCAAGTGGCTGGTCGTCACCGAGCATCTGGTCGACGGCGCCGAGCCGCCGGCAGCTCTGAAGCCTCAGAAGGCCCAGGCCTTCTCCACGCTCGACGGCGATCCGGCCGATCTGCCGGCGCTCGAAGCCGACCCGTGGCGACCGGGTTCAGTGCAATACACCTCCGGCACCACCTCGCGGCCCAAGGGCGTGCTGTGGACGCAGGGCAACGCGTTGTGGGGCGCGCGCACCTCGGCTGTCCACCAGACGCTGAACGAGAACGACGTGCATCACGTCGTGATGCCGTCGTTCCACACCAACGCGCGCGCCTATTCGATCCTGCCCACGATGTGGGCTGGCGGCACGGTGGTGCTGCAGCCGAAATTCTCGGCGCGGCGCTTCTGGGACGTGGCGCTGCGCAACCGCTGCACCTGGCATTCGACCCTGCCGTTCTTCCTCAAGGCGCTGATGCAGCACGAGATCCCGCCGCATCACTTCCGCATGATGGGCAACGCCATCAACGAGCCGCCGTTCGACGAGCCGTTCAAGGTGCGGACCATCGGCTGGTGGGGCATGACCGAGACGGTGAGCCAGGGCATCATCGGCGATGCGCTGCTGCGCAACCGGCCGATGACCACGGGCCGGCCGGCCGCGGGATACGGCATCCGCATCCTCGAGGAGGACCTCACAAGGCCAGTCGCGCCCGGCGGCATCGGCCATCTGCAATGCCAGGGCGTGCGCGGCATCCAGATCTTCGCCGAGTACCTCAACAATGCGCAAGCCACCGCCGACAGCTTCACCGAGGATGGCTGGTTCATCACCGGCGATCGCGTGAAGCTGGAGGAGGACGGCTACATCACCTTCAGCGATCGCGACAAGGACATGCTCAAGGTCGGCGGCGAGAACGTCGCGGCCTCCGAGATCGAGCGGGTGATCGCGCTGGTCCCCGGGGTCCACGAATGCGCCGTGGTGGCGCAGAAGCATCGTATGCTCGACGAGGTGCCGGTGGCCTTCGTGATCCCCGCGCCGGGCATCGCCGTCGAGGGCAACAACGAGCTGCCCGACCGCATCCTGAGCGAATGCGCCGCCAAGCTCGCCGACTTCAAGCGACCGCGCGCGGTGTTCCTGGTCGAGGACATGCCGCGCTCGACGCTGGAGAAGGTGCACAAGGTGGCGCTGCGCGCCCGCCTGCCGGTTGCCGGCTGATCAGACCGGCATGGCCCGTTTCTGGTGGGCGCGGCCGACGCGGGCTGTTTCCGGATTGTGTCCGGCGACGACCCGCACACCCTCGTCGATGCGGTCGGCAATGTTGTCCGGTGCGCAACCTTCGAGGAAGGCGATGCCGCGTGCACGGCAGGCAGCCAGGACCCGATCCCGCGCGGCCTTCATCTCCGGCGGGAAGGGCTGGCGCGGCACTGTGCGGTAGCCCAGCGACAGGCCGAGATCGCCCGGCCCCAGCTCGGCGAAGCCCAGCCCGGGCACGTCGAGGATCGCCTCGCATTGGGCGATGCCCTCGGGACTCTCGAGCTTCACGCCCAGCAACAGCTCGCCCTCGGGATTGAGCGGCCAGGGATCGCAGCGGCTGAGGTAGTCGAGCTCGCTGATGCCCCAGACCGGTGCGGCGGTCGGTTCGGAGCCACGACCGCGGGTGCCGATGCCGAGCGTCTTGCCCGTCGGGCTGGGTCGGACGGCGCCGCCCATGCGCTGGACCGGCGAGGGCAGGGCGGCGTCGACGCCGATCAGGTTCGGCGGAAAGCGGCAGGACTCGACGAAGGCGCGCACCGCGTCCGCGGTCTCGGCCTGGCAAAGCAGGATGCCGTGCGCGCCGCGGCCCAGGATCTGGCGGAACTGCCAGGCGTTGAAGCGCACATTGGCCTCGTCGGTGCCGTTGACCGGCGCCTCGACGATCACCGCCGGCGTGCGGTGGCCCGAGCGCGTCGGGCCGGCCTCGACCATGCCGCGCATGTACTCGGCGAGGCCGGTCATGTCGAAGGCGCCGTGCTCCATGCCGACATTGATGTAGTCGGCCCAGGTCTCGGCATCGGCGCGGCCCTGGGCATAGGTCAGCACATGTCCCGTGTGCGGGCCGTCGTAGTAGATCGCCTGATCCTGCCTCAGCAGCTCGATGGCACGGTTGATTCGGCTGGCCATTAGGCCCTCCTGGCGTTCGTCTCCCGTTCGCCAGCATAGCGTCCTATGATCGGGCGTGCCGCACGAGATCATCTCGACGATCCAGCCACTCAGGGTGTCGCCCAGCGCCGGTGTGAAGCACCCGCGAGTCGCGGTCTTCTGCCCCGCGCGCTTTGCCGTCGATCGGCCGTTCCTCGTCGTGCTGTTCTTCCATGGCTTCGAAAGCCTGTGTGCCGATGGGCACCGGCGCCCCTTCGAGGAATCGCTGCGCCGTCACGCCTTGGCCCGGCAGCTCGACGCGGCGGATCGCAACGCGATCATCGTGGCGCCACGCGTCGCGCTGTCGCCGCGCGAGCACGGACGCGGCCCGCCGTTCACGACCCGGCGCAGCATCGACACCCTGTTGCGCGAAGCCGCGGCGATCACGCGCCGGCTGCTGGCGGCACCCGCGTACTTTCAGAGGTCGTTCATGCGTGCACCGCTGCTGCTGGCGGGGTTCAGCGGGGGGCACCATGCGCTGTCCGCGCTCGCCGGACATGCCGATCTGATGGCGCGCACGATGGCCGTCGCCTTCTTCGACGCGCTCTACGACGATGACCGCTATGCCCGCGATCCGGCGTCGGTTCTCGCGCATGCCGCCCTGGTCTGCGTCAATCGCCGGCGCTACGACCGCGACAATGGCCCCAAGGAAACGGCCTATCGTCGGCGACTGTCCGCCGCCGGGATCCGGCCCGGGCGGCTCGCCGCCGCGGGGTCGCTCGGTCGGGGGACCGCGATCATCGAACGCATCGCCGACGTGGACCATTGCACGATGCTGGCCGCGAGCGATGGCCTCGCGCGCGTGCTGGAGAAGACGCCCGAAGGCTTCCGCCTGTTGAAACCCCGAGCCGCAGCGGGTTGAAGGACCGGCCGCGCGGCGATACCGTGCCGCCAAAACAGGCATTGGCCGCCCTGGGCGGAAGGATCACCCCCATGCACATGAACTTCACCGACGCCGACCGCGCTTTTCAGAGCGAAGTGCGGGAGTGGCTCAAGGTCAACCTGACGCCGGAGATCGTCGGCGAGAGCAAGGTGGCGCGCAATGCGCACATGCCGAAGGAGCGCCTGCTCGACTGGCAGAAGCGCCTCGCCTCGAAGGGCTGGCTGTGCACCAACTGGCCCAAGGAATTCGGCGGGCCGGGCTGGACGCCGACGCAGAAGTACATCTTCGAGATGGAGATGGCGGCGGCCGGTGCACCGGGCACCTCGCCGTTCGGGCCGAAGATGTGCGCGCCGGTGATCATGAAGTTCGGCACCGACGAGCAGAAGAAGCGCTATCTGCCGCCGATGCTGCACAGCGACCTGATCTGGTGCCAGGGCTACTCCGAGCCGGGATCGGGCTCCGACCTCGCTTCGCTGCGTACCCGAGCGGTGCGCGACGGCGATCACTACGTCATCAACGGCTCGAAGACCTGGACCACCGGCGCGCATATCGCCGACTGGATGTTCTGCCTGGTGCGCACCTCGACCGAGGGCAAACCGCAGGACGGCATCTCCTTCGTCGTCTTCCCGATGAGCACGCCGGGCGTGAAGGTCGAGCCGATCGTCACCGCCGACGGCAACCGCGACGGCAACCACGAGGTCAACCAGGTGTTCCTCGACGACGTGCGCATCCCCGTGGAGCAGCGCATCGGCGAGGAGAACAAGGGCTGGACCTGCGCCAAGTACCTGCTGGAGTTCGAGCGCGGCGGCAATCCCTACAGCCCGCGCCTGCGCTCCTCGTTCGAGCGCCTGAAGCGCATGGTGGGCGAGGCGGCCAACGGCGAGGGCAAGCTCGGCCGCGACCCGGCTTGGCGCGAGAAGCTGGCGCGCACCGAGATCGAGATCTCCGGGCTGGAGACGTTCGAGATGGAGTTCTACTCCAAGCTCAGCGGCGGCCAGAACCCGGGCCCGCCGTCCT
>JBFXAZ010000018.1:0-63196 GCA_050183765.1 Reyranellaceae bacterium | reverse complement strand
ATCGACATCCTGCTCAACACTGTCGGCGAGCGCGACCGACGCTCGGTGCGCCGGAACGAGCCGGAGGATTTCGACCAACTCGTCGCCGTCGACCTCGGCGCGGTGTACCGCCTCGTCAACCGGGTGATGCCGGGCATGATCGAGCGTCGCCACGGCCGCATCCTCTCGGTGACCTCTATCGTCGACCGGCTGGCGGCCAACGGCTCGCCCACCTACACCGCCGCCAAGGGCGGATTGGCCGCGCTCACCCGCGCCCTGGCCGCCGAGCTCGGGCAGCACGGCATCACCTGCAACGCCATCTCGCCGGGCTTTTTCGCCACCGAGACCAACGCGACGATGACCGAAGGCGAGTCGGGCGCCCAGCGCGCCCGGCGCGTGCCGCTCAACCGCTGGGGCCAGCCCCGGGAAATCGCCGGGGCCGCCCTGCTGCTGGCCTCGCCGGCCGGCGGCTACATCAACGGCCATACCCTTGTCGTTGACGGCGGCATCTCGGCCACCTACGACATGATGTGATGAACGATCCGCGCCGCATCGAGACAGCGCGGCTGTCGCTGCGGCCGATCGGCGAGGACGACTTCGCCGAACTCTGCACGCTGATGGCCGATCCCGAGGTCGGAGGCCAGCTGCAGCACGGCACGCTGGACGTGGCCGCGACACGCCGCATGCTCGACGAATACGTGGCGATCTGGCGCGACAAAGGCTACGGCATGTTCGCGCTGCGCCGGCGCACCGACGGCAGGTTCGTCGGCATCTCCGGCCTGTGGGACCACCACGACGGCATCGGTGTCGCCAGCCGCGTCGCCATCGCGCGCTGGGCCAAGGGCGAAGGCTATGCGCCCGAGGCCGGCATCGCGGTCATCCGCTTCGCCTTCGAGACCCTGGGCCTCGACACGGTCTGGGCGGTGACGCGCGAGAGCAATCCGGATGCCCAGCGCGCGCTCGCCAAGATGGGCTGGACGCTGCGCCTGCGCTACGAGGCCAATGGCAAGTCTCTGCTGCGCTTCAACATGACCCGTGAGCAATGGTCGGCTGGGGAGAAAAAGACATGAGACTCGGCTCCTTCATCCTTGGCCTTGCGATCGCGGGGGCGGCGACACCGGCGCTGGCGGCCGGCGGCGCGCCGCACGCGGAAGGCGCGACGCTGGGATTGATCTGGGCCCTGCCCTTTGTCGGCATCCTGCTGTCGATCGCCCTGATGCCGCTGTTCGCCGCGTCGTTCTGGCACCACCACTACGGCAAGGTGGCCGCCGCCTGGGCCCTGGCATTCGTCGTGCCCTTCACGGCGGTTCATGGCCTGCCGACAGGGCTCTACGAGGTGATGCACACGCTGATCCTCGAATACATTCCCTTCATCGTCCTGCTGCTGGCGCTGTTCACCGTCACCGGCGGCATCCGCATCGTCGGCAATTTGCACGGCTCGCCGTCGATGAACACGGCGCTGCTGGCGATCGGCACGGTGCTCGCCGGCTGGATGGGCACCACGGGCGCCTCGATGCTGCTGATCCGTCCGGTGATCCGCGCCAACGACGACCGGGTGCACAAGATCCACGTCTTCGTCTTCTTCATCTTCCTGGTTTCCAACATCGGCGGCGCGCTCACGCCGCTGGGCGATCCGCCGCTGTTCCTCGGCTTCCTCAAGGGTGTGTCGTTCTTCTGGCCGACGTCCCATCTCTTCACCGAGATGCTGGTGTGCTGCATCGTGCTGCTCGGCGTCTTCTATGCGCTGGACAGCTACTGGTACCGCAAGGAAGGCCACATGAAGGCGGACCCGACGCCCGACACGCCGGTCAGCCTGCAGGGCGGCGCCAACATCGTCCTGCTGATGGCGATCGTCGGTGTCGTGCTGATGAGCGGCACATGGAAGCCCGGCGTGACGTGGACGATCTATCACGTCGAGGTCGAGCTGCAGAACCTGCTGCGCGACGTGGCGCTGGTGGCGATCACCGTCGCCTCGCTCAAGCTCACGTCGAAGGCGACGCGCGCGGGCAACGGCTTCTCGTGGGGTCCGATCGTCGAGGTCGCCAAGCTATTCGCCGGCATCTTCCTCACCATCATTCCGGCCATCGCCATCCTCAAGGCCGGCCGCGAAGGCGCGCTCTCGCCGCTCGTCTCGATGGTGACGCGGCCCGACGGCGCGCCGATCGATGCCTGGTATTTCTGGCTGACCGGCATGCTGTCGAGCTTCCTCGACAACGCGCCGACCTACCTCGTGTTCTTCAACCTGGCCGGCGGCGACGCCGTGAACCTCATGGGACCGCTGGCGTCGACGCTCGCGGCGATCTCCTGCGGCGCGGTGTTCATGGGCGCCAATTCCTATATCGGCAACGCGCCCAACTTCATGGTCAAGGCCGTGGTCGAGGAGGCCGGCATCCGCATGCCGAGCTTCTTCGGCTACATGGCGTGGTCCTCCGCCATACTGCTGCCGCTCTTCGTCGTGCTGACGCTGATGTTCTTCCTTTAGCGCAGATTGTCGTAGATCGCCTTGGCGATGGGCATCAGCTCGCCGCGCTCGATCTCGCCGCTGATGGCGTAGCCCAGCGATCCCTCGAGCCAGTAGAACGAGCGCACCGCGCCTTCGGTGCGGAACAGGAAGGCCGTCTCGCGGTTGGCGGGATTGCGCGCCATGTAGACGGTGATGCGCCGGCCCGTGCGGTCCTCGTACATCAGCTGGCAGGCCGGCCCGTCGATCGCCGCCAGCAGTCGGCCGCCGACCAGGGTCCAGCCGATCGACGACAGGTCGGGGGCCGACACCTTGGCGCCCATGCGGCGCGACAGCCAGGTCACGAGATGGTCGCGCTCGCTGGCCGCGACCTCGACCGGGTGGCGCTTCTCGACGACGAAGATGCGATAGGCCAGCATCGCCTCGCGCGGCAAGGCCGCTTCAAGCCGGGTCGGCGGCGGATCGAAGATGTGCGCGCCGAACCAGCCGCCGGTCGCGCCCAGCGTCAGCAGCACGAGCGCCGCCGCGGCCTGCCACCACCACGACGCGGGCCGCGCCGCGCGGCCGCGGGCCTCGGCGATCGTTTCGCTGAGCCGCGCCGGCACCGGCTCGTCCAGCGTCGGATCGTAGAGGCTGCCCAGCAGGCGATTCTGCTCGCGCCAGGCGGCGACCCTGGCGCGTGCCCCGGCATCGGCGGCGAGATGCGCCTCGACCGCGCGCCGGCGCGCCACGTCGAGCCGGTCGTCGACGTAGGCGTGCAGGTCTGCCTCCTCGATCGGACCCGATCCGGTCCGTTCCTGCGTACTCATACGCCACTCCTCGGCGCGGCATCCCGCTCGCCGCCGGCCGCTCTCAATCGCTCGCGCGCCCGCGACAGGCGCGACATCACCGTGCCGATCGGCACGCCCAGCACCGCGGCGATCTCGGCGTAGGACATGCCCTCGAGCGCCACCAGCAACAGCACCTGGCGGTGCTCCAGCGAGAGGTGGCGCAGCGCGACCAGCATCTCGCGCGCCGCCAGGCTCTCGATCTGCGACGCCGGCCGGCCCGGCTCGAGCACGTCGTCGATCGACGCCGCGCGCGGCCGCGACGCCGCGCGGCGCCGGTCGTTGGCGTGCAGGTTGTGCATGATGGTGAACAACCAGGCGCGCAGATTGCCCGGCCGGCGCCACAGATGGGCGCGCGACAGGGCCCGCTCCAGGCAGTCCTGCACCAGATCGTCGGCCAGCTGCACGTCGCCGACCAGCGCGCGCGCGTAGCGGCGCAGCGCAGGCACGTGTTGCGGCAACAGATCCGGCAGGGCGTCCACGAAACCCATACAACCCGACCGGCGGCCGGCGCGTCCAGCGAATTGCCGACGCGTCAAGCCTCTGTCGGATCAACACCACCCGGCGGCGGCTATTCCAGCAGGCGGCCGGCGCCGCCGATGGCCGCGATGGCCGGTTTCAGCGGTCACCGCAGGGCGGCAGGGCGGCGGATCACGCCGTCACATGTCGTTCCACGAACTCGACCATCCGCGCGAACATGTCGCCGGTCTTCGACAGGTCCGGCGAGCCGGCGGCGCGATCCATGTCGATGTACTCGAGCGCGATGGCGCCGCCGGCCTTACGGTAGTCGGCGCAGAAGCGCTGCGGCTCGTTGCCGTCGAACGTCGACTCCACGTCCCTGTAGTCGTGCATCGTGTCGTTGCGGCCCTGGTACCAGATCGCCGGCGGTGTCAGCACCTGCTCGCCGCGCTCGAGCGCCAGCAGCGGGTTGCCCTCCGCCATCGCCGCCTCCGAGCGCCAGTAGGAATCCTGGCGCGCGATGATCGATTTCGGCCACTCCGGCGGATTGTCGGCCGCCAGGGCGCGCTTGGCATGCCGATAGCGGCTGAGCGGATTGATCACCGGCCACGACATGATCACGCAGCGCACGCCGGCATCGTGCGCCGGCGATCCGGCGGGCAGCGCGATCGCGGCGTAGCGCGGGTCGTGCGGGCGCATGGCGACGAGCATCGCGAGATGGCCGCCGCTCGACTGGCCCGACAGGCCGACGAGGTCGGGCCGGGTCTTCAGCGCGGCCGCGTTGAGCTTGGTCCAGCGCACCGCGTAGTTGATGTCCTGCACCGAGGCGGGATAGGGGTCCTCGTTGCCCGAGCGGAAGTCGAGCGCGATCGACACGATGCCGTGGGCGGCCATGTAACGGTGCCGCAGCTGCTCGCTGGTGCGGTCGCTCATGCACCAGGCGCCGCCGTGGCATTCGACCATCGCCGGAAACGGCCCGGCGCCGCGCGGCCTGAACACGCGCGCCAGCAACGGCTGCTCGCCGTGGCGCAGATACTCGACGTCCTCGACGTCGAACTCGGTGGCCCTGGCTTCGAGGATTGCGGTCGCCATGGCGCGTTCCTCCCGTCTTGTCGATTTGGGCATTCCAGGTCACGCGCCGGGGTGTCCCTGACCCCGGCGCGCCAGCCTAGAAGCAAATCAGACGACGCGGAAGTTCTTGAACTGCCACGGATCCTTGCGGTCGAGGTCCTCCGGGAACAGGCCGCCGCGATCCTTCAGCGGCGTCCAGTCGCCGTATCTGCCGACCACCGGGCCGAGATAGGGCATGCAGATCTCGAGGTTGCGCGCGAAGTCCATCTCGTCGGCCTCGACGACGCCGCGGTTCGGATTCTCGATCGCCCAGATGATGCCCGAGAGCACCGGCGCGCAGACCTGCAGCGAGGTCGCGTTGTTGTAGGGTGCGAGCTTGCGCGCCTCCTGGATCGAGAGTTGCGAGCCGTACCAGTAGGCACCCTTCTTGTGGCCCATCAGCAGCACGCCCAGCTCATCGATGCCCGAGTCGATTTCCTCGACGATCAGCCGCTGGCGCTTCTGCTGGTGCAGGTTCTTCCCGGCGATCTCGTGCATCGACATGATCGCCCCGTCGCAGGGGTGATAGGCGTAGTGCACCGTCGGCCGGTACACCGCCTTGCCGCCGCGGCCGCGCAGGGTGAAGTAGTCGGCGATCGAGATCGACTCGTTGTGGGTGATGATGAAGCCGTGGAACGGCCCCTCCTTCGGCGTCCAGGTGCGCACGCGGGTGAGCAGGCCCGGCCGGTTGAGGTAGATCGCCGCGTCGCAGCCGAACTTGTGGCGCGCGCCATCCGGCGGCAGCGTCTTCTCGTGCGTGCCCCAGCCCATCTCGGCCGGCTGGCAGCCCTCGGAGACGAAGCCGTCGATCGACCAGGTATTGACGAACTCGCCGACCTCCTTGGGCTTCGACGAGACCTGGGTGTCGCGCTCGGCGATGTGAATCACCTTCACGCCCAGGCGCTGGGCCAGCCGGCCCCAGCCCTCGCGGTCGGTCGGGATCTTCGCCTTCAGCCCGGTGTCCTTCGCCAGGTTGACCAGCGCCTGCTTCACGAAGTGCGAGACCAGGCCCGGATTGGCACCGTGCGCGATCACCGCCGTCGGACCGCCGCGATACTTCGGACGCAGCTTCAGCGCCGTCTCGCGCAGCGCGTAGTTCGAGCGCTGCGAGACCGAGAGGTTCGGATCGGTGTAGCCGCCCGGCCAGGGCTCGATGCAGGTGTCGATGTAGAGCGCGCCCTTCTCCTGGGCGAACTCGATCAGCGCCGTCGAGGCGACCTCGACCGAGAGGTTGACGATGAAGTCGCCCTTGCTCACCAGCTTCGACAGCTCCGACCGGTAGTTGGCGCGCGTCAGCCGCTTGCGGATGAAGGTGATGCCGAAGCGCTCGAGCTCGGGCAGGCCGCCGCGATCCTCGGCCGAGATCACCGTGATCTGCGAGGGCTTGACGGCGATGTGGCGCAGGATCAGCGGCATCACGCCCTGGCCGATCGAGCCGAAGCCGATCATCACCATGCGGCCAGAGAATGCGACCTTCTTCGACTTGCGGGCAGCGGCCATGGTTACTGATCTCCGAGGAATATTGGCTTCGACTTACCTTCCCCCGGAAGGGGAAGGTGGCGCGTCGCGCGGCAGCGCGACGTGACGGATGGGGGATGTCGAAGACGGACTCCTGCGCTCGTCTTCGACATCCCCATCCGCGCTTCGGGCACCTTCCCCCTCCGGGGGAAGGTAGGGGTTCGTATGAAACGCCGACGGGGCCTTTTTCAAGGCCCCGTCGTCGCAGACAGCGTGGGCTACTGGGCTAGATGCAGTAGGTCTTCAGCGGCTGGAAGCCGTTGAACGCCACCGACGCGTAGGTCGTCGTGTAGGCGCCGGTCGAGAGGATCTCGACCTTGTCGCCGACCTTCAGCGCCAGCGGCATCTTGTACTCGGTCTTCTCGTACAGGATGTCGGCGCTGTCGCAGGTCGGACCCGCGAGCACGACCGGGCCCGAACGGCCGCCCGTCGGATACGGCGTGGTGATGCGGTACTTGATGCTCTCGTCCATCGTCTCGGCCAGGCCGCCGAACTTGCCGACGTCGAGGTAGACCCAGCGCTTGCGGTCGGTGGCCGACTTGCGCGAGATCAGCACCACCTCGCTCTGCAGCACGCCCGCGTCGCCCACCATCGAGCGGCCCGGCTCGATGATCACCTCGGGCATACGGTTGCCGAAGTGACGCACCAGCGCGCGCTGCACCGCCACGCAGTAGGCCTCGACCGGCGCCACGTCCTTGCGGTAGCGCGCGGGGAAGCCGCCGCCGAGGTTGACCATCTTCAGGTCGACCCCGGTCTCGGCCAGCGCGTAGAACATCTGCGAGACCTGGGCGAGCGCGCGGTCCCACTGGTCAAGGTCGGTCTGCTGCGAGCCGACATGGAAGGAGACGCCGTAGGCCTCCAGGCCCATCTCGTTGGCCCGCTTCAGCAGGTCGCGCGCCATGTCGGGGGCGCAGCCGAACTTCTTCGACAGCGGCCACTCGGCGCCGCCGCAATCGACCAGCACGCGGCAGAACACGCGCGCGCCCGGCGCCGAGCGGGCGAGCTTCTGCAGCTCCGCCTCGCTGTCGAAGGCGAACAGGCGCACACCGTTCTGGTGCGCCCAGGCGATGTCCTTCTCCTTCTTGATCGTGTTGCCGAAGGAGATGCGCTCGGCGCCGACGCCCTGGCCGAAGCACAGCTCGATCTCGCCGCGCGAGGCGGTGTCGAAGCTCGAGCCGAGCTTGCCCAGGCGCGCGAGCACCTCGTTCGCCGGGTTGGCCTTCATGGCGTAGAAGATCTTCGCCTGCGGCAGAAGCTCGCGCATGCGGCGGAAGTTGAACTCGACGACGTCGAGGTCGACCACCAGGCAAGGGGTCTCGGGCTGCTTGTCGGCGAGGAATCGTCGGATACGGTCGGTCATTTCGAAAGAACCAGTCTCAATCGGAGTGCGAAAGGCCGCGTCCCGGCGCCAGGCGCCGAGGCACGAGAAACCAACACTCCCGGGTCATCCCAATGGATGGCTTACCGGGAGCGGCACATACTCGAGAGCGGGTTCTTCCGACCGAACAGCACGCCGTAGCCCGAAGGCTCGAGCGCGAAGGTCAATCCGACAATGGGCGGGTGCTTCCGCCCCGCACGGAACGTATGCATGACAAAGGTCCCTTTCGGAGCCGGTCTTTAGCCGGCATTTCCAAGAAGGACGCTTTCCGTCGTTGCATAACCACAATGGGCCATAGGCACGTGCGTGGGCGTCTGGGACCGGTAGATACGCTCATTGCGCCGCAACGCAAGTGAGAATCGACTCACCTCGGGAATTTTTTGTCTCCGCAGTGGCTCGTTCGCCACAGCGAGCGCGCTCAGTCGCCGCTCGCGGCGGCACTGGCGACGGGCAGGCGGATCGCCGCGGCGAGGATGGTCGCCGCCACGAGCAGCAGCGCCGCGCAGGCCAGCGCCCAGGCGGTGCCGACATGCGAGGCGACCACGCCCCATGTCGTCTGGCCGATCGCGAGGCTGCCGAAGAACACGAGCTGGTGCACCGCCATGCCGCGCGCGCGCACCCAGGACGGCAGGTGGTGCTGCGTGGCGACATTGTTGTTGGCGTTGACGATCATCCAGCAGCCGCCGGCCAGCGCCAGCGAAAGGCCGACGACGATCGGGCTGGCGATCATCGAGGACAGGCCCATGCCGAACGCCACGGCCAGCATCGCCAGCAGGTTGGCGCGGTCGGGGCCGAGCCAGGCGTTGACGCGCGGGATCAGCATGGTGCCCAGCACGGCACCGACGCCGAAGCTGGAGAACAGCACACCGTATTCGGCGGCCTCGAGATGAAGGCGATCGCGGCCGGTCAGCGGCAGCAATGTGGCGAAGGCGCACGAGGGAATGAAGAAGCACACGGCGCGCGCCCAGATCGCCCACAGCGCCGGCGTGGCGCGGATGAAGCGGATGCCGCTGCCGAAGGCGGCGAGGAAGCCCTCGCGACGCTGCGCCGCGCTGGCCTCTTCCGGCCGCTTCCAGCTGAAGACCGCGAAGATCACGCCGACGAAGGTCAGGGCGTTGATGGCGAAGAGCGCGAAGGTGCCGGCCAGGCCCTGCAGCACCTGGCCGATCACCGGGCCGATGGTGCGGCCGAAATTGAAGCCGGCGCTGTTGAGCGCCACCGCATTTGGCAGGTAGCGTCGGCCCACCATCTCGGGCACGACGGCGTGCCACACCGGACCGTTCATGGCGTTGCCGATGCCCATGCAGAACATCAGCGCGATCAGGCTCCAGGCGTCGAGCAGGCCGGTGTACGCCAGCACGGCGAGCGTCGCGGCCGACGACATCAGCCACAGCTGCGTGGCCAGCAGGTACTTGCGCCGGTCGAAGCGGTCGGCGAGCACGCCGGCGAGAAAGCCGAACAGGAAGACCGGGCAGGTGCCGGCCACCGCCAGCAGCGCCACGAACATCTCGCGATGGTCGTGCGGCGCGAGGTCGGTCATCACCCAACCGGCGCCGGCCGTCTGCATCCAGCCGCCGATGTTGGACAGCACGTTGCCGCACCACAGCCGCCGGAACGCCGGGATGCGCAGGGGCGACCAGTACGTCAGTCGCTCGTCAGGCGCGGCGGCGGAGATCGGGCCGGAGTCGGTGGTGGCCATGCCGGGTCGAGACTCGGCTGAGGAATCGGGCGGCATCGCGGCAGGGCGGCAATCTAGTCGCCGCGTCGGGCGCTGTCATGGCTGGCTGATGCATGGCGGCTCTGAGTCATGGGGGTGAGCGCCGTCATCCTCGCGGCCGGCCGCGGCGCACGGCTGGCGCCGCTGACCGATCGCGTGCCCAAGTGCCTGCTGCGGGTCGGCGGGCGCGCGATCCTCGACCGCCAGCTCGACGCCCTGGCCCGCTGCGGCGCCACTGAGGTCACCATCGTCACCGGCCATGCCGCCGACGCGCTCGACGCACACGTCGCCGGGCGGCCAGGCATCCGCACCGTGCGCAACCCCGGCTATTCGAGCACGGACAATCTCGCCAGCTGCCACGCCGCGCGGAGTCACTTCGGTGGCGATGCGACCCTGCTGTTGAACGGCGACACGCTGTTCGAGGACGCGATCCTCCGCGACCTGCTGGCGGCCGAGGCGGCGCCGGTTCTCATCGCGATCGACCGCAAGCCGCATTACGATGCCGACGACATGAAGATCGCGACGACCGACGCCAACCGCCTGCGCCGCATCGGCAAGGATCTCGCCTTGCCCGATGGCGAGGCGACCGGTCTCACGCTGCTGCGGGATACGGGCCACGCGCGCTTCCTGGACGAGGTCGAGACCCGCCTGGCCGCGCCCGGCGGCGCGCACGCGCTCTACACCGAGGCGCTCGGCGCACTGGCGGCGCAGGATCTGGTCGGCGTTCGAGCGGTCCATGGACAACGCTGGATCGAGATCGACACGGCGCAGGATCTCGCCGCCGCCGAGGCCCTGTGGCGATGAACCGCAAGGAGCGCCGGCGCGCCAAGGCCACGGGCGCGTCGGCGCCGGCACGCGAGGAGCGCCGCGTCGCCGTGACGGTCGGTCCGGCCACGTGGAGCGTATGGCTCTTCGCGCTGTTCGGGGCGCTGGGCGGACTGGCGGTCGGCGCCTCCATGTTCGCCGGCGAGCTGATGTCGGGCCAGCGCGAGATCGCGGCCGAGGCGATCGGCAAATGCCTGGGCGCCGTCGTGCTGGGCGCCGTCGCCGGCGCCTTCATGGCGATCGGCCGCAACGTCACGAACCGCTGAGCCGCGCGCGCACCAGCGCCAGATCGGCGGGCGTATCGACGTCGATCGCCGCGTCGGGATCGCGCAGCACCACCGGCGCGATGCTGGCGCCGGCGCGGCGCGACAGCAGCGCGAAGGCCGCCGCCAGATCGAGACGGCGCGCCGCGTAGCGGAGAAGCGCCGCGGGGCCGATACGCGCGGCCAGCCGCAGCGGGTGCTTGCGATCGGCCTCGAGGCCGGCCCAGAACGTCGCCGCCGCCACGCCGCCGGCACCGCCAAAGGCGTAGAGGTTGGCGCCGCAATAGTGCTCGTCGGCGAGGCGATAGAACGTGCGGCGGGTCCGGTGACCGGCGAACGCATCACGCGGCACCACCCCGACGGCGACGTCGCAGCGCCGCGGCACGCCGGCGCAGAAGGCCTCGACCTGCGCCGAAGACAGCAATCCATGGTCCGCGGTGGTGACAAGCAGCAGGGGCCGATCGCGCAGCACGCGCGCCACGGTCCGGGCAGGCGACGCCGCGGTTGGCACGATCGCGGCTCCGCCCGCGGCGTGCGCCACGTCGCGCTCGTCGGTCGCGACCAGAATGTCGGCGATGGCGGTAACACCGCGCAGCGCCTCGATGACGGCGGCGATCAGCGGCCTGCCGCCGGCCCGTGCCAGCGCCTTGTGCGGCACGCCTTCCGAAGCCGCCACCGGGTCCACTTCACCGCGCCGTCCGGCCAGGACCAGCGCCGTATAGCGCCGGCCCGTCACACGCGCTCGACGCGCATCAGCACGCTGCCGCCGATGCTGGCGAAGGTCAGCACCGGCGTCCAGGCGGCGGCAAGCGGCAGGATCGCGCCGCCCTCGCCCAGCGCCAGCGCCAGGCCGTCGACAATGAAGTAGAGGAAACCCAGCGCCACGCCGAGCATCAGCCTGCCGCCGATGCTGGCACCGCGCATGCGCGCCTGGGCCACCGGGGCGGCCAGCAGCAGCATCACCAGCACCACGGCGGGGATCGCCAGCCGGCGCTGCAGCCAGGTGTCGTAGACATGGGGCTGGCGCGCGGCGATCGCCTCGCCGTCGCGCAGCGCGATCAGTTCCGATGCGGTGAACTGCGAGGGGCTGGCCGACAGATTGTGGAAGTCGCCGGGCGAGAGGTTGGTCGGCCAGAAGCGCTCGGCCAATCGCTCGGTGCGCGGCGCGACGGGATCGACGGTCTGCACGACGACGTCGATCAGCCGCCAGCCGCCGCGCTCGTAGCGCGCACCGCGCGCGATGATGCGCTCGACGAGAGCGCCCTGCTCGTCGCGCCGCATCAGCGCGACGTCTGTGAGGAAGCGGCCTTCGCGATGCACCGCCTCGACGCGCACCAGATAGGGCGGATCGCGCAGCCACACGCCGCGCCCGCTCTCCAGGGCCGCCGCACCGGGCCGTTCGATCTCGTGCATCGCCAGCGTGTTGCGGCCCCAGGGCACCAACTGGTCGCCGATGATGAAATACGTCACCGCGACGACCGCGGCCGCCGGCAGCAGCAGCACGACGATGCGCACGAAGGACAGGCCGGCGCTCTTGAAGGCCAGGATCTCGTTGGCCTGCGCCAGGCCCAGCAGCGTGATCAGCGCCGAGACCAGGATCGCCAGCGGCAGGATGGTGTTGGCGTGGTCGGGCAGACGGCAGATCATGTAGCGTGCGACCGTGACGACGTCGTAGCCGTAGCGCTGCTCGATGGTGTCGATCGAGTTCAGCGCGTCGAACAGCACGATCAGCAGCGCCGCGCCGCTCAGCACCAGCGCGAAGCGGATGAGGAACCGCCGACAGAGATAGCGCATCGCCACGCCGTTCACGTCGGCCTGCCTTCCCGGCGCGCAAGCGTGCGCAGCGCGGCCACCAGGGTGCGGCGGCGGCGGTCGAGGGCCGCGAGCGCGATGGAGATGGCGTTGTCGCGCGGACTCTCGGCGACCACGCGGAATGCCCACACCGCCAGCGCCGCCAGCACTACGAAGGGCAGCCATAGCGACAGGTAGGGCGAAACCTTGCCGAGGTCGGCGGCCTTTTCGCCGAAATTCAGCCCGTAGTGGAAGATCGCGATCAGCGCGAAGCCGAACGCGACGCCCGCGACACGCTGGCCGCGCGGCGCGGCCAGGCCCAGCGCCAGCCCGAGAATCGGCATGAAGAAGGTCGAGATCGTGCGCACCAGCCGGGCGTGGATCTCGGTCTCGATCAGCCATGGCCTCACGGCGAGCGTGCGTCGGTGCGACTGCTCGAGAAGCTCCGGCAAGGTCAGCTCGCGCTCGGCGTTGCGCGCACGGAAGGCCGACGCGCCGGTCAGCTCAAGCGGCAGGTCGAGCGAGTCGAACGACAGCACGCTCATCCGTCCGCCGTCGGCGGGCGTGTCGAGCCGGCGCCCGTCGCGCAGCTTCAAGAGCACGCTGAAATCCTCCGGCACGCGCGCCGCCGTGCCGCTGCGCGCCGTCATGATCTCGACGCCGCCTTCCGGCGTGACCTTGTGGATGAACACGCCCTTCAGGGTGAGGCCGCGATCGACGATGTCGTCGACGACGATGGTGTAGTCGCCGAAGCGGTTGAAGGTCGCGCCCTTCTCGATCGCCAGGTCGACCATCGAGGAGGTCGCGACATACAGCAGCGCGCGGTACTGGTAGCGTGTGTGCGGCTGCAGCCAGCCGGTGATCGCCAGCATCGCCAGCATGAGCACGAAGGACAGCCCGAGCAGCGGCCACAGCAGGCGGTTGAGGCTGATGCCGGCTCCCTGCAGGCCGTCGAGCTCGCCGTCGGCGCTGAGCCGCGTGGCGGCGACCATCACGCCCAGGAACAGGGCCAGCGGCAGCGCCACGCCGAGATAGTGCGGCACCAGATTGGCCAGCAGCTTCAGCACCAGCACGATCGGGCCGCCCTGGTTCACCAGCATGTCCATGATACGGACCATGCGTTCCAGCAGCAGCGCCAGGAGCGCGATCAGCAGGGTGGCGCTGAGCGGCATCAGGGTGCGCGCCAGGACGTAGCGGTCCAGCACGGTGGCCGACCATGGCCCCTTCCGCCGCTTGCCGCCTGTCGCGATGCCCGTGACCGTCATGGCCGGCAGTCTACCTCATCCGCGCCGGCCCGGGGGCATTGCCGCCCCCGTGTCGACCGTCGCGCGCACCGTCAGGCCGCCAGCGCCTGCGAGCCGGGCGAGCGCAGGTGGAAGCGGCCGCTGGTGTCGCAGCCGCCGAGGTCGGCGCGGATCGAGCGCACCTCGACGTCGAATCGCCAGCCGCCGGCGGGATCGCGCTCGACACCGATCAGGTTGTAGCCGCCGGCACCGTACTTGCTGGCGGGATGCGCCGAGGTCGAGGCCACGCCCAGCACCGGCACCGGTCCCCGCGGCGAGTCGATACGGCCCAGCATGGTGCGGTGGATGTGACCGTGCAGCACCAGGTCGGCGCCGACCCGCGCGATGGCCTCGCGCACCGCGCGCTGGTCGGAGAGCTCCTTGTGGCGGCTGGCGCCGCCGATCTGCGGCGGGTGGTGGATCAGCACGACGCGGCACATGTCCGTCAGGTCTCGCATCATGGCCTCGAAGCGCGCCAGCTGGGCGGCGCCGACCTCGCCGGTGGCGATCAGCGGCGCGCGCGGCACGGCTGTGCTCAGGCCGACGAAGGCGACGGGCCCGCGCCGGCGCAGCAGCGGAAAGTCGTCGCGCGAGGTCGGCGGCGATGCGCCGTCGCCCGTCATATAGGCGCCCCACAGGCCCAGCGATGCCGACCACGCCACCGGCACATAGGCGTCATGGTTGCCGGGCACCAGGGTGACGTCCTGCGGTCGTCCCAACGCACCGAGCCAGGTCGCGGCCTGCTGGAACTCGGCCGCGGTCGAGATGTTGGCGATGTCGCCGGTGACGACGACATGGTCGGCCCCGGCGCGATGCAGATCGGCCACCGCCGCCGCCAGCGCGTCGGGCGCATGGATGCGGCGGCGCCGGTAACGCCAGGACAGCCAGCCCGTCGCCCGCTTGGAGAGGAGCTCGCGCATGCGCACCGCCGGCAACGGCAGGTGCGGATCCGACAGATGCGCGAAGCGGAACATCTCGGCTAGATCGGTCGCGCAGCCTTGCGGGTCAAGCGCTTCTTGCCTACAGGGGGCGAACACCAGCGATCTGGGGCACCTTGAACGACACTAGGCTGACCGTGCGACTGATCGGCGCGCAAGGACCGCGCCTGTTCTCGCGTACGGCCCTGGAGCGTGCGCAGCGGATGTTTCGCGGATTCGATGTCGGCGACGAGTCGAAGCCTTTGCCGGCCGGCGGCCGCGTCTTGCTGCTGCGCGCCGACCACGTGCTCGACGACGTGCTGGCCCGGCCGCTGGCGGCGGCGCGCGATCTGGCGCTTGCCTCCTCGAACACCGCGGGTGTCGCCGCGATCATCGTCGATGCCACGCGCGCGGACGAGGGCCGCGCGCTGCTCGAGGGCGCGGCCGACGACTGCGCCCGCGCCGGACTCGCCGTCGCGACGCCACAACAGGTGGCCGGCGCCTATCGCGCGAAGCTGCGCAATCGCGTGCCGCCCTACGCGCTCTCGACGCGTGCGATGGGCGCGCGCGCGATCGAGCGCGCGATGTACGACGCGACCTACAAGGGCATCACCGACATCGTCACCAAATACGTCTGGCCAGCGCCCGCCTTCGCCGTCACGCGCTGGTGCGCCGCGGCGCGCATCACGCCCAATGCCGTGACCGTCGCGAGCGTGCTGTGCGTGCTGGCGGCGACGGTGCTGTTCGCGACGGGCTGGTACCTGCCGGGGCTGCTCGCCGCCTGGGCGATGTGCTTCCTCGACACCGTCGACGGCAAGCTGGCGCGCGTGACCCTGACCTCGTCGAAGCTGGGCGACGTGCTCGACCACGGCACCGATCTGCTGCACCCGCCGTTCTGGTGGTACGCCTGGTACGCTGGTCTCGGTGCGACCAGCCTGCCGCACATGGACGTCGCGGTCTGGATCGTGATCGCGGGCTACGTGCTGGGCCGCGCGCAGGAGGGCCTGTTCCTCGCCGCCTTCCGCTTCGAGATGTTCGGCTGGCGTCGGCTCGACGCGCTCTCGCGGCTGGTCACGGCACGGCGCAATCCCAATCTCGTGCTGCTCAGCGTCGCGGCGCTGGCCGGCCGGCCGGATATCGGCCTCGCCGCCGTCGCCGCCTGGACCCTGCTTTGCCTCGCGTTCCACGGCGTGCGTATCGTCCAGGCGTTCGCCGCGCGCGCCATGGGCCGCGCGGTGACGCCCTTCCTGGCGGATGCCTGATGGCAGGCCATGTTCAGGCCGCCGACCGCGACGGCGCACGTGCCGCGCTGATCGGGGTGGTCGAGGCTGAAGCCGGGCAGCGCGTGAGCGAAGCCGCGATCGCCATCAACCAGGCGCTGCTGGCCCGCTTCAGGGGCGGCGCGCTGGCGACATTGTTCTACGGTTCCTGCCTGCGCACGCCGGCGGCCGGACCCGCCGACGAGCGCGTCTATGACTTCTACGTCGTGGTCGAGAACCTTCGCGCCGGCAATCCCGGTGCATGGACGGCCTGGGGCAATCGCGTCCTGCCGCCCAACGTCTTCCGCCTCGACTTGCAGTCGGACGGCGGCACCTTGCGCTGCAAGTACGGAGTCGTCGGCCTGGCGCAACTGCGTCGCGCGGTGTCGTCCCGCGCGCGCGACTCCTATTTCTGGGCGCGGCTCTGCCAGCCCACCGCCGTGCCCTTCGCGCGCGGCGCGGCGATGCGGCGCGAGATCGTCGCCCTGCTGGCCGAGGCGGTCGTGACGGCGGCGGCGGCGACCGCGCCGCGCTTCGACCGCCGGTTCACGGCGCGCGAACTGTGGCAGCGCGTGTTTGCCGAGAGCTATGGCCGGGAGCTGCGGCCCGAGGGCGACGAGCGCGTGGCCTCGCTGCACGACCTGCAGGCGCCGCGCTTCGCCGCCGTCACGCCGTTCGCCCTCGCCACCGCGGGCTTCACGGTCGAGCGGGACGACGCCGACGGCTTCCGCCTGCCCGGCGCGTCGCCTGCGTCACGGCTGTCGCCGGTGCGCGGCAAGCTCTTGAGCGCGCTCAGGCTCGCCAAGGCCGGCTTCACCTTCGACGGCGGCGCCGACTATCTCGTCTGGAAGATCGAGCGCCATGCCGGCAAGCGGCTGACGATCACGCCGTGGCAGAAGCGCCACCCGCTGCTCAGCGCCCCGCTGCTGGCGTGGCGCTGGTGGCGGCTGGGTGCCTTCCGCTGATCAGCCTACGGCGACGCGCTTCTGCGGCTGCAGCAGGCCGAAGCGCGTGCCCAGCCTGATGAAGGTGTCGACCACCTGCTCGAGCTGCGCCTGGGTATGCGCCGCCGACAGGCTGCAGCGCAGCAGCGGGACGCCGCCGGGCGTGGCCTGCAGGCCGGCGATGTTGACGTAGACGCCCTCGTCGAGCAGCGCGCGCCACATGCCGATGGCGCTCTGCAGGTCGGGCAGCTGCACGGCGACCACGGGGCCATGCTGCGGCCCGAGCTGGAAGCCAGCGGCCGCCAGGCCGTCGTACAGCGTGGCGACATTGGCCCACAGCCTGGTCTTCAGCTCCGGCCGGGCGCGCACGATGCGCAGCGCGGCGCGAACCGAGGCCACGATCGCCGGCGGCAGCGACGCGGTGAACATGTAGGCGCGGGTCGTCAGCCGCAGCACCTCGAAGCCGTCGTGGTTCGACACGGCGAAGCCGCCGATGGCGCCCAGGGTCTTGGAGAAGGTGCCGACCACGAAGTCGACCTGGTCGAGCACGCCGACCTCCTCGACCAGGCCGCGGCCATGCTCGCCCAGCGCACCCAGCGAATGCGCCTCGTCGACCATGATGTAGGCGCCGTGGCGCTTGGTGACGGCCACGAACTCCTTCAGCGGCGCGGTGTCGCCCAGCATCGAGTAGATGCCCTCGACCACCACCAGCTTGTTGCCCTTCTCCTTGTCGAGGCGGCGCAGGCGCGCCTCGAGGCTGGCCGGGTCGTTGTGCTTGAAGCGGATGATCGTCGCCTGCGTCTGCTTGCAGGCGTCGTAGATCGAGGCATGGCTGTCGGCGTCGATGATCAGGTAGTCGCCTTCGCCCACCAGGGTCGAGATCAGGCCGAGATTGGCCTGATAGCCCGTGGTGAACACCATGCAGTGCTTCATGCCGTAGAAATCGGCGAGCTCGCGCTCCAGGTCCTTGTGGTCGGTGTAGCTGCCGTTGAGGATGCGCGAGCCCGTGGTGCCCGTGCCCTCGGCCTCGGTGGCCGCGACGGCGGCCTCGATGCAGGCCGGATCGAAGGTCAGGCCGAAATAGTTGTTGGTGCCGACCAGCAGCGTGCGCCGGCCGTTGATGATCGCCTCGGTGGGCGACAGCACGCGGTCCATGGTGACGCCGATCGGATCGGCGCCGCTAGCCTGCACCCCGCGATAGAAATCGAGGAGCTGGGCGTGGCGATCGAACAGACCCATGATCAGCGCTCCCCGCGGATCTTCAGGACCGTGTCGGTCAACTCGTCCACCGTGTGTATCTCGGCCACGACATTCAACGGAATCGAGATGTCGTAGGTGTCCTCGAGCTCCATCACCATGTCCATCACGGCGAGCGAGTCGATGTTGAGGTCCTTGGTGATCACGGTGGCGCCGGTGATCGGCCGGGCGTCGGTGCGGAACGGATCGAGCCGACGGCAGATGTCCGCCTGGACATCGCCGCGCGAGACGATGGGCGCGTCACTCATGGCTTCGTCCGTGAACTCGTACACTTTGAACTTATGGCTGGCGCGCATCTCGCCACTCCGGAGGGGTGGATTTCCGACATTGGACAAAAGCTCGCCGAATCAAGCCACTAACATATTATTAACCCTTGTTACATCGGTTAATAGGCATAGACGCTGCTTACAACCACCGCTGCGCGCGATACCAACCAACCGTCTCGGCGAACCCGGTCCTGAGGTCGATCGCCGGGCCCAGCTGCAGCCAGGCAGCCAGGCGGCGGTCGCGCACTGACCAATCCGGGTGCAGGAGCTCCCGAATTTTGCCGGCGGACACTATCGCAGGCCGTCCGCGCATACGAGCAGAAATTTGCTGCACTGCAGCATAACTGCCGAGCGCCATGTGCGGTAGTTTCGCTATGCGGACATTTCGGCCCATCACTTCCGCCACCACGGCCGCCATGGAGCGCAGCGTGTGCCCGCCTTCGGTGCCGTCGTCGATCTCGTAGACACCCTCCGGCGGCGGCCGGTCGACGATGCCGGCCAGTGCCGCGCAGAGGTCGTGCACATGGATCAGGGCGACGCGGCCATCCGGCCCGGCCGGCACCATCGACCAGCCGCGCGCGGCAGCCTTGAAGAACACCAGGGTCTCGCGGTCGCCCGGGCCATAGACGGCCGGGGCCCGCACGATGGTGCGCCGCTGCCGCGGACCGAGCGCCGACAACGCGTCCTCGCCCGCCCGCTTGGTGGCGGCGTAGGCCGACAGCGCCGGCTCGCGCGCCGCGAGCGAGGACAACAACACGAAGTGTGCGTCCGGTCGGGCGTGCCGCGCCGTCGCGCCCGCCAGCGCCCCGACCGCATCGACATTGACGGCGCGGAAATCGGCCTCGTTCAGCGCCTTGATCGCGCCGGCGAGGTGCACGACCACGTCGGCACCTTCGACCAGGCGCTCGAGGGCGAAGCGATCGCGCAGGTCGCCAGGCTGCAGCTCGACCGGCGGATCGCACGCCGGCAATGCCGGCGGCAGGTTGCGCACCAGCAGGCGCAGGCGCTCGCCGCGCGATACGAGCAGCCGAAGGAGGTGCTGGCCGACGAAACCGGTCGCGCCGGTAACCGCGACCAGGCGGCTCATGTCCTGGCGGTCACCGGCCGGCGGCCGCCATCGGCATACTCGCCGGCGAGATAGCGCGTGCGGGCGCGCGAGCGGCTGAGCTTGCCGGACGAGGTCATCGGCAGGCCGATCGAGGGCGACAGCAGCTGGACGGTGCAGTCGACGCCGACGGTCTCCTTGACCACCTGCTGAACCGCGCCGCTCAGCGCGATGCGTGCGTCTTCCTTGGCCGGCCAGGCGCACACGACCACCACGATGCTCTCGGCGCCATCCTCGGCCTCGATCGCGAAGGCGCAGGCATCGCCGCGCCTGAGCTGCGGCAGCACCTCGACCGACCACTCGATGTCCTGCGGCCAGATGTTGCGGCCGTTGACGATGATCAGGTCCTTGGCGCGGCCGGTGACCACGAGCTGGCCGTCGAGCCAGTAGCCGAGATCGCCGGTGTCGAGCCAACCATCCTTCAGCGCGTCGGCAGTGGCCTCGGGCGCCTCGAAATAGCCGGCCATGATGCTCGGCCCCCGGGCGAAGATGCGGCCGACCCGGCGCTCGGGCAGCGCCTTCCCGGCCTCGTCGCGTATCTCGACGGCGTGCCCGGGCAGCGGCAGGCCGCAGAGCACGAAGGCGCGCGAGGATTCCGATTCCGGCACCGGCGTCGCGATGCGCTCGTCCGACAGAAGCGCGCGGTCGACGTCGTCGATGCGGAAGCCGTCGCCGCGGTGACCGAAGCTCAGCGCCAGGCAGACCTCGGCCATGCCGTAGCTCGGCGTGAACGCGCCCGGATCGAAGCCGGCCGGGCCGAAGCGCTCGGCGAAGCGGCGCAGCACGCTGTGCTGGATCATGTCGCCGCCGATGCCGGCGACGCGCACGCAGCTGAGGTCGAGGTCCTCGAGGGCCTGGGTCTGCGCGCGGCGCGTCGTCAAGTCGTAGCCGAAGCTCGGGCTGTAGGTGATCGACGCGCGGCGTTGCGAGATGAGCGTCAACCACTGCAGCGGCCGGCGCGCGAAGTCGCGCGGGCTCAGGTAGTCGATGGCGAGCTGCGACGACAGCGGCCCGAGCATGAAGCCGATCAGCCCCATGTCGTGATAGAGCGGCAGCCAGCTATTGGCGTGATCGCCCGCCCGAACCGCCAACCCGCTCTCGCCCGTCATGCCGGCAATGTTGGCCATCAGCGCGTCCTGGCGGACGTCGACGCCGAGCGGGAAGCGCGTGCTGCCCGAGGAGAACTGCAGGTAGCAGCGCTCGCCCGGCCCCCAGGGCCGAAGATCGACAGACTTCTCGGGCAGCGCCTCGAAGGCACTCATAGGTCCCACAAGTCGTGCCGCCGAGCCTTCGGCAGCCGTGGCCAGATATCCGGCGAGCTCGTCCGTCGCCAGCGCCGCCACGGCACCCGAGGCCGAAAGCTGGCGGCGCAGCTGCTCCAGATAGGCGTCCTTGCCGCCCAGACCGGCAGGCAGCGACACCGGCACGGGCAGCAGTCCGGCATACTGGGCGCCGAAGAACGAGACCATGAAGCCCGGCCAGGTATCGGCGGTGATCAGCAGCCGCTCGCCGCGCGCGAAGCCGGCGCCGATCAGGCGGCGGGCGAAGACATGGGCGCGTTCGCGTACCTCGCCCCAGGTCAGCGCCGCGGTCAGCCGTCCTCGTGGATCGAAGAAATTGACACCGGTCTGGCCGCGCGCGGCGTAGTCGAGCATCTCCGGCACGCTGGCGAAGCCGGCACGGCGGAAAGGCAGGGTCGTATTGGCCGTGGCGGTGGGGGTCATCCGCTCATCGTTGGCGAAACAGGAAAGCGCCGGCAGCCTGCTCGGCGCCCGGCAAAACGGCGCGCGGTGTAGCAGATGGGCCGGGGGGCGACAAGCGCGGGCGGACCGCTGGTCACCGGGAAGGTGTATCTGTCTGTGTCGACAGGAGTTCCCGGATCCGTGCCACCGCATCGGGCAAATCATCGGGAAGCGGCACCCGAGACGCCGGCTCGGGCTCGCCGAGCAGCCCGACATGCCCACCCCGCACCAGCGCGCGCCACAGCGTCGCCATATCCCGTGGCCGCTCCCACAGCCCGGCCGATTGGGCGCCAGTGACCACCGCGCGCGGCAGGATCGCGTCGAGCCCGCGCGTCAGCAGCGAGATGGGCGTGCGGGCATAAGGCAGCGGCGCGATATCGACCGGCCGCCCGGTCGACAGGGCGTCGCCGATCATCGAGGCACTGTCGCCGGTCACGACAATCCGCGCCGCCGACGACAGCGCCTCGTCGTAAGGTACATCCGTCGCACCGAGGATCTCCGCGACGGTGCGCGGCGTGCGCCGCGAGGCGACGACCAGCAGCTTCAAGCCGAGACGGGTAGCCAGGGCGCGCGAGTCCTCGGCGATGCGCCGCGCTTCGGCGACGCCGAAGGCAAGCGGCGGCGCGGGTCCGCCGACCAGCAGCAGAAGGCGATCGCCGCTGCGGCTCTCGAGGCGTTGCCGGTTGAGCGGCAACCGCGCGGCCAGCACGTTCGCGCGGGTCGGCGGCCGGTACTGCGGCATGCCGATCACGAGATCGATCGCGCCATGCGGCGCCCATGGCCGGCCGAGATTGACCAGCCGCGTGCGTCCGCCGCTGGCGCGCCGGATCCATCGCGCGATCGGCGTGCCGCGCCGCCCCGCCCACAGCACGAGGTCGGGCCAGGGCGGCGCCAGCGACAGGCGCGACGACAGCAGGCTCTCGCCGAGCAGCAAGTTGGGCAGGTTGCGCCAAGGATTGGTCGCCAGCGCGATCTCGCGCGCGGGCCAGCCGAGCGCCTCGGCCAGCACACGCAACTGCGCGGTGTCGCCGACCTTGTCGCCGATCAGCAGCCAGATGCGCGGCGCGCCGTCGTCCACTACGCCCCTGGTGCGGCCAGCGCCTTGCGGATGGCATCGTCGATCGCCGTCGAGCCCGGCCCGGTCATCGCCGAGTACCAGTCGATCAGCTTGCCGTCGCGCCCGATGAGATACTTGTGAAAGTTCCACTTCGGCGCGCCCACCGACCCGGCCTGCGCGGCGATCCACTTGTAGAGCGGATGCGCCTTGTCGCCGGTGACGATCTGCCTGTCGGACAGCGGGAACGTCACGTCGAACTTCGACTCGCAGAAGCGCTTGATCTCGGCCTTGCTGCCCGGCTCCTGCCCGCCGAAATCGTTCGACGGCACACCGAGCAGCATGAAGCCCTTATCCTTGTAGCGCCGCCAAAGCGCCTCGAGCCCCTCGTACTGATCGGTGAAGCCGCAGAACGAGGCGGTGTTCACCACCAGCACCACCTTGCCCCTGTATTCGGCTGTCGGCAGCCGGCCCTCGCCGATCGAATCGAGCTTCACGCTCGCCCAGTCGATCGGCACCTTCGACTGCGCCACCGCGACGCCGGGGATCGCGCCGAGCAGGCTGGACAGGAACAGCGACAGCAACCGGAACATGGTGGACATGGTACGCCTGAGAGACACCGTTGGACGGTCTCCACCCTGCTACGGATGACCTGTTCCGTCCACCATCGGGACAAAGCCGGAACAGCCGGCCGTTGACACAGGCGGCCCTCGTCAGGATATTGCCCGCGCGGCGCCTTCCGGCCGTCGGCTGAGACCGACCGTCGGGGCGTCGCGTGTTTTTTTGCGCGGCCGGATGGGCCGGTCGCGCGGCTCTGCCAAGGAGGATCGTACCGTGGTTACGGCCGTGATGCCGACGTACGCACGCAAGGACGTCGTTTTCGAACGTGGGGAAGGCTCCTACCTGTTCGCGACCGACGGCCGACGTTACGTCGATTTCACGTCGGGCATCGCGGTGAACAACCTCGGCCACTGCCACCCGACGCTGGTGCGCACGCTGCAGGACCAGGCGGCGAAGCTCTGGCACACCTCGAACCTGTTCCGCATCGCCAACGGCGAGAAGCTGGCCGAGCGGCTGGTCGCGAACTCGTTCGCCGACACGATGTTCTTCTGCAACTCCGGCGCGGAGGCCATCGAGGGCGGCATCAAGCTGATCCGCAAGTACCAGTACGTGACGGGCAATCCGAAGCGCTACAAGCTGATCTGTTTCCAGGCCGCCTTCCACGGCCGCCTGCTCAATGCGCTCGCCGCGACCGGCAACGAGAAATACCTGGAGGGCTTCGGCCCGCCGGCCGCCGGCTACCTGCACGCGCCGCTCAACAACACCAATGTCGTGCGCGACATGGTGGACGACGAGACCGCCGGCATCCTGGTCGAGCCGATCCAGGGCGAAGGCGGCGTGCGCGAGGCCAACGCCTCGTTCCTGCGCGACCTGCGCTCGATCTGCGACGAGTTCGGCCTGCTGCTGTTCTACGACGAGATCCACACCGGATTCGGCCGTACCGGCAAGCTGTGGGCCTACGAGCATTCGGGCGTCGCGCCCGACGTGATGGCGATCGCCAAGGGCATGGGCAACGGCGTGCCGATCGGTGCCTTCATGGCCACCGAGAAGGCGGCGCAGGGCATGGTGCCGGGCACGCACGGCTCGACCTATGGCGGCAATCCGCTGGTGACCGCCGTGGCGAACTCGGTGCTCGACGTCATGCTGGCGCCGGGATTCTTCGAGGGCGTGCGCGAGCGCGCGGCGTATCTGCGTCCCAAGCTCGACAAGCTGGTGAAGGA
Organism: Reyranellaceae bacterium; assembly: GCA_050183765.1. GTDB lineage: Bacteria > Pseudomonadota > Alphaproteobacteria > Reyranellales > Reyranellaceae > JAFAZJ01. The sequence goes on along the minus strand of JBFXAZ010000018.1, from coordinate 39,260 downwards.
TCATCCGACCGTGCTGGCCGACGCGCGCGGCACCGGCTTCCTGCTCGGCCTGCGTTGCCACGTTCCGGCGGGCGACATGGTGCTGAAGCTGCAGGAGCTCGGCATGGTCGTGCCGATCGCCGGCGAGAACGTCGTGCGCGTCTTCCCGCCGATCACCACCCCGGTGAGCGTGCTCGACGAGGGCATCGCGATCATCGACGCGGCCTGCCGCGACTTCGAGAGCGCGATGGTCAAGGCGAAGGAAAATGCCTGAGCTGAAGCACTTCCTCGACCTCGACCAGGTCGAGCCGGAGCTGCTGCGGCGCATCCTCGGCAAGGGCGCGGAATTCAAGCGCGCCCGCGCCAACGGGGGGCACGGCAAGCCGCTCGCCGGCAAGACCCTGGCGATGCTGTTCGAGAAGCCGTCGACGCGCACCCGCGTGTCGTTCGAGGTCGGCATGCGCGACCTCGGCGGCGACACCGTCATGCTCGGCACGAACGACACGCAGCTCGGCCGCGGCGAGACCATCGCCGACACCGCGCGCGTGCTGTCGCGCTATGTCGACATGATCATGATCCGCACCACCGCCGAGCAGAAGCTGCTCGACATGGCCTCGCACGCGACAGTGCCGGTGATCAACGGCCTCACCGACAAGACGCATCCCTGCCAGCTGATGGCCGACGTGATGACCTACGAGGAGCATCGCGGGCCGATCAAGGGCAAGGTCGTCGCCTGGTCGGGCGACGGCAACAACATGGCGACGAGCTGGATCCACGCGGCGGCGCAGTTCGACTTCGAGCTGCGCATCGCCTGCCCGTCCGAGCTCAAGCCGCCGCAGGACGTGCTCGACTGGGCGAAGAAGAAGGGTGCGCGCATCGTCGTCACCCACGACCCCGAGGCCGCGGTGAAGGACGCCGACTGCGTCGTCACCGACACCTGGGTGTCGATGGGCGACGAGGACGCCGCCAGCGCCGGCCGACGACACAACCTGCTGAGGGCCTACCAGGTCGACCAGCGTTTACTGAAGCTGGCCAAGGGCGACGCCGTCTTCATGCACTGCCTGCCGGCGCATCGCGGCGAGGAGGTCACCGCCGAGGTGATCGACGGGCCGCAATCCGTGGTGTGGGACGAGGCCGAGAACCGACTGCACGCGCAGAAGGGCATCCTCGCCTGGTGCCTCGGGCACGTCTGACATGACCGCTGAGGGCACGGGCGCGCCGATCGCCGGCGCGCCCGCTGCTGGTCCATCGGCCGACGACCTGGCGCTGCCGTTCGCCTTGCAGGAGCTGGGTGCGCGCGGTCGCATCGTGCGGCTGGGCCCCGCGGTCGATGCGATCCTGCGCCGCCACGACTACCCGCCGCCCGTCGCGGCGCTGCTGGGCGAAGCGCTGGCGCTGTGCGTCGCGCTTGCCTCCTCGCTCAAGTACGAGGGCATCTTCACGCTGCAGATGCGCGGCGACGGGCCGGTGCGCCTGCTGGTCGTCGATCTCACCTCGGCCGGCGCGCTGCGCGGCTATGCGCAGTTCGATGCCGCCGGTGTGGCGGCGATGCCCGTGGAATCGGCCAACGCCGTGCCGCGCCTGCTGGGTCGGGGCCACATGGTCTTCACCGTCGACCAGGGTGCCGATACCGAGCGCTACCAGGGCATCGTGGCGCTGGAAGGCGCCAGCCTGTCGGACTGCGCGCATCACTACTTCCGTCAATCCGAGCAGCTCGCCACCGGCATCAAGCTCACCACCGGCCAGGACAATTCAGACCACTGGCGTGCCGGCGGGCTGATCCTCCAGGCGCTGCCCTCGCAGGAACTGATCGCCGAGACCGACGCCGAGGAACGCGACGAGCGATTCCGCACGGCGCTGGTGCTGATGGGCAGCGCGCGCGAGTCGGAGATGCTCGATCCCCGGCTGCCCGCCGAGCAGTTGCTGTGGCGGCTGTTCCATGAGCACGCGCCGCGCGTCTTCGACCGGCGCGACGTGGCCGATCGCTGCCGCTGCTCGCGGGCGCGCATCGACAGCGTGTTGCGGTCCATTCCGCGCGACGAGCTCGACACCATGCGCGACTCGCGCGGCCTGGTCGCCGTGCGCTGCGAATTCTGTGGTGCCTCCTACGACTACGACGACGCCCAGCTTGCGGCCCTGGACAGCCGCAATCCCGCCTGATTGCGCGCGCCAGAATCGGCGACATGAAAACATCGATCTGTCGCCGCGCACTGCTGCCGCTGGCCGGCGCGCTGCTGATTGCACCGCGCGTGCTCGCCCAACCGGCGCGGCCGGCGATCGACTTCGCGGTGCCGGATTTCGGCGGCCGGCCGATGCGGCTGGCGGTGGGCCGGGTGATCGTCACGCGCGCCTTCGTGCCGGTGACCCAACCGCCACGCTACGAAGCCAGCATGATCGTCTCGGCCACCGACACCCTGGCCGACTGGGCGAGCGCGCATCTGGCCGCGGGATGGCCCAACTCGCCGCGCACCGCGGTCTTCACCATCCGCGAGGCCAGTCTCAACGGCGAGAAGCTGCGCATCGAGAAAAGCCTCGGCGACCTGTTTCGCAAGCAGGTCGCTGAGCGCTACACGCTGAAGCTCGACGCCGACCTCGACATCCAGCACGAGTCGGGCCGGTCCCTGGGCCTCGTCGCCGCGCACGCGTCGTCGAGCAACGGGGTCAAGGAAGGTGCCCGGGACGCCGACCGCCAGGTCACCTGGCACGACATGCTGGTCGCGGCCATGGGCGCGTTCACTGGAACGTTCGAGAGCAACGTGCGCGGCCAGCTCCAGCATCACCTCGCCGGCGGCTGACTACCGGCCGCCCGAGGCCCACTCGATCATGCGGCCCATGAAGGCTTCGCAGGCCTTGATCTGCGACAGCAGGATGAACTCGTTGGGCTGATGCGCCTGGGCGATGTCGCCGGGCCCGCATACCACGGTCGGCACGCCGCCGGCGTTCTTGAAGATGCCGGCCTCGGTGCCGTAGGATACCGAGGTCACCACGTTGCTGCCCGACCAGCTCTGCACCAGCTTCACCGCCTCGTCGTTGCCTTCCGGCGGGAAGGGCGGCGTGCCCGGCCCGATGTCGAACTCGATCGCGGCGTCCGGGTGCTTGCGCTTCATCGCCGGCAGGAGCTTGTCAGCGACATAAGCCTGGGCGCGGTCGATCACCTCCTGGTCGTCGGCGCCGGGCAGCGCGCGGTACTCCCAGTGCACGATGCATTCGCGCGCCAGGATGTTCGCGGCGGTGCCGCCGTGGATGGTGCCGACGGTGATAGTGCCGTAGGGCGGCATGAACTCGCTGTCGGCGGCGGCGCGCGACTCGAGCTCCTCCTGCAGGCGCATCAGGAAGACCACGAACTCGCAGGCGAAATGGTTGGCGCTGACGCCCAGATGCGTCATCGACGAATGCGCCTCGATGCCGCGGAAGATCGTGTGGTAGCGCCGCGTGCCCTTGTGCGCGTGTACCGCGCTCATCATCGTCGGCTCGCCGACCACGACCAGGCGCGGCCGCGGCACGTCGCCCATCAGCCGCTCGGCCAGCGCGTGGGCACCGATGCAGCCGACCTCCTCGTCGTAGCTCAGCGCGAAGTGGATCGGCACCTTGAGGTTGGCGCGCTGGAACTGCGGCACCATCGACAATCCGATGGCGGAGAACGCCTTCATGTCCGACGTGCCGCGGCCGTACAGCTTGCCGTCGCGCTCGGTGACCACCCAGGGATCGGTGTCCCAGGCTTGGCCGTCGACCGGCACCACGTCGGTGTGGCCCGAGAGCACGACTCCGCCCGGCACCTGCGGGCCGATGCTGGCGTAGAGATTGGCCTTGGCGCCGTCCTCGCTGGGCACCAGCCGGGCCTCGACGCCGTGCGATTTCAGGTAGTCGCGGACGTAGTGGATGAGCTCGAGGTTCGAATTGCGCGAGGTCGTGTCGAAGGCGATCAATCGTCGCAGCATCTCCAGTGAAGTGACCGTCTCGCCCGCCATGATCCGCACCCCTCGAAAGCAGTCGGGCGCGATCTTCGCCGCGCCCGCACACGCACTCTACCCCGCCGACGGAACGGCGTCAGCCGTAGCCGCCCGCCGTCTTGCCGATCATGGCCAGGAACTCCTTCCGCGTCGTCTCGTTCTCGCGGAAGGTGCCCAGCATGCGGCTGGTGAGCATGGTGACGCCCGGCTTGTGCACGCCGCGGGTGGTCATGCACTGGTGCGCCGCCTCGATCACCACGCCGACGCCGCGCGGATCAAGCACCTCCTGGATGCAGTTGGCGATCTGCGCCGTCATCTTCTCCTGGATCTGTAGCCGCTTGGCATAGGCCTCGACGACGCGCGCCAGCTTGCTGATGCCGACGACGCGGTTGCGCGGCAGGTAGCCGACATGCGCCTTGCCGATGATCGGCACCATGTGGTGCTCGCAATACGATTCGAGGCGGATGTCGCGCAGGATCACCATCTCGTCGTAGCCGTCGGTCTCCTCGAAGGTGCGCGCCAGCATCTCGCGCGGATCGCCCTCGTAGCCGGCGAAGAACTCCTCGTACGAGCGCACGACACGGTCGGGCGTACCGACCAGCCCCTCCCGCGCCGGGTCGTCTCCGGCCCAGCGGATCAGGGTGCGCACCGCCTCCTCGGCCTCGGCGCGGCTCGGCCTGCCGGCGGAGCGGGCGGCTTCAGTGGCGAAGACGCCCGGCTTGATGACCTTGTTCATGCGTTCCCCCCTTCAGTTGATCGAGCGCGAGCCCTGGGGGCTGTCGAGCGAGAACATCGGGATGCGGATGTCGAACTTCTCGCCGCTTTCCGTGACCATCTGATACGTGCCGGTCATGAACCCGGATGAGGTGTCGAGCGGACAGCCGCTGGTGTACTCGAAGACCTGGCCGGGCTGCAGCACCGGCGTCTTGCCGACCACGCCCGGTCCCTTGACCTCTTCCATGCGGCCGCGCGCGTTGGTGATCTTCCAGTGCCGGCTGAGCAGCTGCACCTTGTCGCTGCCGCGATTCTCGATGCGCACGGTATAGGCCCAGACCCAGCGCGCCTGCTCGGGTTCCGACTGGTCCTCGAGATAGGCGGGCCGCACACTGACGACGATCGATCTGGTTTCGGCCGTGAACATGGTCTCACCGCTGACGAAAGAGGCCGGTCGTGCCGGCCCCGCTTGCCATACTACGCGCCTCGGCTCAGAAGCCAAGACGAGGTGTAGGCGCCCCCCATCGTGACGCCGCAATAGATGGTGTGGGCGCATCACGAATCAAGGAGCGGCCGAGGATCGCCTCAGACCTTGAAAATCATGCAGGTCGTGCTGCCCCAGGCGAGCAGGCGTCCCTGCGCGTCGGTCAGGCGTCCTTCGGCGAGGCCGATCCGGCTGCCGGCGTTGATCACCTTGCCCTCGGCGCGCACCAGCCCGGTCTTGTGCGTCATGCCGCGCGCGTAGTTCACCTTGATCTCCAAGGTGGTGTAGGCCTGCCCGGCCTTCAGCACGCTGTGCACGGCGCAGCCCATGCAGGAATCGAGCAAGGTCGCGGCATAGCCGCCATGGATGCTGCCGATCGGATTATAGTGGTCGGCGCCGGGCGTGCCCTCGAAGACGACGCGTCCCACGTCCGCCTCGACCAACCCGCCGTTCATGAACTTGCCGATCGGCGGCGCCGGATAGCGGCCCTCGATCCAGCCGCGCAGGAAGTCGACGCCGTCCATGCCGGTGAGCGTGGCGGCGTCGACGACGCCGAAGGTCCGATCCGCAGATGAAGACATCCCGTGACTCCCGCTAATACGTGCATATGCACTTTAGGGTTCCCCGGCACGGCGGTCGCGGCTATCTTCCCGCCATGCGGAACGACAAGCCCTTGCCAATGCCGGAAGGCGGCTGCACCTGTTTCCAGATCCGCCGCGCGGCGCGCAAGGTGACGGCGATCTACGACCGCCACCTCGCGCATGTCGGGCTGACGGTCACGCAATGGGGCCTGCTCGCCAACCTCGCGGGCAAGCCGCCGCTGCCGATCGGTGCCTTCGCCGAGGTGATGGCGATGGACCGCACGACGCTGACGCGCAACATCAAGCCCCTGATCGCCTCGGGCCTGATCGCCCTGTCGCCCGGTCCCGACCGCCGCACCCGCGCGCTCGCGCTGACGCCGGAGGGCAAGGCGATGGTGCGCCGCGCCTACCCCACGTGGCGCGCCGCCGAGATGGAGGTGCGCGAGGCGCTGGGCACGAAAGCGACCAGCGCGCTGCACGATTCGCTTCGCACATCGATGGCTCTGCTCGACGCCGTGTAGCGGCTCGCCGCGTCCGGGGACTACACTGCCCGGCATGAGCAGCACGGACAATCTCGGCACCGCATCGGGGCTGACCGCCGACGGGCGCGATCTCTCCGGACTCGAACGCTTCATGCGCGAGACCGTCGAGGATTTCCGCGGCCCGATCGACCAAGTCACGCGCATGAACGGTGGCACGTCGAATCCCACCTACCTGGTCGGTGCCGGCGGTGCGCGCTACGCGCTCAGGCGCAAGCCCTACGGCAAGCTGCTGCCCTCGGCACACCAGGTCGATCGCGAGTACCGCGTGATCTCGGCGCTCAACAGGACAGACGTGCCCGTGCCGCCGGCACTGGCGCTGTGCCAGGACGACGAGGTGATCGGCAGCGCCTTCTACATCATGCGCTTCGTCGATGGCCGCGTGCTGTGGAACCAGTCCCTGCCCGGCATGAGCCCAACCGAGCGCGCCGCGATCTGGGACGACATGAACCGCGCCATGGCGGCGCTGCACAAGGTCGATCCGCAGGCGGCGGGACTCGCCGATTTCGCGCGTCCCGGCAACTACATGGCGCGGCAGATCGACCGCTGGACCAAGCAGTACCGTGCCTCGCAGACCGACGACATCCCGGAGATGGAGCGGCTGATCGAGTGGCTGCCGCAGAACGTGCCGCCGATGACGCGCACCACCATCGTCCACGGCGACTACCGCCTCGACAACGCGATCTTCGACGAGCGCGAGCCGAAGCTGCTGGCGCTGCTCGACTGGGAGCTCGCGACGCTCGGCGATCCGCTGGCCGACTTCGCTTATCAGTGCCTGAGCTACTACACGCCGCCCGATCCCAAGGGTCGCGGGCTCGCGGGGCTCGACCTCGCCGGCACGGGCATCCCGACCGAGGCGGAGTTCGTGCGCGCCTATGCGCAGCGCATGGGCCTGGACAGCCTGCCGAACTGGGACTTCTACATGGCCTACAACCTGTTCCGCGTCGGCGCGATCGGCCAGGGCGTCTACAAGCGCATGCTCGACGGCGTCTACGACACCGCCGCGCGCGGCGAGAACATGGTCGATCGCGTGCGCATCCGCGCCGTGGCCGGGTGGCGGATCGTCGAGCGCATGCTGGCGCGGGCCTGATGCTGGGACGCCGGGTCCTGCTCGGCGGCACGCTGGCCGCGTCCATGGCGCGGCCGACGCGGGCGCAGCGATCGGGCACCACCGATCTGATGCCGAGCTTCTGGCCGGTCTACGATTCCGGCCGCGGCGAGCCGCTCGAGACCCGCGCGCGGGCGGTGATCGCCGGCTACTTCCAGCCGAATCTCGCGGCCCAGCAAGGCGCCGGCATCGGCCGCGTCGATCTCGCCCGCTGGCTGACGGTCTTCGATCCGATGGCCGATGAGGTACGGCGGCTGTCGACGGCATTCCCGCAGATATGGCGCGACCAGGTCGAGCGTTTCCGCCAACACCTGCCGGACGCCGCAAGCGACGCGCCCGTGACGATCATGCTGTCGTTCCTGAACTTCGATGCGCGCGTGCGGCTGTGGAACGGCCGGCTCGCCCTGTTCGTCGGCCTCGACGGCGTCGTCGCCATCCACGGCCGCGGCGCCGATCTCGCCGTGCTGCTCGATCACGAGTGCTTCCACCTCTATCACCACCAGGTGAACCCCAGCCTGATCCTGCCCGGCGGCGATACGCTCTGGCTCGGCATCTGGAAGGAAGGTCTCGCAGTCCATGCCTGCGGCGTGCTCGATCCGCGCCGCTCGCGCCTGCAGATGCTGCTGGGCGACCGCGACCTCGCGGCGATCACGCCGGACACGCTGCGCAGGATCGCGCGCGAGCTGCCGCCGATGCTGTCCGCCACGGACGCGCCGACACGCGCCCGCTATCTCTCCTACGGCTATCGTGGCAACGTCCCGGCGCGCAACGGATATGCGCTGGGCCTCGCCGTCGCCGAGCGCGTCGCACGCGGGCGCGGCCTCGGCGAGCTGGCGCGCATCCCCGCGCCGCAGATCGAGAAGCTGGTCCGCGCCGAGATCGCCGCGATCGGTGGCTAGACGTTGGCGTCGAAGAAGCCGTACTCCAGCGCCATCGCGCGCGCGTAGTTGTCGCGCACGGCGGGCGCGTCGGTGCCGTGCCGGTCGAGCAATTCCTCCAGACGCACGGCCAGCGACTCGAAGCCGGGATCCGCGTAGGTCCGTACCCATTCGGCGTAGAGCGGCGCGACCTCGCCCCGGGCAAGGTTCTGGCCGAGCCAGGCATAGAGCCGCATGCACGGCGTCATCGCCGCGATGGTCTCGCCCAGCGCGCCGCGTCGGGCGGTGTCGAGCAGGAAGTCGGTGTAGGCGCGCGTCGCCGGCGCCGGCGTGACGCCGATCAGGTCGACGTTCCAACGCGCGGCGTAGCCCTGGTGCAGCCTGATCTCGTCGATCACGCCGCCGATCAGCTCGGTGAAGCCGTACAGATCGTCGCGCGCGGTCGAATGCGCGAGGCAGAAGGCATAGGCGCGCGCGAAGGCTTCGAGGAAATAGGCATCCTGCGCGACGTAGCGCTCGAAGCTCGCGCGCGGCAGGGTGCCGTCGCCCAGGCCGCGCACGAAGGGATGCGCGAGGATGCGCGCGGCGCTGTCGGCGTTCGCCGCCCACAGCGCCGCCGAGAGCGACATCAGCCGGCCAGCGCCTGCGTCAGGTCCTCGATGATGTCCTCGACATCCTCGAGGCCGACCGAGATGCGCAGCAGGCCGTCGCCGATGCCGAGCTTGGCGCGCTCGACCTCGCCGATGCGCTTGTGCGTCGTCGTCGCCGGATGGGTGATCAGGCTCTTGGCGTCGCCGAGGTTGTTGGAGATGTCGACCAGACGCAGGCGGTTGAGCGTCTCGAAGGCCGCCCACTTGCCGGCCTTCAGGTCGAAGGCGACGATGCCGCCGGGCGCCGAGAGCTGCTTCATCGCCAGCGCGTGCTGCGGATGGTCCTTGCGGCCGGGATAGATCACGCGCGCCACAGCGGGATGCGCCGCGAGCTCGTCGGCGACGCGCCGGGCATTGGCGCAGTGCTTCTCGACGCGCAGCGGCAGGGTCTCGAGGCCCTTGACCATCACCCAGGCGTTGAACGGGCTCATGCTCGGCCCGGTGTTGCGGGTGATCGGCTGCAGCTCGTCGACGATGTACTTCTTCGGCCCGAGGATGGCGCCGCCCAGGGTGCGGCCCTGACCGTCGATGTATTTGGTGGCGGAATGCACGACGATATCGACGCCGAACTCGATCGGCCGCTGCAGAATCGGCGTGGCGAAGGCGTTGTCGAGCACGACGCGCGCGCCGGCGGCGTGCGCCAGCTCGGTGACCGCGCGGATGTCGACGATGTCGAGCGTCGGGTTGGACGGCGTCTCGAACAGCACCGCCTTGGCCGGCTTCGACAGCGCCTTCTTCCAGGCGTCGAGATCCTTGCCGTCGACCAGCTCGTGCTCGATGCCGAAGCGCGGCAGCAGCTCGGTGACGATGTAGTGGCAGGAGCCGAAGAGCTGGCGCGCCGCGACGATTCGATCACCCGCCCGCAGCAGCGACAGCAGCGCATAGAACACGGCGCTCATGCCGGTGGCGGTGGCGCGGCACGCCTCGGCGCCTTCCAGCGCCGCGAGCCGGTCCTCGAACATGGTGACGGTCGGATTGCCGAAGCGCGAATACTGCAGGCGGTCGATTGTGCCGGCGAAGGCAGCCTCGGCCTCCTCGGCGTTGGGATAAACGTAGCCCGAGGTCAGGAACAGGGCCTCCGAGGTCTCCTCGAAGTTCGAGCGGTTCAACCCGCCGCGCACCGCGCGCGTGGCCGACCGCCAGCCCTTCTGGCTTTCCTTGCGCGAAGCCGCGATCCGCGCCTTGTGATCCCCGTCCATCCCTCTACCCTCCTGCGCGGGCTCCAGGGCCGGCGCAACGAAAAAGCCCCGACCGTTCGGTCGGGGCTTTTTCGTGGGCCTCCGACCTTTTAGCGGTGTTTAACGTGGCCGCAAGCCGGTCGGCTTCAAATCCCACGGTGGAGGGTTTGCTATACCTCGTGGCGTCGCCGGTCAAGCGCGATTATGATTGGTGTCGCGAGGACGCCATGCCCGATACCTACATCCACAAGGCCGACGCGGAGCTAACCAAGCTCGTCGAACGTGCACGCCCCGGCGACGAGGTGATCGTCACGACCGCCGATGACCAGAAGCTTCGCCTGAGGGTCGTCGAGGCCGATACCTCTTCCGACGTCGGGGAACCCCGTAAGCTCGGCCTCTGGCGCGGCAAGATCTGGATGGCGGACGATTGGGACTCGCCCGAGACAAACGCCGAGATCGAAGAGCTTTTCTACGACACCACCAAGTTCGAGAATCTTGGCAAGGACGATCCGGACCGCAAGTGAGGCTACTCCTCGATACGCACACTCTGGTCTGGGCGATGCAAGGTGGCGATCGCCTCACTCCAACGACGCGAGAGCGCATTCAGTCACGGGCGACGCCGGTCTACGTCAGCGTGGCGAGCATTTGGGAGTTGGCGATCAAAGCCACAAAGGGCAAATTTTCGATGCCGCCCGATGTGCCGGGAACAGTTGCGGACGCTGGCTTCATCATGCTCGATATCAAGCTCGATCACGCGTTGGCAGCCGCGAATCTCTCGCTCCACCACCGCGACCCGTTTGATCGCATGCTGGTAGCACAAGCGATAACCGAAGACATGGTCTTGGTGACACGAGACGCGACTCTGCCACGCTACGGTGTGTCAATCCTGGCCGCCTGACATCAATAGGAAGTTTCTGTGAGCTTCGAGACGCTGGACTACGTCGTGCGCGAGCGGGTGGCGGAGATCACCATGAAGCGCGCGCCGGTCAACGCCATCAATCATGCCCTGGTCGACGACCTGCTCGCGGCCTATGCCAGGGCGCGCGACGACGAGAGCGTGCGCGCGGTGATCCTGACCAGCGCCTTCGACCGCGCCTTCTCCGGCGGCATGGACCTCGCGATGATGCGGGGCGGCGACGGCATGAAGCTGCGGCGCTTCCTCGAGAAGCTCTATTTCGGCGTCCACGACATGCAGTACCGCATGGGCAAGCCGACCATCGCCGCGCTCACCGGACCGGCGCGTGCCGCCGGCGTCACCCTGGCGGTGACCTGCGACTGCATCGTCGCCGCCGACACCGCCAGCATCGGCTATCCCGAGATCCAGGTCGGCGTGATCCCGGCGATGCACTTCGTGCACCTGCCGCGCCAGATCGGCCGGCACAAGGCGTTCGAGCTGCTGTTCAACGGCGATCCGATCAGTGCCGTCGAGGCGGAGCGCATCGGCATCGTCAATCGCGTCGTGCCGCAGGCGGAGGTCAAGGACACAGCCCGCACGCTGGCCAGGGATTTCGCCAGGAAGTCGCCGTTGGTGATGAAGCTGGCGCGCGACAGCTACATGCGCGTCAACGACTTCGAGTATCGCCGCGCCATCGAAGCCACGGTCGAGACCATCTGCAACATCATCGCCACGCCGGACGCGCAGGAAGGGCTGAACGCCTTCAACGAGAAGCGGCCACCGCGCTGGTAACGCGCGGCGCGCAATCCCCCGCTCAGTGCTTCTTCGCCGCGTGCGCCTCGCGCATCTTGCTGATGGTGGTGCGCGAGGTGATCTGCTCGAGGCTGGTCTTGACGTGGATGATCGAGGCGACGTTCGACGTCAGGCAACGCTCGAAAGCGGGCGCGAACTCCTCGGTCCTCAGCACGGTCTCGCCGTGCCCGCCGAAAGCGCGCGCGTAGGCCGCGAAGTCGGGATTGCGCAGCTCCACGCCATGGCCGCGGCCGCCGTACTCGCGCTCCTGATGCATGCGGATCGTGCCGTACTGGCCGTTGTCGACGACGACGATCACCAGGTTGGCGCCGAACTGCAGCGCGGTGGCGAACTCCTGGCCGCTCATCAGGAAGCAGCCGTCGCCGGCGAAGGCGACGACGATACGGCGCGGCTCGACGATCTTGGCCGCCACCGCCGCCGGCACGCCGTAGCCCATCGCGCCGCTGGTCGGCGCGAGCTGGGTGCGGATGCCGCGGTACTGGAAGAAGCGATGCACCCAGCCGGCGTAGTTGCCGGCGCCGTTGCAGACCAGCGCGTCGTCCGGCAGGCGCGTGTTGAGCCAGGCGACGATCTCGCCGAGATCGACGTCGCCCACCGAGCCGGTGGGCTTCGTGCTGTCGAGATACTCCTGATGCGCCTTGGCGATATCGGCCGCCCAAGGCGTGTTGGTCACCGGCTTCATCGCCTTCGCCGCCCGGGCGAAATTCGCCATGCCGCTGTTGATCATCAGCGTCGCCTCGTAGACGCGCCCGAGCTCGTCCGCGCCGCCGTGAACATGCACCAGCGGCTGCTTCGGCACGGGAATGTCGAACAGGGTGTAGCCGGCGCTGGTGATCTCGCCCAGTCGCGGACCGACGGCGATCACCAGGTCGGAGTCCCTGACGCGCTTCGACAGGGCCGGCTCCGAGCCGAGGCCGATGTTGCCGATGTACTGCGGGTGGCGGTTGTCGATCAGGTCGGCGTTGCGGAACGCCGTGGTCACCGGCAGCTTGTTGGCTTCGGCGAAGGCACGGATGTCGTCGCAGGCCTGCCTGGTCCAGCCGCCGCCGCCCAGCATGATCACCGGCCGCTGGGCCTTCTCGAGCAGGCCGCGCAGCTTCTCCATGTCCTCCGGCGCCGGCGCGCTTCGCACGACCGTGTACTGCCGCGCGTCGGGCACCTCGACCTCGTCGGTCAGCATGTCCTCGGGCAGCGCCAGCAGGACCGGGCCCGGACGGCCCGACACGGCGCGATGGAAGGCCTGGCTCACCAGCTCGGGAATGCGCCGCGCATCCTCGATCTGCGCCGACCATTTGGTGAGCGGACCGAACATGCGGCGGTAGTCGATCTCCTGGAAGGCCTCGCGCTCCTCCTGGTCGCGCGCCACCTGGCCGACCAGGATCACCATGGGCGTGCTGTCCTGGAAGGCGGTGTGCACGCCGATGCTCGCGTTGGTGGCGCCCGGGCCCCGGGTGACGAAGCAGATGCCCGGCTTGCCGGTGAGCTTGCCGTAGGCCTCGGCCATGTTGGCCGCGCCGCCTTCCTGGCGGCAGATCACGAACTTGATGGCGTTGCGCTGGTCGTACAGCGCGTTGAGCGCCGCCAGATAGCTCTCGCCCGGCACCCCGAAGATGTGGTCGACGCCATGGATACGCAGCTGGTCGATCAGGACCTGTCCGCCGGTGCGGCGCACCAGGCCGTTGGACGACGAAGCGGTGGCTGACATGAAGGCGACCCCAGTGGTCATGGATTGATCAGGCCGGCATCGATAGCATGGCGCACCACGGTCGTGTCACGTCCAAGGGCTGGGTCTCGCCATGCGCAAACGGCGGGACTCGCGGGACTTGCGTTAGGTTGCGTGTGTACGGCCGATCATCGGATCGCAAATCATCTGTGATTCTGCGTTAATTCCACCGCTTATGACCCCCAAGGAGCCTCGAATCGGCCGCGCGGCAGGTGGACTTTGGCAGCCAGTCGAGCCATACTAACTATGGTGCCATGACGTCCGGCGGACTTTGGAGAGCGGGTCCGGCCGGTACATGCGCACTCGTTTCGGTTGTTGCCTCGGAATCGTCCTGTATTGAGCGAGAGCCAGTCTTCCATGTCCGACACCGGTTCGCACGGGCGAATCGGGACCCTGGTGGCGCACCCGACCGTTCATCCGTCAATCCCCGTCTAACGAGCCCAAGTGGAATGAGTCGTAAACTATTCGTAGGCAACCTGCCCTACACCTGCAGCAACGAGCAGCTCACCGAGATCTTCTCGCCCTATGGCGAAGTCGTATCCGCGAAAATCGTGATGGATCGCGAAACCGGCCGCAGCCGCGGCTTCGCGTTCGTCGAAATGGCCGCCGACGAGGCGGGCGCCAACGCCATGACGGCGCTGGACGGATCCCAGTTGGGTGGTCGTGCCATCGCGGTACGGCCGGCGGTGGAACGGGCACCCGGCGGACCGCGTGGCGGCGGCGGCGGCGGCTTTGATCGCGGCCCGCGCGGCGGCGGTGGCGGCTTCGGCGGCCCGCGTGGCGGCGGCGGTGGCTACGGCGACCGCGGCGGCGGCGGCGGCTACGGCGGCCCCCGTGGTGGTGGTGGCGGCTACGGCGGTGACCGTGGCGGCGGCGGCGGTTACGGCGGTGACCGTGGCGGCGGCGGTGGCTACGGCGGTCCGCGCGGCGGCGGCGGTGGCTACGGCGGCGGCGGTGGTGGTCGCGATGCCGGTGGCTACGGCGGCGGCGGCGGCGGCCGCGGCGGGTATCCGCCGCGTGTCGGCGGCTTCGACCGTGGCGCGCCAGCAGCTCCGCCACCGTCGGATGACCGCCCGCGGCGCGATTTCGATCGCGGCGACCGCAGGCGTCGCGACGACGACGGCGACGACGAGAACTGATCGCCGCGCGGCCCCTCCCGAGGGGCGCGCTATCCTGACCTGACAAGGGAGCACCGACACCCGCGTGGTGGCGGTGCTTTTCCGTGCCCGCAGCGCATGCAAGGAGTCGCCCGTCATGAGCACGGCGCAGAGTTTCATTACCCATCTCGAATGCGGCATGACCGGCGAGCGCCTGGAAAAGGGCACGCTGCACAATCTGTCGCCCAAGGGCTTTCCGATCGTCGTGCGCTACGATCTCGTTGCCGCCGGCAAGGCCGTCAGCAAGGACGCGCTGAAGGACCGGCCGCAGGATATGTGGCGGTTCCGCGAGCTGCTGCCGGTGAGCGACGGCCGCAACATCGTCACCCTCGGCGAGGTCTGGACACCGCTGGTGCCGCTGCCGGCGCTGGCGAAGAAGCTGGGCGGCGGCGAGATCCTGGTGAAGGACGAAGGCCGGCTGCCCACCGGATCGTTCAAGACCCGCGGCCTGGCGATGGCCGTGAGCATGGCCAAGGAGCTGGGCGTTCGGAAGATCGCGATGCCGACCAACGGCAACGCCGGCGCCGCGCTGGCCGCCTATGCCACGCGCGCCGGCATCGAGAGCATCGTGCTGTGCCCGGACGACACGCCCGTGGTGAACATGGCCGAGATCGAGCTGCAGGGCGCGCGGCTCTATCGCGTCAACGGCCTGATCAACGATTGCGGCAAGATCGTCGGCACCGGTAAGGCCGCGGGCGGCTGGTTCGACTTCTCGACGCTCAAGGAGCCCTATCGCATCGAGGGCAAGAAGACGATGGGCCTGGAGCTCGCCGAGCAGCTCGGCTGGGACGTGCCCGACGTGATCCTCTATCCCACCGGCGGCGGCACCGGGCTGATCGGCATGTGGAAGGCCTTCAACGAACTCGAAGCCATGGGCTGGCTGAAGCGCAAGCCGCGCATGGTGGCGGTGCAGGCCACCGGCTGCATGCCCATCGTCAAGGCCTACGAGAGCAACGCGCGCCACGCCGAGCTGTTCGAGAACGCCCACACCGTCGCCGCGGGAATCCGCGTGCCGGTCGCGATCGGCGACTTCCTGATCCTCGACGCCGTGCGCGATTCCGGCGGCTTCGCCATCGCCGTCGACGACGACGCCATCGAGGCGGCCCGCGTCGAGGTCGGCAAGGCCGAGGGTCTGCTGCTGTGCCCCGAAGGCGCGGCAACCTATGCCGCCTACGTCAAGGCGCTGGGCGACGGCCGCATCCGCAAGGACGAGCGCGCGATGCTGTTCAACTGCGCCACCGGCCTGAAATACCCGATGCCCGAGCCGACGACGCGGCTGAACAAGGACGCGGCGATCGACTACGCCGCGCTGTAGCGCGCGAGGTTGGCGCGGATGCGATCGATCACCGGCTCCGCTTTCGCGGGCAGCGTGAAGCCGCGGCCGGTGATCATCTCGTAGGCCTCGATATAGACCCGCGCGGCATCGAGGATCACCGGGTCGGGGATCTGCGGAATGGGATCCTTGTAGGGATCGCAGCGCGCCGTCACCCAGGTGCGCACGAAGTCCTTGTCGAAGCTCTGCGGCCGCTGCCCGGCCGCCAGACGTTGCGGGTACGACCCGGCGAACCAGTAGCGGCTGCTGTCGGGCGTGTGGATCTCGTCGGCCAGCACGATGTTGCCCGCCGGGTCGAAGCCGAACTCGTACTTGGTATCGACCAGGATCAGCCCGTGCCTGGCGGCGATCTCGCGACCGCGCGCGAACAGCGCCAGCGCCAGGCGCGTCGTCTCCTGCCACTGCGCCGCCGTCAGCAGGCCGCGACCGACGATCTCCTCGGGCGTCAGCGGCGCGTCGTGCGCGCCGTCCATCGCCTTGGTCGTCGGCGTGATGATCGTGCGGTCGAGCTTCTGGTTCTCGCGCAGCCCGTCGGGCAGGGTCACGCCGTACATGGTCCGCTTGCCCGCCTTGTACATCGACCAGATCGAGGTCGATGTCGTGCCGGCGAGATAGTCGCGCACGACGATCTCGACCGGCATGATCCGCAGTCCGCGGCACACCAGCACGTTGGGATCGGGATATTCGATGACGTGGTTGGCGCAGATGTCGCGCGTGGCATCGAACCAGAAGCGCGCCGTCTGCGTGAGGACCTCGCCCTTGAAGGGCAGCGCGGTGAGGATGATGTCGAATGCGCTCAGCCGATCGCTGGCGATCAGGACGCGCCGCCCGTCCGGCAGATCGTAGTTGTCGCGGACCTTGCCGCGATAGTGGTTGGGCAATCCCGGGATCGTGGCATCCCGCAGGACGTATGGCAGGAATGGCGCGAGCGAACGGGAATCCACCGGACGGTTCTTTCTGTTTGAGCCCCTTCCCCCCTATCACGCGACCTTGAGATCGGCCACCTCGCCCTGGGTCAACGCGACCAGCTCGGCCGCCGTCAGGTGGAATACCGCGACCGGCGTGCCGGCCGCCGCCCAGATCGGATCGAGCACCATCAGGTCGCGATCGATCAGAGTGCGCATCGGCCGGTCGTGGCCGAGCGGCGGCACGCCGCCGATGACGAAGCCGGTGGTGGCGCGCACGAAATCGGCGTCCGGGCGCGCGATGCGCTCACCGACCAGCGCCGCCAGCTTCTTTTCGTCGACGCGATTGACCCCGCTGGCCACGACCAGCAGCGGCGTGCCGCTGTCGCGGCCGCGGAAGACGAGCGATTTGGCGATCTGCGCCACGCCGCAGCCGATCGCCGCGGCGGCCTCGGCCGAGGTCCGCGTGCTGGCGGTCATCTCCCTGACGCGCCCCGGCAATCCGCGGCCGGCCAGCCAGCTCTCCACCCGTTGCGCATTGTCGCTCAGCGGCATCACTCTTGCCTTTGCCCCGATGACCGTTTGGCCGAACATATACGGCGAACGACCCGGAGGGTCATGCGGATGAAGCGACGCCAACTGATGCGAGCGGCGGCCGGCGCGGCTCTCGTGCCGTCGGCGGCGCGCCGGGCGCTGGCCGAGCCGATCGAGGTCGATCTGCGACTCGTGCTCGCGGTCGACGTCTCGCGCAGCGTCGACGCCGAGGAGTACGAGCTGCAGAAGGACGGCTACGCCCGCGCGCTGGCCGACCAGCGCATCGTCGACGCCGTCACCTCGGGATCGAAGCAGCGCATCGGCGTGTGCTACGTCGAATGGGCCGGTCCGCAGATGCAGCGCACGCCTGTCGACTGGACCCTGCTCGACGGCAAGCCGGCCTGCGAGCGACTGTCCGCGAAGATCGCCGCGCTGCCCTATGAGCCGCACAGCTGGACCGGTGTCGGCGCCGCCATGCGCTATGCCGCCGACAAGTTCGACGGCGGGCCGTTCATCTCGCGGCGCATGGTCATCGACGTGTCGGGCGACGGCCGCAACAACAACGGACCGCCCGCCGACATCGTGCGCGACGAGCTGGTCGCGCGGCACATCGTCATCAACGGCCTGCCGATCCTCAGCGACAAGCCGAACTTCGGCCGGCCGCCGGACCGCGAGCTCGACCGCTGGTACGAGGAGAATGTCGTCGGCGGGCCCGGCTCGTTCATGATCGTCGCCCAGGGCTTCGGCGATTTCGCCCGCGCGGTGCGCAACAAGCTCAGCCGCGAGATCGCCTGACCGCGGCGTTGCCAACGAGACACAAAGACCGGCCCCGCGGCGTTGTGACGTGACACGAGCAGGTCATCGTTCGCGTCAAGGGACGGTGATCGCCGCCCCGGACTTGCCGACTCCGACGGAGGGAGAGTGCCATGGCCGCGCCGCGTAATGCGATCGTCGAGCTTTGCAAGAAGTTCCTGCCGGAAACCACCGACATGGGCCAGTACGTCCATTGGCACGAGGTCGGCTTCGACAACATCGCCAAGGATTACGGCCAGGGCATGGGCACGACCTGTGGTTTCCTGCCCCACTGGCTGCTGTGGCGCTTCGGCTGCCGCGACAACACCCTGGTCAACCGGTCCTCGCCGCCGGAGGGCCTGACCTACCGCATCGGCGCGAACCTCTCGATCTTCCAGCCCTCGAAGGGCCAGCCGCGTCCGTCCTGGGTCAAGTTCGACGGGCCGAAGGCGACCGAGGCCGCGAACGGCCGGGGCGGCCCCAAGCCGGGCGACTTCGTGATCATCCGCGGCGGCTTCTGGATGGACAAGGCGACCAACACGCGCAATCGCGACAGCGCGCACATCTTCGTGCTGCTCGACGTGCTGGAGGCCAACGGCAAGACCGTGAAGTGGCGCGTGGCGCAGAGCGGCGTCAGCAACAACGCCATGCAGCAAGGCGCCCATATCACGACGTTGACCGGCGAGCTGCGCGAAGGCGAGGTGCTCGAGGCCAACACGCAGGTCAAGGGTCCCAACCTCGTGTTCGTCGCCAACATCCTGGGCGAGGAACCGAACTTCCCGCGCCGCGTGATGGGCTACGTCGATCTCGACCAGATCGCCTTCGGCGCCGGACCGAACCCGAAATTCACCCAGCTGTTCGACACGCGCTTCCGCGCGGCGGCGACGAACGATGTCAACAAGGTGAACGCGTGGTTCGGCTGGTACGAGATCGCGTCTCCCGGCGGGTTCATTCCGCTCAACAAGCCCTACCTGCTGCTGCATCGCGGGCACGAAGCGTACAAGCTGGAAAAAGGACTCGGTCCCTACACCTGCACGGCGCGCGGCATGTGGACCCTGACCGGCAAGAAGATCGACGTCGTGTGGGAGGATTCGACGCCCGATCAGTCCTGGACGATGGCCACGACCTACGTGCCGAAGATGAAGACCGCCGGCATCCCGATCTCGGGCAACACGGGCGAGATCGTGCGCGTCGCGCAGATTCCCAAGACGCCGACCGCCGTCATGATGGACTGGCGGGTGGAGTAGCCAGGATCTTGCGCAGACGCACCAGCGCGCGGTCGTCGCGCATCAGGGCCACCGGCATGGTGAGGTGGCCCACCCTGAGCTCGAAGACGTTCTCGCCCGGCAGGTTCCAGGCCCGCGCGAGTTCCATGCCGGTGGCGAACGGCAGCAGCGTGTCGCCGCTGCCCAGCACGGAGATGATCCGCTCCGGCGGCAGCGCCGGCGCGCCCTTGGGATTGAGCATCGCTTCCCAGCGCATCAGCGCCTCGCGCGTCCAGCCGGCGGCGTCGAGCTCGGCGTTGAGGCCCAGGGTGCGCACCAGGGTGCCGTTGAACGTCACCTCCTCGATGCGTCCGGAGTGGCTGATGAGCATGACGGCGTCGGGACGCATCGCCTGCGGCCAGTCCGCGGCGCGCACTGCGACCTGTTGGGCGACGAAGGACGTCAGCGATATGCCGGCGACCGCGACCCTGCCGCCGAACTGCTCGCGGCACCATTGAATCAGGACCGCGGTTTCCAGCGTCTGGCCGAGAATCAGGTCGATCGTGCCCAGCGGCGCCGTGGCGAAGAACGGCTCGCCGCCATAGACGTCGGGCGGACAGCGCAGGCCATGGAACGGCGAGACGACGTCGACGACGCGAAAGCCCATGCGCGCGATCAGGTTGGCGGCGTCGACCGAGCGCGACAGCAGATCGGTCTCCAGGCACAGGCCGCTGCCGACGATCAGGGTGGGGACATGCGCGTCGGGCGACGGCTCGATGACGCGCGCGTAGACCCAGTCGGTGCCGGGCGTCGCCGCCAGCCGCGGCAGCGGCGACCTGAAGCGCAGCCAGCGCTCGCGCAGGCCGGCGTTGACGGCGAGGTGCGACAGCGACACCTCGGGCAACGGATCGGGCGCGGCATAGGCGGTGGCGGGCGCATCGCGCACCGCTCCATAGACCGACTCGACGTCATCCGGCGACGGCACCTGCCAGCGCGCGAGCGGCGGGTGCGCCGCGAAGCGCAGGGGATAGAACAGCGCGCGCGTGCCCAGGTGCAGGCTGGCGCGGCGGCGGCGCTCGTCGTCGAGCGCGGCCAGCGCCTCGGGCGTGATGGCCGCGTCGCCGAACGCCGCCTGCTCCCACAGCGCCCGCGCCGCCAGGGCGCGCTGGCGCACCGCGGCGTGCCGCTTGAGGCTGCCTTCGAGATAGCGCATCGACCAGCGGCCATAGTCCGGCCGCGTGCCGCCGATGGCGGCGGCGAAGGCCTCGGGCGATCCGTCCGCCACATTGGCGGCGGCCCACAGGCGCGAGAGCGGGAAATACCAGCGCTTGAGCGCCGCCAATCCCACCGGGTCGACCCAGGGACGGGCAATCAGGTCGCCGACCGGGGAATGGATCAGCCGATCGATCCATTTCACGGCCAAGCCGGGCGCCTCCAGCGGGATGGCGGCTTCCATTCGGAATCTCCTTGGCTGGCGAGGGGACCGACCTGATACGCGCACAAGGTGACAGAACAGCTAATGAGCCATCGCTCAATTACAAGTCTTGCGATGCGAGATTTGTCCGCTTTTCGCTTGGGCGGGCCGCGCGACTGCGGAAAGATGCGCCAGCATCAGGAGGACGCCCATCGATGAGCCGACATGATCCGATCACCCAGGCCCGGATCGATCTCACCGCGGCGCTGCGCTGGGCGTCGCGGCACGGTTTCAGCGAGGGCGTCTGCAACCATTTCAGCATGGTGGTGCCCGGCCACGACGACCGTTTCCTGATCAACCCGCAGGGCCTGCACTGGTCGGAGATCACGCCGGCCGACATCGTCATGACCGACGCGACGGGCCGCATCATCGAGGGGCGCCATCCGGTCGAGCCGACCGCCTTTTACATCCACGGCCGCATCCACCTCGGCAATCCCACGGCGAAGGTCGTGCTGCACACCCACATGCCCTACGCCACGGCGCTCACCACGCTGCAGGACGGCAAGCTCGAGATGTGCACCCAGAACGCCTTCCGCTACTACCAGCGCGTCGGCTACGACGAGAGCTATAACGGCCTCGTGCTCGACAACGAGGAAGGCGACCGCATCTGCCGCGTCATGGGCGACAAGCCGGTGATGTTCCTGCGCAACCACGGCGTGATCGTCGCCGGCCGGACCGTGGCGCAGGCCTATGACGATCTCTACTACCTCGAGCGCGCCGCCATGGTGCAGGTGCTGGCGATGCAGACCGGACGGAAGCTGGAGATCATCCCGACCCAGGTCCTGGAGCGCACCGCGCGCCAGATGGCCGGCGAGAGCCAGCAGATCGACTACCACTTCGCCGCGCTCAAGCGCCTGCTCGACCGCGACGAGCCGGGCTGGGACCAGCTGACATGAGGATTTCCGCCACCCTTCTTGCCCCGGCGCTGCTGCTGGCCGGCGCGACGGCGCATGCGCAGCCGGGCGTGGGCGAATTCGAGGTCCGCACCAGCCGCGGCATCCCCGCCGGCAAGATCGCCGTCGACCTGTCGCCCGACAGCGAACTGGGCCGCGACCTGCGCCGCCTGGTGATGGAGAAGCTCGCCAAGAGCGGTCACCCGGTCGGCTTCAGCGGCGGGCATATCCTGAAGCTGCAGATCAACCTGCAGCGCGGCCTGCCGCCCTACAGCGGCGGACGCGGCAACGACGAGATCGACCGGCGCACCGGCATCGACGCGCAGCGGCCCACGCCGCAGAGGCCGGCGCGCGCCTTCGAGCCGCCCAGACCCGGCGGCGCCGGCCGCAACGACCTGCTGTCGATCTCCATGACCATCCACGGCCTGCAGTCGCACGAGCTGCTGTGGTCGGCCAATGCCAGCTGCCGCGTCGGCGCCAACGAGGCGTTCGGCGCCGGGCGCAACATGATCGACAACATCTTCGCGCGGCCCGACGCCAGCCGGAAGGGCGAGGCCGACTGCCCGCTATGATCCAACCCATCGCAGGCTTCGCGACGCTGCCGGTCCTCGCATCGACGGCGGCGCAGACGCCCGGCCGTCTCGAGATCGCCGCGTCGGGGCGCATGCTCGATGCGCTGCTCGCCGATCCCGACCGCACGCGCCAGGGCGACGCCAATTGTCCTTAGGAGGAGACGTACCGATGAGCCAGCCACCCCGCCTCGCCCCGCTCGACCTCGACAAGCTCACGCCGGAGCAGAAGCAGGTCGCCGACGGCATCATCAAGGGCCCGCGCGGCGGCCTGCGCGGCCCGTTCGAGCCCTGGCTGCGCAGCCCGCTGCTGGCCGACCGCGCGCAGAAGCTCGGCGAGTACTGCCGCTTCAACAACACCCTGCCCAAGGATCTCAGCGAGCTCGCGATCCTGCTGGTCGGCCGCCGCTTCAGGGCGCAGTTCGAGTTCTATGCCCACGCGCGGCTCGCCAGGGAGGCCGGGCTGGCGCCGGAGATCGTCGAGGCGGTGCGCACCTGGCAGTCGCCGCCGTTCAAGCGCGAGGTCGAGCGCGTGGTCTACGACTTCGTCAGCGAATACCTCGCGACCAACCGCGTCTCGGACGTGAACTACAAGCGCGCGCTCGACGCGTTCGGCGAGCAGGGCGTGGTCGATCTGGTCGGCGTCAGCGGCTACTACATGCTGGTGTCGATGACGCTCAACGTCTTCCAGATCAACGTGCCGCCGGGCGAGCCGGAGCCGCTCGCCTGATTGTCATCCTGAGCGAAGCGAAGGATCCAGCGGTGGGCTGAAACGGCACCGCGAGGTTCTTCGCTTCGCTCAGAACGACGGGCTCCTACTCGTCGAAGATCGCGACGGCCCTCGTCCAGCCGGCCGAGGCGCCGCGGATCTTGTGCGGGAAGCACGAGATCATGAAGCCGTCGGGCGGCAGCGACTCGAGATTGTGCAGCTTCTCGATGTGGCAGTAGCCGATGTGGCGGCCGGCCTTGTGGCCTTCCCAGATGATCGAGGCATCCTTGGTCTCGGCGTATCTCTGCGCCGTGAAGTAGAACGGCGCGTCCCAGCTCCAGGCGTCGGTGCCGGTCAGCCGCACGCCGCGCTCCAGCAGGTACATGGTGGCGTCGTAGCCCATGCCGCAGCCGGCGTTGACGTAGTCGTTCCGCCCGTAGCGGCCGCCCGCCGCGGTGTTGACGACGACGATCTCCAGCGGCTTGAGCTCGTGGCCGATGCGCTTGAGCTCGCCCTCGATATCGGCGACCTGCAGCACGTAGCCGTCGGCCTTGTCGCGGAAGTCGAGCTTCACCCCGGGCTGGAAGCACCACTCCAGCGGCACCTCGTCGATGGTGATGGCGCGCTCGCCGTGGTTCATCGTCGGATGGAAGTGATAGGGCGCGTCCAGATGCGTGCCGTTGTGGGTGCTGAGCCGGACCGTCTCGACCGCCCAGCCGGCGCCGTCGGGCATGTCCTCCGGCTTCAGCCCGGGGAAGAAGCCGGCGATCTGGCCGACCGTGTTCTCATGCTTCATGTATTCGATCTTCGGGCCGAACGGCACCGGATCGGAGATCACGTCGTTCTCGAGATAGATCGACAGGTCGACGAAGCGACGTGGCATGGCGCTACCCTCCGGCGGAAACCATCGGCCGCAGTGTCGCGGAAAACGCCGGCGATTTCGAGAGGCGCCTCAGCGCTTGGGCTCCCTCCCGCCGGAGGCGCGGGTGATGATGACCCGCTCGATGGCCTTGGCGAGCAGGTTGCCGATGCACTTCTGGCCGAAATCGTTGAAGTGCAGGCCGTCGCTGGTGGTGAAATCCGACCAGGTCATGTCGTCCTTGTCGTACCAGGTCTTGGTGATGGTGAACCGCTGGAACAGGCCGGCGCCGTGCTTGGACGCGGCCTGGCGCATGGCCTCGACATAGACCTCCTCGTCGGGCAGCGCGACCACCGCCGGGGCGTATTGCAGGTCCATGAGGACGACGTCGGCGCCGCCGGCGCGCGAGCGGTCGATGCCGAGGTCCAGCCGCCTTCTGAAACGCTCGACCGGGATCCGGCGCAGCGCCGCGTTGGTGCCGGCCTGGAAGATCACGAGGTCGGGCTTCTCGGAAATGACGTCGCGTTCGATGCGATCGGCCATCGCATCGGTGTCCTGGCCGCCGACGCCGCGATTGAAGACGATGATCTCGGCGCCGTTGAGCGTCGTACCCAGCCGCTTCATCAGCTGGGCAGGATAGGAATTGCCCGGCGAGGCGCCGTATCCCTGGGTCGAGGACGATCCGATGGCGACGATGCGCAGCTGCTTGCGCTCGGTCACCGCCTTGCGCGTGGCGTCGAGCGTGACGCCGAGATCCAGCAACTTTGGTTCAGTCCGGCACGCCGACCAGTCCTTGGCGTGCACGGCACTTCCAGCCGACAGCGCGAGGAGCAAAGCCATCGCGCCGCGGATCGATCCGCCCATGTCAACCATCCCCCGCTCCCGCCACGGCGACACGGGTTCGCGGCGGCGAAGACTCGCTCTTCTTATACCAGTGCGCCGTGTACGAGAAGGCCACCATGATCAGGACGCCCGCCACGCTGACGACAATCTGGGACCAGATGGCGTTGCCATAGTGCTCCGTCACCAAATGGGCGCTGAAGGACAGGAACGTGCCGAGGCAAAATACCTGGAGGGACTGTTCACCGCATCGCCGCAACGGCTCGACCAGCCGCCAGCGCAACCACGCCGCGCCGATCGGAATGAATATTTGTACAACATAAGCCAGCGCGAGAATATGGACGATGCGAAGTACGTCCACATTGGTCTTGTCGATCGGATAGATCTGGCGCCCGAGCCAGTCGGGGATGAGCTGCGCCAAGGTCTTGAATTGCCATGACATCACGACGAAAAAGCTGAACGCCAGGTAGATCAGCGCCAGCGGCAGCAGCACGCGGCGGAAGGCGGCCAGCCGTTCGCCCATGCGCCCGGCGGAGGCGAAGGAAGCGCCGAGGTAGAACACCAATTGCCAAGCGAAGGGATTGAAGAACCAGACGTTGTTGCCCGGGCTCGCCGGCAGGTTCCAGTCGAAGACCCGGCTGGCGATGTAGAGGATCAGCGAGGCTCCCAACACCACCCACGGCCAGCGCCGCAGCGCCGGCAGGGCCAGCGGCAGGCTGGCCAGCAGCACGATGTACAGCGGCAGGACGTCCAAATTGACCGGCCGGAACTTCAGCAGCATGGCATCGACGAACGTGCCGAACGGCTGATCCAGCAGGCCCAGCAGATTCATCTGTCCGATCAGGGCCTTCTTGTCGTGGGTTACGGCGAAGTAGGCGATCTGGGCGATGAAGGCGACCAGCAGCACGATATGCGCGACGTAGAGCTGCCAGACGCGCCGCACGATTCTTGCCGCCGCCATCAGCCAGCCGCTGCGCGCCATGATCCCGCTATAGGCGATGATGGCCGTGTAGCCCGATATGAAGACGAAGACCTCGGTCGCGTCGCTGAAGCCGTAGTTGCGCATCGTCAGCCAGCTGACGATGTTGTCATCGATGTGATCGAGGAAGATGAACCACAGCGCCACGCCACGGAAGAAATCGAGGCGCAGGTCGCGCACCCCCTTCTTTACCGCCGGTCCGGTCGCGTCGCTCATATCGGGCTCCGTTTGGCCGCTCCGCCGAAACCTTAGCGATCCGCGACGATCATCACCACAGCCAGCGTCGCGAGCGCCAGCCCGAATATCTGCGCCAGCCGCAGCCGCTCGCCCAGCGCCACGGCGGCGAGGAACACCGTGCTGGCCGGGTAGAGCGAGGTCAGCGTGGCGACGACCGCGAGATTGCCCTCGCGGCTGGCCAGCAGGTACAGCGCATTGGCCGCGCTGTCGAAGAGACCCGACAGCGCCGCCCATCGCCACAACGTCCCCGACGGCACCGCGGCCTGCCGCCAGCGCGGCAGCATCGCCAACGCCCCCAGTGCGAAGAGCGCCGTCGACATGGCGCGCGCCGCCACCAGGGGCCACAGGCCCGAGGCCGGATCGGTGCGCCCCAAGGTGACGTAGAACACGCCGATGCCCAGGCCGGCGGCGACAGCCAGCGCCACGGCGCGCCCCATCGCACCTTGAGCGGCCTCGGCGCGATCCGGCTCGCGACTGATCAGCGCCACCGCCAGCGCGGCCACCGCGATGCCGGCGGCAGCCAGCAAGCCCACCGACAGGCCGACGACGACCGAGAAGATCACCGGCACCGCCAGCGCGCAAAGCGCGGTGATCGGCGCCACGACGCTCATCCGGCCGGTCGCCAGCGCCCTGTAGAGCAGGGTGATGCCGACAGCGGTCGACAGGCCGCTGGCCGCGCCCCACCACAGATCCGTCGGCTGGACCTGCGCGGCCGGCAGGAGCCACGACAGCGCCGCCAGTCCGAACAGACCCACGGCCTGGCCGATGCCAACCACGAACAGCACCGACACGCGGCGCGCCGCCAGACCGCCGACGAAATCGCCGGCGCCGTAGACCGCCGCGGCGAGCAAGGACAGCGCAATCCCCATCATGCGCCGTCCCTTGCCCGACGCCGCTCCCGCCGGCAAGCGACGCTTCCCCGTCGCCCTGCCAGCGACTAGGCTCGCCCGCAATCGGGGGGGACGCGGGTGGCGAAAGAACCAGTCGTGCTGGTGCCGGGCGTGTTGTGCGACGAGGACCTCTATCGCGATCAGGTCCCGGCGCTGTCGGCGCGTGCCGATGTCAGCATCACCATGGAGCAGGCCAGGCACGACACGCTGCCCGCCATCGCGCGCGCGATCCTCGACGCCGCGCCGCCGCGCTTCGCGCTCTGCGGCCTGTCGATGGGCGGCATCATCGCCTTCGAGATCATGCGCCAGCAGCCCGGCCGCGTGAGCCGGCTGGCGCTGCTCGACACCAACGCGCGCGACATCCTCGCCGACGAGCGCAAGGTGCGCGAGGGGCGCATGCGGCTGGTCGACAACGGCCATGTCGACGTGATGATCGGGCTGCAGCTGTCGCGCTTCATCCCGCTCACCCGGCTGGGCGACGAGGTGCTGGTCGATCGCGTGCTGAAGATGGTCCGGCGCGTGGGCGCCGCGACCTATCTGCGCCAGGAGCGCGCGTTGCTGCAGCGCGTCGACAGCCGGCCGTCGCTCGGCGCCATCGCCTGCCCGACCCTGGTGCTCTGCGGGCGCGAGGACAGCGCCACGCCGCTCGCCATGTCGCAGGAGATCGTCGCGGCGATCCCCGGCGCCGTGCTCGACATCGTCGAGGATTGCGGTCACCTCTCGACCATGGAACGGCCCGACGCGGTCAACGCCGCGTTGCTGCGCTGGCTCGGCATGTAACCCTCGATGTCGAGACGCTGATGTCGAGAGGAAGGCCAACGACGCCGCCATTTCGCCCGATTCCGCAGCCAGTTTCGGACCCTAGGCCGGCGTGTGGCGGAGGAACCATGCCCGCGGCGAGGCAACGGGAACGCTCAAGGTGAACCACAGCACGCTGGTCAGGACGACGCTCACGGGAGTGCGGCCGTTGGGCGTGCGTGGCGAGCCGCTGCACCACGCGCAGGAGCAGATCCGCGGCGCCATCCGCCGCCGCCTGGGGCCGCGCCATGCGTCGCTGCTCGCCGAGCCGGTGCCGCACGATCTCGGCCGCGCCATCGACTGGTATTCCGATGCCGGCGGCGACGCCGTGGCGCTCAATGCGCTGCCGCTCGAGCGCCAGCAAAACGTGCTCGACGAGATCGAGCGCCTGCGCAGCGACATCGAGGTCCAGGCCCAGCGTTTCGAGGCGGGCGATTCCGAAGACGCGCGCCTGCTTGGCAAGGCGCTGCACCTCGCCGTGCGGCGCCCCTCCAACGACTACGTCTTCCTGGTCGGCGACCAGCCGGTGATCATCTGCTGGGGCTACGAGCCGGAGGCCGCCGGCGCCGTGCTGCCGCCGCCGATGCTGCCGGCCGCCGCACCCGCCGCCGCGGCGATGCCGGCGGCGGCGATGGCACCGGCGATGCTGCCGCCGCGCATGGCCGCGGGCGCGGCCGTGCTGCCGGCCGGCATGGGCTTCCCCTGGGCGCGTGCCTTGCTGGTCGGCCTGCTGACCATCCTCCTCGTGCTGATCACCTCCTGGCTGCTGCGCGGCTGCACGCCCGTCGGTCCGGCGGTCAGCGTCTTTCTCGAGCCGCCGCGACAGCGGGTGACGCGCGCGCTGGTGCCTGTGGTGCGCGACGAGACGACGAAACTGACCGAGGAGCTGCGGGCGCTGCAGACACGCGAGCGCAATCTCGACGTCGAGCTTGCGTCGTTGCGCGAAAGCGTGCGCCGCCAGATCGAGCTCTGCCCGCCGCCGCCCCCGCCTCCGCCGCCACCCGAAGTCAAGCCGCCCGCCGTCGCCAGCGTGGCCGCGCCGCCGCGCGCGACGCCCGCTCCGGCGGCGCCGCCGCTGAAGGCGGCCGCGGTCAAGCCGCCGCCACCCAAGCTCGCCGACTGTCCGCCGCCGCCCGCCGCCGGCCGGCCGCGCACCGAGGTGATGGTGGTGCTCGACGGATCGGACAGCATGAACCTGCCCAGCGGCTTCACCTCGACGCAGGAGGAGATGCTGCTGCGGCGCGCGCGCATGGGCGATCGCGGCGCCATCATGGAGTTCCGCGCGATGACCCGCGGCCCGGGCCAGAAGCGGCTCGACGACGCCAAGCAGGCGGCCTCGCGCATCATCCCGCGCCTGCCCGGCGACGTCGATGTCGGCTACATGGTGTTCGACGATTGCCGCTCGATCCACGACCACGGTTTCTTCGGCGCCGGGCAGCGCGGCGAGCTTGTCGGCCGCATCCAGGGCACCATCGCGCGCGGCGGCACGCCCCTGGCGCGCGCCGTGCAGCAGGCCGGCTCCAGGCTGCGCTCGGACGATGGCGTGATCATCGTCTTCTCGGACGGCAAGGATTCGTGCGGCGGCAATGTCTGCGCCGTGGCCCAGCATCTGCATGCGATGCGGCCGAAGGTGAAGATCCATGTGATCGATCTCGCCGGCGGCACCAGCGAGGCGACCTGCCTCGCCACCATCACCGGCGGCCGGGTCTATCCGGCGACCAGCGCCCAGGCGGTCACGGCCGCGATGTCGCAGGCCACCGCCGGCGTGCAGGTGCCGGCGCATTGCCGCGCGGCCCGGCAGTAAGCGGGAGGGATCGAGAATGGCATCCGGACCTTTCCTGATCGGCGCCAGCCTGTCGCGCTACGGCGCGCGCGGCGTCGCGGGCGAGCCCGTATGGCGCCGCGCCCAGCAGCTGCGCGCCGCCATCGAGGCGCGCCTGGGTGGCCGTCACGCCGATCTGTTCGCGATCCCGCAGGTCGACGAGTTCGGCGACAAGGTCGACTGGTATGCGCCGTTCGACGGCGTGGCACGCGGCTGGAACGATCTCTCCGCCGCCGAGCAGCGCACGCTCGAAGGCAAGGTCAGCGAGCTGAAGCCCGAGCTCGAGCGGCTGGTGACGCGGCTCGACTCCGATGGCCGCGGCGAAGGCGAGCGCGCCTTCGGCCGGCTGCTGCGCGAGGCCATGGTGGCGCCGGGCAGCGAGACGCTGTTCTCGGTCGCCGGGCGACCGGTCTTCGCCTTCTGGGGCTTCACCGGCGACGGCGAGACGGCGCGGTACTTCATGGGCATGCTGCCGCCCTCGACCAGCATGGCCGTCCCCGTCGCGGCCGCCGCGGCCGTCGCTGCGGCCCCGGCTGCGGCAGCCGCCGCCGTGCCGCCGCCGCCACCGCCACCCGCGTCGGAACCGCCGCGCGAGGCGGTGCTTGCCAGCACCGCGCCGGTCGCCGGCCCGGCGTGGTGGAAATGGATGCTGGTGGCCTCGTTCCTGCTCGTCGTGCTGGCCGGGGCCGCTTGGTACGTGCGGCCCTACCTGCCGCAATGGACGTGGGACGGCCGCACCGGCCTGCCGACGCCGGATCGCCAGGCTCCGGGTCCGACCGCCACGGCGGCGGTCGACGATTCGGCGCTGCGCGCGCTGAAGGAGCGCGAGGTTCAGCTCGCCGCCGATCTGGCGCGCCTGCGCGACCAGTTCGTCGATAAGCGCCATGCCTGCACGCCCGGCGCCACTGGCCGCGTGGTGCCCGACACCACCGTCCCCGGCGCCCCGGCGCCCGATACCCGGGCCGACGGCGGCATCCTCGTCCTGCCCGACGGCACGCGCGTGCGGCCCGACGGCGTGGTGGTCGACGACGACGGCAAGCCCAGGCTGGGCCCCGACGGTCGTCCGGTCACGGTCGACCGCGATCGCATGCGCACGGCGACGGCGCCGCCCAAGCCTGATCCGGCCAGGCCCGATAGGGCCAAGCCCGATCCAACCAAGCCAGACGCCCGCCGCCCCGACGTCGCGGCGCGCAAGCCCGACACCGCGAGGCCTCCGACGGCGAAGCCAGACGCGGTGCCCCGCGACGCCGCCAAACCCGACGCGGCGCGGCCCCCCACGGCCAAGCCGGATGTCGCCAGCGGCAAGCCGCCGGCCGGCCCGGCGCGTCCGCCGGCGACGGCGGCGACCGAGAAGCCGATCGACCCGGTCAAGGTGCCGCCGGGCAAGGGCGTGGAGTTCATGGCCGGCACCTGGCGGTCGAGCACCGACCTGACGACCCAGGGCGGCGACGATGTCGTGCGCCCGCAATACACCTTCGACAAGAACGGCCAGGGCAAGACCCGCATCATCCAGAAGAACGGTGTGGTCTGCGAAGGGCCCGCCGTGGCCCAGCGCGACGACCAGGGCCGGCTGGTGATCCGCGAGACCGAGGCGCTGAAATGCACCGACGGCACGTCCTACGCGCCCTCGACCGTGACCTGCCAGACCGACAGCGCCGGTCGCTCCTCGTGCAACGGCAGCAGCGAGGGCGGGCCGGGCTACGTGGTCACCCTGGGCCGGTAACGCGGGATTGCGGCCGGTTACACGCGGCCTCAGACTGACTATATTCGCGATGCGCTCCTCGACAGCGCTTACCCGATCTGTTGCATGAGCGACCTCGCACCCCTTCCCCGCTATCCTCACCCGACCACGCTGATCGCCAAGAGCGGCGTGCAGTTCCTCGACTTCGGCTTCGAGCCTTCGAAGCTGGTGGTCAAGGAATGGCGCTTCATCGACGCCGGCCAGAAGAAGGGCGCCGAGGATCTTGTCCAGTTCGAGTACGACGCCACGCGCGGCGTCTACGAAGTGGTAGAGGACGGACGCCGGGTCGAGAAGCCCTCGAACCTCGACATCGGCATCAAGGATGCCCTGGTCCCGTTCATCGACAAATGGGTGCCGGTGCCCTTCTTCCAGGTCCGCCCCGGCCGCACCTTCAAGGATGGGCCGGGCGACTGGGCACGCGTGCGCGTCGTCGATCTCGAGATGCGTCACGGCGAGGGCTTCCGCGACGAGCACGGCTTCCGCTATCGCGTCGTGCTGGCCTTCGATACCGGCCTGCTGCCGGAAACCGAGGGCCGCGCCTATCTCGCGCCCTCGGCCAAGGACGTGGCCGCCGGCGCCATCTTCTCGCTGGCCCATCGCCAGGCCGACAATCACTGGTTCCTGCGCCAGGACTGGCTGCGCCAGTGGGTCGACGAGCTGTTCCGCGAGATCTATCCCAAGCTCACCGCTGAGCAGATCGAGACCGACGTCAAGCGCACGCCCGAGGAGCCGATGGGCCGCTACCTGGCCTTCATCGGCCTGTTGCACGAATCGGGCATCCTGCCGTCGGTGAAGCTGGTGGGCGATGCCGAGCGGCCGGGCCGTGGCGCGATCGACGTCGATCTCGTGCTCGACGTCGGCAATTCGCGCACCTGCGGCATGTTGATCGAGTCGGCCGGCGACGGCCCAGCCAACCTCAACGATTCCTACGAGCTGGCGCTGCGCGACCTCACCCATCCCGAGCGCGTCTACGCCAAGCCCTTCGAATCGCGCATGGAGTTCGCGCAGGCGACCTTCGGCAAGAACCACCTCTCGCGCCAGGGCGGACGCACCGACGCCTTCGTCTGGCCGACCCTGGCGCGCATCGGGCCGGAGGCGACGCGGCTGGCCTCGCGCCGGCGCGGCACCGAAGGCAACACCGGCATGTCCTCGCCCAAGCGCTATCTGTGGGACACCGAGCCGCAGCGCCGCGAATGGCTGTTCAACAACTCGCCGTCCGGCGAGCCCTCGACGCAGGCCGCCAACAGCGGTCCGCTGGCCCAGCTGGTGAACACGCGCGGCGAGGCGCTGCACCGCCTGCCGCCGGGCGACGAGGACGACCTGCCGGTGTTCGAGCCGCGCTATTCGCGCTCCTCGATGATGACCTTCGCGCTGTGCGAGATCCTGCTGCAGGCCCTGGCGCAGATGAACTCCGCCGCGCAGCGCGGCCGGCGCACCCACGCCGAGGCGCCGCGCCGGCTGCGCCGCCTGGTGATGACCGTGCCGCCGGGCATGCCGCTGGCCGAGCGCCAGATCTTCAAGCGCCGCGCCGAGACCGCGCGCGACCTGGTGTGGAAGGTCCTCAACTGGCGGCTCGACGACCCCGAGGCGCCGGCGCCCGAGGTCTTCCTCGAATGGGACGAGGCCAGCTGCACCCAGCTCGTCTACCTCTACACCGAGGTGGCGCGGAACTGGGGCGGCGACGCGCGCGCCTTCTTCGAGGCGCGATCGCGGCGGCGCGGCGGCGACGAGCTGGGCCTGCGCGTGGCCAGCATCGACATCGGCGGCGGCACCACCGACCTGATCATCAACACCTACACGGTCGAGGGCCGCGGCACCTCGGTGACGCTGCATCCCGAGCAGAATTTCCGCGAGGGCTTCAACAAGGCCGGCGACGACCTGCTGCTGCGCGTCATCCAGCAGCACGTGCTGCCGCCGATCGAGGCCGGCATGCACGCCGCCGGCGTCGCCAATCCCGAGGACCTGCTGTCCGAGCTGCTGGGCGGCGACCGCGGCGGCGAGGATGTCGAGCAGCGCAACCTCAGGCGCCAGTTCGCGCTGCAGATCGCCACGCCGATCGGGCTGGCCATGCTGTCGGCCGCCGAATCGTATGCGCCGCTCGACGGCGTGGCGTCGTCGGAGGCGCGGCCTTTCACCTCGTTCTTCGATTCGGCGAGCCAGCCCTCCGCCGAGGTGATCAACTTCATCAACGAGGCCGCCAGGCGGCGCGGCGCCAAGGATTTCGACCTGCGCCAGCTCAGCCTGCCGGTCGACATGGTGGGCATCGACGAGACCATCCAGGCCGAGCTGAAGAACGTGCTGACGCCGCTGTGCGAGCTGATCCACGTCTATGCCTGCGACGTGCTGCTGCTGACCGGCCGGCCCTCGCGCCTGCCGGCGATCCGCACCCTGATCCTCAAGCTGCTGCCGCTGGCGCCCGACCGCGTCGTCACCATGCACGACTACCGCGCCGGCGCCTGGTATCCGTTCCGCGATCCGCGCCTGCGCGTCGGCGATCCCAAGACCACCGTCGCGGTCGGCGCGATGATCTGCGCGCTGGGCCAGTCGCAGCTCGCCGGCTTCGCTTTCCGCAGCGACAAGCTGGTGGCGCGCAGCACCGCGCGCTACATCGGCAAGATCGAGGGCGGCGGCCGCTTGCTGCGCGAGGACGTCTACTACCAGGACGTCAATCTCGACGAGCCCGAGTACGTCCTGCCCGAGGACCAGAGCATCCCCTTCCGCGGACCGATGACCCTTGGTTTCCGGCAGATCGATCTCGAGCGCTGGCCGACGACGCGGCTCTACGCGCTGGAATATTCGAGCAAGCAGCACGGCGACCGGCTGTCGCGCCGCACGCCGCTGCAGATCGGCCTGCGCCGCGCGCGGCCCTCGGAAAAGGGCGGCGTCGACGTCGAGAACGTCGAGATCGTGCGCATCGTCGATGCGACCGACTCGCCGGTCGACCGCTCCGCGGTGGTCCTGCGCCTGCAGACACTGGCGCATGCCGAGGGGTATTGGTTGGATACCGGCACGCTGAAGACGGTGTGAGAGGATGGAAGAGGTCGACCTGAAGCTGTCCCAATCCTGCGACTCGGCCGCCGACGCCGCGGCGCGGGCGATCGCGTGGATTCGCGACGTGGCGCCCGGCGCCGCCAGCATCGGCCAGCAGGCAGGCTCGCTGATCTCGGAGATCCAGAAGGTCCGCAACCAGAGCCGCAAGCTGGCGCGCGCGGCGCGGCGCAAGATGTGCGTCGGCGTCTTCGGTCCCAGCCAGGCCGGCAAGTCCTACCTCGTCTCGATCCTCGCCAGCCGCGAGGGAAGGCCGCTGACCGCGCGCTTCGACGGCAAGGGCTACGACTTCCTGCGCGAGATCAATCCGCCGGGCGGGCGCGAATCCACCGGCCTGGTCACGCGCCTGACCACCGATCCGGGCGACGCGCCGCCGGGCTTCCCGGTGCAGCTGCGCCTGCTGACGCAGACCGACCTGGTGAAGATCCTCGCCAACTCGTTCTATCTCGACTTCGACCACGACAAGGCCGATTTCAGCCCGCCCGACGCCGATGCGATCCGCAAGCGGCTGGCCGAGCTGCGCCCGAGGGCCAAGCCCAGCCCGGTCGACGCCCTCTCGGAGGACGACGTGCTC
The DNA here is from genome assembly GCA_050183765.1 of Reyranellaceae bacterium. Taxonomy (GTDB): domain Bacteria; phylum Pseudomonadota; class Alphaproteobacteria; order Reyranellales; family Reyranellaceae; genus JAFAZJ01. The sequence continues at coordinate 4,409 of JBFXAZ010000018.1, read as the reverse complement.
GACCTGATCGAGTACTTCGACGCCTACTTCAAGGGCAAGACGGCGGCCTTCCACGTCGATTTCTGGCGCGAGGCGATCGATCTGGCGCCGCGGCTGAGCGGCACCGACCGCGCCCGCCTGTGGTCGCTGCTGTGGTACGACTTCGAGCCGTTCAACAAGCTCTACGACATCCTGTTCGAGGGCCTGCGCAAGCTGGGCTTCGCCGACGAGGCGTTCTGCCCGATGAGCGCCCTGCATCCGCGCGAGGACAGCATCATCGACGTGCTGATCCTCGACCGCCTGGGCACCGACAACGCCGACGTGCTGAAGGTGCGGCCGCGCCTGGCCGGCGGCGCCGACGCCGAGCTGCCGCGCTCGCTGATCTGCGCGCTGACCGCCGAGCTGCGCATCGCCATCGGCGAGAAGCCGTGGCCGTTCTTCGACCACACCGACCTGCTCGACTTCCCCGGCGCGCGCTCGCGCCTGAAGCTCGAGCAGCTCGAGGACGCCGGCAAGAACGCCGACGGCACGCGCGCCGCCAACCCGCTGCGCGAGCTCTTGCTGCGCGGCAAGGTGGCCTATCTCTTCCAGCGCTATTCGGCCGAGCGCGAGATCTCGGCCATCCTGCTGTGCATCCCCGACGGCGTGCAGGAGGTGCGCGACCTGTCGCCGATGATGGAGGGCTGGGTCAACGCCACCTTCGGCGAGCTGCCGCAGACGCGCGCCAGGCAGCGCTGCGGCCTGTTCCTGGTGCTGACCAAGATGGACCGCGAGTTCGAGCAGAAGGCGGGCGAGGTCGGCGACGACATCCGCATGCGCTGGACCGCGCGTCTCAACAACTCGCTGCTGAAGAATTTCCGCGGCGAGTGGCCGACCAACTGGGACGGCAAGCCGTTCAACAACTCCTTCTGGCTGCGCAATCCGACGGTCAAGGACGAGCGGCTGATGAAGTACGGCGCCGACGGTCGCGAGGCCGGAATCGCCGAGACCTTCACCGAGCGCAGCACCACGCTGCGCCGGTTCTTCCTCGAGAACGAGACCGTGGCCCAGCATTTCACCGAGCCGGAGCGCGCCTGGGACGAGGCTTTCCGTCCCAACGACGGCGGCCTGTCCTACATCGTCGAGAAGCTCACCCCGGTATGCGATCCGGCGATCAAGCGCGCCCAGGTCCAGGGCCAGCTCGAGACCCAGGTTTCGCGCCTCGTCGACCGGCTGATCGGCTTCCACAATGGCGACGACACCGGCGCGCGGCAGAAGAAGCAGGTGCTGGTCCAGCAGGTGCTGCGCGGCCTGGCCGGCTGCATCAAGACGCAACGTTTCGGCGAGCTGGTCGACAGGCTGCAGATCGCCGAGGAGGATCTGCGCAGCATCTACTTCCGCGCCGCCACGGCCAAGCAGGACACCGCCAACACCGGCGCGCCGCGCGACGAGGCGGTCGGCGCGGCGGTCGATCTCGGCGACATCTTCAGCTCGGTGTTCGGCGACACCAGCGTCCTGAGCAAGCCGGTCACCGGCTCGCTGCAGGACCGCGCCGCGCATTTCGCCAACGACGCCATGCAGCACTGGCAGGAAGGCCTGCGCCGGCTGTCGGGCGACGAGCGCGCCGCCTCGCAGTTCGGCATCGACCGGCAGCATTTCGGCTGGCTGGTCGACGAGCTGGTGGTCGGCGCCACGCGGCTGAAGGTCGCCGAGCAGCTCGCGGGCCGGGTGCGCGTGGTGGAGAACAACGCCAACGCCAAGTGGGAGGACGTCGCCGAGCGCCAGGTCCAGGCCACCGCCACCATGATCAACCGGTTCGTCGACTGGCTGGGCTTCGACCAGGTGCCGCGCGACGAGCGCCCCGGCCTGCCGCCGCAGGCGCCGACCCGGCGCGTCTTCGACCTCGCCGCCCCGCCGGCCGGCGCCATGCCGACCCTGCGCGAGGAGCCGATCCCGATCTACAACACCTTCTGCGCCGACTGGATGCGGGCCTTCCTGCAGCTGGCGCTCGACAATGTCGGCTACGAGGGGGGCCGCGACATCACGCCGGAGCAGAACGACCGGCTGGGCATCATCCTCAAGCAGGCGGAACAGGCCCGGCAAACCGTGTAGGCTGCGGCAACAATTCCGGTCGGCGCCGACCAAATTGGCGCCGCAATCCTGCACGTATAGAGTTGAGCGATGCGCGCCGAGGTCTTTCCCAAGCCCGAGCTGCCCGGCCACGCCGTGCTGCGGCTGTACGGCACCGACGCCTCTCCCGAGGGCATGACCCTGCTGATCGAACGACGGCAGGGGCCGGACCGATTCCTCTCGGAAGCCGGCTGGCAGCGCACCGAAAGCTGGCTGCAGCCGCAGCGCATCGACGCCTTCAACGGCGGCATGGACATGCATGTCGGGCCGCGCGTCTGCGATCTTGTCGCCGGCATGACGGTGCGGATCGCGATCCGCGAGCCCGATGTCGGCATGGTCGGCACCACGGTGGCGGCCTGGCCGGCGATGCAGACCTCCGGCGCGCACGATCCCGACCGGCAGACCGCCGACGACGAGGCCGGCCGCACCGACAAGGAGCTGCGCCAGGCGCGGCCACGCGACGACCAGGCCACCGTGATCGCGCCGCGGCCAGTGCTGCCCGAACCCGCGCCGCTGCCGGAACCGCAAGCCTCGCCCTTCATCGAGCCGACCCTGCCGGCGGCGTTCACGCCGCATCCGGAGCCGGTCGAGCAGATCGAGCGGCCCTCGGTGCTCAGCCAGCGCGAGACGCGGAAATCGAATCTGCCGCTGATCCTCGGCCTGGTGTTCGGCCTGCTGTTCCTGGTCGTCGCGGCCGGCGGGGCGTACTGGTGGTTCGTCCTGCGCGACAAGGTCGATCCTGTCCCGCCGCCGCCGCCGCCGCCAATTCCGTGCTGTGGTCCCCCGACCCCCAAGCCGGTTCCGCCGCCCGGCAAGCCCGACTATTCGACGCCGATTCGCAAGCAGGTCGACGACGTCCTCGCCGCCAAGCCGACGCCCGAGCAGCTGGTCGAGCGCGGTAGGCAGTTCGTGAGCTACGGACAGCTTGAAGGCGCCTTCCTGGTCTGGCGCGCCGCCGCCGACCAGGGCTTCCCGCCGGCGGCGTTCGAGCTGGCGGGATTCTACGATCCGATCAACCCGATCCCCAACACGCCCTTCAAGCTCAACGCGGAGCGCGCAGCCGGGCTGTACGAGACCGCGGCGAAAGCCGGCATCGTGCCGGCGATGGCGCGGCTGGGCATGCTCTATGCCAAGGGAGCCGACGGCTTCCCGGCCGACAAGGCCAAGGCGCGCGACTGGCTGAAGCAGGCGGCGGACAAGGGCGACGCCGACGCCAAGAAGGCGCTCGACGCGCTGTAACAGGAGTATCCGGCCATGCAGGCACTCGCCCGGATCGCCATTGCCGCCATCGTGGCATGCGCCACGATGTGGACGGCGGTCGCGCCCGTCGGCGCGCAGGGCGGCGCGCGCAGCCCGCTGCTGATGGAGAAGAAGAAGACCCTGTTCCAGCGCGTGCTGACGCGCCCCGACGCGAAGCTGCACGACAAGCCGGGCGGCACGGCGGGCCAGGCCCTGGCGCCGATGAGCGCGCTGTACGTCTACGACCGCAAGAGCGAGGGCGGGGCCGAATGGCTCGAGGTCGGCCCGGGCAGCGACGGCAAGACCACGGGCTGGCTGAAGGCGATCGACACGGTGGCCTGGAAGCAGACGCTGACGCTTGCCTTCACCAACCCGGCCAATCGCGAACGCACCCTGTTCTTCAAGGACAAGCCCGACCTGCAGAGGCTGCTCGAATCCGACCAGCGCGCGCAGCAGGCCGCGGCGCTGCGCGAGCGCATCGTCGGTTCGGCCCCGCTGCCGGCCGATTTCCCGGTGATCTCGATCGAGCCTTCGACCCACATCGACATCGCCAAGCAGTTCTATCTGCTGCCGATCCTCGAGGCGGGCGAGACCTACCTGTCGAACAACATCAAGGCGCGCATGCTGCGCGTCGCCTCGCTCTCGCTCAAGAACGAGACCGAGGATCCGCTGCGGCCCAAGGTGCGGCGCAATCTCTACGACTCGCTGAAGAACTTCCGTCTCGGCGTAGTCTTCGTCGTCGACACCACGACGTCGATGGGCCCCTATCTCGACCGCGCGCGCGACGCGGCGAAGAAGTTCTACGACTCGATCGAGCGAGCCGGGCTGAAGGCCAATTACGGCCTCGTGGCCTACCGCAACAGCGTCGAGAAGACGCCGGGGCTCGAGTACCTCACCAAGATCTTCGTGCAGCCCAAGGACGCGCCGGACGGGCCGACCTTCCTGGCCAAGCTCAAGGAGCTGAAGGCGACCACGGTGTCGAGCCACAGCTTCGACGAGGATTCGATCGCCGGCCTGAAGGCGGCGATCGACGGGATCGACTGGTCGCCCTTCGACGGCCGCATCGTCATCCTGATCACCGA
>JBFXAZ010000017.1:0-66007 GCA_050183765.1 Reyranellaceae bacterium | reverse complement strand
TTCGTCATCGGCGTCGAACAGTTCGGTCAGCGGATCCAGCCGCTGATGCGCAGCCGTCGGGGGTTTGCCGCGGCGGCCTGACGGAGTCGCTCGCGCCTGGACGCGCGGCGCAAGAACCATGATGGCCACACCGAGAAATGGAATGCATTGCCCGCCGCCTGACGGAGACCTCATGACGACGGTGCCGCTCGATACCGACCGCTTTCTGAAGGATCTCGACACGCTTCGTCAGATCGGCCGCTTCAACGACGTCGGCGTGCATCGCCCGACCTTCAGCCCGCAGGACATGGAAAGCCGGCGATGGCTGCTGCGCGAGATGCAGGCGGTCGGACTGGAGGCGTCGATCGACGGGATCGGCAATGTCTTCGGCCGGCACCGTGGAGCTGGTCCGCACGTCCTGTCGGGCAGCCATATCGAGACCCAGAACCATGCCGGCTGGCTGGACGGAGCCCTCGGGGTCGTCGCGGCACTGGCGCTCGCGCGGGCGGGCCTGCCGGTCGATGTCTGCGCCTACAGCGACGAGGAAGGCCACTGGGGCGACTTCATCGGCAGCCGCAGCCTGATCGGCGAGCTCAGCGACGCGGACATCGAGCGGGCGAAGAACCGCCACGACGGCAGGCCGCTTCGCGAGGCCCTGCGGGAAGTCGGCCTTGAGGGCAAGGCGCGGCACACGCTGGAGGACGGCCGCTACAGGGGCGCCTTCGAGCTCCACATCGAGCAGGGCACGCAGCTCGAGAATGCTGGCCTGCGCATCGGCGTCATCACCGGCATCGTCGGCATCCGGCAGTGGCGCATCGTCGTCGAGGGCCAGCAGGACCATACCGGCGGCACCACCATGGCCGAGCGCAAGGATGCCGGCCTGACCGCCGTTCGCATCCTGGCGGCCATCGACGTCGAGTTTCCGCGTGTCGCGGGCCCACGCAGCGTCTGGACGACTGGTCGTCTCAACCTGCATCCCAACTCGCCGCAGATCATCCCGGGGCGCGCCGAGGTCTGGTTTTCATTTCGCGATCTGTCGCCCGCGATCATGGCCGACATGGAGCGTTGCCTGCACGCCGTGGTCCAGGAAAGCAATCGACGCGACCGCTGCCAGGCGAGGCTCGAAGCGATCGGCCACGTGCTTCCCGCGCCGTGCGATGCGTCGATGCAGGCGGCGCTCGGCGAGGCCGCCGAGGCGCTGTGCCCGGGCGCCTGGCAGGCCATGCCGAGCGGCGCGATTCACGACAGCCAGGTGCTGGCGCGCAAGCTGCCCGTGGCGATGCTGTTCGTGCCCTCGATCCGCGGCGTCAGTCATCACTCCGCGGAAGACACCAAGCCGGAGGATCTCGTGCTCGGTCTCGAGGTGCTGGCCGAAGGCGTACGGCGGTTCCTGGGCCGATAGGGCGCGATCGGCGGTTGGAAATAGCGCTTTTCGGCCGAAGGTCACTGTGGCAGACCTGCAACAGTTGTTTGGCCGATGATGAGGCGCCGGCCACACCAGGTCGAACCGCTGCTTGGTCTGCATTGGTTCCAAGGGGGCGACTTGATGAGCTTCGATTCTGTGCAAGGCGTCGTCCAGGCGATGATGCGTCCCCTCATGGTGCTGGCCGCGCTGGCCCTGTTGGGTACGACGGGTGTTCCGTCTCCCGCAGCCGCCCAGGTCAAGGCGCCAACCAAGGCGAAGTTGAGGCCTGCGGCGAAGGCCGTGCCACGGGCCGATCCCAGGGACAACGTCGCCGACCAGCTCAATGCCAAGTGGCGGCAGGAGAATGGCGGGTCGTCCGGCGTCACGACGACGGCTCCCAAAGTGGTCCCGGCGTCGTTCGCCGCCGCCGCGCCCGCCAACGATTGGGGCGACCGCCTGGTCTCGCGCGCCATGAACTATCTTGGGACGCCCTACCGCTACGGCGGCACCACGCCGCGCGGCTTCGACTGCAGCGGCTTCGTCTACTTCCTCTACGGCGAGGTCTTCGGACAACGCATTCCGCGCATGCCGCACGACATGGTACGCGAGGGCATGCCGGTCGGACGCGACGATCTGCGGCGCGGCGACCTCGTCTTCTTCGGCTATCGCGGCACCATCACCCATGTCGGCATCTATGCCGGCGACGGCCAGTTCGTGCACGCGACGCGACCCGGCCTGCCGCTCACGGTGACGCCGCTCGACTCCAACTACTACCGCCAGCGCTATCTGATGGCGGTGAGGCTGACTCCGCAGTAGTGCCAGGTGCGTCGAAGGTCCGAACGCCTGGATTGACCTCGTCGTATGTCGGCCGAACTGGTTACAGGACGCGGCCCGCAGCGCGGCAGTTGAGTAGGACACTCCGCTGTAGAGCCCAGCGCGGCGGCGCGAACGCGCCGGATGGTCCTCGGACTTCCAGCCGATCCCTTCGACAGAGGAGAATTTCATGGCCGGGAACTGGCGTGCGGATCCACTCGTCTGGGGGCACGGTCCCTGCGTGTTCGAAGTCTTCCTCGAACCGACCTGTCCGTTTTCGGTCAAGGCATTCGGCAAGCTCGACGCGCTGCTCGACCAGGTCGGCGAGGACCGCCTCACCATCAAGCTGCGCCTCCAATCGCAGCCCTGGCATATGTACTCGGGCGTGATCGTGCGCTGCATCCTCGCGGCCTCGACCCTGGAAGGCGGCAAGGCGGCCGCGAAATCGGTCATGGCGGCTGTGGCCGCCCATCGCGAGGAATTCGAATTCGACCGCCATTGCGGTGGACCGAATCTCGACACGACTCCCAACGGGATCATCCGTCGGATCGAAGGCTACAGCGGCCTCAAGCTTGCCGATGCTTTCGCGATCCCCGACCTCGATCGCGAGATCAAGTGGCACTGCAAGTATGCCAGGCAGAACGGGATCCACGTGTCGCCGACCTTCATGATCGACGGGCTGGTCCGGGCCGACATGAGCAGCGGCGATTCCGTCGGCGATTGGGCGGCGCGTCTGGCTGCGTAGTCAGACCCGAAGTGGGCGCAGGCGCGCTCGCCCCTAAAGCAGGTCCTTCACCGCCTCGCGATAGCGGCTCAGCGCGCCGAGGTGATCGTCGTAGGACTTGCCCTTGATGCGCTCGTGCAGCGCGCTGGTGAAGGTCGTGTGCGCCAGCACATGGGTGACGCCCGCCTTCTTCCAGAACGCGACCTCGCGGCGCCAGTCGTCGGGCGTGCCCTTGCCGGGCGAGACCCAGACTTCGAGGCCGACATCCCCAGGGTTGCGGCCGGCTTCCTTGATCATGCCGCGCAGCCGTTCGAAGATCTTCAGCACCTCGTCGCCCGGCGGCCAGCGGTTGGGCATGAAGCCGTCGCCGTACTTGGCGACTCGCTGAAGGGTTTGCTCGACATGCCCGCCGAACCACACCGGCACCTTGCCGGATTTCGGCCGCGGATTGATGCCGCCATCGATGAGTTCGTGGAACCTGCCCTTGAAGGTGATGCCGTCCTTGGCCCACAGCGCCTGCATGAACCGCACCTGCTCGGCCGAGCGCACGCCGCGTGTATGGAAATCCATGCCCAGCCCCTGGAACTCGATCTCGTTCCAGCCGACGCCGACGCCCAGCCGGAAGCGGCCCTCGCACAGCGCATCGAGGGACGCCGCCTGCTTGGCGACGAGTGCCGCCTGACGCTGCGCCAGGATCAGCACGCCGGCGGCGAATCCGATCCTCCTGGTCACGCCGGCCAGGAAGCCGAACAGCACGAAGGGGTCGTGATAGGCCGTGGCGTTGGAGCCGCGCTGACCGGGCTGGATCTTCGCCGGATCGACGCCGATCACGTGGTCGGGCGCCACCAGGTAGTCGAAGCCCAGCTCCTCGTTCGCTTGCGCATAGTCGCGCATCACCTGAGGGCCGGTGCCGATGTCGCCGACCGGAATGGAAGCGCCGAGCTGCATCGTCATCGATCTTCTCCGCCGCGAATCACCGCTGTCATGGCGAGCGTAGCGAGGGATCCAGGCTTGGACTAGATCCCTCGCTACGCTCGGGATGACAGATGGTTCTATTCGGCTCTAGGCTCGCGAGCCATCGACCAGCGACAGAAGCGAACCATGCCCGCATCCTATGCGACACACCGCCGTCAGCTCGAACTGATCCTGCGCGCCTGGGGCATGGCGGAGCCCATCGCCGCCGATACCGCCGAGATCATGAGCTGGGCCGACCTGCACGGCATCGACACCCACGGCATCTCGATGGTGCCGCCCTACGACGAGCGTCGCCGCGCCGGCAAGATCGACATGAGCGTGGTGCCCACGGTGTCCAGGCACACGCCGGTGTCGGCGCTGGTCGACGGCGGCGGCGGGCTCGGCCATCCTGCGGCCCGGCTCGCGATGGCGACCGCAATCGAGAAGGCCAGGGCGATCGGCGTAGGCATCGTTCCGGTGCGCAACTCCGCGCATTTCGGCGCCTGCGGTTTCTACGCCATGATGGCGGTCGAGGCCGGCCTGATCGGCATGGTGACGACCTCGGCGAGCGGCATCCAGGTCGCGCCGACACACGGGGCGCAGGCCCGGCTCGGCACCGACCCGATCGCGTTCGGCGCACCGGGCAAGCCCGGCGAGCCCTTCCTGCTCGACATGGCGACAACCACGGTGGCCGCCGGCAAGATCCGCAACAAGGCCAACGAGAACCTGCCGACGCCGCCCGGCTGGCTGGTCACGGCCGACGGCAAGCCCAGCACGGATCCGCTGGAGGTCCGCAAGGGCGGCTTCATGACGCCGCTGGGCGGCACGCCGGAGGGCAGCAGCCACAAGGGCTACGGCCTTGCCGCGATGGTGAACATCCTGTCATCGGCGCTGTCGGGTGCCACGATGGTGACCGATCCGATGCACACCAAGAAAAGCGGCACGATGGATATCGGCCATTTCATGCTGGCGATGGATCCAGGCCTGTTCCGCGACGCCGCCGATTTCCGTGCCGATGTCGCGTCGTTCTGCGACACCTTGCGAGCCACGAAGCCTGTCGATCCGGCCAAGCCCGTTCAGGTCGCGGGCGATCCCGAGCGGCGGACGGCAGCGCTGCGCCGCGAGACCGGCATCCCGGTCGGGCCGGGACTGCTGGCGAAGGTCCGTGACGTGGCGCGCCACTCGAACGCCGAGTGGATCATGGATGGCTGACGACGCCGCCGCGTAGAATGGCGCTGGAGTGCGCGGAGGATGCACGATGCGCAACGCGATGTAGGGGGAAACCATGGCAAGGCTCGACGGCAAGGTCGCTGCGGTGACGGGCGGCGCATCGGGGATCGGCGAGGCGACGGTCCGGCGCTTCGTCGCCGAGGGCGCGAGCGTGGCGTTCTGCGATCGCGACGGCGAGCGCGGCCGGCAGGTGGAGAGCGAGCTCAAGAACGCCGGCGCCAGGGTCGCCTTCACGCAGGCTGACGTCGGCACCGAGGCCGCCTGTCTCGGCTTCGTCGAAGGCGCCGCGCAGCACTTCGGGCGCCTCGATGTCCTTATCAACAATGCCGGTATCCGCAAATACGAGACGATCGATGTGGCGAGTGCCGAGAGCTGGAACGAGATCCTCAGCGTCAACCTGATGAGCTACGTCTTCTGCGCCAAGGCGGCAGTCCCGCTGATGCGCAGCGCCGGGGGCGGCGCCATCGTCAACGTCGCCTCCGTCCGTTCCATCGTCGCAGGTGGCGGCAACCTGCAGTACGACACGACCAAGGCCGCCATCGCGGGCCTGACGCGCGCGCTTGCCGCCGACCACTCGGCGGAAGGCATTCGCGTGAACGCCGTGGGGCCCGGGCCGATCTTCACGCCGTTCCACCAGCGCCGCATCGCGGCGGCCGGGCAGACCGTCGAGCAGTACAACACCCAGGCCGCGCGCGGCACCATGCTGAAGCGCCCGGGCCGCGCCGAGGAGGTCGCCGCCGCCATCCTGTTCCTGGCCTCCGACGATGCCTCCTACGTCACCGGCACATTGCTGTTCGTGGACGGCGGCATGACCGCGCTATAGTGGCCGGCAAGGTCGGACAGACCACGGGCGAGGAGACGCGAGCGATGCAGACGAGCTTTTCCGTCAACGACATGACCATCCACCGGATCGTCGAGCAGGAGAGCGGCTTCACGCCGATCCTCGACTTCCTGCCGACCCTGTCGAAGGAAACGCTGGGCGAGAACCTCTCCTGGCTGGCGCCCGGCGGCTATGACAGCACGAGCGGCAATGTCGTGCTGTGCTTCCAGTCCTACGTCGTCAAGACGCCGCACCACAACATCCTGGTCGACAGCTGCATCGGCAACGACAAGAACTTCCCGCTGCGGCCGACCTGGAACAAGAAGACCGACCCCAACTGGATGAACGCGCTGAAGGCGGCCGGGCTGGGCGTCGAGGACATCGACTTCGTGATGTGCACGCATCTGCACGGCGATCACGTCGGCTGGAACACCAGGCTGGAGAACGGCCGCTGGGTGCCCACCTTTCCCAAGGCCCGCTACCTGTTCTCGAAGAAGGAATATACCTACTGGAGCGAGATCCATCAGAAGACGCCGCTCGACCAGATCAGCGACAGCGTGCTGCCGATCATCGAGGCCAACCGCGCCGAGCTGGTCAATAGCGACCACGCGCTCAACGACCATATCCGCCTGAGCCCGACCCCGGGCCACACGCCTGACCACTTCGCGGTCTGCGCCGGCAAGGGCTCCGACGCCGCGGTCTTCACCGGCGATCTGATCCACTCGCCGATCCAGGCGCGCTATCCCGAGCTCGTGATGCGCGTCGACACCGACCGCGATCAGGCGGTGCGCACGCGCCGCGGCTTCCTCGAGCGCTACTGCGACACAGACACGCTGTGCTGCACGATGCATTTCCCTTCGCCCTCGGTCGGCCACATCAAGCGCTGGGGCGATGGCTTCCGGTTGGAGTATGTGAAGGGCTGAAGCGGAGACCGGCCTGCTATAGTCGGTCAATGACCACCAACTTCAGCAACCTGTCCCCGACCAAGGTCGAAAAGCTCGAGACGTTCCTGATCGAGCGCTGGTGCCTGCTGCGCATCCATTGCGAGGATGGCACGGTCGGCACCGGCGAGGCGGGCGTGCATGGCTGGCCGCGGCCGACCGCCGCCATGATCGAGGAGATGAAGTCCTATCTCGTGGGACGCGACCCCTCGACCATCGAGCATCACGCGCAGGCGCTGCAGCGGCATTCGCATTTCATGGGCGCGCTGGTCGGCGGCGCCATTTCGGCCATCGACATCGCGCTGTGGGACATCAAGGCCAAGCGCTACGGCGTGCCGATCTACGAGCTGATGGGCGGCAGGACGCGCGACCGTGTGCGCTGCTACATGCATGCCCGGGGCAACACGCTCGACGAGCTGGTGGCCGATGCCGTGGCCAAGAAGCGCCAGGGCTTCACGGCGATCCGCTTCTCGCCCTTCGCGCCCGACTATCATCTGCGCCGGTCTTTCGAGGAATGGGTGGCCGAGGCCGAGCGGCGCGTCGGGGCGGTGCGCGAGGCGCTGCAGCGCGACGCCGACATCTGCATCGAGCTGCACCGGCAGATGAACCCGGCCGAGTCGATCGCGCTGGGACAGCGCCTGCAGAAGTTCCATCCGTATTTCTATGAAGACCCGATGCTGCCCGACTCGCCGGCGATGATGGGCGACGTGCAGGCGCGCAGCGGGTTGCCGGTGGCGACGGGCGAGCGATTCTCGTCGATCTTTCAGTTCCAGGAGCTGCTGGCCAACAACGGCTGCGCCTATGTCCGGCCCGACGTCTGCCTGTGCATGGGGCTCACCGGCAGCAAGAAGGTCGCGGCGATGGCCGAGGCGCACCACGTCAAGGTGATCCCGCATAATCCGCTGTCGCCGATCTCGACGGCGGCCTGCGTGCAGCTCGACGCCTGCATCCCCAACTTCGCGCTGCAGGAATACACGGGCGAGTCCGATCCGCCCAAGCGCGACATGGTCGTGCAGCCGCTGGTGCTGAAGGACGGCTATCTCGAGGTGCCGGATGCGCCGGGTCTGGGCATCGAGCTCAACGACGCCGCCCTGGTGCGGCTGAAGCTGCGGGAGGTCGTGACCGAGCCGCCGATCGGACGGGACGGCTCGGTGCAGGATTGGTGACGGGGAGGCGAACCTTCTGACGCTCAGGCCGACGCCGGCAAGGGCAGGTCGAGCGTCGTGGTGCGCCGCATCTCGCGACGGTAGGTCTGGTCGTCGAACGGTCGCGCGCGATGCATCGTGCAGCGGTTGTCCCAAATGACGAAATCATGCGGCCGCCAGATGTGGCGGTAGATGAATTGCGGTTGCGTCGCGTGGTCGATGAGGTCGCGCAGGAGCAGCCGGCCCTCCGGCACCTGCCAGTCGACGATGTGGGCGGCGTGGGACGCGAGATAAAGCGCGCGGCGCCCGGAGGTCGGGATGGTTCGTACCAGGGGATGGGTCGCCCCCTTCAGCTTTTCCTGCTCTTCCTTGCTGAAATCGAACCCGAGCACGTGACGCGAGTAGACGATCGAATGATAGACGCGCAGCTTGTCGATCGCCGCGGCGGTCTCCTTGTCGAGCGCATCGTAGGCGGCACGCATGTCGGCAAACTCGGTGTCGGCCCGGACCGGGGGCACCACCCGGGCGGACAGCATGGAGTAGCGACCGGCCGGCTCGACGAAGGATGCATCGGTGTGCCAGAGGCGGTTGGCGACCGACGACGCGCGCATCCGGTTGTCCACGCCGCGGATGTTGCCGTCCTTGTCGACATTCGAGACATCGGCCAGAGCCTCGTTGCCGAAGCGGTTGGCGCCGATCGCCGATGACGACGTGCGGGCATGCAGCGTGCCGTCGAACCGCTGGGCGAAGTCGAGCTGCTCTTCGTCGGTGAATTTCTGATCGCGAAATACCAGCACGGCGTACTTGTCCATGCCGGCCCGCAGCGCCTCCAGCGATTCGCGATCGCGGACCTGGCGAAGATCGATCGCGCCCACCTCGCCGGCGAAGCCTGGCGTGAGCGCCGAGATGGTGACAGTCATGACGCGTTCCTCCCGAGGAACATTCTGGGCCTGATCCAGAGCCGGGAACATTGCCCGCTCCGACTATCTGCCCTGCAGCATTCGGCTTCAATGCCGCGATGGGCACCGACCTTGCGCGCAGGCCGGGAAATCGCGAAGGTTCGAGCCTGTGCAGAAGAAGTCGGATCCCATGCAGTTCGATGACGTCATCCTCGGCCGCCGCAGCATCCGCGGATACAAGCCCGATCCGGTGCCCCGGGCGCTGATTGAGGAAATCATCGCCCTGGCGATGCGCGCACCATCGTCGATGAACACCCAGTGCTGGAACTTCTACGTCATTTCAGGCGAGCCGCTTGATCGCATCCGCGCCGGCAACACCGAGCGGAACCTGGCGGGCATCCCGCACTCGCGCGAGTTCCGCGTCGGCCAGGGCTTCACCGGCCAGCACCGCGACCGGCAGATCGGTGTCGCCAAGCAATTGTTCTCCGCCATGGGCATCGCGCGCGACGACAAGGAAGGGCGCCAGGACTGGGTGATGCGCGGCTTCCGCCAGTTCGATGCGCCTGTATGCGTGATCGTGACCTACGATCGCGTGCTGCACGGCAGCGACGATGCGCCGTTCGACTGCGGCGCGGTGGCGACGGCCCTGGTCAATGCCGCCTGGTCGCGGGGGCTGGGCGCCGTGATCAACAGCCAGGGCATCATGCAGTCGCCCGTCGTGCGCGAGCATGCCGGGATCGCCGACGATCAGGTCATCATGAAAAGCATCGCCTTGGGCTGGCCTGACGAGAGCTTCCCGGCGAACGCGGTCGTGTCTGAACGCAAGTCCGTCAAGGAAGCCACGGTGTTCGTCGGATTCGACGATTAGAGCAGCGGGCGGGCAGGTTTCCTGTCATCCCGAGCGCAGCGAGGGATCCAGGCGGCTTCCCTGGATCCCTCGCTGCGCTCGGGATGACATCGTGGCTCTACACGCGCGCGGTAGCCGCGTCCGTCACTCCGCCGCCGCCCGCGCCGGAGCGCTCGGGGCGGCCGCGTCTGCCGACGGCCCGTACACGAAGGCCGCGTCGTCCAGGTCGATGGCCGGAAACTGGTCCTTCTCGTTCCAGTAATCCTGGTTGTGCTGCCACTCCGGCTTGTCGCCGCGCTTGGGCAGCAGGTGCATGGCGCGCATCAGGTAGCCGGGATTGAAGTTCTCGGGATCGATCCACGGCAGGATCGGCATGTCCTTGTCCTCGGGCCGCAGCGCGACGGTGACGCGCTGGGCATGCCGCGCCTTCATGTGGTTGAGCAGCCGGCAGACGAAGTCGGCGACCAGGTCGGCGCGCAACGTCCAGCTGGCGCGGAAATAGCCGAACACCCAGACCATGTTGGGGATGCCGGTGAACATCATGCCGCGATAGGTCACGGTGTCGGCGAAGTCGACCGCCTTGCCGTCGACGGTGAAGGCGATGTCGCCCAGCACGTTCATGTTGAAGCCGGTGGCCGTGACGATGATGTCGGCCTCCAGCGTCCTGCCCGATTTCAGCAGGATGCCGGTCTCGGTGAAGCGCTCGATCTCGTCGGTGACCACCGAGGCCTTGCCGGCGCGGATGCCCCGGAACAGGTCGCCGTCGGGCACGAAGGCGATGCGCTGCCGCCACGGCCGGTAGCTCGGCGTGAAGTCCGGATCGAGCTTGTAGTCGGGGCCGATATAGGCGCGCACGCCGGCCAGCAGCTCCTTGCGCACGGTCTCGGGCTCCTCGAACGCACGACGCGTGAAGACCGCCTGGTCGTGCAGGATCTTGCGGCGCACGATCTCGTGGATCCAGGTCTCGTCGATCTGCAGCTGGCGCAGGGTGTCGGCCAGATCGTTGGCGTTGCGCGCCGGGATGAAGTAGGTCGGCGAGCGCTGCAGCATGGTGACGTGCTCGACCTTGTCGGCCACCGACGGGATCAAGGTCGCCGCCGTCGCGCCCGAGCCGATCACCACCATCTTCTTGCCGGTGTAGTCGAGGTCCTCGGGCCAGGTCTGCGGATGCACGATGCGGCCCTTGAAATTCTCCATGCCGGGCCAGCTCGGCGTGTAGCCCTCGTTGTGCCGGTAGTAGCCCTGGCACATCCACAGGAAGTTTGCGGTGAAGCGCACCGGCTCGCCGGTGTCGCCGCGCGTGCCCTCGATGGTCCAGCGATTGTCGGCGCTCGACCACGCCGCCCGGGTGATGGTGTGGCGGTAGCGGATGTGGCGTGCGAGGTCGTTGTCGGCGATCACCTCGGCCATGTAGTCGCGGATTTCGTGGGCCTTGGCGATCGGCTTGCCGGTCCACGGCTTGAAGCGGTAGCCGAAAGTGTAGAGGTCGCTGTCGGAGCGGATACCCGGATAGCGATGCGTCAGCCAGGTGCCGCCGAAGCTGTCCTGGCTCTCCAGGACCACGAAGCTGGTGCCCGGGCATTGCCGCGTCAGGTGGTAGGCGCCACCGATGCCCGAAATGCCGGCGCCGACGATGAGGACGTCGAAATGCTCGGTCTTGGCCTCGGGTGCGGGGGTCAGAATGGCGGTGTCAGGCATCGATCTGCTTTCTCAATGTCGAGGAGTGCCATTTCAGTGTGCGTGTAGACGCGGGACTCATCGCCGTCGTTGATCCAGATCATGGATCGGGAAACGCGTTACCACTTGTATACTTTCTGCAGCGTGCCGCCCATCAGCGTCGCCTTGTCGCTCTCGGACAGGCGTTTTGTATCGCGGAATGGCGCGACGCCCTGCTCGTAGGTCAGCATGCCGATGGTGCGCGTCCAGTCGGTGCCCCACATGCAACGGTCGAGCCCGAATGCGTCGATGACGCGCAGCACCGGTTCCCAGATGTCGTCGTAGGGGAACGGCTGGTGCGACATCGTGCAGGCGCCGCTGACCTTCACCCTGACGTTTCGGTACTGGGCGAGGTCGAGCAGCTTCGGCAGATCGGCCCACACGTCGGCGGGAACCGGCGGATGAAACGGCTGCAGCAGGCCGAGATGGTCGATCACGATCACCGTATCGGGGTGCTGCCTGATGTGCGGCAGGCCTTTGTCCAGGATGCCCCAGCACAGCATGTTGACCGGCAGACCATGCCGGGCGGCGGCGGCGAAAGCGCGCCGCAGGCCGGGATGGTCGGCGTCCATCGGCAGGTCCTTGCCCATGCGGATGCGGATGCCGCGCGCACCCGGCGTCTTCGCCCACCGCGCCACCACGTCGTCGATCGCCGGATCGGTCGCGTCGACCGGCGTCACTACCCGGAACTTGTCCGGATAGGCGTTGTAGACCTCGAGCGCGTAGCTCGGATCGTACTGATAGGCGTTGAACGACGACACCATGATCGCGCCGTCGACGCCGACGCGGGTCATCGCCGCGACCATCTCCTCGCCGGTGGCGGAGTCGAGCCCGTGCGAGGGACTGGCCCACGGCCGGCCGGGATGATTGCGGTCGAAGGGATGAACCTGGACGTCGAGGATTGGCATGGAAGGGGGGACCTGAATTCGGGTGGGTTCGCGCCATTGGTCGCCAACTTCCCGTGCGCGTCAACATCGCTGCCGGATCAGCTCCACAGTCGCCCGCTCGCGATCGCCGCGCCGTCGCGCATCGCCTCGAGCTTGGCCCAGACCACGTCCTCGGACACCTGGGTGTCGCCGACGATGGTGCCGAAGCCGCAATCGGTTCCGGCCAAGACGCGCTCGCGATCGCCGACGGCCCGCACAGCGCGCTCCAGCCGTTCGGCGATCACCTCGGGGTGTTCGACATAGTTGTGCGTCGTTTCGATCACGCCGCAGACCAGGACCATGTGATCGGGCAGCTTCTGCTTCCGGAACGCATCGACCTCGTGGCTGTGGCGCGGATTGGCGAAGGGCAGGCACAGCGCGCCGGCCCGGACCTGATAGCAGACCGGCAGCACGTCGGGCGCCGGCACGTCGTGCATGTGCGGCGAGTCGCGGTTGCCCCAGCAGGCATGGAAGCGCACCCGCTCCGGCGGGATGTCGGCAAGCGCCTCGTTCAACGCCGCGACGTGCATCTCCATGGCCTCGATGAATTTGGCCAGCGGCTCGTCCTGGAAGTAGCCGGCGCGCTCGATGCCGAGGTCGGGCGAGTCGATCTGCAGCAGGTGGCCTTGCGCGACGATGAATTCGTATTCCTGCTTGAGCTCGCGGGCGAGCGCGAAGACGTAGGCCTCGTGGCTGTCGTAGTGCTGGTTCTCCATCGAGCAGGCGGCGAAGCCCGGCGAGACCGCGGTCACGAAGGTCTCGGTGAAGTGCCGTGTCTGGCGCGCCAGCGCGCGGGCGAAGGCGTCGAGCTCGGCCCTGGCGCCGTCCAGGCTCTCGTAGCGCACCGGCCCGATCGCCGCGGGGAAGCCGTAGACGTTGAGACGGCGCACGCCGCGCGCCTGGAAGTTCCGCCACCACTTGGGAAAGCGCTGCATGTCGAGGATCGGCCGGCGGTTCGAGCGGCCGCCGAAGCCGGACATGCGCTCGATGATGTAGCCGAAGAAGGTCGATCGCGGCATCTCGCCGTCGTTGCCGACATCGATGCCGCAGTCGAGCTGGCGGCGCACGATTTGGTCCATGGCCTCGTCCGTGAGGCCCGGAATCCGCGCCGTATCGACCGGCTTGCCCTCGGCCTGCGCCACCAGCAGGTCGGCCAGCATGTCCGGCCGCGGCAGGCTGCCCATGTGGGTGGTCAGGATGCGATCGGTGCTTCGCTTCATGCTCGACCTCCGGTCTCGGCGAAGACTACGTCACTTCCGGCGGGTGCAGTATCCTGACGGGTGCCCCGACAGGAAAGGACCGACCTCGTGACCCTGACCCTTGCAGAAGCCAATCGCGTGATCGCCGGCGCCATCGAGAAGGCCAACCAGATCGGCGCCAAGATGAACATCGCCGTGTGCGACGCCGGTGGACGGCTCATCGCGTTCCAGCGCATGGACGGCGCGATGTGGGCCGGCTCCTTCGGCAGCCAGGGCAAGGCCATGGCCTCGGCTGCCTTCGGGCGCCCGAGCGGCGATCTGACAGCGCGCGCCGAGCATCCCACCTTGCGCGGCATCGCGGCGGCGGAGGGCAACCACATGTTCTATGGCCAGGGCGCCGTGCCGATCTTCCGCGGCGGCGTCCTGATCGGCGCCTGCGGCGTTGGCGGCGGCACCGCGCAGGAAGACGAGGACTGCGCCCGCGCCGGAGTCGAGAAGCTCTAAGCGGGGAAGTCGTGCATCACGACTTCCTCCGTCGCCGTGTCGAGCACGGCGCAGCTCAATTTCCCGCCATTGCGCGGATCGCGGCTCTCGCCGGCCGAGCCGGGATTGACCACCAGCACCCGGCCGATGCGACGCACGACCTGCCGGTGCGTGTGGCCATAGAGCACGATGTCGGCGTCGGCCTCGCCGAAGCGTTCCAGCTCGGAGCTGGTGGGGTGGACATAGCTGCCGCGCGGCTCCCACGGCGTGGAGTGCACCATCAGGATGCGCTTGCCGTCGATCCGCAACTCGCGCCGATGCGGCCGATCGGCGAGCCAGCCCAGCAATTGCCGGTCGATGTCGGCCCCGGTGCGCGCCCGCAAGCCGGCCTCGCCGAGGAAGACCTCCTCGTGATTGCCCTGGATGGCAAGCGCATCGAGCTCGCGCAGCCGCCCGACCACCGCGTTCGAGAACCGGTACTGATAGATGCTGTCGCCGAGACACAGCAAAGCATCGATCCGGCCCATCGTCTCGAGGGCACGATCGAGGCCGTCGATGTTGCAATGCAGGTCGGAGACGATACCGAGCTTCAAGCGGGACCTCTGAGCCGATGGGCGTGATCGCAGCGACGGCTGGCTAAGCCAATAGTCCCAAAGGGACTGATGATGCATCGAAAATCGCAGTAGTTCGGAACGGCACGAACGTTGCTTGATCGGCCAGATCATCATCGCTGCCGCTGGCGACCTGAGGTCTATCGACTGGAGAATCGCATGTCCGTCGCGGAACGCCCGGCCGATCTCACCTCGACAGCCCCCGTTTCGTCGGCGGGCAGCGCCGCCGAGGTCATCGAGCGCACCGTGTCGCTCATCCCGGCGCTCCGCGAACGCGCGGCGCTCACCGAGGAAGCGCGTGAAATGCCGCCGGCGACGGTCGCCGACCTGAAGGCGGCGGGCTCGGCGCGCCTGTTTCAGCCGAGGCGGTTCGGCGGTTGCGAGGCGCCGTTGTTCAGCGGTGTCGAGGTGCTGTCCGCGCTGGGGCGCGGCTGCGGCTCGACGGCCTGGTGCATGGTGCAGCACATCACGCACAATTTCATGCTGTCGCACTGGCCCGACGAGGGACAGCACGACATCTGGGCGGACCCGACGCTGCTCGTCAGCGGCATCTTCATCCCGGCCTGCGGCCGCGCGCGTCCGGCCGAAGGGGGCTACGTGCTCTCGGGCCGCTGGCCGCTGGTCAGCGGCGTGAACACCAGCGACTGGTGCCTGTTCGCCGCTTTCGTCGAGGGCGAGGGCCAGGACCTGCACCGCTACTTCGCCCTGCCGCGCGGCCAGATCGAGATCGTCGATACCTGGCGGTCGATGGGGCTCAAGGGCTCGGCGAGCAACGACGTGATCGTCCAGGACGTCTTCGTTCCCGCGCATCGCACGCTGTCGATCGCTCACCTCAAGGGCGGTGCATCGCCGGGCAACGCCTGCAACAGGGCGCCGCTCTACCGCACGCCCAGCTACTGCATCTTCGGTGTCTACATCAGCGCCGCGCTGCTCGGCATCGCCGAAGCGGGATTGGAGCTCTATTTGGACGGAGCGCGTCGCCGCGTCGCGCTGGTGTCGCGCCAGAAGGTCGGCGGCTACCCGACGCAACAGGTGAAGGTGGCCGAAGCCTCGGCGGCGATCGCCGCCGCGCGATGCCTGCTGGCCGGGATCTGCGACGAGGCCGGCGACATCGCCGCGCGCGACGGGCTGCCGAGCGACGAGCAACGGGCGAAGTACCGCGCGCAGGCGGCGTTCGCCGGACGGCTGGCGTCGCGCGCCGTCGAGCTGCTCTGGGATGCCGGCGCCAGCAGCAGCGTCTACAGCGACAATCCGATGTCGCGCATCTATCGCGACATCGGCGTCGCCGGCCGGCACTTCACGCAGAACTGGGACGTCAACGGCTCGACGCACGGACGCGTGTTGATGGGTTTCGAGCTGGGCGATCCCACGCTCTGATGGTCGAGGGAGACAGGTCGTGAGCAGCGCCAAACTGGAACATCCATTGCTGCGCAGCGCCACGCAGTGCCGCGTCTCGCGCATATCGCCCGGGGACACCAACAAGTTCGCGATGCTGGTCGATCCGCTGAGCGACCGCACGCCGTTCGTCGCGGCCCTGGAGATCTTCGAGGTCGACGGCCGCACGCCGCCGCACTTTCATGCCCAGGCGCATGAGATGTTCTATGTGCTCAGCGGCAGCGGCCGGGCGCATTGCCAGGGCAAGACCTACGATCTCGCGCAGGGCGATGCGCTGGTCCTGCCGCCGGGCGCCGAGCATGTCATCGAGAACACTGGATCGACGCCGCTCTATTGCCTGACCGTGATGGTGCCCAACGAAGGCTTTGCCGAGATGATTCGCGACGGCCAGCCTATGGCGCTCGACGGAACGGATCGCGCCACGATCATCGGTCAACCCGATTCCGTTTCCTGAAGGCGCGCCTACACGCGCTCGAGGATCGACAGGCCCCTGATGCGATCGATCAGGTAGATCAGGCCGCGATGGTCGACATAGACGTCGTTGCTGCAGACGCGGTCGGCGCCCGGCGGCACGTCGGGCATCCACCATGCGGCCTGCTTCATCGACAGCGGATTGGCGATGTCGATCACCCGCAGGCCACTGGCAAACCAGGCGGCGGGAACCTCGTTGCCGACGATGGTCTCGACGGGTTGGTGGCAGGCGGTCATCAGGGGCGTCTCGACGCCGACCAGCTCCGGCAGCTGGAAGCAGCCGACCGGCACGGGTCGCGTCTCGTCGGTGATGTTCACCATCCACAGCGCCGCCGGCAGCTCCGGCGAGAGCTTGGGATCGAGCGGCTGCACATGCTCGTCCGCGACCAGCATCCAGCGATGGCCGGCGATCGGCACGTCGATCGGCACCAGGCTGTGTGTAGGCCAGCCGAACGGCGGGCTCCAGTCGAGGCTCGAGATCAGTTTCGGCCTGGTCATGTCGCCGATGTCGAGGATGACGCCGCCGCCGTACCAGTAGCTGACATAGAGGCGATCGCCGCGCCGGATCGGATGGTGGCAGCGGTGGTTCTTCGCCTGCCAGTTCGGCTTCTCGCCGCCGGCGATCCACTGGCCTTCCATCCACCAGCGGCCGACCTCCTCGGGCCTCTCGGGATTCTTCAGGTCGAGGATCATGACGATGGTGCCGAGCCAGCCTTCCTGCTCCGTCGAGATGTAGGCGTGGCGGCCATCGAAGGTGAAGCGGTGCACGCCCGTGCCGTCGCACTGCCAGTGGCAGATGTCGCGCGGGCTGCCCGGCCGGCTGACGTCGAAGATGCGCAGGCCGACGAAGTCGTCGTCGGGCATCTGGCCGCGCGCGCGCTCGCGGTTCACCACCATGATGTCGTTCGCCACGCGCACCTTGTGCGAATGCAGCCCCGGCGGAATGTCGATCGACGCGACGACCTTCGGATTCGCCGGGTCCTTCACGTCGATGACGGACGTCCCGTGCGGCTGCTGCATGTGGCCGACATAGGCGTAGTTGCCGTCCGTGACGACCTGGCCGCCGCCGGCGATATCGACCCAGGCGACTTGGCGAATGCCGGAACCGTGACCCATGGCGTTCTCCCTTTCGGTCGCCGCGTCAGCCCGCGGGCAGCTGTTCGAGCAGCCGCCCCTTGCCGGCAATCGGCGCGTTCCATTTCATCGTCTGCAGTACCGCCCATAGCGCCGCCTGGTTGGTGGTGATCACCGGCTTGCCGAACTGGCGCTCCCAGGCCGCGATCCAGTCCATGGTGGGAAAGTTGCCGCCCGGCACGATCAGCGCGTCGATACCAGGACCATCGATCCGGCGGAACGCCGCTTCGGCCGCACCGGCATCCATCTTGCCGATGGCATACGCGTCAGACGCGCCCAGGCTCTGCGCGGCGACCGTGGCGATGCCGTACTTGGTCTCGTAGTAGCGGCGGGTGCGGCCGATGACCTCGTCCGAGTAGGGCGTCGCCATGGCGACCCGCGATGCCCCGAGCGCGTTGAGCGCCCGGCCGATCGCTTGCGCCGAGGTGAGCGACGGCACGCCCGACGCGTCGCTCATCCGCTTCACTGTCACCGCGTCGTAGTCGTCGGCGAACAGGCTCGCCGAGGTCTGCGCCAGCACGATCACCTCGACCCGCGCATCGCCGAGAAGCTTCGCCTGGTAGGCGACGTCGTCGTCCTTGCTCGGCGAGAACGCCGTGTCGCCGCCCTTGCCGAGGCGACCCGTGTGCACCTGCAGGTCGGGGGCGAGGCGACAGTACTCGATCTCGCACGTGGTGTTGGTCGAGGGGACCAGGATTCCGAAATGTCTGGGCATGACATCGCTCCCCCTGCGACGTCAGCGTGGCATAGGCGGCGTACGGTTTCCAGATTCCCCGAATGGACCTGTCGCGCCGAATGTCAGTCGGCCTTGAACCCCGATGCCTTGATCACCGGCCCCCACTTCTCGTAGTCGGCCTTCATGATCTTCGCGAGCTCGTCGGGGCCAAGGCCGGTGGCTTCGAGACCCAGCGGCTCGATCTTCTGCTTGAGGTCGGACTGGTGCACGGCGTCGATCGCGGCCTTGGCGAGCTTGTCGACGATGTCCTTCGGCGTGCCGGCCGGGGCGTACAGCGCATACCAGGCCGAACCCTCGATATCGTAGCCGCTCTCCTTGAACGTCGGCACGTCGGGATATTGCGGCGAGCGCCTGGCGGCGGAGACGGCCAGCATGCGCGCCTTGCCCGCCTTCGCGAGCGTGCCGATATCGGCGATCGGGACCACTGCGGCGGGGATCTCGCCCGAGACGATCGCCTGCAGCACGTTGGCCGTCCCCTTGTACGGTACGTGCACCAGATTGATCCCGGCGGCCTTGGCGAACATCAGGCCGAAGAAGTGCGGCAGGCTGCCGACCGCGGCCGAGGCGAAATTGGCGTACTGGCCGCCCTTGCCGGCGAGGGCCGCGTACTCCTTGAGGCTCTTGGCGGGCACCGACGCGCCGACGCCGAAGGCGAGCTGGAAGGCCGCGACGTGCGCCACCGGCACGTAGTCCTTGAATGGATCGTACTGCAGCTTGGAGTAGGAGTGCGGGAACGCCACCATGTTGGCCAGCGGCGTCATCAGCAGCGTATTGCCGTCGGGCGCGGCCGCCTTGACCGCGAGATTGGCGATGATGCCGGCGGCGCCGGGCTTGTTCTCGACGATCACCGGGCGGCCGAGCGACGCGCTCATCTTGTCGGCGATCAGCCGCGAGATGGTGTCGCTGCTGGCGCCCGGCGGATAGCCCAGCACGATCTTCAGCGGTTCGGCCGCGACGGCGCCGCCGGCGTTCGCGACGGCCACGACGATCGCCGAGACGATCAGGGCGATGAGCTTGTTCATGGCGAAGCCCTCCCTCATGCGGACGATGTGCGCTACGCTGGCGCATGTCCGCTTGTCTTGTTAGACACACATGACAGTATTCATTGTTGATAAAGTCAACGGTAAAAGCCGGAAGAACAATCCTTGCCCCGCGCCCCAACCGACGTCCGCGGCCTGCTGCTGTACCGCATCGCCCGCATTGCCACGCTTTCCGACCGGTCCGGCCAGCTGAACCTGTCGCGCCGCTTCGGGCTCAATCTCGGCGACTGGCGCGTCCTGAGCGTGATCCGCGCCCTGGCCCCGGCGACGCTCACGGACCTCGTCGGCGAGCTCTATCTCGACAAGGGCCAGCTCAGCCGGTCGGTCTCGAACCTGGTCGAGCGCGGCCTGGTCCGGCAGTCCGCGAGCGAGCGGAATCGCCGCCGCACGCTGCTCGAGCTTACGGCCGCGGGGCATCGTCTGCACGACCGGATCCTGCCTTTCGTCATCGGTCGCAACGCCACGATGATGCAGGACCTCAGCGCCGCGGAACGGGCCGAGCTTCTCCGCCTGCTCGACAAGGTGATGGACGCGGTGATGGGCTCCTATCGCGAGCTCCTCGCCGCCAGCGTCGCGCCTCGCGCCTAACCTCTATCCGCGAATCTCGACCCCGGCCCATTCCTCCAGCACCCGGGCGATGTGGGTGAAGTCGGAGTCGGCCCCGAAGCGCGCCCTGGTGACCGCCAGCATCTGGCGCACCGCCGCGCCCACGATCATCGGCACGCCGAGCGCTTCGGCTTCCTCGATGCACAGGCGCACGTCCTTGTAGGACAGTCCGGTGGTGAAGCCGAAATCGAAGGTGCCCGGCAGGATGGCGCGCGGAAACTTGTCCTGGCTGGCGCTGTTGCGTCCGCTCGAGGCGTTGATGATGTCGAGAAGCACCCGTGGGTTGAGCCCCGCCTTGACGCCCATGGCCATGACCTCCGACGTGGCCACCAGGGCGGTGGCGGCGAGGAGGTTGTTGGCGAGCTTCGCGGTCTGCGCCAGGCCCGGCCTTTCGCCCGCGTGGAAGAGGCGGCCGAGGGTCTTGAGGAACGGCTCCACCGCCTGCAGCGTCTGGCTGGGGCACGACACCATGATTGCCAGGGTGCCGGCCCTGGCGCCGGTCACGCCGCCGCTCACCGGCGCGTCGACCCAGCCGATGCGGCGCTCGGCGAGCGCAGCCGCGATCTCCATGGCCACGCCCGGTCCGGTGGTCGACAGGTCGACCACCAGCCGCACGCTGCTGCCGTTGATGATGCCGCCGTTGCCACCCAGCACCACCTGGCGCACCACGTCGGGCGTCGGCAGGCTGATGAAGACGATATCGGCGAGCGAGGCGACCTCGGCCGGCGATGCCGCGGCCTGCGCACCCCGGG
The DNA here is from genome assembly GCA_050183765.1 of Reyranellaceae bacterium. Taxonomy (GTDB): domain Bacteria; phylum Pseudomonadota; class Alphaproteobacteria; order Reyranellales; family Reyranellaceae; genus JAFAZJ01. Next base: position 45,181 of record JBFXAZ010000017.1, on the reverse strand, counting down.
CGACGAGCGGGCCGGTCGCGTCCTCGGACACGTCGTGGACGCAGAGCCGGTAGCCCGCATCGAGTAGACGCGACGCCATGGGACCGCCCATGCGCCCGACCCCGACGAATCCCAGCACCTGACCGGCCATGGCGCGTCTCTCCGCTCGTATGGTATCGCTACCAATCTATAATAGTAGGGGTCCGGGTCAAATCGCACGCCACGGGGATGAGCGGCAAGGTCAAGCGAGGCGGCGGCGACGCCGTCACCATGAGCGACATCGCGCGCCTCGCCGGCGTCTCGCCGATGACGGTGTCGCGCGCGCTGCGCGAGCCCTCGACGGTCTCCGAGAAGATGCGGCGCAAGGTCGAGGCCGCGGTGCGCGAGCACGGTTACCTGCCCAATCGCATCGCCGGCAGCCTGTCGTCCATGCGCTCGAACATCGTCGGCCTGATCGTGCCGAGCATCCGCAATTCGCTCTACGCCAGCATGGTCCAGGCGATCTCCGACGTGCTGCGCGCCAACGGCTTCCACCTGATGATCGCCAACAGCGGACACCGTCTCGACGACGAGGAGGCGCTGGTCTCTGCGTTCCTGGCGCAGCGCGTCTGCGGCCTCGTCCTGCACAACACGACGCACACCAGGCAGGTGCGCGAGCTGGTGCGCAAGACCGGCGTGCCGGTGATCGAGACCGGCAACCTGCCGCCGGAGCCGCTCGACATGGCGGTGAGCTACTCCAACTTCGAGGCGGCGCGGGCGATGACCACGCATCTTGGCCGCCTCGGCTATCGCAAGATCGGCTTCGTGACCTTGCCGCTGCGCGACAACGACCGCTCGCGCGAGCGCCGCCGCGGCTATCTCGCCGCGCTCAAGGAGTTGGGGTTGCCGGCGGATCCGGGCCTTGTGCTCGAGGCGACGGGCGGCTTCGCCGAGGGGGCCGACGCCGTCGTGCGGCTGATCCAGACTCATCCGGGGCTCGATGCCGCGTTCTTCGCCGGCGACGTGCTCGCGGTCGGCGCGCTGCTGGAATGCCAGCGGCGCGGCTGGGCGGTTCCCAAGCGCGTCGCCATTGCCAGCTTCGACGATCTCGACCTGCTGCGTCACGCAGTGCCCGCCGTGACGACATTGCGCATCCCGCGCGACGAGATCGGCCGCCGCAGCGCCGAGCTGCTCGTGAACCGGCTGCTGGGCGCCGCGCCGGAGCGCATCAAGATCGACCTCGGTTTCGAGATCGTCCAGCGCGACAGCACCTGAAGGAACCGCATGCTGACGGGAAGATGCGCCCTCATCACCGGCTCGACGCAGGGCCTGGGCTATGCGATGGCCGAACGGCTCGCCGCTCAAGGATGCCATGTCGTCCTGAACGGGTTCGGCGATCCGGCAGAGATCGAGCGCAAGCGTCGGCACCTTGAGATCAGCCACGGTGTCCGTGTCCTCCATCACGGCGCCGACCTCGCGGTGCCGGCGCAGATCGCCGACATGGTCGAGACGGCGGAGCGTGCCTTCGGCGCGATCGACATCCTGATCAACAACGCCGTCGTCCGGCATTTCGCAGCGCTCGAGGCGTTCAAGGTCGAGGACTGGGATCGCGCGCTCGCGGTCAATCTGTCGGCCGCCTTCCACGCGACGCGGCTGGCTCTGCCCGGCATGCGCCGGCGCGATTTCGGCCGCGTCGTCAACATCTCCTCGGTCTATGGGCTGTTCGGCACGGTCAACCGGGTCGACTACGTCACGACGAAGACGGCGCTGATCGGCTTCACCCGCGCCGTCGCACTCGAGGCCGCCGGCCAGAACATCACCTGCAACGCCGTCTGTCCCGGTACCGCGCCGACGCCCGCGATCGAGCGGCGCCTGGCGGCCTTCATGACGCAAGAAGGCCTGTCGCGGGAGAAGGCGACGGAGGCCTTCCTGGCGTCGCGCCAGCCTTCCGGCCGTTTCGTGTCGATGGAAGGCGCCGCCGCGCTCGTCGCCTTCCTGTGCGGTCCGGAGGCGGCCGACATCACCGGGGCCGCCCTTCCGATCGACGGCGGCTGGAGCGCCGCCTGACGGCATTTTCTGGTAGCGATACCAGAACCGCGCGACTAAAATTTCGCCCAGAGCAAAAGTGGGAGGAAATCCAGTGCCCGTTACCCGCCGTCAATTCGCGCCCGCCGCCACGGCCGCATCGCTGGCCGCGCTCGCCGCCACGCCTGCCTTCGGTCAGCAGACCAATGAGGAGGTCAAGTGGCGGCTGACCTCGAGCTTCCCCAAGAATCTCGACACGCTGTGGGGTGCGTCGCAGACCATCGCGCGCGTCGTCGGCGAGATGACCGACGGCAAGTTCTCGATCAGGCCCTTCGCCGCCGGCGAGATCGTGCCCGGCCTGCAGGTGCTCGATGCCGTCGCCAACGGCACGGTCGAATGCGGCCATACCTACACCGGCTACTACATCGGCAAGAACACCGCGCTGATCTTCGATGGCTCGCTGCCCTTCGGCTTCACGCCGCGCATGCACAACGCGTGGATGATGTTCGGCGACGGCCGCAAGCTGATGGACGAGATCTACGATTCGTTCAAGGTCGTCGCGCTGCCGGCCGGCCAGACCGGCGGCCAGATGTTCGGCTGGTTCCGCAAGGAGCTCAAGAGCGTGCAGGACCTCCAGGGACTGAAGATGCGCACGGCGGGCTTCGGCGGCAAGGTGATGACGAAGCTCGGCGTCGTGCCGCAGCAGATCGCCGGCGGCGACATCTATCCGTCGATGGAGCGCGGCACCATCGACGCCTGCGAATGGGTCGGCCCCTACGACGACGAGAAGCTCGGCTTCCACAAGGTCGCCAAGTACTACTACACGCCCGGCGTGATGGAGCTCGAGGCGGTCAACCAGCTGATGATCGGCAAGCCGGCCTGGGCCTCGCTGCCGCCGCGCTACCAGGCGATCCTGAGATACGCCTGCAACTACTCGATGACGGAGATGCTGGCGTCCTACGACGCCAAGAACGCCGTGGCGATCGCCCGCCTGGTCGCCTCCGGCACGCAGCTGTCGGTGCTGCCCGACGACATCATCAAGGCCCTGCGCGGCGCGCTCGAGTCGGTGCTCGACGAGGAGGCGGCGGCCAACCCGCAGTTCAAGAAGATCCTCACGAATTGGCGCGAGTTCCGCGCCACCCAGCATCGCTGGTTCTCGATCGCCGATACGCGCGCGGAGTTCGCGGTCTACAGGAGCGAGCGCTAGCCGGCGAAGCGGTCGACGACAGGGCTCGGAGTTGCTAGGTGGACCGACTGGAGACGTCCATGCTTCCGAGACCCGGCGTAACGCGAAGCCTCGCCCGCTTCGTTGCCGAAACGCGCCTTGGCGACGTGCCGGAGTCCATCCGGCATGAGGCCAGGCGGGCGCTGCTGAACTTCTTCGCGGTCGCGCTTGCCGGTTGCCGGACCGGGCCGATCGAGATGGCGCTGGCGTTGCTGGCGGATTTCTCCGGTGGCCGTCAGGCCACCGTGATCGGCCGCAACGAGCGCGTCGATGCCCTGAACGCGGCATTCCTCAATGCCGCCGGGGCCAACGTCTTCGACTATTGCGACACGCATCTTCCCACCGTGGTTCACCCCACGGCGCCGCTCGCGCCGGCACTGCTGGCGCTGGCCGAATTGCGGCGGGTGACGGGACCGGAGCTGCTGCTGGCCTTCGTGCTGGGCGCCGAAATCGAATGCCGGGTGGGCCGCGCGGTCTCGCCGGGTCACTATCCGAGGGGCTGGCACATCACCTCGACCTGCGGCGTCTTCGGCGCTGCGGCGGGCGTGGCGAAGCTGCTCGGCCTGAACGAACAGCGGATCGTCTGGGCGCTCGGCAACGCCGCCACCCAGTCGGCGGGTCTGTGCGAGTGCCTGGGATGGCCGGCGAAGAGTCTCAGCGTCGGCAACGCGGCGAAGAACGGCCTGTGGTCGGCGCTGCTGGCCGAGAAGGGCTTCGAGGGGCCGGCCGAGCCGATCGCGGGGGCGCAGGGCTTTCTCGCCGCCATGAACGAGCCGCCGGATTGGGCCGCCCTGCTGGACGGGCTCGGCCGTACCTGGGAGCTCGCCGACAATTCGATCAAGCCCTATCCGTGCGGCTTCGTGATCCATCCGTTGCTCGACTGCGCGCTCGACTGGCGCGCCGCGCACCCCGACGACGCGGTCGCGCGGGTGGCCTTTCGCGGCAATCCGCTGCTGCTGCAGCGCGCGAACCGGCCGGATGTCTCGACCGGCCGAGAGGCCCAGGTGAGCCTGCAGCACGCCGTGGCCGCGGCGCTAGTGCAGGGCAAGGCCGGCCTCGATCAGTTCACCGATGCCTGCGTCAACGATCCCGCGACGATCGAGATGCGCCGCCGGATCGAGGTGGCCGCCGATCCCGCGATCTCGACGATCGCCGTCGAGATGGAGCTGTGGACCAGTGACGGCACGCGCCATGCCGTGTCGACCGGTGCCGCGCGCGGCAGCCCGCCGAATCCGATGAAGGACAACGAGATCGAGGCCAAGCTGCGCGCCGAGGCCGGCCGCTGGCGGCTGGGCTGCGACGTGCAGCCGCTGATCGACGCGGTGTGGTCGCTGGAGAAGAGCGGCGACGTCGCCGGCCTGACTGCGATGACGGTGCCGCCCCGAGCAGGATGACGGATTGCTCCGCCCCGCGCCGGAGCTTGGGGCCGGCGATCGCTGAGGATCGCCTGGTTGAGCACCCCATCACGGTCGAGGAAGGCGGCACGGGCCATGGCGAAAGCCTGTACCGTGGGCGCCGCGACGAGTCCATGATCTGCGCCTGGACCGAGGGGGGGAAGCCCATGCCGCGACTGGGATATCTGCTGCCGACCCGCGAGCGGGTGATGGAAGGCCAGGACGAGACCGGCTCCCTGCTGGCGCTGGCCGAGCGCGCCGAAAGGCTGGGATTCGATTCACTGTGGGTGGGCGATTCGCTGCTGGCGCGTCCGCGGCACGATCCGCTGACCTTACTGGCCGCGGTCGCGGCGCGCACGCGCAAGCCGGAGCTGGGCACTGCGGTGCTGCTGCCGGCGCTGCGCAACCCGGTCGTCCTGGCGCAGCAGGTGGCGACCCTGGATCGCATCGCAGAGGGTCGGCTGATCCTGGGCATCGGCATCGCCAGCGACGTGCCCAATATCCGCGCCGAGTTCGTTGCCGCCGGCGTGCCCTTCGAGAAGCGCGTCGGGCGCATGGTCGAGGGAATCGCGCTCGCCAAGGCGTTGTGGACCGGCAAGCCGGTGACCTGGGACGGGCGCTGGAAGATGACGGACAGCGTGCTGGGCCCCACGCCCCATCGGCCCGGCGGCCCGCCGATCTGGTTGCCCGGGGCCGTCAGTGCCGCCCGTCAGCGCTGCGGGCGTCTTTACGACGGCTGGTTCCCCAATGGGCCGGAGCCGCACGAATACGCCGCGCAGTGGGCCGAGGTGAAGGAGGCGGCGAAGGCCGCCGGCCGCGATCCGGCCAGCCTGACCGCGGCGATCTATGTGACCCTGGCGATCGACGATGTCGCCGCGCGCGCCGAGGCGCGCATGAACGCCTATCTCGAGCAGTATTACGGCATGGCGGCTGAGATCATGCGCAAGCGCCAGAGCTGTTTCGCCGGTTCGGCCGCCGGCGCCGCCGCGTGGCTGAAGGGATTCGCCGACGCCGGCGCCACGCATCTCGTGGTGCGCTTTGCCGGCGATCACGAGCGGCACCTCGATGTCGTCACGGAAATTCGCGGCACTCTGGGATGGTAGGCACCGCATGATGTTCTCTCGACACATGCATGTTTTGCATTGTGCCGAAACGGGATGCGAGGGTATGCTCACTCACACAGAGGTAGGTTCTTGTTTTAATTTGCAGAAGAAATGAAATCTGTGTCGCCGCTTCGTTACGAATTCCTGACTTTATGACGTCAATTGACGCAGTGTGATCTGCTCCCCCTCTAAGATGTAACGAAGGCATGGTCCGGGCGACGCCAGGGAGCGTCTCATGGGCGACTGGTCAATCGCCGAGCGTCAAGTGCAGGCCCCCGACAGGGGAGCCGACGTCACGGCAATTGTCGATGCAATCGACGAGGGCGTGGTCGCCGTCGATCAGGCGTGGCGCGTGCTCTATGCCAACAGCGCGGCAGCCTATCTCCTGGCCAGCGACGCCGCAGCTCTCGTCGGCCAATCGCTGCTGGCCGTCCTGGACCTGAACAGCGAGGCGCTGTTCGCGCCCGGGGCGCGGACGTCCGGCTTCGGCCTGTGCTGCGAGCGCCCGGGTGCCTGGCTGGAATTGCGCGCCCATGTTCATGGCGAGGGCGGGCTGGTCTTCCTGCGCGACGTCTCGCTCGATCGCGAGGCGCATCTTGCCGGCCTGGCCGACGCCCGTGCCCGCGACGCCGCGCGTTCCATCAACGAAAGCCTGTTCGCCACCTCTCTCGACCTGATCCTGGTGACCGACGGCCGGGGCAACCTGATCCGCGTCAGCCCCAGCAGTCGCGCGATCCTCGGCTACGCGCCCGAGGAGATGGCCGGCCACAGTGCCATCCGCTTCATCCATCCCGACGACCTCGAGACGACCCGGGCCGAGATGCGCGCCGCGCGCCACGGCCGCGTCATGCGCCAGTTCGACTGCCGCTACGTCCATAAGGATGGCCGGGCGGTGCCCTTGCACTGGACCGGCGTATGGTCGGCGCTCGACGCGCAGCATTTCTTCATCGGCCGCGACCTGACGGAGCGCCTCGCCGCCGAGGAGCGCGTACAGCGCTCGCAGCGGCTCGAGGCGATCGGCCAGCTCACCGGCGGTATCGCGCACGACTTCAACAATCTGCTCAGCCTGGTGATCAGCAGCATCGAGCTGCTGCTCGACCGAGCCGACCTGCCGGAGGACACCATCGAGCACGCCGCCGCGGCGCTGCACGGCGCGCAGCGCGGCGCCGAGCTGGTGCGCGGCCTGCTGGCCTTCGCTCGCCAGCAGCCGCTTGCGCCGCAGACCATCGACGCCAACCCCCTGCTCGCCAACACCGCGCGACTGCTGGGCCGCATGCTCGGCGGCAATATCGTCGTCGAGTTCGGCGGCGCGGCCGATCTCTGGCCGCTGCACATCGACGCGCCCCAGCTCGAATCGGCGATCGTCAACCTCGCGGTCAATGCGCGCGACGCCATGCCCGAGGGTGGCCGGCTGACGCTCTCGACGCGCAACATGACGCTGCGGGAGAGCGATCCGCGCGACACACCCGGTCTTGTGCCGGGCGACTACGTCGCGATCACGGCGACCGACACCGGCACCGGCATTCCGCCGGAGGCGATCAGCCGCATTTTCGATCCGTTCTTCACCACCAAGGAGCCGGGCAAGGGCACGGGGCTTGGGCTCAGCATGGTGTTCGGCTTCGTCAAGCAGTCGGGCGGGCACATCCAGGTCGACAGCGTGGTCGGCAGGGGCACCAGCGTGCGGCTCCTTCTGCCGCGCGCCAATGCGTCGTCCGCCAACGCGGACGCCGTGGCCGCCGCGCGGCCCGGGACGCCGGTGCGCGAGCGCATCCTGGTCGTCGAGGACAACGCGGCCGTGCGCCAGATCGTCGTCGCCCAGCTGCGCAAGCTGGGCTACGCCACGATGGAGGCCGACCGCGCCAGCGCGGCCCTGGAGTTGCTCGACGCCGGCGAGAAGTTCGACCTCCTGTTTACCGATTTGGCGATGCCCGGCGGCATCAGCGGCGACGCCCTGGCGCGCGAGGCGCTGTCGCGCCGCTGCGGGCTCAAAGTGCTCTTTACTTCGGGGCTGGCCGGGTCGCGGGCCGGCGTCGATGGCTTCGGCGGCGCCGACGCCATCCTCGGCAAGCCGTACCGGATCAACGCCCTGGCGCAGAAAATCCGCCAGGTCCTCGATTCCTAGGGTCGGTTCGGCCCTCGGCGAAACGATCGCCGCTCGAGTCGGCGCATAGCTGTGCCGTCAACCACAGCGGAGTTCGCCATGCCCAGCCTCGCCAACGCCAAGCCGCCCGTCGACGGAACCGTCGCCTTCACCATCACCTGGGAAGCCAGGCCCGGCGAGGTCGATGCCCTCCTCGACGTGCTCGACCGCATGACCGCCGCGGTGCGTGCCAACGAACCCGGCACGCTGCTCTTCCGCGCGCACCGCTCGCCCGACAACGACCACATGTTCTTCCTTTACGAGCTCTTCGTCGATCAGTCCGCCTACGAGGCGCATCTGAAGACGCCGCACTTCCAGTCGCTGATTCTCGACGAGGCGGTACCCAGGCTGGCACGACGCGAGCGCGTGGCGTTCACGCCGCTGGCATAAGCGTCGGCTTCATGGCTTGATGTCCTCGCCGCAGGAGCGAGGACATCGAGTGAAGCGCGTTCTGGTGACCGGCTTCGAGCCGTTCGACAACGATACCGTCAACCCCTCCTGGGAGGCCGCGCAGCGGCTCGACGGCTGGCGCTGCGAGGGCCATGACGTCCTCGCGCGGCGCCTGCCCTGCGTCTATCGCGCCATTCGCCCGCGGCTCTCGGCGCTGCTCGACGAGCTCTCGCCGGACATCGTGATCGCGCTGGGGCTCGCCGGTGGCCGGGTCGATTTCTCGTTGGAGCGGGTCGCCATCAACGTCGACGACGCGCGCATTCCCGACAACGCGGACGAGCAGCCGATCGACAGGCCCAGCGCCGCGGATGGACCGGCGGCCTATTTCACGACGCTTCCGATCAAGGCGATCCTTCGCCGCGTGCGCGCCGCGGGAATCCCCGCCTCGGTGTCGAACAGTGCCGGCACTTTCGTCTGCAATCACACCTTCTATATGGCGCGCCACCTCGCCGAGACCGGGCGGCACGGCTTCCGCGCCGGCTTCATCCACGTGCCCTATCTGCCGGAGCAGGCCGCCCGGCATCCGGGCGCCGCATCGATGTCGGTCGACACGCTGGTCGCCGCGCTGAAGATCGCCGTCGAGACCTCGATCCGCATCGAGCACGACGAGCTGGTCGTCGCCGGCGCGACGCACTGAGCCTATTCGACCACGAAGGTCATGGCGTCGCTCAGCCAGCGCGAATGGCCGTACTCGATCGGCACGCCGTCGGGATCGACGTTGATCGACTCGGTGACCAGCATGGCCCGGCCGCGGCCGACCTCGAGCAGGCGAGCGTCCGACGCGGTGATCAGGGCCGCCGAGACGCGCGTCCAGCGCCGGGAGTAGTCGGCCACGCCGCAGCGGCGCAGCGCCGCCGTCACCGAACGCTCGGCGCGCCAGGCGTCGCCCAGGCGCGGAAAGCGCGCGGCCGGAAAGTAGTGGCTGCCGATGCCGGCCGGCTTGCCGTCGACCAGCGCACGCGCGTCCAGTCGCAGCAGCGGCGTTTCCACCGGCACGGAGAGCGCCTGGGCGATCTCGGGCGTGGCGCGCACGGTCTGCGCGCTCACCATGTCGCGCGCACCGACGCGGTGGGCGCGGCTGATGTTCTCGCTGAAGCGCGCCCGCTTGCCCAGCGCGTAGTCGAGCGGCGGATCGGGCACGAAGATGCCGCGGCCCTGCTCGGCGCGCAGCACGCCCTGGCTCTCCAGGTGCTCGATGGCCTGCCGCAGGGTGTGGCGGTTGACGCCGAAACGCTCGGCCAGCGCGTACTCGCCGGGCAGCCGCGCACCCGGTTTCCATTCGCCCGCCTTGACCTCCGCCCGCAGCGTGTCGGCAATGCGCCGCCACAGCGGTCTGGGATCGTCGTCCACGGCCATGTCACGCAACCTTCATCGGGGTGTGGGCAATTCACCTTGCGGGCGTCGGCCCAAGCTTCTATACTTGTATAGACAAGTAGGGGTTTTGTCGAGATGGAAAACACCGACGCGCGCAAGTCCTGGCTGGCGGTGCTGGCCAGGGCCGAGCGGGCGAAGCTGGAGGAGGCGGTCGCCCGCCTCTCGCCCAGGCCGACATGGCGGGTAATCAAGCCGGCGGAATCGGGTTTGGCCATGATGCGCGGGCGGGCCGGCGGCACCGGCCAGCAATTCAACATCGGCGAGATGAGCGTGGCGCGCTGCGTCGTGCAGATCGAGGGCGGCGCTGTCGGTGTCGGCTATGTCGCCGGCCGCGACAGGCGCAAGGCCGAGCTGGTCGCGGTGCTCGACGCATTGCTGCAGGACGGACCCTTCGCCGAGCCATTGCGGCGCGAGCTGGTGGCGCCGCTCGCCGCCCGGCAGGCGGCGGCGCGTCAAAAGGTCCTGTCGAAGGCGGCGGCGACCAAGGTCGATTTCTTCACCATGGTGCGCGGCTCATGAGCGGGATCGCCACGCCGACCCAGGCGGCGCTGTCGCCGGGCTTCGCCGAGCCGGTGCTCGACGCGCAGGCCGCGTTCCGTGCCACGCTCGACGCGATGTCGCGCCCCGGCCGCATCGAGGAACTTGCCCTGCGCCTCGATCCGCCCGCCGGCGTCGATGCGGCGACGGCCGCCTGCTGCCTGACCCTGCTCGACGGCGACACGCCGGTGTGGATGGCACCGCACCCGGCCGCCGATCATGTGGCGGCATGGATCGCCTTCCACACCGGCGCGCCGCTCGCGGTCGCGGCCGTCGACGCGGCCTTCGCGATCGTGCTCGACGCGTCGGTGCTGCCGGCGCTCGATGTCTTCGACTGGGGCAGCGACGAGGAACCGCAGCGCGGGGCCACGCTGATCGTGCAGGTGCCGGCGCTCGCCGGACAGGGCGGGTGGATTTTGAGCGGACCCGGCATCGCGACGCATACTGCGTTGCGCGTCGACGGATTGCCGGCGTCGTTCGTGGCCGAGCGTCGCACCATGGCCGGCGCGTTTCCCCGCGGCCTCGACATCCTCTTCACATCGGGCGCGCGCCTCGCGGCATTGCCGCGCACCACCGTCCTGGAGGCCTGACATGTACGTAGCCGTGAAGGGCGGCGAACGCGCGATCGCCAACGCGCATGCCTGGCTGGCCGAGTCGCGCCGCGGCAATCCCGATGTGCCCGAGCTGACGGTGGCGCAGATCCGCGAGCAGCAGAAGCTGGCGGTCGATCGCGTCATGACCGAGGGCTCGCTCTACGATCCCGATCTCGCGGCCCTGGCGCTGAAGCAGGCCTGCGGCGACCAGGTCGAGGCGATCTTCCTGCTACGCGCCTATCGCACGACCCTGCCGCGCTTCGGCGCCACCCTGCCGATCGACACCGCCGAGATGACGGTGCGGCGGCGGGTGTCGGCGGTGTTCAAGGACATTCCCGGCGGCCAGATCCTCGGCTCGACCTTCGACTACACCCATCGCCTGCTCGACTTCGCGCTCATGGCCGAGGGCGAGCCCGCTCAGGCGCCGGTGGCCGCGCCGGCCGAGGAGGCGCGCGTGCCGGGCGTGATCGACGTGCTCAACCGCGAGGACATCATCGAGATCGAGCGGCCCTCGCCTGGCGATCCGGCGCCGCCCGACCTGACCCGCGAGCCGCTGCGCTTCCCCGCGCCGCGCGCCATGCGCCTGCAGAACCTCGCGCGCGGCGACGAGGGCTTCGTGCTGGCGATGGGTTACGCCACGCAGCGCGGTTATGGCCGCACGCATCCCTTCGCCGGCGAGATCCGCCACGGCACGGTGCCGGTCGAGATGGTGCCGCCCGAGCTGGGCTTCGCCGTCGACATCGGCGATGTCGAGCTGACCGAATGCCAGATGGTGAACCAGTTCGCCGGCTCCAAGAGCGAGCCGCCGCAGTTCACCCGCGGCTACGGCGTGAGCTTCGGCCACGGCGAGCGCAAGGCGATGGGCATGGCGCTGGTCGATCGCGCGCTGCGCGCCCAGGAGCTGGGCGAGGCGACCGACGCGCCGCCCAACGACATCGAGTTCGTGCTCTATCACAGCGACAACGTCGAGGCGCAGGGCTTCGTCCAGCACCTCAAGCTGCCGCACTATGTCGACTTCCAGTCGGAGCTGAACGTCGTGCGCGCCATGCGCCGCGACGCCGAGTCCGCGCGCCAGGCGGCGCTCAAGGAGGCCGCGGAATGAGCGTCATATTCCTTCTCCCCGCGAAGGCGGGGAGAAGGTGCCGAGCGCCAGCGAGGCAGATGAGGGGCTTCCTCGTGCAGCGCCCCAAGTCGTCGTTGTCGAGGCACCGCAAAGCCCCTCATCCGCCCTTCGGGCACCTTCTCCCCGCCTGCGCGGGGAGAAGGGAAGATGGGAGAGCACGCTCATGACCGCCGGTGCGAGCAACGCCACCGTCGACGAGGGCTACAACTTCGCCTTCCTCGACGAGCAGACCAAGCGGATGCTGCGCCGCGCGATCCTCAAGGCGGTGGCGATTCCCGGCCATCAGATCCCGTTCGGCAGCCGCGAGATGCCGCTGAGCTACGGCTGGGGTACCGGCGGCATCCAGATCACCGCCGCCGTGATCGGCCCGGCCGATACCTTGAAGGTGATCGACCAGGGCGCCGACGACACGACCAACGCCGTCAGCATCCGCTCGTTCTTCCGCCGCATGACCGGCGTGGCGACGACCGAGCGCACGCCCGACGCCACCATCGTGCAGACGCGCCATCGCATCCCCGAGACCAAGCTGGTGGAGGGGCAGATCCTGGTCTACCAGGTGCCGATCCCCGAGCCGCTGCGCTGGCTGGAGCCGCGCGAATCGGAGACGCGCAAGATGCACGCGCTGGCCGAATATGGTGCCATGCACGTGAAGCTGTACGAGGACATCGTGCGTTTCGGCCGCATCGAGACGGCGTACGACTACCCGGTGATGGTCAACGGCCGCTACCTGATGCGGCCCTCGCCGATACCGAAGTTCGACAATCCCAAGATGGACAACATGCCGGCGCTGCAGCTCTTCGGCGCCGGGCGCGAGAAGCGCATCTACGCCGTGCCGCCCTACACCTCGGTGAAGTCGCTCGATTTCGAGGACTATCCGTTCCAGGTCGAGAAGTGGGACCAGCCCTGCGCGCTGTGCGGCGCCGACGACACCTTCCTCGACGAGATCATCACCGACGACAAGGGTGGGCACATGTTCGTGTGTTCCGACACCGATCATTGCGAGCAGCGTCGCAATGCCGGTCACGTCGGCACGGGCGCGCCGGCATCCTACGTCGCCGCCGTGGAGGCCGGCGAATGAGCGAGACGCCGATCCTCGAGGTCCGCAACCTTACCAAGCGCTTCGGCCCGCGCGCCGCGGTGCGCGAGGTCTCGCTCGAGCTGTGGCCCGGCGAGGTGCTGGGCATCGTCGGCGAGTCCGGCTCGGGCAAGACCACCCTGCTGAACTGCCTGGGCGGGCGCATGCCCGCGGATGTCGGCGAGGTGCTCTACAGGACCGGCGACGGCCGCGAGGTCGACATGCTGGCGCTGAGCGAAGCCGACCGGCGGCGCCTGCTGCGCACGGAGTGGGGCTTCGTGCACCAGAACCCGCGCGACGGGCTGCGGCTCGACGTCAGTGCCGGCGGCAATGTCGGCGAGCGGCTGATGGCGCTGGGCCAGCGTCACTACGGCAACCTGCGCGATACGGCGCTGGACTGGCTGCGGCAGGTCGAGATCGACGCCGATCGCGTCGACGACAAGCCGCGCGCCTTCTCCGGCGGCATGCAGCAGCGCCTGCAGATCGCGCGCAATCTCGTCACGCACCCGCGCGTGGTGCTGATGGACGAGCCCACCGGCGGCCTCGACGTCTCGGTGCAGGCGCGCCTGCTCGACCTGCTGCGCCGGCTGGTGCGCGATGTCGGCGTGTCGGTGATCATCGTGACGCACGACCTGGGCGTCGCGCGCCTGCTCGCCGACCGGCTGATCGTGATGCGCGAGGGCAGGCTGGTCGAAAGCGGGCTCACCGACCGCCTGCTCGACGATCCGCAGGAGCCCTATACGCAGTTGCTCGTGTCCTCGGTGCTGACGGTATGACGCAGACTCAAACTCATACCTTCCCCCGCTGGCGGGGGAAGGTGCCCGAAGAGCGGTTGGGGGTGGCCGGCATAGCGGCCACGCTCGAATGTCGGTGTTGTCGCACGACCCACCCCCATCCGGCGCTGCGCGCCACCTTCCCCCGCCGGCGGGGGAAGGTTGTTCTGGATTGATCCATGACAACTCCGTCCCCCGCCATCTCCATTCGCGGCCTGCAGAAGAGCTTCACGCTGCATCTGCGCGGCGGCATCCGGCTCGATGCGCTGCGCGGCGTCGATCTCGACGTGCATGCCGGCGAGTGCGTCGTGCTGCGCGGGCCATCGGGCGCCGGCAAGAGCAGCCTGATGCGCTGCGTCTACGGCAACTACGGCGCCGATGCCGGCCATCTGCTGATCCGCCACGCGGAGGTCGAGATCGACATGGCGCAGGCCGCGCCGCGCCAGGTCACGACCCTGCGGCGCGACCTCATCGGCTATGTCAGCCAGTTCCTGCGCGTCATCCCGCGCGTCTCGACGCGCGACGTGGTGGCGGAGCCGATGCTGGCGCGCGGCGTCGATGCGGATACGGCGCGCGGCAGGGCCGAGGCGATGCTGGAGCGGCTCAACATCCCGCAGCGGCTGTTCGACCTGCCGCCGGCGACCTTCTCCGGCGGCGAGCAGCAGCGCGTCAACATCGCCCGCGTCTTCGCCGCCGGCTTTCCCATCCTGCTGCTCGACGAGCCGACCGCCTCGCTCGACGACGCCAACCGCGCCGTGGTGATCGCGCTGATCCGCGAGGCGCGCGACGCCGGCGCGGCGATCCTCGCCATCCTGCACGATCCGGTGGCGCGCGAGGCGGTGGCCAGCCGGATCTTCGAGCTCGCGCCGGGCACATCAGTGGCGGAGGCTGCGTAATGGCCGAGATGATCCTCACCGGTGCCAGGGTTGTCGGCCCCGATGCGGTGATCGAGGGCGCCGTCGTCGTGCGCGACGGCCGGATCGCCGAGGTCGCGACGGGCGCGGCGCGAACCGGCGAGGACCTGGAGGGCGACTACCTGCTGCCGGGTCTCGTCGAGCTGCACACCGACAACATGGAGCGCCACTTCGCGCCGCGACCCGGCGTGCGCTGGCCGGGCGTCTCGGCGGTGCTGGCGCATGACGGGCAGATCGCCGCCGCGGGCATCACCACGGTGTTCGACGCCGTCGGCATGGGCACGGTACGCGGCGACGACGACATCCGCATCGCCGCCCTCGACGAGATGCTGGCGGCGGTGAAGGCGGCGCGTGCCGGCAACATGTTCCGCGCCGAGCACCTGTTCCACCTGCGCTGCGAGACCAGCTACCCCTCGGTGCTCGACCGCATCGCGCGGCTGATCGACGACCCCAGCGTGCGGCTGGCCTCGGTGATGGACCATACGCCGGGCCAGCGCCAGTTCACGCGCGAGGACAAGTTCCGCGAATACTACAAGGGCAAGTTCCAGTTCACCGACCAGGAGCTGGACGCCTACATCGCCACCCAGAAGGAGCGCTGCGAGCAGTGGAGCGCGCCCAACCGGCGCGGCATGGTGGCGATGTGCAAGGAGCGCGGCATCCCGCTCGCCAGCCACGACGACGCCACGCCGGCGCATGTCGCCGAGGCGGTCGCCGACGGCATGGTCGTCGCCGAGTTTCCGACCACCGTCGAGGCGGCGCGGCTGTCGCGCGAGGGCGGCATGAAGGTCGTGATGGGCGGCCCCAACCTCGTGCGCGGCGGCTCGCACTCCGGCAACATCTCGGCCGGCACGCTGGCGGCGGAGGGTCTGCTCGACATCGTCTCGTCGGACTACGTGCCGGTGAGCCTGCTCGAATCGGCGTTCCGGCTGAGCCGCGACGTACCCGGGATGGAACTGCCGAAGGCGGTGCGGACTGTGTCGCAGACGCCGGCGGAGGCGGTCGGTCTCGACGATCGCGGCGCCATCGTCGAGGGACGGCGCGCCGATCTGGTGCGCGTATCGGTGATCGACGGCCAGCCGGTGGTGCGCGCCGTCTGGCGCGAAGGGCGGAGGATCGCATGAGGTACACGATCGACGAGCTGTTCCAGCTGCTCGCGGAACAGGGCGGCTCGCGCTACGGCGGCGAGCAGATCTCTCAGCTCGCCCACGCGCTGCAATCGGCGCAGCTCTCGGTCGAGGCGGGCGATCCGGCCTCGCTGGTGGTCGCCTCGCTGATGCACGACATCGGCCACCTCGTCGGCAAGGGCGACGAGGGCCTGGCCGAGAAGGGCATCGACGCGCGGCACGAGGCCTCGGGCGCGCTGGTGCTGGAGCAGGTCTTCGGCGAGGCGGTGGCCGCGCCGGTGCGCCTGCATGTCGACGCCAAGCGCTATCTGTGCTTCGCCGAGGCCGGCTACTGGGACTCGCTGTCGCGCGGCTCGAAGGTCTCGCTGCAGGTGCAGGGCGGGCCGTTCAACGCCGAGGAGGCCAAGGCGTTCATCGAGCAGCCCTACGCCGCCGACGCCGTGAAGCTCCGGCGCTACGACGACCTCGCCAAGGTCAAGGACAAGGCGACGCCCGGTCTCGCCGAGTTCCGCAACTGGGCCTCGCGCCTGCCGGCGCATGCCTGACGGCAGGCGGCTCGTGCTCGTGGTGGGCGCGAGCGGGGTCGGCAAGGACAGCGTGCTCGATGGCGCGCGCGCGGTCTTCCGCGACGATCCGCGAATCGTCTTCGTCCAGCGCGTGATCACGCGGCCGGCCGGCTCCGGCGGCGAGGACAGTATCGCGGCCACGCCCGAGGAGTTCGCGGCGCTGTGCGCGCGGCAGGCCTTCGCGATTCATTGGCCGGCGCATGGCCTGGCCTACGGCCTGCCTCGACGCATGGACGACGATCTCGGCCAGGGCCGCGTCGTCGTCGCCAACGTCTCGCGGCAGGTGCTCGACGACGCGCGCCGTCGCTACCACGGACTGACGGTGTGCGAGGTGACGGCCTCGATCGACACCCTGCGTGCGCGGCTGACGGCCCGCGGCCGCGAGAGCCCGGCCGAGATCGGGGCGCGGCTGGCGCGTGTCGGCACCCCGACGGTGGGGCATGACGTCGTGACGATCGCGAATGACGGCGATCTCGCCGACGCAGTGGCCGCTTTCGCCCGGCTGATCGGTCAGCTGCTGCCGGTGAGCGCGAAGCCCCTGGCCTGACGGAACGGTGCGCCCGGTTCCGGCTCGACGAACAGCCACAGTGTGTCGAGGGCGAAGGGTCGCGCGAGGTCCGGCGCGAAATAGCGCGCGAGCCAGTCGATCAGCTTCGCGCGCTCGGCTGCCGGCAGCCGGCTGGTGAGCGTGAAGTGCAGCCGGAAATCGTCCATCACGTAGGGATAGCCCCAGCGCGCGAGGTTGGCCTCCTGCGCCGGCGTCAGCCCGTGGGCGCGGCGGCGCGCCAGCTCGGCGGCATCGGGCGGTCGGCGGAACCCGTCGAAGGCCTCGACGATATCGCCGGCCAGCGAACCCAGGGCCGGCGGGCTCGTGACCGGCCGCAGGGCGATGAAGCCCGAGAGGTCCTGCACGGACAAAGGACCCAGGTCGACCGGCGCCTTGCGGGCAGCGTAGGTCTCGAGCGCCGCGATCAGCCCGGCCTCGGTCTGCCCTTCGGCCAGCCGGAACGGTGGCTTGAGCGTGCCATGGAAGCCGTAGCGGTCGGCCTCGCTGGTGATGGTTACCAGCGCGTCCATCGTCATCGCGAGCGGCAGGGGGTGGGGGCGCGGCAGGCCGGTCAGCGCGTCGCGTCCCAACCAGGCCGCGGCGCGGTCGGCGAGGGGGGTTCCGGGCCCAGGGGCGGCGTAGATGGCATAGCGATAGGTCACGGTGATCCCAACGGAATTCTTGCCACTGTAACAAGGTGTTGCAGCGGATCGCAGCGGCTTCTGGCGCGCCTGGCGAAGGGCCAGGACACACGCATTGTGACTCGATGCGACGCTGACAATCTCCCTGCGACCTGTTAACAGATCGTTTCAACCTCTCTAATGGATAACCGGACGCCATGCTTCAGGCAGGCCTTGCCCTATCCGGACTCGTCATCGGCTTCGTGCTCGGCACGCTGGGCGAGTACTGGATCCATCGCGGCATGCATAACCGCTGGGTCGGACGCTTCCTGATCAAGCGCCACGGCGATCATCACGTCGAGGGCCTGGGACAGGGCGTGCTCAAGGAGTTTCGCGACTACGCGGCCGGCGCGCTGATCGCGGCGGCGCTGTTCGTGGCGCCCGATTACTACTTCGTCACCGGCGGATGGTTTGCGATTCCGGCCGTGGCTGGCGCCGCGGTGCACGCGATTTTCGCCGCCTGGTGCCATCAGGCCCAGCACGAGGAGCCGCGCCTGCTGTTCTGGCAGTCGGCGAGCCCGGTCCACTTCATTCACCACAAGCGCAATCAGCCCGGGCACAACTACGGCATCAGCGTCGACTGGTGGGACCGTGTCTTCGGCACCTACCGGCCCGAGCCCCAATGGCGCAGCCTGATCGATCAGTCCGCGCCGCGGCGGCCCTGGTGGCGGCTCGACTGGGCGGACCATCGGCCGTCCGCCAACGGCGGGCACGCCTGAGTCCTCGCCGTTCCGCGTTCCCGATCGCCATTCCCCGACCGCCCGAATGTTCGCCGCCGGCCTCAGCGTGACGATCGCCGCGATCCTGTGGTGCGCGGCGACCGGCTGGCATGTCGCCACCCATCTGCTCGCCCTGGTCCGCCACGGCAAACCGGCGGGCGAGCCGCCGCCGGCCTCGGCCTTCACCATCGTGGCGCCGATGGTGGGCGATGGCGACGCCTCGGCGGCCTACGTCGCCGCCCTCGTGGAGTTGTCGAACGCCGGTGCTGAAGTCCTTATTTGTGTTGAGGAATATGACGATCCCGCCGCCGAGCGGGTGACCCTGCACTGGAACTACCTCACGGGCGAGCCACCGCCCATGCTGGTTGGCCGGGCCACGGTTTCCTTCAATCCCAAGGTTAACAATATTGCCAAAGGCCTTGAAACTGCTAGTCGACCGCTGATCGTGGTGATGGACAGCGGGAGCCTGCTGCGGATCGACGAGCTGCGCGCCATGGGTGCGATGATCACCGAGCGCACCGGCCTGGTGCAGGGCCTGAAGCCGCCGCGCGGGGCGCGCAACTGGGCGGCCGAAGCCGAGTGCACCATGCTCAACGGCTACACCGCGCGCATGATCTTCGCGCTCGACAAGCTCGGGCTGCAGGCGGCCTGCGGCGGCATCCTGCTGTTCTCGCGCGCCGCCTTCGAGCGCATCGGCGGCGTCGAGGCCTTCTCGAGCGAGATCGCCGAGGACCAGTCGCTGCTGGCGGCGATGCGCGCCGCCGGGCTGCGCACCACGGTCGCCGACGTCGTGCCGGCCTTCCCGCGGCCCTATCGCCGGTGGCGCGACATCTGGGACCGTCAGGTTCGTTGGGCGCGGCTGCGCTGGCTGATGGTGCCGGTCACGGTATTTCTCGAACCGCTGCTGAGCGGCTTCGTGTCGATGATCGCGGCCCTGGTGGCCGGGCCCGCGCTGCTGCCGCCGTGGCTCGACTGGACGTCGCCCTGGGGCATCGCCGGCATCATTCTTGTCCATTGGGGGATTTGGATCGGCGCCGAGCTGTTGTTCCTGTTCGGCCGGGATCTGCACCGCTCGTGGAAGCAGGTGCCGTGCATCATGCTGCGCGAGACCCTGATGCTGCCCATCGCCATCCACGCGCTCAGCGGTCGCGATATCAGGTGGCGCGACGTGGACGTCGTCGGCGGCTGGCGCGCGCAGCGGGCACGGGCGGCCAATGGCGGCGGGGCGGCGATATGAGCGCGCCGCCGGTCAAGGTCGAGGTCACCGAGCTTGACGGCGGCCCCAGCCTCGTAACGGTCGCCGGCCGGCTCGACTCGGCCACGGTACCGACCGTCGAGGACACGCTCCTGGCACCCATCCGGCGGGGCCACGGCGTCGTATTCGATCTCGCGGATCTCAACTACATCTCCGCCGCCGGCGTGCGGCTGATCGTGGCGGCCGTGCGGCAGGCCGAGGCGGCACGGACGCGAATCGCCTTCGCGCGAGTGCCGGCCGACGTCGCCGAAACCCTGTCGGTCAGCGGTTTTGCCATGTTCCTGAGCATGCTCGAGACGCGCGACGAGGCGGTGGCCCACGTGCGCGACGGTGGCGCCTGATGCGCTTGATGCCGCTGGCCGATGCCGGGCGTGCGATTTTTCGGTTGCTATGCGGCGGTTGTCAGTCTGAATACGCGCTGGACCAGGGGAGAAACCGGGTGGCGTCATCAGGAGCTGGAAGCCGCATCAGCCGCATTGTCGCCTTGGCGCTGGTGGCGCTTCTGGCGGCCTGCGGCGATGACACGATTCCGGCCTCCGGCCCCGACATGAACGCGGTCGTCCCGGGCAATCCGCGCAACCTGCCGTTCGACATCGTCGATCTGACGCCGCAGAGCATCGGCGCCATCGTCGACGCACCGCCCGCCCCCGCGGTGAGCGCCGCCCGGCCACCCAAGGGCACGGCGCCGAAGATCGTCGTCGCGCCGGGCGATGTGCTGCGCGTGCGCATCTTCGAGCCATACGACGGCAGCATCTACGCGCCGCTGCAGAAGGGCGGCTCGGAGGTCGGCCTCCTGCGCGTGGCCGAGAATGGCACCATCAGCGTGCCCTACGCCGGCAATGTCCCGGTGGCGGGGGTCGGCCTGCAGACCGTCGAGGAGCGCATCGTCACCAAGCTGACCGGCCGCGCCTACCAGCCGCAGGTTGTGGTCGAGCTGGCGGTCGACCGCAGCAACACCTACGCGGTTTCGGGCGACGTCAAGCAAGCCGGCCGCTACTCGCTGCTCGAGGGCGCCAAGACGCTGGTCGACGCCATCAACCGTGCCGGCGGCACGGTTCGCGGGCCCAACCAGCACGATGTGATCCTCAAGCGCCGCGGCGTCGAGTATCGCATCCCGATGAGCGACCTGCTGGCGGGGGGCGACATCATGCTGCAGCGTGATGACACGCTGGTGGTGGTGACCAACATCAAGGCCTTCACGGCGCTGGGCGCGGTGCTCAAGAGCGGCAATATCGAGATCAACCGGTCCAAGTTCTCGCTGCTCGAGGGGCTGGGCGAGGTCGGCGGGCTGAGCGACGAACGCGCCAACAAGACCGGCGTCTACGTCTTCCGGCCGCACGATTCGCCGGCTTTCGACAAGCCGCACGACCGGCCCGTGGTATACCGTCTCGACTTCGCCAAGCCGTCGTCGGTCTTCGTCGCGCAGCAATTCGCCATCCAGCCGCGCGACGTGATCTACGTCTCGAATTCGCCGCTTTACGAGGCGAACAAGGTGATCTCGGTGTTCGGGACTTTGTTCAACCTCGGCTTCAGTCGCGCGGCCACCCCGTAACAGGCCGGCGGCTCGCCGCCGGATCCGCCATGACGATACGTCCATTCTCATTCGCCCTCGGCTGGCTCGCGCTCGCCATCGTCGCAGCCGGGTCCACGGCCGCGCTGGGCCAGAACAAGGCCGATGCCGGGGACCGGCAGCCGCTGATCGTGCGCGGCTACACCGACGTGCCGAACGCCACGGTGCGCCTGGGCACCGTCACGGGCGACGTTCTCATGGAGCTTCGCGTGCACGATGGCGAGCCGGTGAAGGCCGGCGACGTGGTGGCCGTGCTGCGCGGCTACGAGACCGTCGGCCGCTCGCTGAAGATCTCCGAGGCCCGTCGCGAGCTTGCGCGGCTGAGATTCGAGGCGCTCAAGAGCGGACCGCGCACCAAGGAGCTCGCCGGCCAGGAACAGGCGGTGCGGCTCGCCGAGCTGAGCGCCAAGCGGACCCAGATCGAGATCCAGCGCAGCGCCATCCTGCCGGAGATCAAGCAGATCGACATCGAGGCCTCGCAGGCCAAGGTCGAGCAGGAGCAGCGCAAGCTGGCGACCATGCGCGCGGCGCTGGAGACCGACCTCCAGACGGCAGGCGCCGAGCTGGCGATCGCCGATGCCGAAGTCGATCAGCTGCGCAGCAATCGCGAGAACTCGCTGATCCGCTCGCCGATCAACGGCATCGTCCTGCAGCTCTATGCCCGGGTGGGCGAGGTCGTCGGCGCCCAGGGCGTCGCCAAGATCGTCGATCTGTCGCAGCTGCGCGTTCTCGCCGACGTCGACGAGGCGCAGCTCGACCGCGTCCAGGTCGGCGGCCGGGCCGAGATCAGGCTGCGCGGGCGGGACGAACCCTACAAGGGCCGGGTCTCGCGGGTGGTGCCGTCGGTCAACCGCCTGCGGCGGCCCGATCCCGAAGGTGCCACGCCGATGGATGCGCGCGTCGTGCAGGTCGAGGTCGAGTTCGTCGACACCGACCACATCCCGCGGGTCATCGGCCGCGAAGTGCGCGTCACCCTGTTCTGATGGTCGCGATCCCGTCCCTGCCGTCGCCGCCCGAGCTCGCGGGCCGGGTGCGGGCGTTTGCCGCCGACCTGCCGGCGCGGCTGCGCCACGCATGGTCGGATGTCCGCCGCGCCGTGCTGATCTCGGCCAAGCTGCCGCTGGGCGTGCAGCAGCTGCGGCGCCAGCGCACCAGCGCCATCCTGGCGCTCGCCGGCGTGACCGCCAGCATCATCGTGATCTTCGCCCAGCTCGGCATCGAGAACGCGATCTACGAATCCTCGGTGCGCGTGCATCGCGCCGTGAAGGGCGATCTGGTGGTCGCCTCGGCCGGCTTCCAGTCGCTGCAGCTCTTCACCTACGTGCCGGTCGACGTGGTCGACGCGGTGGCGGCGCACCCCAAGGTTCGCGCCACCAAGCTGCTGCACTTCGGCAACATGTCGATCCTGCACGAGGGCATGCGCGCGCCGCGCCAGATCCTCTACTACGGCATCGACGTCGAGCAGCCGGCGATCGACGTGCCGGGCCTCGCCGAGAACCTGCCCAAGCTGCGCATCCCGCGCCGCGTGCTGTTCGATCGCCTGTCGCGGCCGGTCTACGGCGATCTGCTCGATCGCATCGCGCAAAGCGACGAGACGGTGGTGCTGGGACCGCGCGACGCCCAGCAGCTCTATCGCCAGATGTTCGCCGTCGGCACCTACGCGCTGGGACCCAACATCCTCAACGACGGCTCGTTGATCATGTCGGACCTGACCCTCGTCGAGATCTTCGGCTACCAGCTCGACCGTCCGGCCTTCATCGCCGTCGACCTGGTGCCGGGCGCCGATGTCGGCGAGGTGGTGCGCGACCTGCGCCGCACCCTGGGCCGGCGCGCCGACGTCTTCCTCAAGAGCGAGTTCATCGCCCGCGAGCGCGCCTTCTGGTCGCGCGACACGCCGATCGGCTACGTCACCAATCTCGGCTTCTTCCTCGGCGTCGCCATCGGCATGGTGTTCATCTACTACGCCAAGTACCAGATCATCCGCTCCTACCTGCCGGAGTACGCCATCCTGAAGTGCTTCGGCTACGACCGCTGGTTCTTCCTCTCGGTGGTGATCCAGATCGGCGTGTGCGTCATCATGCCGTCGCTGATCCTGGGGGCGGCGATCTCGTGGGGCATCTACGCCGCGGCCGAGAGCGCCACGCATCTGGGCCTGTCGCTGGGCATCCGCGAGCTGTCGCTGGCCTTCGTCGCCGCCGTCATCATGACCCTGGCCTCCAGCGTCTTCGCGCTGCGCCGGCTCAACAAGGTCGATCCCGTCATGCTGTTCGACTGAGCGCCATGGCTTCCACCAGGACATCGGACGAAGGGCGCGCCGTCGTCGTCGAGGCGCGCGGCCTCAACCACTCCTACGGCACCGGGCAGCGCAAGGTCGACGTGCTGTTCGACATCGACATGGAGGTGCGCGAGGGCGAGATCGTCATCGTCACCGGCCCCTCGGGCTCGGGCAAGACGACGCTGCTGACCATCCTCGGCACGATGCGGCGGCCGACCGCGGGGCACGTTCGCATCCTGGGCTACGACATGCTCAACGCGACCGCGGCCGACATCGAGGCGATCCGCGGCCGGCTGCGCTTCCTCTTCCAGCGCCGCAACCTGCTCACCTCGCTGAACGTGCTGCAGAACGTGGTCGCCGGCGTCGCCATGACGCCCCTGACCAACCCGGCCTGGGACGAGACGCGCGGCCGCCATCTGCTGTCGCTGCTCGGCCTGGGCGACAAGGCCGAGGCGTGGCCGGACGAGCTCTCCGGCGGCCAGCAGCAGCGCGTCGCGGTGGCGCGCATGCTGATCGGGCTGCCCGACCTGATCATCGCCGACGAGCCGACCTCGGCGCTCGACCGCCTTGCCGGCCGCATCGTCGTCGACCAGCTGCGCGAGCTGGCGCTGAAGGTGCGCTGCGCCGTGCTGCTGTCGACCCACGACGAGCGCATCTTCGACGTCGCCACCCGGCGGCTGCACATCGAGGATGGGCGGATCCACCAGGTCGGCTAGGCGGGCGCCTTCGCCAGGCTGAAGATCTCCTCGCCGACGTCATGCCAGGCGCGCGGCTGATAGCGTGCGGCGATCAGTGCCGAGCGCTCGCGGCGGTACGCGGCGTCGAGCGCCAGACGCTTGATCGCCGCGATCCAGGCAGGTCCGTCGAGCTCGTCGACATGTGTGGCAAGGCCCTGCCCGGCCTCGCGCAGCGAGGTGTTGTCGGCGGCGATGCAGGGCTTGCCGAACGACAGCGACTCGGTGACCGGCAGCCCCCAACCCTCGTGATACGAGGGGAACACCGTGAAGGCGCAGTTGCCGTAGAGGTGGACGAGTTCCGGGTCGGACGGACCCTCGACGAAGCGGATGTGCCGGTCCCACATCTCGCGGTCGCGCGTCATCAGATCGTAGACGTCGCGGTCGTTCCATCCGCGCTGGCCGGCAAGCACCAGCGGCGGCGTGGCATCGCCCATCTCGGCAACGAGGCGGCGCCACAGCCAGTACAGGCCGGCGTGGTTCTTGCGCGGGTTGAGCGTGGAGACGTAGAGGACGTAGCCGTCCTGCGGAAGGTCGAGCACGCGCAGGCGCGGGGTGAAGTCGGCTTTCACCCTGTCCCGAAGATCGGCGCAGAGGGGCACGTGGTGCACCGGGATCGAGCGCTTGGCGGTTTCGCGGACATAGGTGTCGAGATCCTGGCCGACGAAGCGCGAGCTGACGCAGAACCAGTCGGCACATCCGACCATCGCGTCGACGAAGCGGCGGAAATCCATGGCGCCGTTCTCGTTGCTGACGAGCTCGGGACGGCGGATCGGCATGATGTCGTGGATGTAGACCCCGACGCGGATCTTTGTCGCCTGCCGCCTGCGGACGAGATCGGCGATCGGTCCCTTTCGCCAAAGGATCGCCGGCACGACGATCGTGTCGCCTTCGCGCATCGCCGGCGCCGAGTTGGCGGATTGCCGGCCGCCGCCGCTATCGAGGGCGGCAACGCGAAAGCGGCCGAGCAGTCGGTCGTAGCGCAGGCATTGACCGCCGCGCGCCACCAGCTCGCGGGCGATCTCGTGCTCGACCCTGGGAATGCCGGTAAGAGGCTCGTTCGGCCCGTTCTTGCGCAGCGAAAGGGCGACGTAGAGCGAACTCATGCGGGGTTCTTTGTAGAGAGGGGCGCCTGGGGGGTCAATTGAGGGCTGCCCGGTCCCAGTGCGGGAACTGCTCGGCCTCGAGCTCGTGCGGCCGGGGCCGGCCGTGGAAGACGCAGAGCCGGGCCGGCGGCGGGACGACGCCGCCGGCGCCGAGATCGGCATAGTCGATCACGGCGTCCGGCAGTGCCGCGTCGATCGCGCGCCAGCCGATACCGGCGCGCCCAATTGCACTCTCGATGAATCCACGCGGGCCCGCCGCGCGATGGCGGTAGCGGAAATACTCGGGCAGCCAGGCGTGCCGGCTGTGGATGAAGGAGCAGTCGACGCGCCAAGCCATCACCGCGGCGTCGAGGCCGCCGTCGCGATGGCGCACGGCGCTGAATTCGCCGTCGAGCGCGACCCGCGCCAGCTCGTCGAGCTCGCCCAGCACCACGGTGTCGAGATCGAGGTACAGCACCGGGCCGTCGAACAGGCCGGGCCGGAACAGCTCGATCTTGGCCCACGCCCCGGGCCAGAACTGGCGCAGGCTGACCCGCGCGCAGGGGACCTCGATGTCCGACAGGCAGACGAAGCGGTGCGGCATGCTGAGCCGCGCGCCGACCGCCTCGTGCAGCAGCCGTGCGTACTTGGCGAAGAACGGCCCTTCGCGCGAGCCCCAGTACTGGCCGCCGCGGCGCAGCACGCAGGCGACGGTGAGCGGCGCGGTGCCGAGGCTGCGGCGGGCCACGCTCAGTACCAGTGCCGCGCCACCCAGCCCTCGACCTCGTGCGGCTTGGGGCGGGTCATCATCATGCAGATGCGCGCGGCGTCGACCGGCACGCCGTACTCGCCGATGTCGAAATAGTTGACGATCTGGCCGGGCAGCAGGCGGTTGACGTATTCGATGGTGGCGTCGCGTTCGCGCAGGCGGCGCTCGGTGAAGCCCTGGTCGCCGTAGCTGCTGCCGCCGCGGCGGTGGATGCGCTGGTAGTGCTCCGGCCGCGCCGCGAACTCGCGATAGATGAACGAGCAGTCCATGGTGAAGGCCATCACGCTGCTGTTGAAGTGGCCGTACCACGGATCGGCGATGGCGGCGAAGCCGACCTCGCCGGCCAGGCGCGCGATGTCGCTGAGGTCGCCGCAGACCACGGTGTCGAGATCGAGATAGACCACCGGTCCGTCGAACAGGCCGGGCCGGAACACCTCGATCTTGCTGTAGAAGCTCGGCCAGCCATGGATCAGCGGGATGCGCTCGCAGGCGACCTCGACGTCGGTCAGGCAGACGAAGCGATGCTCGATCGGCAGATGGCGGCGCACCGCGTCGCGCAGCACGCGCACGTACTTGGGAAAGTAGTCGCCGCCGGACTTGAAGACGCTGGCCACGGTCAGCATGGGCCTCAGTGCCAATGCTTCGGAACCCAGCCGGACCTGATCTCGTGCGGCTTGGGTCGACCCATCATCAGACAGACGCTGCCCGAGGGCTCCGCCGCGGCGCCGCCGTCGTAGTTGTAGACCGAGATGACGCCCCGCAGCGCGGTATCCAGGTGCACGACCGGCACACCGCGCTCCCGCAGCGCCGCCTCGGTGAAGCCCTGGTCGCCGTAGCTGCTGCCGAGCGCGATCAGGCCGTCGAGGCCGACGCGGCGCAGCGTGAACCAGACGTGGTGGTGCCATTTCTGGATCCACGCGCCGGTCTTGCTGAACGCCTCGAACACGTGGGAGCAATCGACCGTGAACGACACCACGCTGCTGTTGAAGTGGCCGCCCTTGGGATCGCTGGTGCAGCCGAACGTCGTCCGCATCGCCTTCTGCGCCAGCGCATCGAGGCTGCCGTGAATCACCGTGTCGAGGTCGAAGTAGAGCACCGGGCCGCGGAACAACCCGGGGCGGTACAGCTCGATCTTGCTGTAGAAGCCCGGCCAGTTGGCGACCAGCGGGATGCGTTCGCAGGGCACGTCCTCGACATCGGTGAGACAGACGAAGCGATGCGGCAGGGTGAGGTTGCGCTTGACCATGTTGCGCAGGACTTCCACGTAGCGCGTCGAGTAGAGCCGTCCTCCGGAGCGGTAGACGCAGGCGACGGTAAGGGGCTCGTCGCCCAGGCTGGGCAGATCGGTTTTGGCTGGCATTGCCTGACAATCGGGGGGACGCGGACGAACCGCGCGCTTTTACCGGAATTCGCCCGACCCTGCCAACGCCCGGCAGCGGCCAAGCGTCGCGAGCCCGTGCAATATTACGCCATATTACGTCATCGGACGGCGCCCGATCGGGCTTCATGTCGTGCACGATATCTGTTAGGCGACCGCGATGCGCATCGCCATCTCGACGGATTGCTGGTTCCCCCAACTCAACGGTATCGCCCGAACCCTGGACGCCACGGTGCGCGAGCTGCGCGCCATGGGGCACGAGGTGCTGCTGCTGACGCCCGAGGAATTCGGCAGCGTGCCGCTGCCGTGGTACCGCGAGGATCCCATCGTTTTCGCCTGGTATCCCAGGCTCGCCCGCCTGATGCGCGAGTTCAGGCCCGAATTCGTCCATATCGCCACCCAGGGCCTGCTCGGCCTGTGCACGCGGCTGTGGTGCTGGCGCCACCGCATGCCCTTCGCCACCGCCTTCCACACCCGCTTTCCGGAGTACGCGCGCATCCGCCACGGCATCCCCGAGGGCTTGCTCTACAGCTACATGCGGCTGTTCCATGGCCGCCGCGCCCCGGTGCTGGTGCCCTCGCAGTCGCTCGCCGACGAGCTCGGCCGGCACGGCTTTCGCAATCTGCGCATCTGGCGGCGCGGCGTCGATTCCGAGACCTATCACCCGCGGCCCAAGACCTGGACCCAGTATCCCCGGCCGATCCACATGTATGTCGGACGCATCGCCGACGAGAAGAACATCGAGGCATTCCTCAAGGCCTCGACCGACGGCACCAAGGTGATCGTCGGCGACGGGCCGCAGCTTGCGTCCCTGCGCGCGGCCTATCCGGACGCCGTGTTTCTCGGCAACAAGCAGGGCGAGGAGCTGGCGCAGTGCTACGCCGAGGCCGATGTCTTCGTCTTTCCCAGCCTGCTCGACACCTTCGGCCTGGTGGTGCTGGAGGCCCTGGCTTCGGGCGTGCCGGTCGCCGCGCTGCCCTCGCCTCACCTCGTCGAGATCTTCGGGCCGCACGAGGTCGTGGTGTTCGACGACGATCTGGCGACGGCCTGCCGCAAGGCGCTGGCCATCTCGCCGGAACGCTGCCGCGAGGTGGCGCTGAAGTTCTCCTGGCGCGCCTGCACCGAGCAGTTCCTGCACATCATCGAGGAGGCGCAGCGCGCGGCGTAGCCGCCAGCGTTAGTCCGGCAGGCGCAGCGTGGCCTCGCCCATGGCGGTGATCGCGCCGCCGGCGTCGCGCGCCAGCAGGCGCAGGATCACGCGATGCCCGTCCGCCACCGCGTCGACCTTGGCGACGCGGCCCTCGCCGCTCAGCGCGGCGCCGGCCGGAACCGGCCGCGTGAAGCGGCAATCGAGGGCTTCGAGGATGGCGTCGGCGCGCCAGGCGAGCGCAAGGCGCGACAGCCGCCCCATGATCAGCATGCCGTGGGCGACCTGGTCGGGCAGGCCGATGGCGCGTGCCGCGGTGGCGTCGAGATGCACCGGGTTGTCGTCGCCCGATACCTGCGCGTAGCGCACGATGGCGGCGACGTCGAAGCGGCCGAGCGGCATCGCGGGCAGCTTCTCGCCGGGGCGCGGCGCGCTCATTTCACCCGGTCCCAGGTGAAGCCCGGCGCGGCGATGGCGATCTCGCTCTCGGCCCGGCAGACCGCCGCGCCGCCGCTGTCCGTCACGTCGAGCCGGACCAGCGCGAAGGGGCGCGCGGCGTCGGCGGGTGTCGCGCGCACGGTGCAGGTGACGCGCTCGCCGGGGCGGAGCGGGCGGTGATAGTGGAAGCGCTGGCCGATATGGATCGGCAGCGAGCCGTCCGCGGGCACGAACGTGGTCAGGGCCGCGCGGATGTCGGGATGGAACAGGAAACGGATCGGGAAGGTGGGCGGAACCGGCGACGCCGGCAGCTCCAGCGCGCCGGCGAAGGCTTCGATGTCGGCGGTGTCGACCGTGAGGGCGACCGTGACCAGCGGCTCGTCAGGCCCGCCGCTCATGTCGGCTCAGTCCGCGCGCTTGACGGTCAGCACGGCGTTCAACCCGCCGAAGGCGAAGGAGTTGGACATCGCCGCGCGGATCGGCATGGCGCGCGCCTCGTTGGGCACGTAGTCGAGATCGCACTTGGGATCGCGCTCGAGCCAGTTCACGGTCGGCGGCGCGACCTGGTGCTTGAGCGCCAGCACCGTCGCCACCATCTCGAGCGCGCCGGCGGCGCCCAGCGCGTGGCCGTGCATCGACTTGGTCGACGACACCGCGAGCTTGTCGGCATGGGCGCCGAACACCTGGCGGATCGCCGCGGTCTCGACCGGGTCGTTGAGTAGCGTGCCGGTGCCGTGCGCGTTGATGTAGTCGATATCGTCGGGCGCGAGCCCGCCATCGGCGAGCGCGTTGCGCATCGCTGCGGCCGCGCCGTTGGCATCGGGCCGCAGCAGATCGCCTGCGTCGGAGGAGGAGCCGGAGCCGGCCATCTCGGCATAGATCCGCGCGCCGCGCGCGCGGGCGGCGTCCATGCGCTCGAGGACGATGATGCCGGCGCCGTCGCCCAGCGACATGCCGTTGCGGCCGCGCGAGAACGGCCGGCAGGCATCGGGCGTCAGGACCTTGAGCGCTTCCCAGGCATTGACGTTGGCGAAGTTGAGATTGGCCTCCGAGCCGCCGGTGATCGCGCGATCGACGATGCCGGCACGCACCATGGCCATCGCCAGGCCCATCGCGTGGTTGGCCGACGAGCAGGCGCTGCACACGGCGAAGGCCGGGCCGTTGACGCCGAATTCGATCGACACGTGGCTGGCGGCGGCGTTGGGCATCGCCTTCGGGATCGTGGCCGCATCGATCCGCCGCTTGCCCAGCGCGTATCGCTGGTAGAAAGCCTCGTTCAGGGTGGAAATGCCGCCGATGCCCGTGCCCAGGATGACCGCGGTGCGCGGACCGGCGAGGCCCTCGGCGGACAATCCGGAATCCTTGACCGCCTCGCGCGCCGCGATCATCGCGAACTGGCTGAACGGGTCGAGGAAGGGCAGCCTGGCCGCGCTGAAATGGGCACCGGCGTCGAAATTCTTGATCTGGCCGCCGATCTTGACGTGAAGCTCCTCGGAACCGCGGAATTCCAAAGGCTGGATACCGCAGCGCCCGGCGCTCAGACCGGCCCAGAACGCGGCTACGTCCGGACCCAGCGCCGAGATGCACCCGAGTCCGGTGACGGCGACTTGGGTGGTCAAATGGTCTGTCCCTGCTGCTTGGTGCCGGCCTTCTGGGCGTTGGCTTCGACGAGGCCGCTGACCACGTCGATCACGTCGCCCACATTGGCGATCTTCTGGATCGACTCATCCATCGGAACGTAGATGTCGAATTTCTCCTCTATACCGTTGAGAATCATGACCATATCGATCGATTGCAGGCCCAGATCCTCAAGCGTCGCGGCGGCCGTGATCTTCGCGCGGTCGACCATGCCCTCGCGCGCGATCACATCGATGATCTGCTGCGCCAGGGGCGAATTCATGTCGACGGTGGTGCTCATTCCGAGTGCATCCTCACAACCGCTCCATACCTAGACTGCCAAGGACGCCAAGTCTACCCCGAGACATGGCAGTGGAAAACGTCAACGGCGGGGCGGTCCCTATGGCACCAGGGACCGTTCATAGATGCGGTAGGTCTTCACCTTCACGCCCCCGATCCGCTCAATCATACGCCGCATCGCCATGTTTTGTTCCAGGATCCAGCCCAGCTCGACGGTCTTCAGGCCGCGCGCCTTGCCACGGCGGTGGATTTCCTCGATCGCCAACATCGCCAGGCCGGCGCCCAACGCGCTGCCCTGATAGGCGCTCACCACGCCCATCAGGGGGACACGGGACGTCCGATAGCGCGGCCGCAGGAGACTCATGGCCAGGCGAAGCCAGCCGAACGGCAGAAGCTTGCCATCGAAGCCCCGGGCGAACAGCTCCATCAGATTGGGCACGGCGAAGATGAAGGCCACCGCCCTGCCGTCGACCTCGATGATGACCGCGGAGTCGCTGCGCAGGACCGGCTGCATCTCCGCGGCCAGCCCGTCCATCTCCTCCAGCGTGAACGGCACGAATCCCCAGTTTCGCTGCCAGGCGTCATTGAACACGCCGAGCACGGTGCGGACCTCATGGCGGATCTTGCTCAGGCGCGGCGGCCGCACGGTAATGCGAGTGGCCAGCTCGCTGCGCTTGAGCAGGCTGGTGCCGTAGTCGGTCGGCTCGCGGCTCACGTCGAAATCGTAGTCGTAGGTGTCGACTGCCTTGGTATAGCCGAGCGCCGCGACATGGCCGGGCAGATAGGGCGGGTTCCACGGCACCAGGAACATCGGTCGGTGGGTGTGGCCCTCGATCAGCATGCCCATCTCGGCGTTGATCGACGGATTGAAGGGGCCGTTGATGCGCTTCATGCCATGCGCGCGCAGCCAGTCCTCGGCGGCGCCGAGCAGCGCCTTGACCACCCCCGCATCGTCGATCGTGTCGAGGCAGCCGAAATGGCCGGTGGCGTCGTTGTAGCGCTCGATATGCAGGTGATCGATCTGCGCCGAGATGCGGCCCACCGCCTGGCCATCGCGCCAGGCCAGGAACCGCTCGCTGTCGGCGTGCTTGAAGAACGGGTTCTTTTTCGGGTCGAAGGTCTTGCGGCGATCGAAGTCGAGCGGCGCCACCCAGCCGGGCATGCCGCGGTAGATCTTGCGCGGCAACTGGATGAACGTGGTGAATTCGGCGGCGCCGGATACGGGCCGCACCTCGATCGAGCCGGTCATGCGCTGCCGAACTGGCCGGTCCGCCCTGCGATGTCAAGCTGGTCAGGTCGTTGACGCCCGGGCGGGCCGTCCCGAGACTGCCGGCCAATTCGGAGGAAGCGAGATGAAGCAGCGCAAGAAGGCCATGATCGTGGCGCCGCAGCCCGAACCGGCCGAGGCCGGGGCCGAGATCCTTCGCGCCGGCGGCAATGCCGTGGACGCCGCCATCGCCTGCGCCCTGGTGCAGGGCGTGGTCGATCCGCTGATGTGCGGCATCGCCGGATTCGGCAGCTGCGGCATCTACATGCCGGGCAAGAAGTTCCACGGCTACATCGACGCCCATGCGCCGGCGCCGCTGTCGGCGCGGCCCGAGATGTGGGAGCACCTGATCGAGGGCGAGGCGCGCGACGGCTACGGCTTCATCCTCAAGGGCCGCGTCAACGACATCGGCTACCAGTCGATCTGCGCCCCGACCAATCTGCGCATGTACCACGACGCGCAGCGCGAGCACGGCGCGCTGCCGTGGGAGCAGGTGGTCGAGCCCGCCATCCATTGGGCCGAGAGCGGCTGGAACGTGCGCCCGCACGTGCACTACTGGTGGTCCGATGAGGGCGCCATGGGCCGCGCGCCCAACCACGAGCGGCTGAGCTTCACGCCGGCGGCGCGCGCGCTCTACTGCCGCGACGACGGCTCGCCCAAGCGCGTCGGCGACTTCGTGCGCAATCGCGACTACGGCCGCACCCTGCGCCTGATCGCCAATGGCGGCGCCGACGCCTTCTATCTCGGCGAGATCGCCGAGGCGATCGTCGCCGACATGGAAAAGCATGGCGGGCTGATCACGCGCGAGGACCTGCGGACCTGGACCACGAGCCGCAACGAGCCGCTGTGGGGCACCTATCGCGGCTACGACGTCTCGACCAACCGGCCGCCCGGCGGCGGCGTGATGCTGATCGAGATGCTCAACATCCTCGAGCAGTTCGACCTCGCGGCGATGGAGCACAACTCGCCGGAATACCTGCGCGTGGTCGGCGAGGCGATGAAGCGCGCGACCATCGACAAGGACCTCCATGTCGGCGATCCCAAGTTCGTCGACGTGCCGATCGACCGGCTGAACGCCAAGCAATACGCCAGGGCGATGGCCGACGATATCCGCAAGGGCGTGAAGGCGAGCGTGCCGCGCTTCAATGCGGGCGCGCCGCGCAAGGACACCACGCAGGTCTCGGTGATCGACAAGGACGGCAACTGCGTGACCATGACCCATTCGCTGGGCATGCCATCGGGCGTGGTCACCGACGGTCTGGGCTTCATGTACAACGGCTGCATGGGCGTGTTCGATCCGCGGCCCGGTCGCGCCGGCTCGATCGCGCCGGGCAAGGCGCGGTTCAGCTCGGTGGTGCCCTCGATCTTCTTCAAGGACGGCCGGCCCAACCTGATCATCGGCGCGCCGGGTGCGACGCAGATCGCCATGGGCGTGCTGCAGGTCTCGCTCAACGCGCTCGACTTCGACATGACGATGACCGAGGCGGTGAGCGCGCCACGCTTCTCCGCCACCAGCGACGCGATCGACGTCTCCAACCGCATTCCGCGCGCGACGCAGAAGGCGCTGGAGGGCATGGGCTACGAGGTGATCCGCAACGCCTACACCTTCGGCTTCGCCGCGGTGCACGCGATCCGCGTCCATCCCGACGGGCTCGATGGCGGCGCCGACCCGGGCCATGACGGCGTGGTCATGGCGGTTTGAAGGCAGGCCCGGCAATCGGCCGTTACCGAGATCACCCGAAAATAACACGGTTCGCCCCCCACCTTGGGACCGCAACGGCGTTATGGCGCCGTCGGTCTCAAGTGGAGGCAATCATGTTGAGGCGTGGTTTCTTTGGATTGGTCGCCGGCTCGGCCGCGCTGGGCGTCGTCGGCCTGACGGCCGCCGGCGCGTCGGCGCAGGAGTGGAACCTCTACACCGCGCCGCCGGCGCCGCGCTACGAGACGGCCCCGCCGCCGCGTCCGGGCTACACGTGGACGCCGGGCTACTGGGGCTGGGACGGCCGCCGGCACGTCTGGCACGGCGGCCGGTGGATGGCCGAGCGTCGCGGCTATCACTGGGTGCCGGCGCGCTGGGTCGACACCGACCCGGGTCCGCGCCGTCGCTGGCGCTTCGTGCCCGGCCACTGGGAGCGGGCGCAGGCCTGGCGCCACCACTGACCCGACCTCGGACGTGAGCCGTATCCGCCAAGCGCGGGTACGGCTCACAGCGCCTTGCGCATGTTGATCGAGGTCGGCTCGCTGAAGCCGGGATGCGCCTCGCGCGAGATCTCGACATAGCCCAGGCGCGCGAACAGGCGCTGGTTGCCGGTGAGCGCGATGCGCACGCCGAGCACGATGCCGGCCGCGCCGCGGGCGCGTGCCTCGGCTTCGACCGCCGCGACCAGCGCTTCGGCCACGCCGCTGCGGCGGTGATCGGGAAGCACCGAGAGCCGGCCGAAATAGAGATCCTCGCCCTTGTCGCGATAGAGCACGCAGCCGACGGCCACGCCGTCGCGCTCGGCGATCACCGCGCCCTGGTGGCCGACGAGCTGCCGGGCGATGCCCTCGGGCGTCTCGCCATAGGCGCTCGAATCGGGCTTCAGCCTGCCGCGATACTCGGCGAAGGCGGCCTGGATGAGGTCGAGGACGAGCCGCGCATCCGCAGGCGTTGCGCGACGCAGGGTGAGATCGGACATCAGTGCAGGATCGTGCCGCCGTCGAGATAGGCGGTCGAGCCGGTGTGCGAGACGGCGAGGCGCTGCGCATAGCGCCCGGCGCGCGCCTCGATCATGCGCGATTCGTGCGGCGGCGCGAGGCCGTCGCGCAGTGCCTCGGCCAGCACACGGCCGTGACAGCCGCCCGGCGGCAGGCCGAGCAGGTCGAGGATGGTCGGCATCACGTCGGTGATGCCGGCGGGGCAGGGCGAGACGTAGCCGGCGCGGAAGGCCGGACCGCCCGCCGCCAGCCAGTTGTTGAGCTCGCGCGGGTGCAGGCCGCCATGCATGCTGCCGCCTTCGGGGATGTCGTGGTCGTGATGCGTGCGGCCGCGCCAGCCGCCCGAGCCCGGCTCGTCGTCGGTGGCCAGCGTGAACATCAGGTCGGCCGATCGCGCATGCCGCACGCCCAGCAGCGCGCGATCCAGCGTGCCGTCGATCGGTCCGTGGGTGCCGTCGCCGCCGGCCGCGAGGATCAGCCCGCACCAGGGCTGCTCGCGCAGGAAGGCGACCAGATCGCGCGCCAGCCCGGCATCGCGGCGGCGCAGGCAGACCAGCGATGGCGAGCCGGACACCACGGCCACGTCGCCGTCGCCCGATGCGCGGGTATCGGCGCGGAAGCCGGCGGCGTTGAAATGGTCGACGACGGCGATACGCTCGTGAATCGTGACGTGGCCGTGGTCGGAGACCGTGACGATCGATCGCCGGTCGTGATCGGGCGCAGCCCGCCACGCCGCGACGATCTCGCCGAAGGCCGCGTCCACCGTCTTCAGCGCGACCAGCGTCTCGGGCGAGCCGATGCCGCGGTAGTGGTAGGTCGTGTCCGGATCGGCGAACCACAGGATCGCTACGTCGGGATCGATCGCCGGCCAGACATGCTCGAGATAGATCCGCTTGGCGTGCTCGATGCGCGCTCAGGGGAATCTCGGCGGGCGGCGGCGCGCCGAAGCGATCGGCGAGGTCCTGCCAGGATTCGGCGCCGGGCGCCGAATAGGCCGGCCCGTGCGATGACCAGCGCAGCAGGCCGAGCTGCTCGGCCCTGTGGTTGAGCAGCCAGCTCGAGCCGGTGGAGGCAGTCGACACCGTCGCCAGGGTCTTGCCCTCGGCGTGCAGCCGTTCGCCGAGGCTGGCCGCGGTCAGCAGCCTGCCGTTCCAGGCGCGGTCGGCCGCGAGAAGGTGCTCCATCTTCGACGTGTTGATCGCGTGCCCGGCGAAGACCTCGGCGGCGTGGAAGGCGTTGGCCACCAGCCCGTGCATGTCGGGCCGCTGGCCGGTGACCAGCGCCGCGGCGTTGACCCGCGTCTCGGTGGGAAACACGGCGCGGCTGCGGGGAAAGACACTGTGCTGATCGGCGAAGCGGCGCAGGTTCGGCATCAGCCCGGCCGTCACCATGTCCGGCCGCAGCCCGTCGAACACGACGACCAGAACCTTGTGGTCGCTCATGATACTCCCGCCATCACGATCCCCTGACGCCGGCGCAGTAGTACACGGTCACATCGCCGCCGTCGCGCGCGGCGATCGCCCCATGGACCGGCGATAGACGGCATGGTGGTATATCCGCCAGGCGGACCAACCTGGCCGGCCACCCGAGCGTGGGGAGCCTTCGATGCCCGGACAAGCCCGATCACAACCCGTGCGTCTTGCCATCGGTCTCGATCCGCGCGCCGGCCCGTCCCTGATCGCCGTCGCCCGCCGTATCAGGGATGCCCTGTCGCCACCCAAGCCGCCCTCGGCGTCTCGGTGGGACAAGGCGATCGCGATCCTGCTGAAGATGCTGACCACGCTGCTGGTGGTCGTGGCGCTCGGCCTGATCGTCGTGCTGATCGTCACCATCGTCTGGGACCGCGCGACGCAGGGAACCCGCGTCACGATCGCACTGCCCAAGGTCATGACGGAAGCGGGCGTGACCCAGCCCGCCTTCTCGACGGCCTTCGCCGATCGCATCAATACCGTCGTGCAGCAGAGCCTGCGTTCGACATCGCCCTCCATCGGATGGAAGAACTACGACGAGGGCACGCTGAGCACCGGCGCGAGCAGCACGGCGAACGGGCGCGACCTGCTGAACGTGGTGTCGTCGCTCGAGGGCTCGGCCGGACTGACCGGCGTGTCCGCCCTGGTCAACGCGGCCCTCGAGCTCCTCGATCGTCTTCTGCCGGCGCCGCGGTCCATCGACATCACGATGATGATGGAGCCCGACGGCAAGGGGGTATTGGCCCAGATGCGGCTCTTCGGCTTCGGCACGCTCAGCGAGCCGCCGCCGGCTTGCCGCGTCGCCACGCGCGACGTCGATCCACTGGCGGACTGCCTGACGACCAGCTTCCTCAGGGCGCACAATCCGTTGGCCCTGGTGTCGGCGTGCCTGCCCAGCGGCGTCAGGATGGACGAGAACGGCTCGGTCAGCGCGCCGACGGACACGCCGGCGTTTCTCAGAGCGGCGTGCGCCGACCCGGCCGTCCTCGCGCGCGCGCTGGACCGCGCCCGGCAGACGGCCGCGCCGGCGGAGATTCCCCGCGTTCTCAACCTCGAAGGACGGCAGGCCCAGCAGCAGGGTGACTACGACTCGGCGATCTGGAAGTACAGAAGCGCCATCCGCTTC
The DNA here is from genome assembly GCA_050183765.1 of Reyranellaceae bacterium. Taxonomy (GTDB): domain Bacteria; phylum Pseudomonadota; class Alphaproteobacteria; order Reyranellales; family Reyranellaceae; genus JAFAZJ01. The sequence continues at coordinate 7,734 of JBFXAZ010000017.1, read as the reverse complement.
GCCCGCACGTTGCCCGGCGATCAGCGCGAGCTGCTCGCCACCCTCTACGCCAACCTCGCCACCGCCCAAACGGCGGACATGAACGACCGCAGGCCCACGGAGCAGCAGGCATCCACCGCCGTCGCGAGCGCCGTGACGGCGGCGGAGCTGGCGCTGGACCTGTCGCGCGTCGACAAGGACAAGCACGTCCGCGCCGCGACCCTGCTGGCTCACATCCTCGCCGACAGTTGCCGGCTGCGTCGCATCGCTTGCGCCAGCAATGCGCAGTGCCTGATCCGCTGCGAGGCGGACCGGGCCGTGCTGCTGATGGAGGCGGCGCACCGGGCCAATGATCTGCACGACGATCCGGCGGCGAACTGGGTGTGGGGCTATGCGCTGCGCAGCAAGGCGGACGCGGCATCCCCGCCCGACGAGCAGGCCAGGCTGTTCGCCGCGGCGACGGAGAAGTTCGAGCTGTCGTTCCTGGCCGGCTGGACGGGCAACAACATCGCCCGTCGCGATGCCGCGCAGACGGCCCTGGCGGAGGTGCGGGTGCGTCCCGATCCGGCGCGCTTCAAGCGCGCGGTCACGTTGACGGGGATGTATCTTGAGTTCGATCCTGGCGAGGGCCCCTATCCGAAGCTGCGGCAGCTGATGCGCGACGCCCTGCGGGAGAATGGCGAGATCGGCTATTCGATTCGACTGGAGCAGTGCTACCCGACGATTCTCCAGGCGCCGCCGCGCGAGCACGCGCGGAAACTCATCGAGTGCCTGCCGGGGCTGTGGAGCGGGGCGGCGTCAGATCGGGCTTTAACCGATCAGCGATAGATCGATATGGTGCGGGCCGTACCGTGGAGACCGCGCATGGCCCTGATCACCTATCTGACCCGCATCCAGTTCGACTTCGGCGCCGTCAAGCTGCTCGAGGCCGAGCTGCAGCTGCTCGGCATGCGCCGGCCGCTGATCGTCACCGACAAGGGCATCGTCGCCGCCGGCATCTGGGACAAGGTGAAGTCCAACCTTCCCGGCAACATGCCGCTTTCGATGTACGACCAGACGCCGGAGAACCCGACCGAGGCGGCGATGCGCGAGGCGCTGGCGATCTATCGCGAGCAGCAATGCGACGGCATCATCGCCATCGGCGGCGGCTCCTCGATGGATCTCGCCAAGGCGGTCGGCCTGATGGCGACGCATCCCGGCGAGTCGCTGCTGCCCTACGCGGTTGTCGAGGGCGGCGGGCCGAAGATCACGCCGGCGGTCGCGCCCATCGTGGCGATCCCGACCACGTCGGGGACCGGCAGCGAGGTCAGCCGCGGCGGCATCATCATCATGGACAACGGGCGCAAGCTGGCGATCGGCAGCCCGAACCTGATCCCCAAGCTGGCGCTGTGCGATCCCGAGCTGACCCTGGGCCTGCCGAAGCACCTCACCGCCGGCACCGGCATGGACGCCATCGCCCATTGCGCCGAGACCTACATGTCGGCGGCGATCAACCCGCCGGCCGAGGCGATCGCGCTCGACGGGCTGGAGAAGGCGTGGCGCCACCTCGAGCGCGCGGTGAAGGACGGCGAGGACCGCGAGGCGCGTTGGAACATGATGATGGCCTCGATGGAAGGCGCGATGTGTTTCCAGAAGGGGCTGGGCGCGGTGCATTCGCTGTCGCATCCCACCGGCGGGCTGAAGGGCCTGCGCCTGCACCACGGCACGCTCAACGCCGTCTACATGCCCGGCGTGATGCGCTTCAACGGCCCGGTGCTGGGCTCGACCAAGATCGAGAAGATGGCGGCGATCCTGGGCACCAAGCCCAGCGCCGAGGCGCTGGCCGAGGCCATCGTCGGCATGAACGAGCGCATCGGCATCCCCAGGGGATTGAAGGCGATGGGCGTGACCGAGGACCGCTTCGAGGCGATCGCCGACGGCGCGCTGGGCGATCACTGCCACATGACCACGCCGCGCCAGCCGACCAAGGCGGAGTATCTGCAACTGATCGAAGGCGCCTCTTAGAATCATACCTTCCCCCGGAGGGGGAAGGTGCCCGAAGGGCGGATGGGGGATGTCGAAGACGAACACCGCGTGTGTTGAAGCATCCCCCTTCCGTCGCTCCGCGCCACCTTCCCCCGCCGGGGGAAGGTAGAAGCTGAAAACGTTGGGAAGGAAGACGTCATGAAGGTTCAGGGCAAGGTCTGCGTCGTCACCGGCGCGGCGGGCGGCATCGGCGAGGCGGTGGCGCGGCGCTATGCGGCGGAAGGTGCGAAGGGCGTCGTCGTGGCGGACAGGCCGGGCGACAACCTGCAGCGTGTGGCGAAGGAGATCGGCGGACTGGCCGTGCCCTGCGACGTGGCGGTCGAGGGCGACATCAAGAAACTGGTGAGCGAGGCCGAGCGCGCCTATGGGCCGGTCGACGTCTTCTTCTCCAATGCCGGCATCGCCCGCGCCGGTCACGAGGGCGCCTCGGACAAGGACTGGGCGGATTCCTGGGCGATTCACGTGATGAGCCATGTGTACGCCGCGCGCGCCCTGGTGCCGGGCATGCTGGCGCGCCAGTCAGGCTACCTGCTGAACACCGCCTCGGCTGCCGGCCTGCTGGCGTCGATGGGCTCGGCACCCTACGGCGTCACCAAGCACGCCGCCGTGGCGCTGGCCGAGCATCTGTCGATCCAGTACGGCGACAAGGGCATCCGCGTGTCGTGCCTGTGCCCGCAGGCGGTCGACACGGCGATGTATCGCGGCACCGGTACCACGGCCGCCGGCATCGACGGCATCATGAAGCCGGATGACGTCGCCGACGCGGTGATCAAGGCGATGGACGCCGAACGCTTCCTGATCCTCTCGCACCCTGTCGTGCACGAGTACATGCAGCGCAAGACGGCCGACATGGATCGCTGGCTGTCGGGCATGCGCCGCCTGCGCGCCAAGACGGTGAAGTGACGTGCCGGCGTCGATCCCGTTGTGGCTCGACTGCCGCAGCCCGTATTCCTACCTCGCGGCGAAGGCGATCGACGCGCTGGAGCGCGACTTCGACGTCGCCGTCGAGCCGCGCCCGTACTCGCTCGACATCAAGGGCATCGCCGGCGCGGCGATGATGGATCCGGCGGCCGCGGCGCGCGCGCTGCGGCGCATCAAGTACCTCTACATGGACGTGCGCCGCTTCGCGACGCCGCTGGGGCTGACCATCCTCGGCCCGAAGAAGGTCTTCGACGGCGCTCTGGCGCATGTTGCGTTCCTGCACGCGATGGATCGTGGCAAGACGCGCGCCTTTCTCGACGCGATCTATCCGCGATTCTTCGAACGCAGGATCGACATCGAGAACAGCGCCGAGATCGCGGCGATGCTGAACGAGATCGGCCTCGATCCCGCGGGCTATGTCGCGCTGCGCGACGGCGAGGGCCGCGCGCGCCTGGCGGCGCTCGATGCCGAGGCGGAAGCGGCGGGCGTCTTCGCCGTGCCGACCTTCGTGCTCGACGGCGAGCTGTTCTGGGGCCAGGACCGCGTCGATCTGCTGCGCGCCGCGCTGGCGAAGAAGGGCCTGAAGAAGTGACGACGCCGACGACCAGCAGCCAAGCCGCGCCCGAGATCGTCGACGTCATCGAACGCTATGTCGCGGCGCTCAACAAGCGCGACCTCGAGGGCGTGCGCGCGGCGTTCAATTTTCCGCACGTGCTGTTCGGCACCGGCATGGTGACGCACTACCCGACGCGCGACGATGTCTCCTTCACCGCTTTCGATGCGCGCACGGCGCAGCACGGCTGGGCGCGCAGCACCTGGGACAGCCATTGCGTGCTGGCGAGCGACCCGGAGAAGGTGCACGTCGACGTGTGGTTCACCCGCTGGCGCGCCGACGGCTCGAAGATCGGCACGCACCACTCGATGTACATCATCACCAAGGTCGACGGCCGTTGGGGCATCCAGGCCCGGTCGAGCTACGGCTGACCTGTCATCCTGAGCGCAGCGAAGGATCTTGCGGTATCGCGGTCAGACGACCGCAAGATCCTTCGCTACGCTCAGGATGACGGAGCAGTTAGCCCCTCGAGTGGCGCTCGATCAGCTCGACATCGCGGGCGGCGCCTTCGGAGGCGGACAGCGCGAAGGCGGCATAGGCGCGCAGCGCCGTCGAGACCATCCGCTCGCGCTTCTCGCTCGGCTTCCACGCCTGGGCGCCGCGCGCCTCCATGGCCTCGCGCCGCCTGACCAGGGTCGCCTCGTCGACCGCGAGGTGCAGTTTGCGCTGCGGGATGTCGATCTCGATGATGTCGCCTTCCTCGACCAGGGCGATCAGGCCGCCCGTCGCGGCCTCCGGCGACATGTGGCCGACGCTCAGCCCCGAGGAGCCGCCGGAGAAGCGGCCATCGGTGATCAGCGCGCATTTCTGGCCCAGCCCGATGCTCTTGAGGTAGCTGGTCGGATACAGCATCTCCTGCATGCCCGGCCCGCCGCGCGGCCCTTCGTAGCGGATCACCACGACGTCGCCGGGCTTGAGCGTGAAGCCGAGGATGGCCTTCACCGCCGAATCCTGGCTCTCGAAGACGCGCGCCGGACCCTTGAAGCTCAGGCAGTTCGCCGGCACGCCGGCGGTCTTCACGATCGAGCCGTCGGGCGCGAGGTTGCCGTAGAGCACGGCCAGCCCGCCATCCTTCGAGTAGGCATGCTCGCCCGACCGGATGCAGCCCTTCTCGCGGTCCATGTCCAGCGTGTCCCACTGACGGCTCGTGCTGAACGCCTCGGTCGTGCGCACGCCGCCCGGCGCCGCGCGATAGAATGTCTGCACCTCCGGCGAGGGCTGGCGCATGATGTCCCAGCGATCGATCGCCTCGCCCATGGTCCTGGCATGCACCGTGGCGCGGTCGCGGTGGATCAGGCCCAACCGGTCGAGCTCGCCCATCAGGCCCATGATGCCGCCGGCCCGATGCACGTCTTCCATGTGGAATTCCGAGGTCGACGGCGCGAGCTTCGACAGGTGCGGCACCCTGCGGCTGAGCCGGTCGATGTCGGCCATGGTGAACGGCACCTCGCCCTCGCGCGCCATGGCGAGCAGGTGCAGCACCGTATTGGTGGAGCCGCCCATGGCGATGTCGAGGACCATGGCGTTCTCGAAGGCCTTGAAATCGGCGATGCCGCGCGGCGTGGCCGTCACGTCGTCCTGCTCGTACCAGCGCTTGGTCAGCTCGACGATGGTACGGCCGGCCTGCAGGAACAGCTCCTTGCGGTAGGCATGGGTGGCGAGCACCGAGCCGTTGCCCGGCAGCGCCAGGCCCAGCGCCTCGGCGAGGCAGTTCATCGAATTGGCGGTGAACATGCCCGAGCACGAACCGCAGGTCGGGCAGGCCGAGCGCTCGTACACGGCGACGTCGGCATCGGAGGTCTGCGGGTTGGCGGCCTGCACCATGGCGTCGATCAGGTCGGCCTTGCGCTGGGTGCCGTCCTCGAGGATCACCTTGCCGGCCTCCATCGGGCCGCCGGAGACGAAGATCGCCGGGATGTTCAGCCGCATCGCGGCCATCAGCATGCCGGGCGTGATCTTGTCGCAATTGGAGATGCAGACCACGGCGTCGGCACAGTGGGCGTTGCACATGTACTCGACGGCGTCGGCGATGTGCTCGCGCGAGGGCAGCGAATAGAGCATGCCGTCGTGGCCCATGGCGATGCCGTCGTCGACCGCGATGGTGTTGAACTCCTTGGCGACGGCGCCGGCCTTCTCGATCTCGCGCGCCACCATCTGGCCGAGGTTCTGCAGGTGGACGTGGCCCGGCACGAACTGGGTGAAGGAGTTGGCGATGGCGATGATCGGCTTGCCGAAATCGCTGTCGTTCATGCCCGTGGCGCGCCACAGGCCGCGGGCGCCGGCCATGTTGCGGCCATGGGTGGAGGTACGAGAACGATATTGCGGCATGGTCTTCCCTCGTTTGCGCGCAGGCCTAAAGCGCGCGTCACATGGCGTCAACGCTCTTTCCTTCTCCGCGCGAAGGCGGGGAGAAGGTGCCGAGCACCAGCGAGGCGGATGAGGGGCTTCTCGTCCAACAACAATAACGGTCGCTGTTGATTCGAAGCCCCTCATCCGCCCTTCGGGCACCTTCTCCCCGCCTTCGCGGGGAGAAGGAATATCACGCGTAACCCGGCGGCGGCACGAAGGCCTGGTATTCGCGCTCCAGCAGGCGGGCGAAGCGCAGGGTGCTGCGGTCGCCGTATTGCGGGCCGATGATCTGCACGCCCACCGGCAGGCCGCGCGGCGTGAAGCCGATCGGCGCGACCGTGCCGGGCAGGTAGCAGACGCTGGCGATGCCGGCCCAGAACAGCTGGTCGGTGGTCGGCACGCGCTCGCCGTTGACCTCGATGGTGCGCTCGTGGCGCTCGCCCACCTGGTCGTGCGGGAAGGCGGCCGAGGCGGCGGCGGGGCACAGCAGCAGGTCGTAGTCCTTGAAGAACTCGGCCCAGCGCAGGCGCAGCTGGTGGCGCCGCTCGTTGATCGCCAGCCAGTCGCGATGGCCCAGCACGTTGGCGCGGGTCATGTCGGCGAAGTAGCTGTGGTCGGCGGGATCGAGCCCGCGCGCGGTCTCCTGGTTGCGCGCGTACATCTCGTCGTTCTGGCGCCCCGAGGTCGCGGCGCGCAGCAGGGCGACGTAGATGCGGTGCATCTCCGTGGTGTCGATGTCCGGCCGCGCCGTCAGGCTGACCTTGGCCCTGGACTTGCCGAGGAACTCGGCCAGGCGCGACAGCAGGCTCTGCACCTCCTGGTCGACGGCGGAGTTGGGATCCTCGAGCATTACCGCGACCTTGAACTCGCGCAGCTTGGTCTTTTCGGGCTTGGGCAGCTTCAGCTTCCAGCCCGCGCCGTCGATGTCGTCGGGTCCGGCCATCGCCGCGAAGGCCGTCTCGAGATCCTCGGCGCCGCGCGCCAGCGGACCGATGACCGAGATGTCGGCCTGGGCCACGCGGCCGGGCAGGGCATGGCCGCGCGGGCTGACGACGCCCCAGGTGGGCTTGTGGCCGTACACGCCGCAGTAATGCGCGGGATTGCGGATCGAGGCGCCGATGTCGCTGCCCGCCTCGATGCCGGTCAGGCCGGCGGCCAGCGCCGCGGCCGAGCCGCCCGACGAGCCGCCGGGCGAGCGGCCCGTGTCCCAGGGGTTGCTGGTGGTGCCGTAGACCGCGTTGTAGCTCTGCCAGTCCGCCAGCATCAGCGGCACGTTGGTCTTGCCGAACAGGTTGACGCCCGCTGCACGCAGCCGTGTCACCGACAGCGCATCGGCCGACGCCACGTTGGCGCGCAGCGCCGGATCGCCCCAGGTCGTCGGCAGGCCGGCGACGTCGTAGCTCTCCTTGATGGTCATCGGCACGCCGTGCAGCGGCGGCAGCTCGTCGCCGCGCGCCACCGCCTTGTCGGCCGCCTTCGCCGCCTTGCGCGCCGTGCCGGTGTCGAGCGCGATCACCGCGTTGAGCTTGGGGTTATAGGTCTCGATGCGCTTGAGATAGAGCTCGAGCAGCTCGGCGCAGCCGATCTTCTTCTTGCGGATCGCGCGGGCGAGCTCCGTGGCCGTGCGGAACGGCAGGTCGGGCGAGGCCATGGGATATGTCTCCTGGATCGGCGGCGGGCGGATCAGAGCGGGCGTGGCGCGCGGTTCAACGCAAGGTCTTACCTTCCCCCGGAGGGGGAAGGTGGCGCGGAGCGACGGAAGGGGGATGTCGAAGACGGACACCGATGGTGTCGTGGCATCCCCCTTCCGCCCTTCGGGCTCCTTCCCCCTCCGGGGGTAGGGAACT
>JBFXAZ010000016.1:0-66415 GCA_050183765.1 Reyranellaceae bacterium | reverse complement strand
TGACCATCGTCTTGAAGGCGGGATCGGGCAGATCCGGCACCTTCACGAACTTCCGCATGAGGGCGACGACCTCGTCGAGATTCTCCGGCTTGCTGAACCAGCAGTAGGAATCCTCGAGCGCCTTCGAGAATCGAGCCACCACGTCGGGTCTGTCCTTGATCGTCGACAGGGAGGCCCACCATCCATTGTAGCCGAGATCGTGGAAGACCTTGGGGCCCTGGTTCTTCGCGAAATCGACGACGACGACGGCCTCCTTGCTCTGGGCCGCGAGCGACAACAGCGGCTCGATGCTGAGATAGGTGTCGACCGTGCCGCGCTGCAGCGCCGGACGCGCGGTGTTGGGCAGGCCGACGGCCAGGAAGGTCACGTCGCTCGGCTTGTAGCCGGCATCGGCGAGGATCGTCTGCGCCATGAAATGCACCGACACACCGAGCGCCAGCACGCCCCAGTTCTTGCCGAGCAGATCCTTGACGACGCCGGGATAGCCCTCAGACTGGTGCGGCAGCGCGATGCCCGAGCGTACGAGCAGGGCGAACGGCACCTTCACCGTCGAGCCGGCCACGGCCCTTACCGGCAGGCCCTTGTCGACGGCCACGATGAGGTTGTCCCACGAGTTGTTGACGAAGGTCACGCTGCCGCTGGCGACGGCGGAAGTCATTGCAGGGCCGCTGGCGACCGGCACCAGCTCGACGGCGAGGCCGTTCTTCTCGAAGAACTTCTTCTCGCTGGCGACCAGCACCGGCATCGAGATCAGCGCGCCGGGATAGTAGCCGACGCTCGCCTTTTCCTGCGCCATGACGGGCGCGGCCACGGCGGCCGACGCCAGACCCAGGGCCAAGGCCCCGGCCAAGATTCGTTGTCTCATCTGTTTCCGCCCCTTGTTGCCTCTCTCACCACACCCCGTCCTCGCGCAGGGATCGACGCTGCGAGGCGTCGTAGCCCAGCTCCGCAAGGACACTGTCGTTGTCGGCCGCCAGCAGCGGCGGGGCGCGCTCGGGCGCGACCCTTCGACCATTGAGCTTGAAACCGGCACTCGGCAGCACCGCCTCGCGGCCCTGCTCGGGCAGGGCGAGGGTGCGGAACAGCTCGCGTGCCGAGACCTGCGCCTCGTCCAGCAGCTCGGGCACCGAGCGCACCGCGCCGACAGGCACGCCAGCCGCCGCCAGCCTGCCTTCCCATTCGATCGCCGGGCGTTCGGCCAGGCACGACGCGATGATCTCGCGCAGCGCAACCTCGTTGCGCTTGCGCGTCGCGGGATCGCAAAAGCGCGGATCGGCCGTCAACTCGGGCCGGCCGAGTGCGCCGCACAGGGCGACGAACTGCGCCTCGGTATTGGCCACGACGGTGAGCGGCGACGTGCTGGTGCGGAACAGGCCCGAAGACGGCGCGCCGCTGGCCGCTGCGTTGCCGATGGGCGCCGCCGGCACGCCGCCGTTGATGTGCGACGACAGAATCGAACCCATCCCGGCGACGGCGCAGTCGAGCATGCCGACATCGATCTGCTGAGCGTCGCCGGTGCGATCGCGCTCGCGCAGCGCGGCGAGAATGGCGACGGCTGCCGACAGGCCGGTGAGATAGTCGACCAGCGGCGGGCCGGTGCGGCTGGGTGCCGTCTGCGGTGTGCCGGTGACCGACATGATGCCGGATACCGCCTGGATGATGTGGTCGTAGGCGGGACGCGGCGAGAGCGGCCCGTCCTGGCCGAACCCGGAGATCGAGCAATAGACGATGCGCGGATTGACCGCTCGAATGTCCGCGAATCCGACGCCCAGCCGCTGCGCCGTGCCGGGCCGCCAGTTCTCGACCATGACGTCGACGCCGGCCGCGATCTCACGCGCGATCCGCACGCCGCGCGGATCCTTGAGGTTCAGCGCCACCGAACGCTTGCCCGCGTTGCACGACAGAAAAGTGCTGCCGAGGCCGGCGGCCACCAGCGCGGCGTCGCCGCCCTGGCGGCGCATCCAGTCACCCTCGGCCGGCCGCTCGATCTTGATCGTCTCCGCGCCCAGGAGCGTGAGCATGTAGGAGCAGTAGGGGCCGGCGATGACGCTCGCACATTCGAGCACGCGCACGCCCTGCAGCGGCAGCCGATTCATGCGCAGACCATTCCTCCCATTGAGACAAATTAGTAGTGATCACTACCATATGGCTTGAACGTCCCTGCGGTCAACTGCTAAGCCCCGGGCCATGCGCGAGCCAAAATCCGTCACGGACCTGCTGACGTATCGCCTGCTGCGGCTGTCGAACACGCTGGGCCTCTACAGCAACCGGCGCTATCGCAACGAGCTCGACGTGACCCTGCCGGAATGGCGTGTGCTGTCGATTATCGCCCTGCTGGAGACGACGAGCGCACGCGACATCAGCCGCGCCCTGGCGACCGACAAGGCCTGGGTCGGCCTGACCGTGCAAAAGCTGGAGCGGCGTGGCTTCGTCCGGCGTGTATCGGACCGCGAGGACGGACGGCGGACTCTCGTCAGCCTGACCCGCCAGGGCCGCGAGGTGCACGACATCATCATGGCCAACGCGCGGCGGCGACAGAAACGGCTGCTGGGCGCCCTTCCACCCGGCACCGCCGACACGCTGATCGCTTGCCTCGACAGGCTGCAAAGCGAAGCCGATCGGATGTTGGCCGAGCTCGATGAGACGCCGGCCACAGAGCCGTCAGAGTAGAACGTCGGCGCCGCTCTCGACCGCGGCTACGCCGGCTCGCCAGCGGCCTTCGCCGAGGCGATCACCGCCAGCAGATCGGCGCCGACTGCATCCCAGTCGCGCGCGATGAAGCGCTCGCGGATGCGGGCGTTGGCGGCCTCGAGATAGCCGGGCTCGCCGAGAACGCGGCGTAGCTCGGCGAGCCAGGCATCCTCGTCCTCGGCGCCGGCGTGAAAGACGAGGCCCTGGCCGGCCTCCGGCAGCGACGTGTTGTCGGCGGCCAGGCAGTACTTGCCGAAGGACAGCGATTCGAGGATCGGCAGGCCCCAGCCCTCGTAGAGCGAGGGGAAGATGCTGAAGGCGCAGTTGGCATAGAGCCAGGCGACCTCGGCGTCGGTCGGCCCCTCGACGAAGCGCAGCTTGCGGTTCCACATCAGCGTGTCCGCCGTCATGGTCTCGAGCAGCGCCTCGTAGCGCCAGCCGCGCTGGCCGGCGAACACCAGCGTCGGCGCGGCATTACCGAGTTCCTCCACCAGCCGCCGCCACAGCCGGTAGGCGAAGAGGTGATTCTTGCGTGGATTGATGGTGGAGACATAGACGACGAAGCGGCCGGGCTCGAGCGCGTGCCGCGCCAGTGCCGCCGTGTGTTGCGGCATCACGCTGCGCCGGAGATCCGAGCACAGCGGCACGCGCGCCACGGGCTGGATCGCCACCCGTCGTTCGCGCGCGTAGGCCTCGACGCCGTGCGCGACATGCGCCGAGGTGGCGAAAAGCGCGTCGGCGCTCGCCAGCAGGCCGTCGATGAAGCGGCTGAAGCGCAGCCGGCCGGTCTCGTCGGTGAAGAACTCGGGTCGCCGGATCGGGATCAGGTCGTGCACCATGGCGATGAAGCGCAGGCCGCGCTCGCGCCGGAGCCGCGCGATCTCGTCGAGCGGCCGCTGGTTCCACCAGATGCCGAGCAGCAGCACGACACCGCCGCGCGCAAACTCGACAGGCCCACGCGCCGCATTGTCGGTCAGCTCGCTGCCGCGCATCCGCGCCAGCACGTCGGTGAAATGGCCGAGGCGATCGGAGTCGTCCGTCAGGCGCAGGCGCTGCGCCATCGCGCGGCGCCGCGCGGGCGACAGGTGCGGCCAGACGGCGGCGACGCGGCGGAAGGCGGCGTGCACGATCGTGCGGCCGGGCTCGCTGTTCACCGGTACGTGCCGCGCCAGCGCGATGCAAATCCCGGCCAGCATCCGCTGAAGCGCGGCGGGCGGCCTGGAGAGCTGAGGCTCGGCACAGATCGTGTCGAGATCGAGCGACTGCGCGCGCGCGATCGAGTCGATCACCTCGGCGAAATCGACGTGATGGAACCGCCGGCCGCGCCAGGCGATGACCGTCGCGCCGCGGGCGGCCAGGAACTTCGCTATCTCGTACTCGACGCGCGGGATCCCCGTCTTCTTCTGGTGACGGCTCTCAAGCAGGTTCGTCACGCAGACATGGATCGGCGGCTGTTGCGTCACGTCCTCTTCCACAGCCGCGACCCGGCCCGCCGGCCGGCAGGGGAAAATGGTGCCCCGAGTCGGATTTGAACCAACGGCCTACCGCTTACGAAGCGGTTGCTCTACCGCTGAGCTATCGGGGCGCCGGGCGGCTTGTACGGGAAACGACCGGTAGCCGCAAGCTTGTCTGGCGACAAGCTTTTCCTTGCTCCCGGGCCGCCCGGCGCGGCATGGCTGAGCCCGACCTTCGCATGACCCTGCTCACCGCCGCCGCCCCGCTGGTTCTCGTCATCGTCCTGCTCGCCAGCGGCCGCGTCGGCGCGCTGGCGGCAGGCGCCGCTGGGCTGGCCGCGACCGTCGCCGCGGCGCTGGCGCTGCGTGGCGGTGCGGGGTTCGCGGGCTTCGTCGTCGAGCAGACCCTGGTCGGATCGTGGCTGTCGTGGCAGGTGGTCTCGATCATCGCCGGCGGCGTGTTCTTCTACCGCTGCGTGGTCGCGCGCGCGCCTTCGCACGCGGCCGAGCCTGTCGCGCCGGCCGAACCCGAACATCGTCGCCTCTACTTCGTCTGCTTCATGCTCGGGCCTTTCGCCGAGGCGGTGACCGGCTTCGGTGTCGGCTACATCATCGCCCTGGCGGCGGTGAGGCGGCTGGGCATCGGCGGTGTGCCGGCGCTGCTGTTCGGCCTCTACAGCCAATCGATGGTGCCATGGGGCGCGCTGGCGGCGGGCACGACCATCGGTGCGCTGCTCAGCGGCCTGTCGCCGACGACGCTCGGCATGCTCTGCGGCCTGCTGCAGATGCCGATCCATCTCGGCTATCTCGCGCTGTTCTGGTTCTTTCTCCGCGGGATCGGCCCGGCGCCCTCGTTGGCACAGCGACTCGACGATCTGGCCTGGACCCTCGCCATCGTCGCCGCGGTGTGGGCGGCGCACCTGATCGTCGATGTCGAGATCGCCGGCGCCGCGCCTTTGGGCGTGCTGACGGCGTTGCGCTGGCTACGCGACGAGCGGCCGGACGGCGCCGCCCTGCGGCGCGCCGCGTCGGGCGTGGCGCCCTACGCGGCGCTGACCGTCGCGCTGGTGCTCACCCGCACCATCGCGCCGCTGCAGGCGACGTTGAAGGATCTGTGGGCCTGGCAGCCGCTTGCCGGCCAGCCGCCGTTTCCGCCGTTCTACGCGCCGGGATTCTGGTTGCTCGCCGTCGGCCTGCTGAGCGCGCTGGCGCTGCGCGCGCCGTTGGCGGCGGTCGCGCGCACGGCTGTTCTCGGTGCGTGGCGGCCCTGCGTTGTGACCCTGCTGTTCGTGGTGATGGCGGCGTTCTATGTCAGCGGCGGCATGGCTCGGATCATCGCCGACGCGCTGTTCGCGGCGGTCGGTCCGTCGGCGGCGCTGGCGACACCGCTGTTCGCCGCGATCGGCGGTTTTCTCACCGGCGGCGGTGCGGCGTCCAACGCCATGCTGATGCCGATGCAGATGGCGCTGGCCGCCGAGACGCGGCTGAGCCTCGACTGGGTGGCGACGGTGCAGAACAGCGTCACCACCAATCTCACCATGCTGTCGCCGATCCGCGTGTCCATGGGGGCGGCGATCCTGGCGCTGGCCGGCGGCGACGGCGCGGTCTATCGCCGTGCCTGGCCGCTGGCGCTGCCGCCGATGCTCGTCGGCGCGGCGACGATCCTGGTGATGCTGCTGCAAAGCTGAGCTAGGGTGCGGCCCGCACGAAGTCAGGGAGGATTCTATGGCGAGGGTCGCATTTCTCGGTCTGGGCGTGATGGGCTTCCCGATGGCGGGCCATCTCGCGGCCAAGGGCCACGACGTCACGGTCTACAACCGCACCTTCGCCAAGGCCGAACAGTGGACGCAAAAGCACAAGGGCACCGCGAAGAAGACGCCGCGCGAGGCGGCGGAAGGCTGCGACATCGTCTTCTGCTGCGTCGGCAACGACGATGACCTGCGCTCCGTCGTGCTGGGCAAGGACGGCGCCTTCGCCGGCATGAAGACGAACGCGATCTTCTTCGACAACACCACCGCCTCGGCCAACGTCGCGCGCGAGCTCTACGCCGAGGCCAAGAAGCTCGGTTTCCATTTCGTCGATGCGCCGGTGTCGGGCGGCCAGGCCGGCGCCGAGAACGGCCAGCTCGCGGTGATGTGTGGCGGCGACCAGGAGCCGTTCGACCGGGCCAAGCCGGTGGCCGACAGCTTCGCCAAGGCCTGCACCCTGATCGGCCCCTCGGGCTCGGGCCAGCTCACCAAGATGATGAACCAGATCTGCATCGCCGGCCTGGTGCAGGGGCTGTCCGAGGCGATTCACCTGGGCATGAAGGCCGGGCTCGACATCGAGAAGGTGATGGGCGTGATCTCCAAGGGCGCGGCGCAGAGCTGGCAGATGGAGAATCGCTGGAAGACCATGGTCGCCGGCAAGTTCGACTACGGCTTCGCCGTCGACTGGATGCGCAAGGACCTCAACATCTGCCTCGACGAGGCGCGCAATCAGGGCGCGCGCCTGCCGGTCACCGCGCTGGTCGACCAGTTCTACGCTCATGTCCAGCGCCGCGGCGGCAAGCGCTGGGACACATCGAGCCTGATCCACCTGCTCAACAACGACTGAGGCCCACGATGTACCGCCTGATCGGACGCACTGGCTGGGGCTCGGCGCTGATCGAGGCGCAGCTGGTGTGGTACGGCCGACCCTTCGAGTTCGAGGAGGTCGGCGACCTCTTCAAGTCGGCTGAGGCGCGCGAGGCGCTCGCGCGCGTCAACCCGCTGGCCCAGGTGCCGACCCTGGTGCTGCCCGACGGCACGCTGATGACCGAGAGCGCGGCCATCACGCTGCTGCTGGCCGACGACGCGCCCGCCGACCGCTCCCTGGTGCCGCCGGCCGGCGCGCCGGAGCGCGCGGCGTTCCTGCGCTGGCTGGTGTTCCTGGTGGCCAACATCTACCCGACCTTCACCGTCGCCGACGACACCACGCGTTGGATCTCGGGCGAGGCGCCGCAGCAGGAGCTGCGCGAGCGCTTCAACGACTATCGCCTGCGCCTGTGGCGGCAGGTCGAGAGCACGCTGGGCGACGGGCCGTGGTTCCTCGGCGCGCGCTTCAGCGCGCTCGATCTCTACGTCGCGATCATGACGCGCTGGACGCCGCGTCGCCCATGGTTCGCCGAGACGCCGAAGCTCAACGCCATCGCGCTGCGCACCGACGCGGTGCCCGATCTCGCCGCGGTGCTCAAGCGCAACTTCCCGGGGTAAGCGCCACCCGATAGCGATGGCGATCCGCCCGATCCGATGCCCGCGCGCGGATAGTGCAATGTCTCCTCGCGCCGCATTGTCGCGATGGCGCAGCTGGTTGAATTGTAGTCGCTTGGGAGGAAAATCGCTCGATGCGAGCGCAGGTTGGCGGTGTCATCCTGCTCGGCCCCTCGCATCGGTGCCACGGTGGTGAAGGTGAAACGCGACACTACGACGATTGATTTTCGCGCGGTGCTGCTGGGCCTGCGCATCGACACGAGGCATCTCGAGCATCCCGACACGATCGGCTTGTCGCCGCTGGCCTTGCGCGTCGGTCGGCGCGGTGTGGCCTTTGCGTACCGCTTCGGCGTCGTGGTTTTCGCCGGGGTTCCGCTGGCTGACGAGGCGCCGGTGCTCGATGTGCTGCGCGCACGGATCGTCGATGCCCTGGAGATGCCCGAGACGGATCGGGTCTCGGCGACGGTTAATGCGCGCGACGACGACAATCTCGATCAGGCGGGCGCGATCTTCCTCAAGGACGAGGCGCCCGAGCGGCTGCAGATCGTGGCGAACGTGCTGGCCAAGAGCCTGGTTCTGGCGCACCACGAGACCCAGCTCGCCGTCGCCCTCGACCGCATCGATCAACTCGCCATGGAGATCAAGCGCAAGGGCCGGGGCGTCCCGCCGATGCGCGAGCTGGTGCGGCAGGTCGGCGACAGCCTGCTCACCCAGCACCGCATGGTCGGCCGCGTCGCCGTCGAGGACAAGCCCGACGTCCTGTGGGATTGGCCCGAGCTTGAGCGCTTCTACGCGCGGCTCGTCGACGAGTACGAGCTGCTGGAGCGGGGCCAGGCCGTGGACCGCAAGCTCACGCTCGTCGGCGACACCATTCGCACGCTGCTCGAGCTTGTGCAGGACCAGCGAACGGTTCGTCTGGAATGGTACATCATCGTCCTGATCGCCATCGAGATCCTGCTGTCGGTCTACGAGCTGTTCGTTCGCGGTCATTGACGGGATCACATGACGGCGCGCCGGACGCGCGCGCGACACGCACGATCCGGATCGACGCCGGGGGCGACGAGGAACTCTCCGCGCCGGCGGTATGGACCTGAATGGGGTCGCCGCTATCGCGCCGAGGACGTCACGTCGAAGACGCCGACGAGCTGCGTCAGGCAGCGCGCGACGTGCGCGGCGGTGTCGGCGTCGAGGCCCGCGACCTGGACGTCGACGGTCAGCACCTCCGCATCGGGCGTGCGCGGCGTGCCCTCCAGCGCGGCATGCACGCGCAGCGGGACCAGGCCGCGCTTGGCGATCAGCTCAAGCACGCGCGGCAACAGGCCGGGCGAAGGATCGGCGGCGACGGCGAAGCAATGCACGTCGCGCGGCGCGCTGTTGGAACGGTAGTCGGAAGAGGACGGCTCAGCGGCCGTGACGGACAACATGTCGGGAACTCCGATCGGCATTGGCGAAAATCAGCACGGCCCGGCCCTCGCGAAGGGCCGGGTGGCTAATTCGCCGCCGAAGGAGCGTCATCCCGGACATGAAAGAATATTACCACGCAGGCGCCGGGCTGACCAGCGCGGGCTAGCGCGAGAACAGGACCAACCCCGCGCTGGCAACCAGCATCGCCACGAACACGGCCATGCCGACATGGCTGCGCACCGCCCGGCGCAGCCGCTCGCCCAAGGTACGGCGCCGCCGGGGCGGCACCGTCATGGTCAGGTAGAGCGCACGCGCCGGCATCCCGTCACTGGCGGTGTCGGGTACGCTCATCGCCGTCTCAGCGGAAAGCGGCGCTCAGTCGCACGCTCAGGTCTCGCAGGGCGCAACGCAAATCCCACGAGAAGTCGTGCCAGAAGTCGCGGATGGCGTTCATGACTTAAATCAATTCTCCCCACAATAATGCGGATAGTCTGGCGCGTCGCAATCACGCTGAAATCATGAATATTTTATCGGCGAGGATTCAGATGGTTACGGTCGTTCCTGAGTACGGCGGACAACCTTGAAAGCGGCCTGTCAGGTGGGGATTCGCTCGTCTGATCAAACTCCTATAGACCAATCACGAAGCGGGAATTGACCGTCGGCTAATCGACAGTTCTGACCTACCAGATCTTGTGCCGACACCGCCTCGCTTGCGATCGACATCGCGCGCGGCCATGCTTCGCTGCGGCGCGATGAGAGGTTCAGGCGATGCGGTTGCAGTTGGTGACGTGGCAGGATGTCGAGGCGTATCTGAAGAAGAGTACCGGCATCATCATCCCGATCGGCTCGACCGAGCAGCACGGTCCGAACGGCTTGGTGGGCACCGATGCGCTCACCGCCGAGTTCGTCGCCCAGGGTGTCGGCGAGAAGCTCGACGCACTGGTGGCGCCCACCATCTCGGTCGGCATGGCGCAGCACCATCTCGACTTTCCCGGCTCGATGACCCTGCGGCCCTCGACCCTGATCGCGGTGGTGCGCGACAATATCCAGTCGCTGGTGCGACACGGCTTTACGCGCTTCTTCTTCGTCAACGGCCACGGCGGCAACATCGCCACGGTGACGGCGGCGTTCTCCGAGATCTACGCCGAGCGCTCGCTGGTGCGCGGCAGCAACGCGCCGTCGGTGAAGTGCAAGTTGCGCAACTGGTGGGAGGGGCCGGGCATCCGCGCGCTGTCGCGCGAGCTCTACGGCAACGCCGAGGGCAGCCACGCGACGCCGAGCGAGGTGTCGATGACCTTCTACATGTACCCGCAGACCGAGAAGAAGGTGCCGATGTCGCCCGAGGTGGCGCCCAGCGGCGGCTTCGCCGACGCCGAGGACTACCGTCGCGCCTTTCCCGACGGCCGCATCGGCTCGAATCCCAACCTGTCGACGGCCGAGCACGGCAAGCGCATCTACGAGACCGCCGTCGAGGAAGTCGCCAAGGACTATCTCGCCTTCACCGCGAGCTGAAGCAGGAGCAGCGCATGACACCGGACGCCGCCGAGCGCGACACGATCTTCCGTGCCTTCGGGCGCGCCTTCTTCAAGCAGGATCTCGAGGCGATGTACGCGGTGGTGACGCCCGACTTCACCTGGACGCTGCTGGCCAACGGGCAGCTGCGTGCGCTCGACACGCGCGAGAAGATCGCGGCCTTCTTCGTCGAGCGCAAGACCCAGGTCGAGAACGTGCGCTTCGCCGACGTGGTCTATCACCACGCGCCGGACGCCACCTTCATGACCTTCAGGATGACGGGAACCGACAAGGCCACCGGCCGGCCATTCGCGTCGGTGGGCGTCGAGCGCTACACCTTCCGCGACGGCAGGCTGGCGGTGAAGGACGTCTATGTGCGGCCGGCGGACGCCGACGGCTGAGCCGCGGCGTCGCGCGCTGGCCGCGAGGGCTCAGCGCTTGCGGCCAGCGGCCAGCTTGTGCGCCTTGGACGCGGCGCCCACCGCCTTGACCATCTCGAAGATGCGCTTGCGCACCTTCTCCTCGTCGATCTTGTAGTAGGCGCGCACCAGCTCGAGCGTCTCGCGCTTGGCGAGCGGATCCTTCTCGTCCTCGAACGGCGTTCCTTCTTCGGCCAGGCCGGCGCCCTTGCGGCCGCGCCCGCGTCCGCCGCGGCCGACCAGCACGTTCACCGGCATCTCGTCGAAGAAGTACGAGACCGGCACGTCCAGCACCTTGCTGAACTCGTAGAGCCGGCTCGAGCCGATGCGATTGGCGCCGCGCTCGTATTTCTGGATCTGCTGAAAAGTGAGCCCGACAGCTTCTCCGAGCTTCTCCTGGCTCATGCCCAGCAATGTCCGTCGCTGGCGCACACGCATGCCGACATGAACGTCGACGGGATGACCTGCCATGGTCGATTAGCTCCTTGGTTCGTCGGCGTTACGCGCCTGAGTCCTTCGGATGGGACGTCCTGCACCACGCCATAACGCACACGGCAGAACGCCACGTACGCCCCCCGATTCCCGGCGGCGGCCACGGCGCATGCAAAAATGAATGCAAAGCCGTCACAAGCCGTGAATCTATCGTCAATATAACGTCAATTGGTCCTAGTGTTAAGACATTATTTATACGCTTGGTTGTTGCAATGGCGTCGCGATACGCGCCTTACGGGAATATTATGGCATTCGCCCTGCGGATTTCCTGACAGGCCGGAGGCCGGCGACCAGTGCCACTAGCGCCATGAGCGCCAGCAACGCGGCATCACCATGGCGGCCGTACAGGGTGGGCGACAGAGGCGGCGGCAGCCGTTCGTCGATCACCCCCTCGACGTTCATGCCGAGCTGGCGCAGGACATGACCGCCGCCGTCGATCACGGCGCTGATGCCGGTATTGGCGACGCGGATCATCGGCAGGCCTTCCTCGACGGCGCGTAACCGGGCGCTGACCATGTGCTGGTAGGGCCCGCTCGAGGTGCCGAACCAGGAATCGTTGGTGACGTTGAGGATCCAGGCCGGCCGCGGCTTGGGCACGATCTCGTCGGGGAAGATCGCCTCGTAGCAGATCGCCACCGCGAACGGCGGCACGCCCGGCAGGCTCATCGGCGCGCGCGTCTCGCCGAACTCGAAGGAGCCGCGGCCGATGGTGTCGCTGAGCGGGATGATGTCGCGCAGCGGCAGGTACTCGCCCAGCGGCACGAGGTGAATCTTGTCGTAGGTAGCGCGGATCACACCCTGATCGTCGATGGCGTGCAGGCTGTTCCAGATCGGCACCCCGCCGGCGAGCGCCGCACCGCGGCGCGCCTCGGCCGGGGTCATCGGCCCGCGCGGCGCGCCGGCCAGCAGATAGCCGCCCTTGGGCACCAGCGTCCGGAAGGCGGCGAGATAGGTCGGTGATTGCGCCAGCAGGAAGGCGGTGGCCGTTTCCGGCCAGATGACGATGGAGACCTCGGGCGGCCGGTCCACCGTGCTCAGCCGCTCCAGCTTGGCGACATGCTCGGCGCGCCGCGCCTGCCGCCATTTCTCGCCCTGCGGGATATTGGGCTGCACCAGCCGCAACAGGGGGCGTGCCTCGGCGGGCGTGGTGCGCGCGCTGGCGGCGGCCAGCCGCGCATTCAGCGACAGCCCGCCTGTCACGCCGACCGCCAGCGCCAGCGCCGCGACCAGCGCGCTGGGCAGCCAGCGCCGCGGCGCGGTGTCGGCAAGCGTCGCCGGCATTGCCAGGATCACGACCGTCAGCAGCGACAGGCCATAGACCCCGACCCACGCGGCGGGCTGCAGGGCCGGCGCGCTGAACGCCCAGACGTGCCCTGCCGGGTTCCAGGGAAAGCCGGTCATGACGTGGCCGCGCGCCCATTCGGCCACCACCCACCACAGCGCGAACAGCAGCACGCGGCGCCAGCCGGCGAACCGGTCGGGCATCGCGCGCATCATGGCGACGTACAGGACCGAGGCGGTACCGATGAACAGCGACAGCAGGGCGGCGAGCCCGATGACGATGGGCGGGCCCAGCGGCGCGAAGATCGCCGGCGGCACGAAGAAGGCCTCGACGATCCAGTAGCACCCGACGGAAAAGTGGCCCAACCCCCAGAAGAACCCGTCGAAGAAGTTGCGCCGCCGGCGGCGCGCGGTGCCCAGTCCGCTGTCGAGCAGCCAGACCAGGCCGACCAGCCCGACCGGCATCAGCGGCAACACGTACCAGGGCGGCATGGCGAAGCCGGCGCCGGCACCGAGCATCACGGCAGCGGCGATCCGTCGCCATCCGGTCAGGCCGCCAAGCCGTTGAGGCCAAGCCGAAATTCCCCTCATCGATCGACCTGTCGGTGAAATGTGTGCCCACTCAGTTGTTTACACCGATTACATTGCAGATGAGAGGAACTTTGCGGTAACATATATCTAGGGGAGGCCCCTTAGCACGCGGGGGAGTCAAGAATCGTGACGCTCATCAGGGAATGGTTCGCGGAGTGGGCACAGTCCTACTACATTCGCCGCGGCTACGATCCGGTCAATCGCGCGATCAACGTCGTCGGCGTTCTACTGATGGTCGGCGTCCTGGGTTTCGTCGCGACAGACGCGCTTAGCTGACCCGCCAATCCTTCTTGTGAAGATGTCCGGCGCGGCCTATGTCGCGCCGCGATGATTCGTGCCGCCTCCGCCTCCACGCCGCACACCCGCACGCTCTATGGACGCCGCCAGGGCAAGAAGCTGCGCGCCCACCAGCAGGGGCTGCTGGATACGCTGCTGCCGCGTCTGGCGGTGCCGGTGACGCACAGCCTCGATGCCGCGCACCACGGCAGCCCGCTCGATCTCGCCGCCCTGTTCGGCCGCGCCATGCCCGGCGGCTACTGGCTCGAGATCGGCTTCGGGGCGGGCGAGCACCTGGCGTGGCAGGCCGAGCGGCATCGTGATGTCGGGCTGATCGGCTGCGAGCCCTACATCAACGGCGTCGCCAAGGCGCTGGCGCATGTCGAGCGGCTGGGCCTCGACAATGTGCGCATCCACGACAACGACGCGCGCTTCGTCATGGCCGCGCTGCCGCCGCGGTCGCTGACGCGGGTGTTCGTGCTTTTCCCCGATCCGTGGCCCAAGCTGCGCCATCACAAGCGCCGCTTTGTCTGCCGCGAGAACCTCGACCGGCTGGCGCAGCTGATGCTGCCCGGCGCCGAGCTGCGGCTGGCGACGGACGATCCCAGCTACCTGCCCTGGATGGTCGAGCACGCCTGCCTGCACCCTTCGTTCGAATGGCTGGCGGAACGTCCCGGCGATTGGCGTGCGCGGCCCGACGACTGGCCGCCGACACGCTACGAGCGCAAGATGCTGGCCGGCCGCACGCCCGCCTTTCTTCGTTTGCGCCGGACGGCGGAACAACAATGCTGAAACGCCCGACATCTCTCGCGCTTGTACCTGCGCGCGGCATTCCGTAAGGTCTGGACCGGCCCACCAGAGGCCGCACCGCAGCATAGTCTGCGGCAGTAGCGAACAGGGACAGGAACGCTTCACGGAGCCACCTCATGCCATTGCTTGAGGTCAAGGAGCTTCATACGGAATTTCGCACCGGTGCGGGCCTCGTCCGCGCCGTCGATGGCATTTCGTACAGCGTGGAGCAGGGCGAGACGGTCGCGGTCGTCGGCGAAAGCGGCTCGGGCAAGTCGGTCGGCGCGCTGTCCATCATGCGCCTCATCGCCGACCCGCCCGGGCGCATCACGGCGGGCCAGATCCTGTTCGACGGCCGCGACCTGCTGGCGCTGTCGGAGGCCGAAATGCGCGAGGTGCGCGGCCGCGACATCGGCATGGTGTTCCAGGAGCCGATGACCTCGCTCAACCCGGTGCTGACCATCGGCCGCCAGATCACCGAGGTGCTCGAGCAGCACCAGGGCGCCGACCGCGAGGCGGCGCAGAAGCGCGCGCTGGAGCTGCTGGAGATGGTCGGCATCGCCGACGCGCCCAGGCGGCTCAAGCAGTACCCGCACCAGCTCTCCGGCGGCATGCGCCAGCGCGTGATGATCGCCATCGCGCTCGCCTGCAATCCCAAGCTGATCATCGCCGACGAGCCGACAACGGCGCTCGACGTCACCATCCAGGCGCAGATTCTCGAGCTGATGAAGGCGCTGACGATCCGCCTGAATGTCGCGCTGATCGTCATCACGCACAATCTCGGCGTGGTCGCGCGTTACGCGCAGCGCGTCAACGTGATGTATGCCGGCCGCATCGTCGAGTCCGGCAGCGCCGAGGCGATCTATCACGACCCGCGCCATCCCTACACCATGGCGCTGCTGCGCTCGGTGCCGCGGCTCGATCAGCCCCGGCGCGCGCGCCTGGACCCGGTCGACGGCCAGCCGCCCGACCTGACCAAGCTCGACGGCGGCTGCGCCTTCCGGCCGCGCTGCCGCTACGCCATCGACAAGTGCGCGACGTCGCGGCCGCCGCTGGAGCCCGCGGGTGCTGCGGACCATACGTCCGCCTGCTTCCGTCGCGACGAGCTGGGCGCCATGGCGGAGGCGGCGCAATGAACGCGACGGCACCGCTGGTCGAGGTCCGCGGCCTGCAGATGCACTTCCCGATCAGCGAGGGCGTCGTGCTTGCGCGTCGGATCGGCGAGGTGAAGGCGGTCGATGGCGTCGATTTCTCGATCGCCCGCGGCGAGACGCTGGGCCTGGTGGGCGAAAGCGGCTGCGGCAAGACCACCACGGGGCGCTGCATCCTCAGGCTCGAGAAGCCCACCGCCGGGCAGATCCTGTTCGACGGCGAGAACGTCGCCGACATGCCGCGCCGCGACCTGGTCGCGCTGCGCCGGCGCATGCAGGTGATCTTCCAGGATCCCTACAGCTCGCTGAACCCGCGCATGAAGGTCGGCGACATCATCGCCGAGCCGATCAAGGTGCACGGCGTCGAGTCCAATGCGCGGCGGCGGCGCGAGCGGGTGCGCGAGCTGCTCTCGGTGTGCGGCCTGGATCCCAAGTTCACCGACCGTTATCCGCACGAGATGTCCGGCGGCCAGCGCCAGCGCGTCGGCATCGCGCGCGCGCTGGCGCTCGATCCCGAGTTCATCGTCTGCGACGAGGCGGTCTCGGCGCTCGACGTGTCGATCCAGGCGCAGGTCGTGAACCTGCTCGAGGATCTGCGCGAGCGCTTCAATCTCACCTACCTCTTCATCGCCCACGACCTTTCGGTCGTGCGTCACCTCTGCCATCGCGTCGCCGTAATGTATCTCGGCCGCATCGTCGAGATGGCCGAATGCGACGAGCTGTTCGACAATCCGCTGCATCCCTACACCCAGGCGCTGCTGGCGGCCGTGCCGGTGCCCGATCCGACCGTCGAGGCGTCGCGCCGCTTCAGCCCGCCCAAGGGCGAGGTGCCCAGCCCGATCAACCCGCCGTCGGGATGCGTGTTCCATCCGCGTTGCCCGATGGCGGTCGAGGGTTGCGCGCGTGCGCGGCCGGTACTGCGTGAGCTGCGGCCGGGCCACTGGGTGGCCTGCAGCGAAGTGGAATAAGAGGCCTTGAGTAGCGTAACGACCAGGATGGGGACGAGTGAGACAACGAAGAGCGTACTAGGGAGGGTGTGATGAAACCCAGAACAGGACTATGGGCCGCTGCCGGCCTTGCCATGACGGCGATGCTTGCCATCGCCCCAGCCAATGCGCAGACGCCCAAGCGCGGCGGGACGCTGGTCTACATGATTCCTGCGGACTCGGCGCCGAGTTTCGACGGCCACCGCGAGACGACATACGCGACGGTGCATTCCGCGGCGCCGTACTACAGCGTGCTGATCCGGGTGCCTCCCGACAATCCGGCGTCGACGACGGATTTCGTCTGCGATTTGTGCACGGAGATGCCCAAGCCGACCGATGGCGGCAAGACCTACACCTTCAAGATCCGCACCGACGTGAAGTTCCACGACGGCAGCAAGCTCACGGCCAAGGACGTCGGCGCCAGCTGGCAACGCATCGTGTTCCCGCCCAAGGGCGTCACCAGCGCGCGCGTCAGCTACTATTCGATGGTCGACAAGATCGAGGTGCCGGACGACACCACCGTCGTCTTCCGCCTCAAGGTGCCGTCGGCGGCCTTCCTGCCTGCGCTCGCCGATCCATTCACCTGGATCTACAAGAAGGAGATCCTCGACAAGGACCAGCACTGGTACGAGAAGAACATCATGGGCTCCGGCCCGTTCAAGTTCGTCTCGTACTCGATCGGCCAGTCGATCAAGGGCGTGCGCAACCCCGACTACTATCACAAGGGGCAGCCCTATCTCGACGCGATCGAAGGCATCTACGCCGCCAAGCAGGCAACCCGCATCGACGCCATTCGCGGCGACCGTGCCGCCATGGAGTTCCGCGGCGTGCCGCCGTCGGCGCGTGACGAGCTGCTGAAGGTGGGCGCCGACAAGATCACGGTCCAGGACAGCGACTGGAACTGCGGCAACATCGTCTCGCCCAACCACAAGCGCAAGCCGTTCGACGATGTGCGCGTGCGCCGCGCGCTGGCGCTCGCGGTCGACCACTGGAAGGGCGCGCCGGCGCTGAGCAAGATCGCCATCGTGCGCACGCCCGGCGGCATCGTCTTCCCGGGTTCGCCGCTGGCGGCGACCAAGGAGGAGTTGCAGCAGATCGCCGGCTTCTGGCCGGACATCAACAAGGCTCGCGCCGAGGCCAAGCGCCTGCTCAAGGAAGCCGGTCAGGAGAACCTCAAGTTCACGCTGACCAACCGCAACGTCGACCAGCCCTACAAGTTCGTCGGCACCTGGCTGATCGGCGAGTGGAAGAAGATCGGGGTCGAGGTCGAGCAGAAGGTGGTGCCCACCGGACCGTGGTTCCAGGCGATGCGCACCGGCGATTTCGACGTCGTCGTCGACGCCAACTGCCAGAGCGTGGTGAACCCGGCGCTCGATACCGGCAAGTACCTGCCGCAGAAGGAGTATCCCGAGAGCTACGGCGGCTACGACGATCCCAAGTCGACCGAGCTTTACAGGAAGATGCTCGCCGCGACCGATCCCAAGGAGCAGCGCGCCGCGATGCGGGCGTACGAGAAGCACACGCTCGACACGATGGTGCATGCGATCGTGACGCCGTACTGGTATCGCATCGTCCCGCACCGGTCCTACGTCAAGGGCTGGAAAATCAGCCCCAGCCACTACCTGAACCAGGATCTGGCCAACGTCTGGCTGGACAAGTAGGCCGCCTCGCCTTCCCCCGGAGGGGGAAGGCGCCCTAAGGGCGGATGGGGGATGTCGAGACGAGGCAGAAGTCGTTGAAGCATCCCCCATCCGTCAGCGCTTCGCGCTGCCACCTTCCCCCTCCGGAGGAAGGTAGATCGGAGTACCTGCGTGTATCGCTACATCGTCACGCGCTTGCTGGTCGCGATCCCGACGCTGCTGGGAGCGGCGGCGCTGGTGTTCGCGCTCATGCGCCTCATCCCGGGCGACGTGTGCGTCATCCGGCTGGGCTCGGGCGGCGCCCACGTCAACCAGGATGCGGTCGATGCCTGCCGCCTCGAGCTCGGCCTGAACAACTCGCTGCTGGTGCAGTTTCTCGACTTCCTTTGGAGCTACCTGACGTTCGATTTCGGCAAGTCGATGTGGTCGGGCAACCCCGTGATCCAGGAAATCGGCGTGCGTCTGCCGGTATCGCTGCAGATCGCCCTGATGGCCACCGTGATCGCCGTCTTCATCGCCATTCCCCTGGGCACGATCTCGGCGCTGAAGGAGAACACGTGGCTCGACCATGTGGTACGCGTGGTCGCCATCGCCGGCATCGCGACGCCCTCGTTCTGGCTTGGCATCATGTCGCTGGTGCTGGTGCTGGACGTCACCTACTGGACCACCGGCAAGCCATGGATGCCGCCGATCGACTACAGGCCGTTCTGGCAGGATCCGCTGTACAACCTCACCGTCGTCATGCTGCCGGCCATCACGGTCGGCTACCGCTACTCGGCGGTGACCATGCGGCTCACGCGCTCGGCCATGCTCGAGGTGCTGCGCGAGGACTATATCCGCACCGCGCGCGCCAAGGGCCTGCTCGAGAAGATCATCGTCAACCGGCACGCGCTGAAGAACGCGCTTCTGCCGGTGGTCACCCTGATCGGCATCGAGTTCGCTTTCCTCATCGGTGGCCTCGTGGTCACCGAGCAGGTCTTCAACATCAACGGCATTGGCCGGCTGCTGGTACTGTCGGTGCAGAACCAGGACAACGTGCTGACCCAGGCGCTGGTGATGCTGATCGTCATCGTGTTCATCGTCACCAACCTGGTGGTCGACGTGCTCTATGCGTGGCTCGATCCGCGCATCCGCTACGCGTGAGGGGCCGGGCATGAGCGTCACCACGTCCGACCGCGCCGCACTCGCGCCGCCCGCCGATGAGAGCGCCGATCTGCACCGTTCGCCCTGGCGCAGGACGCGTGACTTCGTGCGCCGCCAGCCGCTGGGCTCCATCGGCCTGCTGATCGTCGTGGTGATGATGCTCACCGGCCTGCTGGCGCCGTGGATCGCGCCCTTCGATCCGGAGGAGAACGATTTCACCGCCATGATGGAGGCGCCGAGCGTGACCCACCTGCTGGGCACCGACCAACTCGGTCGCGACATCCTCTCGCGCCTGGTGCACGGTGCGCGCACGGCGATGATCGTCGGCTTCACCTGTGCGCTGGTCGGCGGCGTGATCGGCTTGGTGCTGGGTGTCGCCAGCGCCTATTTCGGCGGCTGGTTCGACCTGGTCTTCCAGCGCGTGCTCGACGTGCTGATGGCCTTCCCGCTGATCATCCTGGCGCTGGCGGTGGTCTCGGTCTTCGGCACCGGCGTGTTCAACGTCATCGTGGCCATCATCGTGCCGCTGGTGCCGCGCTGCGCGCGCGTGGTGCGCGCCAGCGCGCTGGCGGTGCGCGAAATCCCCTATGTCGACGCCGCGCGCGCGCTCGGCTTCAGTCACACGCGCATCGTGCTGCGCCACATGGTGCCCAACGTCATTGCACCATTCCTGATCCTGCTCTCGGCCTTCGTCGGCCAGGCGATCCTTGCCGAGGCGTCGCTGTCGTATCTCGGCCTGGGCGTGCAGGAGCCGGTGGCCGCCTGGGGCCTGATGCTGCAGGGCGGCGCCGAGGAGTACGCCACGACGGCGCCCTGGATCGCGGTGTTTCCCGGCCTCGCCATCGTCCTGGCCGTACTCGGCATCTCCCTGTTCGGCGACGCCCTGCGCGACGCGATCGACCCGAAGCTGCGGGATCGCTGAGCCTCTGGCGCGCGCGGCTGCGATCGGTCAGGCTGCTCCCAAGGAACCGAGGGAGGTTCGCCATGGACATCCGGCAGGACGTGATCGGATCAGAGGACCCGCCGCCGACGCACGCGCCGTGGCCCGAGGATTCGCTCGCGCGCGTGCCGTACTGGGTCTACCAGGACGAGGCCAACTACCAGCGCGAGCTGCGGCGCATCTTCGAAGGGCCGACCTGGAACTTTGTCTGCCTCGAGGCCGACATCCCCAAGCCGGGCGACTTTCGCACCAATCATGTCGGCGCCATGCCGGTGATCGCGGTGCGCACGCCCGACGGCTCGATCAATTGCTTCGAGAACCGTTGCGCGCATCGCGGCGCGCTGATCGCCTTCGACGACGGCGGCAACGTCGAGCATCAATTCAAGTGCATCTATCACGCCTGGAGCTACGACCTCGCCGGCAACCTCAAGGGCATCGCCTTCGAGCGCGGCATTGGCGGAACCGGCGGCATGCCGCGCGACTTCAACCGCCAGACCCACAGCCCGCGCAAGCTCCGGGTGGCGACGCTCTGCGGCCTGGTCTTCGCCACGCTCTCGCCCGACACGCCGCCGATCGAGGAGTATCTCGGTGCCGACGTGCTGGGCCGCGTGCGCCGCGTGCTCAAGGGACCGCTGCGTGTCATGGGCCGCTTCAACCAGCCGCTGCCCAACAACTGGAAGCTCTACGTCGAGAACGTCAAGGACACCTACCACGCCAGCTTGCTGCACACCTTTTTCGCCACTTTCCGCATCACGCGCCTGACCCAGGGCGGCGGCGTGCTGGTGAGCCCCGATGGCGGCCATCACGCGAGCTACACCATCGGCGGCGACGACGTGGCCGATGGCGGCGCCTATCGCGCCCAGGGCATCCGCACCGAGCGGGACGACTACAAGCTGGCCGATCCCTCGCTGCTCGAGCCGGTGTCGGAATTCGGCGACAACATCCAGCTGCAGATCCTGGCCATCTTCCCGTCGCTGGTCCTGCAGCAGGTGCACAATTGCCTCGCCGTGCGCCAAGTCGTGCCGCGCGGCACCGGCGGCATGGACCTGCTGTGGACCTACTTCGGCTTCGCCGACGACACGCCCGAAATGGATCGCCGCCGGCTGAAGCAGCAGAACCTCGTCGGCCCGGCCGGCTACGTCTCGATGGAAGACGGCTGCATCGGCGGCTTCGTGCAGCGCGGCATCGCGGCGGCGGGCGAGAAGGTCTCCGTGGTCGAGATGGGCGGGCGCGAAGCGGAGAGCCAGGCGACCCGTGCCACCGAGGCCTCGGTGCGCGGCTTCTGGAAGGCCTATCGCCGCACCATGGGCTACTGATGCGATGGATCTGACATCGCGGCTGGTCGAGCTCAACGCGGCCTATGCCCGGGCGCTCGACAACGAGGAATTCGAGCGCTGGCCGGCAATGTTCACCGAATCCTGCCTCTACAAGGTGACGACGGCGGAGAACGTCGCGCGCGGTCACGAGGCCGGCATCATGTATGCCGATTCGCGCGGTATGCTGGAGGACCGGATCTCGGCACTGCGTCGGGTCAACATCTACGAGCGCCAGCGCTATCGCCACATCGTCGGCCTGCCGCATGTCATGGGCGCCGAGGCCGACGCCCATCGCGTCGAGACGCCGTTCCTGATCGTGCGCGTCATGCGCGATGGCACCATGAGCATCTTCGCCACCGGCTGCTATCGCGATCTCGTCGCCGCCGACAGTAGCGGCGCGCTGCGCTTTCGCGAGCGGATCGTGATCTGCGACGGCGGCCGCTTCGATACCCTGGTCGCGATTCCGTTCTGATGGGCATCAGCGTCGTCCTGAGCGCAGCGAAGGACCTGGCGGTAGCAGGGCCATTCAACGGCGGTGTGGTTGTGAGCACCACCGCCAGGTCCTTCGCTTTGCTCAGGACGACACCGGAATGACCCGCATCGCCATCGCGCTCGGCGATCCCAATGGCATCGGTCCGGAGATCGCGATCAAGGCGGCGCAGCGCTTTCCGGGAGCCGTGCTGGTCGGCGACGGCTTCGTTATCCGC
The DNA here is from genome assembly GCA_050183765.1 of Reyranellaceae bacterium. GTDB lineage: Bacteria > Pseudomonadota > Alphaproteobacteria > Reyranellales > Reyranellaceae > JAFAZJ01. The sequence goes on along the minus strand of JBFXAZ010000016.1, from coordinate 44,393 downwards.
GACACCGCCGCGCGGCTGGGCGTGCCGGCGCCCGAGTTCGTCGATGCGCCAGGCCTCGATCCCGCCGGTTACGCGCCGGGCCAGCTCGATCCGCGTGCCGGCAAGGCGACCGTCGCCTACGCCCAGGCCGCGATCCGCCTGGCCGAGGCGGGCCGAGTCGACGCGGTCATCGGCTGCCCGCATTCCGAGACGGCCGTGAACCGCGCCGGCATCCCGTTCAGCGGCTACGCCGGCCTTGTCGCCGACACGACCCGCACGCCGCGAGATCATGCCTTCATGATGCTCGTCGCCCAGGGCATCCGCATCGCCCACGTCACCTTGCACGAATCGCTGGCGCAGGCGCTGGCGCGGCTGACGCCCGATCTCGTTACGTCGGCCGCGCATGCGGCCATCGCCACCACGCGTCGGCTCGGCATCGCAGCGCCCAGTCTCGGCGTCTTCGGCATCAACCCGCACGCCGGCGAGGACGGGCTGTTCGGCGACGACGACGAGCGCATCACCAAGCCGGCGGTCGCGCGGCTGCGTGGCGCGGGCCTTGCGATCGACGGCCCGGTCGGCGCCGACCTGTTGCTGAGCCAGCGCCGGCACGACGTCTACCTCGCGATGTTCCATGACCAGGGCCACATCCCGATCAAGCTGATCTCGCCGCTGAGGGCCTCGGCGCTGATCCTCGGCGTGCCGGTGCTCTTCGCCTCGGTGGCGCATGGCTGCGCCTTCGACATCGCCGGCAAGAACGCCGCCGATGCGACAGGCGTGATCGAGGTGGTCGAGCTGCTGGCCGGCCGCTGAGCTACTTGTACGAAGAAACCTCGATCAGGTTGCCGTCGGGATCGCGGCAATAGACCGAGACGATGACGCCCATCGCGCCGAGCTTCTCGCCCGGCCCTTCCTCGATCGCCACGCCGCAGCTGCGGAAATGATCGGCCACCTGCTGCGGCGTCGAGCTCGTCAGGAAACACAGATCGTCGCTGCCGGGCGCGATCGCGCGGCCGGTAAACCATTGCTTCTGCGTCGCCCAGTGCGGACGCAGGTTGATCTTCTGCCGCCCGAAATGCATCGAGGTGACGGTGCGGCCGGGCCGCGGCTCGCTGACCACGCGCTTCATGCCCAGCACGCGCTCGTACCAGGACGCCGCGGCTTCGACGTCCCTCACGTTCATCACGAGATGATCGAGGGCTTCGACGGACAAAGGCATGGCCATCCTCAGATCCTGGTAACCTTGGCATGCAGCAGCGCGGAACGGCCGCCGCGTACGGCGTCGAGGCAGCGCGCGACGGCGGCTTCGACCTCGGCCGGATCGGACACCAGCTCGCCATGCGCGCCGCTGGCCTCGGCGACCTTGGCGAAGTTCATGTGCGGCGAGAGCGTGGCGCCGAACTCGCCCTCGGCTTTGGCTTCGCCGTCGGGATAGACGCGCAGGGTCGCGGCTTTCACCGCGCCCCAGCCGCTGTTGTCGAGCACCACGGTGAAGACCGGCAGGCCGTACTGGCTGGCGACCGACGCCGTCGATTGCGGGTTCGAGAAGTAGAAGGTGCCGTCGCCGACGAACTGCACGACGGTGCGTTCCGGCATCGCGAGCTTCAGGCCCAGCGCCATGCCGCCCGAGAAGCCCAGCCCGCCGCCGGCCAGGCCCACCAGCGTGCCGGGTTGCGTGCGCCGCACCTGCTGGAAGACCACTGGCCCGTTGCGGATCGCCTCGTTGAGGATGATGTCGTCGGGCTTCAGCGCGCGCGCCACCGCGGCACAGAGAAAGTGTGGATTGATCTGTCCCGGCGTGCCCTGATCGGCGGCCAGCGAGGCGGCCTGCTTGCGGCGCGCGGCCTGTTCCTCGGCCATCTGCGCGACGCGCTCGGCCGCTCGTTGTCGGAAGCCGGCATCGGCGCGCGCCTCGATTGCCGCGAGCAAGTCGGCGAGCACGCGATGGCTGTCGCCCTGGATGCGCAGGTTGCCGGGGAAGGTCCACATCGGCATGGCGCGCTTCTCGGCGTCGATGTCGACATGCGCCCACCAGGTGCGCGGATCATCGGGCGTGTCCTGCGGGATCCACGGCACGTCGACGTCGACCAGCAACCCGACGTCGGCCTCCGCGACATGCCTGCCGGCGGCGAAGCCGCCATGGCAGGGCGAGTCCTGCGGCATGTTCATGTGCAGCGGACTGAACTCGACGACGCGGATGCCGGCGAAACGCGCCAGGCGATCGAGGATCGCTGGGGTGGCAGGGTTGCGGCCACTATAGGCGGTGATCAGCAGCGGCTTCTCGGCGGCCAGCAATCGCGTCGCCAGCACCTCGATGGTGGCGGCGTCGGCGCCGCTCGCGGCGACCGGACCGAAGCGCTCGCCGGGATAGGAGCGGATGGCGCTTTCCGACCACAGCTCGGTCAGCGTCTCGCGTGGGAAGGTGAGATAGACCGGCCCGCGCGGATCGCTCGACATCACCGTGTGCGCGCGGCGCAGCGCCTCCTTCACGATCACGCCGGAGGGCAGGTTGTATTCCCACTTGGTGTAGGGCCGCACCACGCTCGCCTGGTCGAACGGCTCCTGCACGAAATGCACGTAGGTGTCGCGCGAGCCCAACAGCTCGCCGCGCGTCGTGAAGGGCGCCTTGCCGGCCATCAGCATCACCGGGATGCGCGCGCGGCAGAGGTTGTGCAGCGCCATCGCCGAATTGGCGGTGCCGGCATCCACATGCACCATCACGCCCTGGCCGCGCCCGGTGGCCAGCGCGTAGCCCGCCGCCATGTGCACGGCGGTGTTCTCGTGCGGGCAGAGCACGATGCCCGGCAGCCTGCGCCCGGAGCGCCGCGCCGCCGCCATCTCCTCGATCAGCGGCGCGTGGTCGGTGCCGAAATTGCAGAACAGGAAATCGATGCCGACCTCGTTGAGGCCCTCAAGGAAATAGGCGGCGGTCGAGCGCCGGACCTCGTTGCCATCCATGGCGTGCCTCCTGGTCGCGCTTGATGTCCGGCCGCCTCGTGCTCAGCCGTCGCGATCATAGGTCAGCGTCTCGCCCTTGGTCTGGAAGACGCTGTGGACCCACTCGCCGGCCTGATCGTGCCACACCTCGCCGCGGGCATGGGATACGGTAATTCTGTGGCCGGTGACGAGACGCTGCATGCCCAGCACGGGCATCGGGCGCTGGCCCAGGGGCTCGACCGTCAGGCTCTCGAAGCGCGCCTTCTCGCAGTCGATCAGGTTGCGTTGGCGGACGAAGGCGGGATGCCACACCGAGTTCGACGTCAGCGAGTGCGGCGGTACGGCGCGCGTGCCCGCCGGTCCCTCCAGCTTCAGGTTCCCGCCCTGCGGCGTCGCCCGCACGCTGTAGCGCTGGCCGTCGTCGGAGGTTTCGGCCTGCAGCGAAAGCAGCTGCTCGCCGCGCCAGATCTCGATCGAGTCGTGGGTGTAGTGGAAGACGCGCAGGAAGGCGGCGTGGACCGACAGCTCGACCCGGGTCCGCGCGATCAGCCGATCGGCCTCGCGCGTGAAGCCCACGCGCAGGGAGCCCATGTGGCTGCCCTTGCGGCTGACGCGAAAGGAGAGGTCGCGCGGCGTCGCCGGCGATTGCGCCGCCGCCGGCGTAGCGACGAGCGCGCCCAGCCCCGCCAGCATCCATCGTCGCGAAGATCCGCGCGGCATGGCGTCTAGGCCTCGCTTGCCGCCGCCGCCACCGCCGGCTCGGCGGTGAAATGACCGGCTTCGGGCGCGGCCTGCTCGGCGCGCCCGCCCGGCGGCGACAGCCGCGACAGGCGCGAGATCATGCGCCGATGGAAGGCGCCGCGCGCCAGGCGTACCCGGCCGGGATGGAGCACCACCGGCACGACGCGCAGCCCGCCAACCCTGCCGTCGACGAAGTCGACGAGGAACACGCCGCCGGTGAAGAACGGCAGAAACGGGAACCACCAGATGTCGTCGATGAAATCGCCGGTGTCGTACAGGATCACGCCGTCGCCGCGCCGCTCGACGCCCTGCACGATGTGCGCGGAGTGACCGTGAAAGACGTCGACCCCGCAATCGATGGCGGCGCGCGCGAAGCGGCGGAAGCGCGCCGGCGGCCACGGCCTGAGATTGGGTCCCCAATGCGCGCTCAGAATCACGGTCTGCGCACCAGCCGCGCGCAGGCCACGCACCTCGGCGGCGACGCGCGCCATGGTTCGCGAGTCGTCGTCGATGCGCATGTAGTTGCTGCCGGCTCGGCCCGGGCCGGCGGCGAAGGCTGGCGTGTTGTCGGTCAGCGCGATGGCGCCGATGGTCAGGCCGGCGACCTGGAACAGCGCGGGGCGGGCCGCTTCCTCGGCGTCGAGTCCGGCGCCGGCGTGCGCGATGCCGGCCCCGTCGAGCACGGCGAGCGTCTCGGCAAGGCCCTCGACCTCGCTGTCGAGCGTGTGGTTGTTGGCGAAATTGACGAAGGCGACGTTCGCGGCGGTCAGCAGGTTCACCGCGGCAGGAACCGCGCGCAGCCGCACCGGCTTGAAGGTGCGCCGCCAGCGGCGGGGGGTGCTGGTCAGCGGCACTTCAAGGTTGGCGATCACCGCGTCGACACTGCGCAGCAGCGGCTGCACGTCGCCCCACACGTCCTGCGGCCGGCCGGCCTCGGCCGCCCGACTGCATCGCCTGTCGAAGATCAGGTCGCCGATGAACGCCATCGTCGTCGCATGCGTCATGCCGCGCCGGCTCCCCCGTAGCCGGAATCTCTCCGATCCCCGTTGCAGGGTAGTCCAGCGGCGTTCCCGGCCCAAGCGCGATCAGTGCCGGAAGTGGCGCATTCCCGTGAACACCATGGCCAGGCCCTTCTCGTCGGCGGCCTCGATCACCTCTTTGTCACGCATCGAGCCGCCGGGCTGGATGATCGCGGTGGCGCCGGCTTCAGCGGCGGCCAGCAGGCCGTCGGCGAAGGGAAAGAAGGCGTCGGAGGCGACGACGCTGCCGACCGCCGGGCTTTGCGCCAGCTTGGCGATCTCGCCCGACTCGGCGGCGCGGATCGCGGCGATGCGCGAGGAATCGCGGCGGTTCATCTGGCCGGCGCCGACGCCCACCGTGGCGCCGTCCTTGGCGTAGACGATGGCATTGGACTTCACGTGCTTGCACACGGTGAAGGCGAACAACAGGTCGTCGAGTTCCTTCGCCGTCGGCGCGCGCTTGGTCACCACCTTCAGGTCGGCGTGGCCGGGCTTGCCGTTGTCGCGGGTCTGGAACAGGTAGCCGCCGGCGACGCTCTTCAAGGTCATGCCCGCGCTGGCCGGATCGGGCAAGGTGCCGGCCAGCAGCACGCGCACGTTCTTGCGTCGGGCCAGGATCTCCAGCGCCTCCGGCGTCGCGTCCGGCGCGATCACGACCTCGAGGAAGAGCTTGACGAGATCCTCGGCCGTGCGCGCCTCGAGTGTCGTGTTCACGGCGACGATGCCGCCGAAGATCGATACCGGATCGCAGGCATAGGCCTTGAGATAGGCGCTGAACTGGTCGGGGCCGATCGCCACGCCGCACGGATTGGCGTGCTTGATGACGACGACGGCCGGCTGCTTGAACTCGGCGACGCATTCATACGCCGCCTCGGTGTCGCCGATGTTGTTGTAGGACAGCTCCTTGCCCTGAACCATGCGCGCGGTGGCGACGCCGGGACGGTTGCTGCCGTCGCTGTAGAAGGCGGCCTGCTGGTGCGGGTTCTCGCCATAGCGCAGCGTCTGCACGCGCGTGGCGGCGATGGTCAGGCGCTCGGGGAAGACCTCGCCCTGCTGCCGCGCGAACCAGTTGGCGATCGCCGAGTCGTAGGCGGCGGTGCGGGCATAGGCCTTGGCGGCCAGGCGCCGGCGCAGCGCCAGCGTCGTGGCCCCGCCGTTGGCCTGCATCTCCTCGCGGATCGCGGCGTAGTCCTGCGGATCGACGGCGACGGCGACGAAATCGTGGTTCTTGGCCGAGGCGCGGATCAGCGCCGGGCCGCCGATGTCGATGTTCTCGACACAGGTCGCGTAGTCGGCGCCGCGCGCCACCGTTGCCTCGAAGGGGTAGAGGTTCACCACGACCAGGTCGATCGGCGCGATGCGGTGGTCGGTCATCGCCTTCTGGTGGCCGGCATCGGTGCGCCGTCCCAGGATGCCGCCGTGGATCGACGGCTGCAGCGTCTTGACCCGGCCGTCCATGATCTCGGGGAAACCGGTGTGGTCGGAGACTTCCACCACCTTGACGCCCGCGTCGCGCAGCGCCTTCGCCGATCCACCAGTCGAGAGGATCTCGACGCCCTGAGCGGCGAGGAAGCGGCCGAACTCGACCAGCCCGTCCTTGTCGGACACCGAGACCAGCGCGCGGCCGATGCGCGCCAGGTCGGGAGTGGGCGAGGGCTGAACCTGGGCGAGGGCGGACATGGCGGCTTCCGGAGACGGTTGGGATTTTCGCGCGCTCTATAGCAAACACCGCCGCTCCATGGCTGCGACGGATTGTGGATGGTTCGACCGATTTGCAGTACCGTCGCCACCTACAACCGAAACAAGTGAAACAGGGAGAGCACAATGGCAACAAATGGGTGGTTGGGGCGGCGTGCCGTCGCGCGGGGCGGCCTGGCGATGGCGGGTGCCCTGATGGCGCCATCCCTGGCACGGGCCGAGGACTTTCCCAGCAAGACGGTCCGAGTCGTGGTGCCCTATCCCGCCGGCGGCGGCACCGATCTCGTGGCGCGGTTGATCGTCTCGCGGTTGCAGGAGCGCTGGAAGCAGACCGTGGTCGTCGACAACAAGGGCGGCGCCAGCGGCATCCTGGGCAGCGACATCGTCGCCAAGGCACCGCCCGACGGCTACACGCTGCTGATCATGACCAGCGCCCATGCCATCAACCCCTACACCACCAAGAACCTGCCCTACGACACCGAGAAGGATTTCACCCCCATCACCACGCTGGTGCTGAGCGGCCTCGCCCTGATCGCATCGCCGAAATCCGGGTTCGACACGATGGAGAAGTTCCTCAAGGCGGCGCGTGCCAATCCCGGCAAGATCCAGTGGGGCAGCACCGAGAACACCACCCGCATGACCGGCGAGCTGCTTCGCGTGAAGGCCGGGCTGCAGATCGAGAACGTCGCCTACAAGGGCGCCGCGCCGTTGATGCAGGAGATGATCGGTGGATTCATCCCCGTCGGCATCACCAGCCCGCTGACGGCGATCGCGCATCATCGCAACGGCGCCCTGCGCATCCTGGCCGTGACCACCGCCAAGCGCCTGCCGGTGCTTCCCGACGTGCCGACCATGGCCGAACTGGGCATTCCCGACATGGTGCGCCCGGGCTGGTTCGCGCTGTTCGGCCCGGGCGGCATGGCGCCGGCACTCGTCAAGCGCATCCATACCGACTGCGCCGCGGTGCTGGCCGAGCCCGCGGTCAAGGCGAAGATCGCCGATCTTGCCAGCGAGCCCGGCGGCGAGCCGCCGGACGTGTTCGCCGAACGCATCAAGGCCGAACTGAAGATCTGGGGCGAAACCGCCAAGCTGGCGGGTGTGAAGCCGGAGTGATCCGCTAGAGGCGGTTGGCGGCGATCCATTCGGTCAGCAGCGCCGAGAGTTCGCGCGGCCGTTCCAGCGGCGCCATGTGACCGCAATCCTCGATGACGGCGAAGCGGCTGCTGGGCAGGTGCCGGGCCATCCGCTCGGTCTCCTCGAAGCGGCGCAGGCGATCTTGGCGCGCGGCCACCACCAGCGACGGACAGGCGATGCGTTCGAGATCGGCGTAGCCGTCGGCACGCGCGGGCGTGAGCTGGCGGATCATCACGTCCTTGCCCAGTCGCCGCGTCATGCCGCGCAGTCGCTCGAGCAGCACCGGGTCGCGCTCGCGATCGGGATGCAACGCCTGCGAGAAGGCACGCGCCGAGCCGCCGCGCGCGCCCGGCGCGCTGAGGGCGGCGATCCGCGCCTGCTTGTGGGCATCCTCGGCGGGCGACTGCGCGCGCGCCGAGCTGCAGATGAAGGCCACGCCGGCGACGCGCTCGGGCGCCATCAGGCTGGCGATGCGCGCGACGAAGCCGCCCATCGAGAAGCCGATCAGCACGAAGCGCTGGGGCGATTCGGCGAGCACCCGGCGCGCCATGCCGTCGAGCGAATCGTCCTCGTAGACATTGCCGAAATGCGGGCGGCCCAACGCCGCGAACGCCGGCATCATGTCGCTCCACAGGTCGACATCGCACATGAAGCCGGGCAGCAGGACCAACTCGCGCATGGGAAAACGCCGGCTACCCCTCGACCCGCGTGAAGGCCCATTTGATCTTGGCGCCGTCGGGCCCCAGCGCGCCGGTCAGCACCAGCTGGGCGGCCCGGCGGATGCGCTGGCCGTCGCCGAGATAGACGCTTTCGGCCACGCCGATCGTGCCGCCGCTGGCGCGCAGCCGCCAGCCCTGGCCGGAGGGCAGGCGCAGCAGGGCGCTGGCGCCGGACTGCGCCAGCGATGCCTTCACATCGGGATGCAGGTGGAAGCGCACCGCGAACTTGCGACCTGAAGCCGTCTTCTTCACGCGTCGTCCATCCGGCCCCGCCAGCGTGTCCTCGCCGCGCAGGTCGGTGCCGTCGGGCGACAGCCACAAGCGCCGCTTGTGCACGACGCCGAACAGCGAGCGCCAGCCGTCGTGGCTGAGCTCCAGCCACAGCGCGCCCTCGCGCTCGAAGCGCCGGGCGAGCACATGCGCCGGCGGATGCTCGAGCGGTCCGTCGGGCATCACCTCCGACGAATTGGTGTCGTCGACCACGGCCGTCGAATGCGCGGCGGTGAAGCGCAGGGTCGAACGCCATTCCGGCGCCAGCCCCGGATAGGCGCCGCAATTGACGATCATGCGCTCGCTGCCGAGCGAGAACTCGAAGGACAGCGTGCCGGCATGCGCCTCCAGATCCAGCCCGCGCCCCGGCGGAGCGCCGGTGTCGGCGATCACCTGCGCGGCACCCGCGGCCAGGCGCTGGAAGCCGCCGCGCGGCGCCTCCTTGGGCGGCTTCGCCGTCGTGCCGGTGCGCGCCAGGGCGAGATCGATCTGAGCCGGATCGCCCTCGTCCGAGCCGTTGAAGCAGGCCAGGCCGCCGTCGCCGTGGCGGAAGAAGCGCAGCATGCCCGCCGCGCGCTCGATCGCCGCCTGGATCGTGGGCGGGCCGGTGCGGTCGGCCGACAGCAGGCTGGCGCGCAGGTCGATCAGGTGCCGCAGGGCGACGAATTGCTGCCGCGGGCTGCGCTCGGCGATGGTGCCGTCGTCGAGCACGATGCGAGCCAGCGCGCGCGACAGCCGCGCCAGCGAGCGCTCCAATGCGCGCTCGTGCAAGGGCCCGGCCTTGATGAAGGCGAGGTCGACGATCACCGCGGCCTTCATCGCCGCCAGCAGGCGCGTGCCGACCAGCCCGCCGGGGATCAGCCGCTCGAGATGGCGGCGCTGCTGCGCCAAGCTGGCGACCAGCCGCGCGGCGAAGCCTTCCGTGGCGCCCGACGCGAGGAAATCGAAGTGGCGGATCCACATCACCACGCGGCTGGATAGCACGTCGGCGCGCCAGGCGATTGGCGACCATCTGGGATTGGCGGCGATCCACTCGTCGACTTTCGCCGCAGCCATGTTGGCGGCCAGCGGCTGGCCGGCGTCGCGCAGGTCGCGCAGCCATTCGAACTTGTTGAGCTCGGCCAGCCACAGCGGATCGGCGTCGGCGCGTTGCCATGGATCGCCGTCGATCGGCCCGGTGCGGCCGCAGGCGGCGAACTGGCCGGCGAGCATCGCGTCGGCGCGCGCCGGATCGCCGGGCCATGGATCGGGCGCGACGGCGAAGAAGGCGCCGGGCGGCCGCGCGCGCAGGAACAGGGGGTAGACCGCCGAGCCGAACCAGACGCGCCGCAGCGCATCGCGCAGATCGGGCGCGGCGGGAGGCGCTGTCAGCGCAGTGGCCATGATCGGCCTGCCGGCGCGGCGGAAGGGGGCGGCCGCATGAACGCCACGTAACATCGCGATTCGGCCGCCGCAAGCTTCTGGCCGGTGGATGGTCAGGACGGGTACAAGACGGCATGGACAGACCCGGCATTTCCCGGATCGGTATCGTCGGCGGCGGCGCCTGGGGAACCGCGCTGGCGATGACCGCACGACGCGCCGGCCGCGCCGTGACGCTATGGGCGCGCGAGGCCGAGGTGGTGGCCGGGATCAATCGCGACCATCGCAACAGCACCTTCCTGCCCGGCCATGCGCTCGATCCCGAGATTCGCGCCTCGGGCGCGCTGGCCGACCTGGCGACGTCCGACGCGGTCCTGCTGGTGACGCCGGCGCAGCACACGCGCACCGTGTCGGCCGAGTTGCACGCATTCCTGCCGGCCGAGGCCCCGGTGATCGTCTGCGCCAAGGGCATCGAGACCGATACAGGCGCCCTGATGCCCGCGGCGGTGCAGGCGGCGATGCCCGGCCGCGCCGTGGCCATGCTCTCGGGCCCGACCTTCGCCGAGGAGGTGGCGCGCGGCCTGCCGACAGCGATCACCCTGGCTTGCGCTGACGGCGAACGCGGCCGCGCGTTGGCCGCGGCGCTGGCGACAACCACCTTCCGGCCGTACTGGAGCGACGACGTCGTCGGCGCGGCGGTGGGTGGTGCGGTGAAGAACGTGCTGGCGATCGCCTGCGGCATCGCCGACGGCCGCAGGCTTGGCGACAACGCGCGCGCCGCGGTGCTGACGCGCGGCTTCGCCGAGATGGCGCGGCTGGGCCTGGCGATGGGCGCCAAGATCGAGACCATGGCCGGGCTGGCAGGGCTGGGCGATCTGACGCTGACCTGCAACGGGCCGCTGTCGCGCAACCGCTCGCTGGGGGTCGCCGTGGGCGAAGGCGCCCGCGCCAGCGAATTCCTGTCGGCGCGCAGCTCGGTGGCCGAAGGCTTCTACACCGCGCCGGTCGTGGCCAAGGTCGCGCAGCGTCACGGCGTGGAGATGCCGATCTGTACCGCCGTCGCCCAGGTGTTGCATCATGGCGCCGACGTCGAGGCGACCATCCGCGCCTTGCTGGCCCGCCCGTTGCGCGGCGAAGGGGTATGACATGGCCCATTGGCTCGTGAAGTCCGAACCGTCGGTCTACAGCTGGGACCAGATGGTGAAGGACAAGCGCACCTTCTGGAGTGGCGTGCGCAACCACCAGGCTGCCGCCAACATGAAGGCGATGAAGAAGGGCGAACTCGCCTTCTTCTATCACTCGGGCGAGGGCAAGGAGATCGTCGGTGTCGTGCGCGTGGTGAAGGAGTACTATCCCGACCACACCGACGAGACCGGCAAGTTCGGCATGGTCGACCTGGAGGCGGTGAAGCCGCTGAAGAGTCCGGTGACGCTCAAGGCGATCAAGGAAGACGCCAAGCTCAAGGATTTCGGCCTCGTGCGCCAGGGCCGGCTGTCGGTAGTGCCGGTCAGCGACACGCATTGGGCGCTGTTGACGAAAATGGCGGGAGAGAAGGCATGAGCAGCCCCGAAGCGCAGGAGCCTTCACCCGAGGAAGTGCTGGCCGCCGTCACGCATCAGGTCGCGCAGGATCGCGAACGACTCGCCGCCGATCCCGCGGCGCGACCCGACCTCGCCGCGTCGCTCAACGCGCTGGCGACCATGCTCAACGCCGTGGGCCAGGTGAACGAGGCGGTGAAACCAGCCGAGGAGGCCGTCGAGCTGCGCCGCGCGCTGGCCAGCGAAACCCCCGATCTCACGCCGGATCTTGCCGTCGCCCTCAATACGCTGGCCACGATGCTGGGAGCGGCCGAGCGCTTCGACGAGGCGCTGATGGCGGCGCAGGAGGGCACGATCGTCTATCGCGGCCTCGCCCGTGCCACGCCCGAGACCTACCTTCCCGATCTTGCTTTGTCGCTGGGTGCCGAAGGCCGGCTGCTCGCCGGCCAGCAGCGTATGCGCGACGCCTGCACCGCGGCGCAGGAGGGTGTGGCGAAGCTCAAGCCGTTCTTCGAGCATGCCCCGGAGCCTTTCGCGCCGCTGATGCGCATGCTGTGCGCCGACTACGTGCGCTATGCTCAGGGCAGCCGCCAGCAGCCCGATGCGGCGCTGCTCGATCCGATCGTCGAGGTCTTCAAGAAGCTGCCGCCGGCCGAGTAGCCCGCGCCGCGACGGGCATCAGTCCGGCCAGGGCGTCCGGCGGGCCGCCTTCACCGCGGCCTCGACCGGCCGGCTGTGCGGTCGGCCGGCGACCGTCACCAGGCTGATCTGGCGGTAGACCTCGGGCTCGATGACGCGGCGCGTGACCAGGCCGTCGAGAATCGGCAGGTGCTGCGGCATCAGCGTGATGCCCAGCCCGGCGCGCACCATGTTCTGCACCCAGTCCTCCCGCTCGGTCACGTATCGGACCTTCACGCCGCTATAGGGCAGCGGGATGCCCAGCCGGCGGAAGTTGGACGGGAATTCGCAATGCAGCCGCTTGATGTAGTTCTCGCCGTCGATCTCGCGCAGCGGCACGGCGTTCATCGCCTCGAAGCGGTGTCCGGACGGCGCGGCGACGAAGTAGGCCTCGCGGAACAGCGGGATGGCGCGCAGGCGCTCCTCGTAATCCGCCAGGCTCATGATCGCGATGTCGATCTCGCTCGCCAGCAAGGCGTCGCCCAGCTCCTCGCAGGGCGTTTCCCATAGCGTCAGCTCAAGCTCCGGCGCCGCCGCCGACAGGATCCGCAGATACGCGGCCAAGGGCTCCGCCGGCATCGTGCTGAACACGCCGATCTTGAGGCGGCCCTGAGTCAGGCTGGCGTATTTCTGCGCGTCGCCGCGGGCCGCCTCCAAGGCGTTCTGCGCCGTCGTGAAATGCTGCTGCATCAGGCGGCCCAGATCGGTGAGATGGGTCAGGTTGCGCTCGCGACGGAACAGCTGCCCCTTGAGATCCTCCTCGAGCTTGTGGATCGCCTTGGTGAGCGTCGGCACCGAGACATCGCAGCGCTCGGCGGCGCGCGAGAAGTTCAGCGTCTCGCAGGCGGCGAGGAAATAGCGGATCTGCTGGGTTTCCATCGCCTCGCCGAGTTTGCCTTTTGGCTAACGGGACCTTAGCCGCCGTTGCCTCGCGGGCAAAGTCACGTTGCTTCACATGGGTCTCCGTCATCGAGCCCCACGGAGAACCGGTCCATGAGCGTCAGCTTCCAGTTCCAGCAGGACAACATCAACAACCCGATCATCAAGCAGGAAGTTCTCGAGGTCGTCGCCTCGACGTCGCGGGTATCGCCCGGCCAGGACGAGAGCCGCGGTGCCTTCTGGCGCGCCGCCTCCTCGGGGCGCCTGGGCAGCGGCCTGGGCGGCCTGTTCCATCGCGGTCCGCCCACCGCGGCCTCGCTGGCGACGTCGACCAACGCCTCGCTGTCCTCGTCCCAGGTCGTGTTCTTCCTCGGTCAGACGATCCAGTTCGATCATGGGAACACCGACAAGGCGTATCCCGCCTACGAGTTCATGTTCGGCGGCAAGACATATGTCGTTCGCACCGGTGGAGACCAGGAACGGCTGCTTGCCTCCGACCGCAAGGCGCTCGCCATCAACGCCAGCGCGAGATCGAATGCGACAGGCGCGATGAACTATCTCCTGTCGCAGACGCACCGCCACAGCCCGACGGGGGCGGCGGATCTCGATCCGGCGCCCATCGCGGTCTCGGCCCCCATCGGCGTGGTTCGGCTGCCGCGTGTCGGAGCGGTCGCGCCCGCGACGCTCAACCGTGTGCGGGCCAACTCCGATTTCGAGAACTACTCCCAGAGCGAAGAGCAGGAAGCCGAGTACAACACCAACTGACGGTTCCGGCGCATCGCCACGTCCGCTCGATTCGGCTATGGTCGCGCGATGCCAGGGGAGGGGATCGCGCGGCACGCCGCGCCGGCCGGGGCAAGCGAAACATCGCTGCTGGCGGCCAACAGGCGCGGCATCGCGCTGATGTCGTCGGCGATGTCGGTGTTCATCGTCAACGACATGCTGATCAAGATCGTCGGCGAGAGCCTGCCGGCGAGCCAGGTGATCGGCCTGCGCGGCCTGATGGCCTCGCTGTGGATCGGCGTGGTGATGCTGGCGAGCACGCCGGTCCGCGAGTTGCGCTGGCTGCTCGAGCCACATCTGCTGGGCCGCTGCGTGCTCGATGTCGTCGGCACCTTCACCTACATCTGGGCGCTCTTCGCCCTGCCCATCGCCACGGCGACGGCGATCAACATGTCGACGCCGATCTTCATCACCTTGATGGCCGTGCTGTGGCTGCGCGAGAGCGTCGGCTGGCGCCGCTGGAGCGCGGTGGCGGCGGGCTTCTTGGGCGTGATGCTGATCGTGCGGCCCTCGCCCGAGGGCCTGAACTGGTGGGCCCTGCTGGCGTTCGGCGCCACCGGCGTGCACGCCTTCCGCGACGTCTATACGCGACGCATTCCGGGCGGCATACCGTCGATCGTCATCACCTTCGCCAATGCGCTGTCGGTCGGCCTGTTCGGCTGCGCCATGGCGCTGATCGACGCGTGGCAGCCGATGGGCTGGCGACAATGGGCATACCTGGGTGCCGCCTCGCTGTTCCTCGCCATCGGCTATCAGTGCGTGGTGATGGCCATGCGTGCCGGCGAAGCCTCGGTGATCGGCGCTTTCCGCTACAGCGGCCTGGTCTGGGCGGTGATCATCGGCTGGGCTGTGTGGGGTCATGTACCTGACCCCCTGACCTGGTCCGGCATGGCGCTGCTGGTGGGCGCCGGCCTCTACATCGTGCATCGCGAGCGCGTGCGGGCTCGGGCGACCGTTGAGCGCAGATCCAGTGCAAGCTAGGCTGGACGTAGTCGATGAGGGAGGAATGTCGTGTTTTCGCTGATCAAGTTCATGCACTGGCGCGGCCTGGTGGCCGTCGAAGGCGTTTCCCTCGTCGCCGCGTTCGTGATCGCCGAGCTGTTCTACAAGTTCCACAGCTTCGCGCTCGAGACCCTGGCCTTCCTCGCAACCTGGGTCGTGATCGCCGTGGTCCTGAGCCTGATCCTGCCCGCCTCGCTCCAGCCAAAGCCGAATTCCGCCGGCAAATAGGCCTCGCCGGGTTACCGGCAAGGTGCTTGATTTCCGGAGACTTCTCCGTCTTTGTATGGCCGCCGATCGCCCGCGAACGCGGGCTGATCGGCCGTGGACGGATTTCGGGCCCCTTGCCACCACGATAAAAATGGCTAAGCGGTCGACGGCGCGCCCCGTGTCCTCCACGGGTCCGGCTCGATCCCGGTCCAGAATGAAGAACACAAGGAGAGCCCTGCCGTGGCGCTTCAGGACTACATCTTCACCAGCGAATCGGTCTCCGAGGGACATCCCGACAAGGTCTGCGACCAGATTTCCGACGCCATCCTCGATGCCTTCATCGCCAACGACGTGAAGCTCGGTGTCGCCGACGACAGCCACGCCAACACGCGCCTGGGCTGCGAGACGCTCGCCACCACCAACAAGATCGTCATCGCTGGCGAGGGCCGCGCGGCGCAGCCCTTCATGCGCAAGTATGGCGGCCACACCGTGGTCAACCGCGAGGCGCTGAGCGAGATCGCGCGTAACGTGGTGCGCGACATCGGCTACGACCAGGACGGCTTCTCCTTCCACGGCGCCGATGTCGAGGTGCTGCTGCACGGCCAGTCGCCCGACATCGCCATGGGCGTCGACGCCAAGAAGAAGGGCGGCAATCTCGGCGAGCAGGAAGGCGCGGGCGACCAGGGCCTGATGTTCGGCTTCGCCTGCCGCGACAGCGAGGCCTACGAGAAGGGCTCGTTCATGCCGGCGCCGATCTACTTCTCGCACAAGATCCTGCAGGTGCTGAGCGAGGCGCGCCGCTCGGGCGAGCTGCCCGACCTGCAGCCCGACGCCAAGAGCCAGGTGACCGTACGCTACGCCGGCGGCAAGGCGGTGGGCGCGGCCAAGGTCGTGGTCTCCACGCAGCACCGCGAGGCCAACGGCAGGGGCAAGAAGTACAACTCCGGCATGATCAAGGAGATGATCCGCGGGCACGTGACCAAGTCGCTGCCCGAGGGCTGGATGCCGAAGAAGGACTCTGACTTCTTCGTCAATCCCACCGGCAATTTCGTCGTCGGCGGTCCCGACGGCGATTGCGGACTGACCGGCCGCAAGATCATCGTCGACACCTATGGCGGCTACGCGCCGCACGGCGGCGGCGCCTTCTCGGGCAAGGACCCGACCAAGGTCGACCGCTCGGCCGCCTACGCCGCGCGCTATCTCGCCAAGAACGTGGTCGCTGCGGGCCTCGCCGATCGCTGCCTGATCCAGGTCGCCTATGCCATCGGCGTCGCCGATCCGATGTCGCTCTATGTCGACACCCAGGGCACCGGCAAGGTCGACGAACGCAAGCTGGAGAAGATCCTCGCCGACGTCTTCCCGCTGCGCCCGACCAACATCCGGCGCGGCCTGCAGCTCAACAAGCCGATCTACCAGCGCACCGCGGCCTACGGCCATTTCGGCCGCAAGCCGGAGAAAGACGGCGGCTTCTCCTGGGAGCGCACCGACCTGGTGAAGGAGCTGAAGGGCGCCTTCGGCGAGAAGTGATCTAACGCGGTTCCTGGGCGATCAGCGCCGCGGCGATCCCACGGCGCACATCGTCCGGCTGGCGCGCGATGGCATCGGCCAAACGCGCCAGGCGGTGGCGCAGCGTATGGACCTGGTCGAGCAGCGGCACGACCGTTTCCAGCGCCTGATCGTCGATCGCCAGGTCCTCGCGCAATTCGATCAGCAGCCGTACGCGAGCGACATCGATGGCGGCGAAGCGCGGCGGATCGTCGTCGCCTTCCGGCCGCAGCAGGCCGATTGCGATCCAGCGTTCGACGCGCGCCGGCGTCAGCGCGGCGTGCAGGCGCAGAAGCTCCTCGAGCGTCGTCATGTCAGCGCCTCCAGGTGGCGGCGTGGGTCGTGGCCTTTGCCGGCCTCCCAATCCTGCAGGAACGCCTTGAGCTTCTCGTCGGGCTGATCGGGCAACTGCACCTGCAAGGTCACGAGCTGATCGCCGCGCTTGCCGGTCCTGCGATCGAGCAGGCCGCGGCCGCGCAGGCGCATCACCTTGCCGGTGTTGGAGCCGGGCGTGATCTTGAGCATCACCGGCCCGCCAATGGTGGGCGTGCGCACGGAGCCGCCCAGCACCGCCTCGTTCAAAGTGATCGGCAGGTCGATGCGCACATCATGGCCGTCGCGCTTGAAGACGCCGTGCGGCTGCACGTCGATCTCGACGAGCGCATCGCCCGCCGGCGTGCCATCGGCACCGGGCATGCCTTGGCCCCTGAGCAGCAGCGTCTCGCCGTCCTCGGCGCCTTCGGGGATGGCGATCTCGAGCTTGCGTCCGTCGGGCAACTGGACGGACTGCTTGCCGCCGCGCGCGGCGACCAGGAAGGGCACCGACAGCGCGAAGGCCATCGTGCCGCCGCGACCACCCATCCCGCCCATGCCGGTGCCGAAGCCGCCGCCGCGTCCGAACAGGTCGGAGAACACGTCGCCGAAACCCTGCATGTCCTCCGGATTGAAGCCGCGATCGTATTTGCGGCCGCCGGCCTGGCCGGCGTAGTCGCGGTAGAAGCCGCGCGGCTTCTCCTGGCCGCTGGCGTCGATCTCGCCGGAATCGTAGCGCTTGCGCTGCTCGGCATCCGACAGCAGCGAATGCGCCGCCGAGATGTCCTTGAAGCGCGCTTCCGCATCCTTGTCGCCGGGATGCAGGTCGGGGTGGTTCTGCTTGGCCAGCCGCCGATACGCCTTGCGGATCTCGTCCGCCGACGCCGTCTTGGCCACGCCCAGCACGGTATAAGGGTCTTTCATCGCAACGAATATGTTGTCCGCGATCCGCCCGTGCAATGGGCGGCCGCACGCAACGCTGATCAGCCGGATTCGTTGCCGCGATCCGCGCTCGGCGGACCGTCGGGTGGCGACCGGTGCCGGACGCGCAGACGCCGGATGCGCCGCGGATCGACATCGAGGATCTCGAACTCCAGCCCGTTGGGATGGCGCACGATCTCGCCGCGCAGCGGGATCCGACCCGCCAGGCTGAAGATCAGGCCGCCCAGGGTGTCGACCTCGCCGCGCTCCTCGTCGCTCAGCACCGGGCCCAGGGCCTCCTCGAAGGCCTCGATGGTGGTCCGGCCGGTGGCCTCGAAGACGCCGTCGCCCTTGGGCACCGGCTTGTCCATGGTCTGGACGTCGTGCTCGTCCTCGATCTCGCCGACGATCTCCTCGACGAGGTCCTCGATGGTGACCAGGCCGTCGGTGCCGCCGAACTCGTCGACCACCAGCGCCATGTGGACGCGCTGGCGGCGCATGTCGAGCAGCAGGTCGAGCACCGGCAGGGTGGGTGCGGCGAAGATCACGCGGCGCAGCACGTCGCGCAGGTGGAACTTCCGGCCCGACCCCCAGTACGGCATGACGTCCTTCATGTGGACCATGCCGATCGTGTCGTCGAGCGACTCGCGATAGACCGGATAGCGCGAATGCGCCTCGCGCTGCATCAGCTTCACCGTCTCCTCCAGCGAGGTCTCGACGGGAACCGCCAGGATGTCGGCGCGCGGCACCATGACATCGGACACGGTGCGACCGCGCAGCCGCAGGATGTTGGTGAAGAGCGCGCGCTCCTCGTTGCCCAGCGCCGGCTCGTCGGCCGGCGCGTCGCGCAGCTCGGGCGACTCCTCGAAGATTTCCTGGATGGCTTCGCGGATTTCCTCGCCGCGGTCGCGGCGACGCAGCCGGCGCCAGGCGCGGCGTAATGGACCGCCGTCGCCGGCAGCGCCGGGACTTCGATCGGACGAGGATTCGGACATGGCGCCAATATACGAAGCGCGGCCCGGCTGCGGAAGGTCGCTTGAAAAACAAAGGGGCCGGCATCCGCCGGCCCCTGTAACCTGTTGAAAAACCTCCCGAAAGCGAAGCGTCACATGACGACTTCGATCAGATACGGGCCCTTGGTGCTCATGGCGTATTGCAGCTGCTTGTTGAGCGCCTCGAGGTCGTGGGCCTGGGCGCCGTCGACGCCCATGCCCTTGGCCAGCTCGACGAACTTCAGGGTCGGGCGGTCCAGGGTCAGCATGTCGATGGCGCGCGGGCCCGGGTTGGGCGCGCCGACATCGGACAGCTGGCTGTAGAGGATCTGATAGGAGCGGTTGGCGAAGATGATGACGCAGACATCGAGGTTGTCGCGCGCCATCGTCCACAGCGACTGGATGGTGTACATCGCGCTGCCGTCGCCGATCATGCAAACGACCTTGCGGTCCGGGCAGGCCACGGCGGCGCCGACCGCCACCGGCCCGCCGAAGCCGATCGAGCCACCCATGTTGTTCAGCCAGTCATGCGGCGGCGCGCCGACGCTGAACGGGAAGAAGCCGCGGCCGGTGGTGACCGATTCGTCGACCACGATCGCGCCCTCGGGCAGCACGGCGCCCAGCGCCTGACCCAGTCCGTCCAGGGTGAACTTGCCGGTGGGCTTCTCCGGCCGCTTGGCCTGGGCAACCCCGGCGGGCTCCACGCCGGTGGCGCCGAGCTCGGCCGCCAGCGCCTCAAGCGCCGCCTCGCAATCGTCCTCGACGGCGCAGAGCTTGGTCAGCGTGCAGCCCTCGGGCGTGAGGATGCTGGGCTTGCCGGGATAGGCGAAGAACGCCGCCGGCTCCTTGGCGCCCACCAGCACCATCTGCTTCATGCCCTTGAGCATCGCCTGCGCCTGCTCGACGACGAAGTGCAGGCGGGTGATCTGCACCCGGCCGGCGCCGCGCGACAGGCGCGCCGTGCCGCCCGAGCCCTGCACCCTGCAGCCGGTCTTGGCGGCGATCTTGCCGGCCAGCTCGAGACCCTTCGCGCGCAATGCGCGGCCGCCCAGCAGCAGCATCGCCGGCTCGCCCGAGGTCAGCGCCTTGGCGGCGGCCTTTACCGCATCCGCGCTGGGCTTGCCCTGCGCCGGCACCGGCAGCGGCTCGGCGACCTCGCCGCCCGGTGTCCAGGCGCAGTCGGCCGGCAGGATCAGGGTGGCGATCTGGCCACAGCCGGTGCGCGCGGCCTGCACCGCGGCGGCGCCGTCCTTGCCGACATGGGCGGGATTGGGCGAGGTCTTCACCCAGTGCGAGAACGGCTTGGCGATGCCCTCGATGTCCGCGGTCAGCGGCGTGTCGTACTTGATGTGATGCGTGGCGTGCTCGCCGACAATGTTGACGATGCCCGAGCCGGCCTTCTTGGCGTTGTGCAGGTTGGCCGCCGAGTTCGCCAGGCCGGGCCCGAGATGCAGCAGGGTCGCGGCCGGCTTGTCGGCCATGCGGTAGTAGCCGTCGGCGGCGCCGGAGCAGACGCCCTCGAAGAGTCCCAGCACGCAGCGCATGCCCTCGACGCGGTCCAGGGCGGCGACGTAGTGCATCTCCGAGGTGCCGGGATTGCTGAACGACACGTTTACACCGCTCTTCACCAGCGTGCGGACCAGGCTCTCCGCGCCGGTCATCTGGTCGTTGCCGTCCATGGTTGCTCTCCCTTGGTCTCGTCCCTTAGCCGGGAGAGATTAGCGGGCGGCGTGGCCGATGGGGAAGCGCCCGGCGGCGCAGGGCTTCCTTGCACGCGCCGCTTCGTGTCTAGTGCCGCGATGCGTGCCTCGGGCGTCCTCGGTGCAGTCCTGCTGGCGCTCGCACTCGCGGCCTGTGCCGGGCAGCGGCCCGCGTTGCCGCCGGCCTGCGAGCCCGCCAAGCAGTATCGCGATCCCGCGACAGCGCTGTCGGGACGCGACTACGCCAGCAACATCCAGTCCCTGCTGTACGGCGAATGGGACCGCTTCGGCCGCCAGACCTGGCGCTATCCGGCGGGCGACGCCGACGGCAGGGAAGCCAGGCACGGCCTGCGCGAAATGGAGCGGCCGGACTGGGTGCAGGCCTATTGGCGGTCGGTCGGCTGGTCGTTGCCGGCTGCCGAGATCGCGTCGCATCCATGGTCCGCCGTGTTCGTCTCCTGGGTGATGATCCAGGCGGGCGTGCCGACCGCGGCCTTCTGTGGCCATCCGGCGCACTCGGCCTATCTCGAGACGATCTGGAAGCATCAGCAACGCGACGCCGGCGCGCCCTTCGTGCTGCGCCACTATCTCGAGGCGGCGCCGCAGCCCGGCGACCTCATCTGTGCCGCGCGTCGGCCCTCGGAGCGGGCGCCGATATCGGAAATCTCGATCGGCCATTTCCGCCGACCAGACGGCAGCTTCCTCGCCTCGCATTGCGACATCGTCGTGCGGGTCGACCCGGCGCACCGGATCCTCGAGGCGATCGGCGGCAATGTCGCCGATTCCGTCACCATGAGCGTCTTCGATATCGATGCCGCGGGTCGGCTGATCGGGCCGCTGGATCGCGATGGCGCGCGGCCCTGGTTCGCCGTGGTCGAGAACCGGTACGCCCGTCGGCCGCGATAGGCGGCCACCCGTCAGCCGATGTAGCCGGCGAACTCGAACCCGCCCTGGCCGGCGCCGCGCGCGTTCGGATCCCAGGTGTAGAGTTCCTGCTGCGGCGGACCGGTGACGTCGCTGTTCCACAGCGTGATGTCGGCGAAGAGCAGCGGGTTGAACGTGACGGTGACACCGCCATCGACGGCGATCGTGATGCTGTCGGCGGCGGTGTAGGTGACGCTGACGTTGCCGGTCTGCGCCGCCGCGTCCGTGTGGTCGCCCAGCAGATGGCCGATGCTCAGCGACTCGCCGGAATCGGTTTCATGCACGCCGCTGCCCGGCACGAAGATCGTGCCCGGCGTCGAGCCGTCGGCGTTGTAGGAGAAGGTGCCGAAGACGACGAGGTGGTTGATCGCGCCTTCGCTGGAATCCTCGAAGATGGTCTGCTGGCCATCGCTGCCGCTGACGTAGTACCAGTCGGCGCCGCGGCCGCCGGCCAGCAGGTCGATGCCGGGACCGCCGTAGATGTAATCCTCGCCGTCGCCGCCGAGGATCACGTCGTTGCCGGCACCGCCCCAGATCACATCGGTGTCGTCGCCGCCGTAGACCACGTCATTGCCGGCGAATACCGAGATCACATCGTCGCCGGCGCCGCCCCAGATGCTGTCGTTGCTGCTCGAGCTGCCCGAGGTGCGGTCGCCGAGATCGAGGACGTAGTCGTTGCCGTCGCCGCCGTAGACCGTGTCGGCGCCACTGGCGCCGGAGGTCAGGCCCCAGGCGCCTTGATCCGCCCAGATCACGTCGTCACCGGCGCCGCCCCAGATCCTGTCGGAGCCACCCTGGCCCTCGATCGTGTCGTCGCCATTGGCGCCGTAGAGCGTGTCGTCACCGGCATCGGCGCTGCTCGTGATCGTGTCGCCGTAGTCGTCGCCCCAGATGCGGTCGTCGCCGTCGCCGCCCCAGATCGTGTCGGAAATGCCGCCGGAGGGTGCCGCACCGCTCATGCCGCCGCCGACCAGCAGGTCGTTGCCCGCCCCCGAGACGATGGTATCGTCGCCCTCGCGGCCGACCACGGTGACGTCCGTCGTGATCGCCGCGACGGTGCTGGCGCTGCCGTTGCTGTAGCTCAGCGCCACGACGTCGTCGTTGTCGCTGGCGATGACGTACTCGACCGACATGATCCAGTCGAGGCTGGCATCCTTGCCGGCGCGGATGAACTGGCGCTGCGTGCTCGATCCGTCGAGGGAGGCGTCGACCGTGTCGAAGCCTTCGCCGCCGTAGAGTCGGTCGGCCGTGTCCTGATGGCCGTTGAGCTCCAGCGCGATGATGCCGGCAGCGCCCGCCTCGCCGGTCCAGGCGTAGACGGTGCCGTTGACCGGAACGCTGCTGCCTTCGTTGCTGAACACCAGAGTGTCGTCGCCGGCACCGCCATACAGCGTGTCCTCGGCACCGCCGCCGGCGAGGCTGGTCATGCCGGTCAGGAAGTCGTTGCCGTCGCCGCCGTAGAGCGTGTCGGCGCCGCCATTGCCGCCTTCGAGGTGGTCGTCGCCCAGGCCGCCGAACTCGAGGTCGCCGCCGTCGCCGCCGAACATCGTGTCGTCGAAGTTCGAGCCGACATACCCTTCGATGCTGTTGTAGTAGTCGCCCGCGGCATCGCCGGCGTTGTTGCCGGAATTGCCGATGTCGACGACCACCTTCGCCGTCGCCGATTCGTAGCTGGCGTAGTCCGTGCCGCTGCCACCATAGAGCCGGTCGTTGCCGCTGCCGCCGTCCAGCGTGTCGTCGTCGTTGCCGCCATAGAGCGTGTCGTTGTTGGCGCCGCCGAACAGTCGGTCGTCGTCGTCGTCGCCATAGGTACGGTCGGCGCCCGCGCCGTTCCATACGATGTCGTCGCCGGAGCCGCCATGGACGGTGGTCGCGCGGGTCAGCTCATCGCCGCCCGTGACATGGGAGAAGGCGAAGATGTCGTTGCCGTCGCCGCCGAACCAATCCTCGATCTGGGCGTTCCTGCTGCTGTCGCTCCAGCCGTAGCGCGATGAGCCGTTGGCAGCATCGCGCTGATCGGCCTGCAGCAGATTGTCGTCCCAGATGAAGAGGTCGTTGCCCGACGTGCCGGTCAGCGAGTCGTTGGAACCGTTGCCGGTGGGGATGACGGCGTCGTTGACCGTATAGCCGCCGACGTCGAGCGTATTGGCGGTGGCGTTGCCGTCCTCGCCGTGGAAGGTGAGCGTGACGGGGCTGGACGACAGCGTTGTGGTCGAGACGCTGCTGGTCGATCCGCTATTTCTGCGCAGCGTGAACGGCATGGCGAAATCGCCCTCCAATCACCTTCTTGAAAACTGCAGCGATCCGCCCAATAGGGTCGGCGGATGCTTGTCAGATTTATATCAGAAAGATGATTGGAAGCAAACTTCATAGTGATGAATCAAAGCCATTAGGCCAAGGAACTACGATGCCAGATAAACAAGAAGCCGGCTGCCTTTCGGCAGCCGGCTTCTTTGCGAGGCTTGCGTTTCAGCCGATATAGCCAGCGAAGGTGAAGCCGCCTTGACCCGCCCCGCGCGCATTGGCGTCCCAGGTGAAGAGCTCCTGCATCTGGTGGCCGTCCGTGGCGTCGTGGTTCCACAGCGTGATGTCGGCGAACAGCAGCGGGTTGAACGTGACCGACGTGCCGCCTGCGACGCTGACCGTGATGCTGGTGGCCGAGTTGTAGGTGACGCCGACGTTGCCGGTCTGCGCTGCGGTATCGGTGTGGTTGCCGAGCAAGTGGCCGATGCTGAGCGCTTCGCCAGTGTCGGTCTCATGCACGCCGCTGCCGATGGTGAACATTTGCGGTGGCGTCGAATTGTCCGACGTCTCCCAGAAGGTGCCGAAGAGCACCAGATGGTTGACGGCGCCCTCGCCGCTGACCTCGACGATGGACTGCAAGCCGTCGTTGCGGCTGGTGTAGTACCAGTCGGCGCCGTTGCCGCCGTACAGCGTGTCCGTACCGGCGCCACCGTAGATATAGTCGCCGTCGTCACCGCCGTAGACGGTGTCGTTGCCGGCGCCGCCCCAGATGACGTCGATGCCGTTGCCGCCGTCGACATAGTCGTTGCCGGAGAACACCGAGATGACGTCGTTCCCGTTGCCGCCGTAGACCCTGTCGGCACTCGTCGAGCTTGTGTTGTTGCGCCCGCCGAGGTCGAGAATGTAGTCGTCGCCGTCGCCGCCGTAGACCGTATCGGCGCCCACCGCGGTCGAGGTCGTGAGCCCCCAGTCGGCCTGGTCGCTCCAGATCACGTCGTTGCCGAGGCCGCCATAGACGATGTCGGATCCGCCTTGGCTGTAGACTGTGTCGTCGCCGTCGGCGCCGTACAGCGTGTCGTTGCCGGCTTCGCCCGAGCTGCCGAATGTGTCGCCGTAGTCGTCGCCCCAGATCGTATCGTTGCCGTCGCCGCCCCAGATCGTGTCGGCGGTGCCGCCGCTCGCCGCTGCCGGGGTCATGCGCCCGCCGACCAGCAGGTCATCGCCGGAACCGGAGATGATGACGTCGTCGCCCGCAAGCCCGGTGACGGTCACGCTGTCAGCCAATGCTGCGGCGCCCGTGGCCGTACCGTTGCTGTAGCTGAGATTGACGACGTCGTTATTGTTGCTGGCGATGACGTATTCGACCGACTGGATCCAGTCGAGGCTCGCGCTGCCGCCGGCGCGAATGTACATGTTCTGGGTCGTGGACGGGTTGCGCGAGGCATCGAGGGTGTCGAAGCCCTCGCCGCCGTAGACGTAGTCCACTGTGTCCTGATGGCCGCTGAGCGACAGCGTGATGACGCTGCCCGCGCCGGCTTCGCCGCTCCAGCCATAGACGGTCCCGCTGATCGGCGCGCCGCTGCCGTCGTTGCTGAACAGCATCGTGTCATTGCCGTCGCCGCCGTACAGCGTATCCGGCAAACCGCCGCCGCCATACGAGTACATGCCGGTCAGGAAGTCGTCGCCGTCGCCGCCATAGAGGGTGTCGGCACCGCCGGCGCCGCCCTCGAGCCAGTCGTTGCCGGCACCGCCGAAGAACAGGTCGCCACCGCCGCCGCCGAGCATCGTGTCGTTGAAATTCGAGCCGATGTAGCCGGCGATCGCATTGTAGGTGTCGCCCGCGGCGTCGCCGGTGTTGTTGGCGGTGTTGGAGAGGTCGATCAGGACACCCGACGTTGCCGAGGCGTAGGTGGCATAGTCGGTCCCGCTGCCGCCGAACAACGCGTCCGCGCCGGCGCCGCCGTCGAGCAAGTCGTCGCCCGCGCCGCCGAACAGCGAGTCGTTGCCCGCGTCGCCCTGCAGCACGTCGTTGCCGTCGCCGCCATACAGCGTATCCGTGCCGTCCCCGCCGTATCCGACGTCGTCCCCGCCATTGCCGTAGATCCTGTCGTTGCCGCTGCCGCCATACAGGATGTCGGCGCCGTCGCTGGTGCCGCTGGTCGTCTGGCTCAGACTGGAATCGCCAGCCAGGACGTCGTTGCCGGTACCGCCATAAACGGTGTCGGAGTCCTCATCTCCGTAAACGGTGTCGTTGCCGGAATCCTCCCACACCACGTCGTTGCCGGTGCCGCCGTGGATCGTCGTGGCCCGCGCGAGGGCGGTACCGCCCGAGACGCTGGTGAAGTTGAAGATGTCGTTGCCGGCGCCGCCGAACCAGTCCTCGATGTGGGCGTTGTTGCTGCCGCGGTTCCAGCCGTAGCGCGAGCTGCCGTTGACCGTGGCGCGCGCGCCGGAATCCAGCGTGAAGTCGTCCCATACGAACAGGTCGTTGCCGGATGAGCCGACGACCGAGTCGTTGGCGCCCGTTCCGTTCGCGATCGTGACGTTGTTGACGGTGTAGCCGGCGACGTTGATGAAATCGTCTGTGGCGATCCCCGACTCGTCATAGCGGGTCAGGTTGATTGTGCCGGCGCCAAGCGTCGTGGTGGAGACGCTGCTGCTGCTGCCACCGTTGTTGACGAACGTGTACGGCATGGTCGCCGTTCCCCATCAATCCATTGTTAATATCAACGGCGGCCCGCGAGAATTTAGGCATCCACGGCGCAAGAACGCCCCGGATGGCGGACCACCACGACACTATATTACTCGAACTTCATCTAATCTTTCAACAGAAATTTCCGTAATATCAATACTGTAGAGACTTCTGTCGATTTATTGGTCCAACATGAGTGCAAATTCGCCGAATCAATGGCTTAGCCTATGCTCGCCCACTGACGCCGGCCTCGACGAAGCTCGCCATGCCGTCGAGGCAGGCGCATGCGGCCTTCAGCAGACCGACGGCAAGGGCGGCGCCGGAGGCCTCGCCCAGTCGCATGCCCAGATCCAGCAGCGGCCGCTTGTGGAGTCGGTCGCACAGCGCCGAATGGGCCGGCTCGGCCGAGCGATGGGCCACGAGGCAGTGATCCAGGGCGGACGAATCGAGCCGGTACAGCACCGCCGCGGCCGTCGTGCAGGCATAGCCGTCGAGCAGCACCGGGATGTGGCCCATGCGCGCCGCCAGGATCGCGCCGGCGATCGCCGCCAGCTCCTCCCCGCCCAGCGCCGCCAGCACCGCCAGCGGGTCGTCGAGGATGGCGCGATGGCGCTCGACGCCCAGCCGCACGGTTTCGGTCTTGCGCGCGAGCGCCTCGCCCGCGACGCCGGTGCCCGGGCCGACCCAGTCGGCGGCCGTGCCGCCGAACAAGGCGAGGCAGAGGGCGGCGGCCGAGGTCGTGTTGGCGATGCCCATCTCACCCAGGCACAGCACGTCGATGCCGGTCTCGGCGGCCATCATGCCGTAGGCCATCGCCCGCGCGCAGCGCGCCTCGTCCATCGCCGGTCCCTGGGTGAAGTCGCCGACGGGATGGCCGAGATCCATTTCGTAGACCCTGAGATCGCCGTCGATCGCCGCGGTGAGCTGGTTCACGGCGGCGCCACCGGCCACGAAATTGCGCACCATCTGCTCGGTGACGCTCGCGGGATAGGCCGACACGCCGCGCGCGGCCACGCCGTGGGAGCCGGCGAAGACGCAGACCCTGGGACGTTCGCAGCGCGGCCGTTCGCGGCCCTGCCAGGCGGCGAGCCATTCGGCGATCTCCTCGAGCCGGCCGAGCGAGCCTGGCGGCTTGGTGAGATCGGCCTGGCGCAGCCGTGCCTTGGTCTGCGCCGCGATATCCGGCCCCGGCAATCGCGCCAGCACGGCGCGCATCTCGGCGAAGGTCGCGGCGGATGGAACGGTCATGCGTTGCTGTCGGCAGGGCGGTGTCGAAGGGGCGCGGACTGTCCTACAATCATCCCCGCATGACCAGCGAAAACCCGGAGCGGCCGGGCAATGCCGAGGAGTGGCTCGCGGCGCTTGGCGAGACCGCGGCCTTCTTCACGCGCCTGCCGATCGACTTCGGCGGCGCGCCGCGCTTCCGGCTCGCGCAGCGGCTGCCGACCCTGCCGGTGCTGGGGCTCGGCGTCGGGCTCGCCGCGGGCATCGACCTTGCCATTGCGCATTGGCTGGGTGCCGGGCCGATCCTCGCGGCCTTCGTCGGGATGCTGACGGCGCTGGTGCTCACCGGGGCGCTGCATGAGGACGGGCTGGCCGATACCGCCGACGCACTGGGACCGACGGGTGCCGCGGTCGAGCGCCGGCTGGAGATCCTGCGCGACAGCCGCATTGGCGCCTTCGGCGCGCTGGCGCTGATCTTCTCGGTCGGCCTGCGGGTCGCGGCGCTCTCGCAGCTGGCCGCGCGCGACGTCGGTCTCGCCCTGCTGTCGCTGGTCGCTGCCCACGCATTGTCGCGCGCGGCGATCGCCTGGCCGATGGGCGCGCTCGAGCCGGCACGCAGCGACGGGCTGGGCGCCGGCGCCGGCCAGCCGGCGACCCAGGACGTCGGCATCACCCTGGCGATCGGCGGCGGCATCGCCTGCCTGATGCTGTTCGGCGTGTCGCCGCTGTCGGCGGTGCTGGCGCCGGTCATCGTCTTCGCGGTCGTATGGGGCGTCGTGCCGCTGGCGCGGCAATGCTTCGGCGGCTACACGGGCGATATTCTGGGCGCGACGCAGCAACTGGCGGAGATCGCCGCGCTGCTCGTCGTGGCGATGTGCGTGGGCTGGAGGTAGGCGTATGGCGACGGCGGCGAACATCAAGGCGGCGGTGACGCGCTGGTGGTGGGTCCGCCACGCCGTGGTGCCCAATCCCGAAGGTCGCTGCTACGGCCAGAGCGACATGGATTGCGACGTCAGCGACCATGCGTTGTTCCGCCACCAGGCGGCCCTGCTGCCGCGCGGCGCCGTGTGGGTGACCAGCGGCCTGCTGCGCGCCATCAAGACGGCCGAGACGCTGCGCGCGCACGGCGCCGATTGGCGCGAACCGGAGCGCGAGCCGCGCTTCAACGAGCAGCATTTCGGCGCGTGGCAGGGACTGACCTACGCCGACATCGCCGCCAATCACGGCGACAACCATCTCTTCTGGCTCGGACCGCCGACCAACCGGCCGCCCGGCGGCGAGAGCTTCGTCGACCTGATGGGGCGCGCCGGCGCGGCGATCCGCGAGATCAACACACGCCACAAGGGCCGCGACATCGTGGCGGTGACCCATGGCGGCACCATCCGCGCCGCGCTCGCCCTGGCGATGAATCTGGACGCGGATGCCGCGGTGCGCTTCGAGGCGGAGAACGTCTCGCTGACCCTGATCGAGCACTACGAACAGGCCGATCCGGCGCACGCCTGGCGCATCGTCTTCACCAACCTGCTGCCGCGCGCCGTCGCCGCGGCATGACGCCCAGCACGCGCGTCACGCTCGTGCTGGGCGGCGCGCGCGCCGGCAAGAGCCGTCACGCCCTTGCGCTGCTGGGCGGCGGCGTCTTTGTCGCCACCGCCGAGGCCGGCGATGCCGAGATGGCCGAGCGCATCGCGGCGCATCGTGCCGAGCGCGGCGCGAGCTGGACGACGATCGAGGAACCGCTCGATCTCGCGACGGTGCTGCGGCGTCACGCGCACGATTCGCGACCGCTCCTCGTCGATTGCCTGACCCTGTGGCTGAGCAACCTGATGCATCGCAACCGCGACGTCGAGGCGGCGACAGCCGCGCTGCTGGCCGCGCTCGACGAACGTGGCGGCGAGACGGTGCTCGTCGCCAACGAGGTCGGGCTGGGCATCGTGCCGGGCAACGCGCTGGCCCGGCGTTTCCGCGACGCGCAGGGCACCCTGAACCGCCGGATCGCCGCCCGCGCCGACCGCGTGATGTTCATGGCCGCCGGCCTGCCCCTCGTGCTGAAAGGCGCCTAGCAATTCCCTGCGGCCCGCCGGATGGCGGGCCCGGCGTGTGCCATGCCACGTCGCCGCCTCACGCAAGAGGAGCGGCGATGACATCCGCGCGTCTGACCATGGGACCGGCCGAATGGCTGCTGCTGGTGATGCTGTCGGTGCTGTGGGGCGGCTCGTTCCTGTTCGGCAAGATCGCACTGGCCGAGCTGCCGCCCTTCACCGTCGTGCTCGCGCGCGTCGGGCTGGCGGCCCCGGCGCTGTGGCTCGCCGTCCTCGTCACCCACCAGGCTGTGCCGCGCGGCCGCACTGTCTGGCTGGCGTTCTTCGCCATGGGTCTGCTCAACAACCTGATTCCGTTCAGCCTGATCATGTGGGGCCAGGTGCGCATCGGCAGCGGGCTGGCCTCGATCCTCAACGCCACGACGCCGCTGTGGACGGTGGTCGTGGCGCATGCGCTCACCGCCGACGAAAAGATGAACGGGCGCAAGCTGGCCGGCGTGCTGGTCGGCGTCGCCGGCGTCGCGGTCATGATCGGCCCTCTTGCGCTGGCCGGACTGGGTGGCGATGTCGCGGCGCAGCTCGCGGTGATCGCCGCGACGCTCAGCTACGCCTTTGCCGGCCTCTATGGGCGGCGCTTCGCGCGTATGGGCGTGAAGCCGGTGGTGGTGGCCGCAGGCCAGGTCGGCGCCACCGCGCTGCTGCTGCTGCCGGTGGCGTCGTTGGTCGACATGCCCTGGACCCTGCCGATGCCGGGCCTGCGCACCTGGCTGGCGCTGGCCGGACTGGCGCTGCTCAGCACGGCGCTGGCCTACGTGCTCTACTTCCGCATCCTCGCCAGGGCCGGCGCGACCAACGTCCTGCTGGTGACGTTCCTGATCCCGGTCAGCGGGATCCTGATGGGCGTGCTCGTGCTCGATGAGACCCTGGAGGCGCGCCAGCTCGCCGGCATGGCGCTGATCGGCCTGGGCCTGGCGGCGATCGATGGACGCCTGCTTGTCGCCGCGGTTGGCTATACTCGCCGCCGATGCGCGTCGAGTCCGACGAGACCACCACAACCCTGATCGCCCGGCCACTGCTGGAGCGCCTGTTCAACGGCTTCTCCGCGGTGGCCGCCGGCCTCGTCGCCTGGCTTTGCCTGCGCTTCTACGATCCAGGCGGCGGCTGGGGCGATCTGATCATGGTGTTGTTCACGCCGTTCCTGGTGCTGGTCGCGCTGGCCAGCCTGTGGCGCATGCTGACGCGGACGACCGCCGTCTGCCGCGTCGACGGCAAGGCGCGTATCGTCGAGTGGACCCTGAGGGCGCCTCTCGTCAGGCGGCGC
This sequence comes from Reyranellaceae bacterium, assembly GCA_050183765.1. Classification (GTDB taxonomy): domain Bacteria; phylum Pseudomonadota; class Alphaproteobacteria; order Reyranellales; family Reyranellaceae; genus JAFAZJ01. Next base: position 13,539 of record JBFXAZ010000016.1, on the reverse strand, counting down.
ACCACCTGGCGCTTCGACGATGTCGAGGCGATCCGTCCCGACGCCCAGTCCGGCTACGATTGGTCCTGGCGCCCGGTGCTGATGCTGCGCGATGGCCGGCGAGTTGCGCTGGTGCCTCACGGCAGCGGCGATCGCGAGAGTGTCGAGCGATTCGTTTCGGAAGCGCGGCGAATCATGACGACCGGGTGAACGCCGCCGGCCGGCGTCACAATTCCGCCGTGCGCCCTCGGCATGTTTCGGCTTGCCATTGGTGGTATTGTGCATTCGCCACCGCAAGAACAGGCGTTCCCCGCGCCGGCGTGGCCAAACCAAAGGAGCGCGACATGACGATCCGCACCCATTCCCTCTCTCGCCGCGGCGTGATCGCCGGGAGCACAGCGCTCCTGGGCATGGGCGCCGCATCGCCGGCGCTGGCCGACGCCAAGCGCCAGGCGCTGGTCAACGATTCACTGCGGACGGCACAGAAGATCATCGAGGGCAAGGAGACGCCCGACGCGCGCAAGAACATGGCGCAGGCGCGCGCGGTGATGATCATGCCGGCCTTCGCGCAGGCCGCGTTCATCATCGGCGGGGCCGGCGGGCGTGCCGTCATGCTGGCGCGCAACGGCCGATCCGACTGGTCGTGCCCGGCGTTCTATTCGCTGGGCTCCGGCAGCTTCGGCCTGCAGGTCGGCGGCCGGGTGCAGGAGATCCTGCTGATCATTCTCACCGACAAGGGGCTGAAAGCCCTGATGAACGACAAGTTCAAGTTCGGTGCCGAGGCGGGGCTGACCTTCGCCCGCGAAGGTGCCGGTGTCGCCGGGGCCACGACCTCGGCCGTCGGCGCCGACATCGTGTCGTTCTCGACGGCATCGGGACTGTTCGTGGGCGGCGCGCTGGAGGGCTCGTACGTCGAGCCCGACGCCGACTGGAACGCGCTGTACTATGGCCAGGGCGCTTCTCCGCGCGCCATCCTGCTCGATCGCCGCTACACCAACCCGGGCGCCAACGCGTTGCGGCAGTACCTCGCGCGCGTCTGATAGCTGACGGAAACATTATGTTACCCGTCAGACGTTGCCCTCTGCGCCCTATGAGAGACAGTGCCCTCATAGTCCGAGGGTCAGTCGATGACGATCATTAAGACGCCCGCCGGTCCCCTCGTTGTCGAACCGGTCGACGAGGGCTGGGGGTTCATTGAGTGGTTGATGGGTGAGCGCGTGGTGCCCGGCGTACGCCACAGCGTGGCGCGCATTCAGGTGCGGCCGGGCTCAGAATCGCCGCGCCGGCGGTATGCCGAGGCCACCGAAACCGCGGTGCTGCTGTCCGGCGAAATCACCTGCGTCATCGACGGCAAGGCGCTCGAGCTGTGGCTCGGCGATGTCGCGCTGATCCCGGCCGGCGCGCAGCACTACCTGCGCAACGAGTCGCGCGAATCGGCCACCGTGCTGCTGAGCTACTCGGCCGGCGCGCTCGCCGCCGAATAGCGCGAGCTTCGCATAGCTTCAGCTTCGGGCGCCGGCGGCGCGCAGTAGGCTGGCGATGGCGTGCCGGTTGTCGCGCACCGCGTAGTTGAGCGCCGTGCGCCCGGTGAAATCGGCGATGTTGGGATCGGCCTTGCGCGCCAGCAACGCGCGCACGATCTCGGACGAGCCGCGTCGCGACGCGGCGATCAGGGCGGTCACGCCCTGGCGGTCCTGCAGATTGACCCGTGGGTTGCGCGCCAGCAGCAACTGGACGGCATCGACGTCGTCGCGTTCGGCGGCCCACATCAACGCCGTGCGCTGGTCGGCGTCGACGCCATCGACGACCGCGCCGGTCTTCAGCAGCAGCTCGACGATCGCGAGGTGCCCCTTGGCCACCGCGGTGATCAGCAGCGGCGTTTGCCGCTCGTCGGTCTGGTTTGGGCTCACACCTTTCAGCAGGTCGCGGCGCACCGCATCGACGTCGCCGCGCGCCACGTTGTGGGTGATCGGCTTGTCGAACAGGCCCTGGGCTCGCACGCCCGTGGCCAAACCCAGCGTCGCGACGAGCGCGCCCAGCACGCTGCGTCGGCGCGATTTCCTCATGCTCATCATTCCCATACCCCTGCGGACGGCTTGCCGCCGTCTCGGTGGGCTCAGTTTGCCCGGGATCGGGGCGAGATCAAGGCGCCCGTGGTCTCAGCCGCTCCGCCGCCGGGCCTCGACGACGTCCCAGATCCGCGCCTCCAGGCACACCCCGTCGAAGCGGTTGATCTGCTGCAGGCCGGTCGGCGAGGTCACGTTGATTTCCGTCAGGTAATCGCCGATGACGTCGATGCCGACGAACACCATGCCGCGCTCGCGCAGCGCCGGGCCGATGGTGTCGCAGATCGCCTTGTCGCGCGCCGTCATGGTCGACTTGGTCGCGGTGCCGCCGACATGCATGTTGGAGCGCGCCTCGCCCTCGGCCGGAACGCGGTTGATGACGCCGACCGCCTCGCCGTCGATCAGGATGATGCGCTTGTCGCCCTGGCGCACCTCCGGCAGGTAGCGCTGCGCGATCAGCGGTTCGCGCGACATCTTGGTGAACATCTCCAGGAGCGAGGCGAGGTTCTCGTCGCCGGGCTTGATGCGGAAGACGCCGGCGCCGCCGTTGCCGTAGAGCGGCTTGATGATGATGTCCTTGTGCTGCTCGCGAAAGCCGCGGATCTGCGCCATGTCGCTGGAGATCAGCGTCGGCGGCATGACGCCTTCGAAGGTCGTGACGAACAGCTTCTCCGGCGCGTTGCGCACCTCGCGCGGATCGTTCACGACCAGCGTCGCGGGATGGATGCGCTCCAGCAGATGCGTGGTGGTGATGTAGGCCATGTCGAACGGCGGATCCTGGCGCAGCCAGACGACGTCGAAGGTCGACAGGTCGACGATCTCATGCGGCCCCAGTTCGTGATGGTTGCCCTTCTCGCGGCGCACCGACATGGTCTGCGCGCGCGCCTTGACCTTGCCGTCGAGAAAGAACAGGTCCGACGGTGTGTAGTGATAGACGACATGGCCGCGCTTCTGCGCCTCCAGCGCCAGCACGAAGGTCGAATCGCCGTCGATATCGACGCTCGACACGTGATCCATCTGGAACGCCACACGCAGAGCCATTGCGCTTCCCCCTCATGACGCTCTCCCCGCCGTGGCGGGGAGAAGGCCAATCAGTTAAGGCGCCGCCGCAGTTCCCGCAAGTGATCGCTGGCCTGGCGTCGCGCGCGCGCATGCAGGGCGGCGCGTTCGGGATCGGCGTGCGGTGTCTCGGTGAGCGAGAGGAAGCGCTCGTAGGAGCGGATCGCCGCGCCGACACTCTCGGCGCGCTCGGCGATGGTGGCCATCTCGTACCACAGCTCGGCGCGCTCCGGTGCGATCGCGGTCATGCGCTCCATCACGCCCAGCGCGCCCGCGATGTCGGCGGCGCGCAGCAGACGGCCCTTGCTGTTGTTCTCCAGCCGCAACAGCACGTCGCGATCGTCGACCTCGGCGACGTGGTCGGGCGTCAGCTCGGCGTCGGGGCCGGCGGCCGATTTCAACAGGGCGCGCAGCTCGGGCGGCGTGCGCGCGGCGCCCTGGTCGAAGGGGTCGACGATCTCGGCGCCGCCGCCGGCATCGATGCGCAGCAGGAAATGGCCGGGGAAGGACAGGCCTGCGGCGCGCCAGCCCTGGGCGCGCGCGACGTGCATCCAGATCACGCTCAACGCCACCGGCAGTCCCTTGCGCCGGTCGATCACGCGCGCGAGGTCGGCGTTCTGCAGGTCGTCGTAGGTTTCGCGATCGCCGCGATAGCCGTAGCTGACGGCGAGCACCTGGCGCAGCGACTCCAGCGGCGCGCGGCGGCGGCGCGCGAGATCGGCCACTTCGGCCACGAGCGTCGCCAGATGCTGGCGATAGGGATCGAGATCGAGGGCCGGCTGACGCGCCACGGACAGCAGCAGGGCCGCCTCGGCGATGTCGACAGTAGGATCCTGGGCGCACAACGCGCGCAAGCGTTCGAGCGTCTGCGTGCGGGCTTCCCTCATTCCTTCATCCGTTCGTCGGCCGCCAGATATCGATCATGTGCCGGGGCCAGCCGCGCGGCGTGACCAGCATGGCATCGAAGCGCCAGGCGCAGTCGAGCAGCGCGGGGTGGCGCGCGGCAAACGCCTCGGCCGCGCGAGCGATGCGCCGAAGCTGGGACTCTGTCAAGGCGAAGGCGGCCGAGTCGTGCGAGGCGCGCGCCTTCACCTCGACGAAGACGACGGTGCCGCCGCGGCGCGCGACGATGTCGATCTCCCCCACCGGGGAACGAAAGCGGCGCGCCAGCACGCGATAGCCCGTGAGCCGCAGGCGCCAGACGCAGCGCATCTCGGCCCAGCGGCCGAAGCGGTCGGCGGCGATGCGGCGATGGTCGCCTGCGGTCATCTTCGGGCCGCGCCGCTCCAACGGCGCTCTCGAAGGAGCGGACGAAAGAACGCCGCTGGAGCGGCGCGGCCCAAACGGCTCGTCATCCCGCCTCCGTGCGTTTCAGCTCCAGCGCACGTGCATAGACCTCGCGGCGCGGCCGGCCGAAACGCGCCGCCACCTCCGCCGCCGCTTCCTTGACGCTGCCACCCGCCATCGCCGTGCGCAGCGCGGCATCGATGTCCTCGCTGCTGACGGCGACCGCATCGGCATCGGGCGGGCCGACCACGATCACGATCTCGCCGCGTGGCGGGCCCTCGGCGCGGTAGTACGCGGCGAGCTGGTCGAGCGGCGCGCGACGGACTTCCTCGAAGCGCTTGGTGAGCTCGCGCGTCACCGCCGCCGGGCGGGCACCGAGCAGGCTCGCGAGGTCCTCGAGCGACTCGACAAGGCGGTGCGGCGCCTCGAACAGCAGCAACGTCGCGTCGATCCCGGCCAGGGACGCGATCGCGCGGCGGCGCTCCGTCGCCCTGGCCGGCAGGAAGCCGGCGAACATGAATTGGTCACTGGGCAGGCCGGACAAGGCCAGCGCGGCCAGCGGCGCCGACGGACCGGGCACCACGGTGACGGGCTGGCCGGCGTCGATCACAGCGGTCACGACACGGTGGCCGGGATCGGAGACCAGCGGCATGCCGGCATCGGAGATCAGCGCCACGACCTTGCCGTCTTCCAGCGCGGCAATGATGCTGCGCGCCGCCGCGGCCTCGTTGTGATCGTGGCAGGCGAGCAGCGGGGCGGCGATACCGAAGCCGGCGAGAAACGGGCGCGAGACGCGCGTGTCCTCGCAGGCGATGAGATCGGCGCCGCGCAGCGTGTCGAGCGCGCGCAGGGTGATGTCGCGGGCATTGCCGATCGGGGTGCCGACGACATACAGACCGGGCCGCGGTTTACTTGGCGGCGCCACGTCGGTAGCGTCTGGTACCGTCGTCGGCTGCATCGAGGAGGCCTTTCATGTCGCATTCGGTCGGACCGGCGCCACGCCGACGAGTGGTCGCGATGCTGACCGGCGCGGCCATGGCGATGATCGCCCTGGCCGGCTGCGAGACCAAGCCGATTCCAACCGGCCAGGGCCCGTCCGGTCCGGTCACGGCGGCACCGCCGCCGGCGCCGCTTCCGCCGACGCCGATGGCGCCCCTGGTGACGCCCAGCGGCAAGCCCAAGATCGCGCTGCTGCTGCCGCTTTCCGGCCGTGCGCGGCAGATAGGCCACGCCTTGCAGGATGCCGCCGAACTGGCGCTGTTCGATGGCGCCGGCAGGGATATCGCGCTGGTGCCGATCGACACCGGCGACACGCCGGACGGCGCCGCGGCCGCCACCGAGCGCGCGATTCGCGAGGGCGCCAATCTGATCCTCGGCCCGTTGTTCAGCGCCTCCGCCGCGGTCGCCGGCCCGATCGCCAAGCAAGGCAATCTTGAGATGATCAGCTTCTCCAACGACGAGGGCACGGCGCAGCCGGGGCTCTATGTCATGGGGCTGGCGGTCGACCCGCAGGTGCGCCGGGTCGTCGACTACGCGCAGCGCAAGGGCGTGAAGCGCTTCGTCGCCTTGGTGCCGGCCACCGCCTATGGCGGACAGGCGATGCTGACGCTGCGCGACGCCGCCCAGCGCGTGAGCATTGGTGTCGGCGCCAGCGAAACCGTGCCCGCCTCCGGCGACACCGATGCGCCGGTGAAGCGCGTGCTGGCGGCCATCGGTCCTGATGGATCGACCACCGCGCTCTTCGTGCCCATCGGCGCGCCGCGGGTGAGCGCAGTGGCCTCGTCGCTGGCGGAAGCGGACGTTGCCTCGCGCAAGGTGCAGCTGATCGGCACCGGGGTATGGGACGTGGCCAACATCGGCAACGAGAAAGCGCTGGTCGGGGCCTGGTTTGCCGGGCCCGATCCGGCACGGCGCGCCGCCTTCGAGCGCAAGTTCGAGGCCGTGCATGGCAAGGTGCCGCCGCGGATCGCGACGCTGGCCTACGACGCCGTCATGCTCGCGGCGCGCCTGGCGCGGCTGCGCGCCGGGGGTGATTTTTCCGCCGGTGCGATCACCGACGGCGCCGGTTTCAATGGGCTCGACGGTCGCTTTCGCTTCCGCACCGACGGCCGCGTCGAGCGCTCGCTGGCGATCCTCGAGATCGAGGGCGATCGCACAAGGGTGATCGATCCGCCGCCCAGCGGCTTCATGTCGGTGGTCAATTGAGGCGGCGATGTTCGACCCGCACCTGCTCTGGCTCTACGTCGGCGCCGCCGCACTGCTGATCCTCACGCCGGGACCGGACACCTTTCTCGTCGCCGCCACCAGCGCGGCCGATGGGCCGCGTGCGGGCGTGCTGGCGTCGACCGGCGTCTTTGTCGGCTGCCTGCTGCACATCCTGCTGGCCGCCGTCGGCATCTCGGCGCTGATCGCCGCGACGCCCTGGGCCTTCGGTGCCATCAAGATCGCGGGTGCGATCTATCTCGTGTGGATCGGCCTGCAGAGCTTGCGCACCGCCTGGCGCGGCCACGCCGGCGACACCGTGCAGCCGATGGCGCGCGCGCGCCGCAGCGACCGGGCGCTGTTCCTGCGCGGCGCGCTCACCAATGCGCTGAACCCGAAGGCGGCGGTGTTCTTCATCGCCTTCCTTCCGCAGTTCGTCGACCCCTCGCGCGGCCACGTCGTCGTCCAGTTCGTGATCCTGGGCCTGATCTTCAACGTGCCGGGCACGCTCTACCTGATGGGTGTGTCCCTGATCAGCGGGCGGGCCACTTCGGCCTTGCGCCGCCAGCCCTGGGTGCGCCGCGCCCTCGACGGCCTGACCGGCCTGTTCTTCATCGGCCTGGCCGCCCATCTGGCCCGCACGCAAGCCAGAGGTTAGAGCGATTCCAATGGATTAGACGGCTTTCTTCACTTGCGATGCCTCTAAGCCTCTGGTAACTTCAGTCTAACTGCGGTTTCGCACGTCCGGCGGTTGTCCTCCTCCACCCGCTGGTCGGCTTGCCGGCCGATGCCCCCCGATCGGCCGGACAGGGCCAGGAAGCCGCCAATATCAGGTCTGGGTAGGCAGGTGTTTGGGCGGCGGCCGCGCGGCTGTCGCCCATCACCGCCGGTCATGGCGGGTTGGCATCGCTGGCGGGCTGCGGCATAGGCTGTGGCGCATGACCTATGACCGCAACAACGTCTTCGCCCGCATCCTGCGTGGCGAACTGCCCTGCACGAAGGTTTACGAGGACGAGTTCGCGCTCGCCTTCCACGACATCAACCCGCTGGCGCCGGTCCACGTGCTGGTGATCCCCAAGGGCGAGTATGTGTCCAACGCCGACTTTTCGGCCGCCGCTCCGGACACGCTGGTGATCGGGTTCTGGCGCGCCGTCGGCGCGACGGCCCGGGCGCTGGGGCTGGATCCGCAGGGCTATCGCATCGTCGCCAATCACGGCCCCAATGGCGGCCAAATCGTCTTTCACTTTCACGTCCACATTTTCGGCGGCCGCCAGATGAGCCATCGTATGGGCAACATGCCGCGACCGAACGAGAGCTGAGTTCCCCCCCCGCCCCCGGTTCAACGTCTATCGGAGCCTTCCATGCGCCTCCTGGTCCGCCTCGCCTCAGCCGCCGCCATCGCCCTCGTTTCGTCGGCCGCCTCGGCGCAGGTGCAGCTGCCCTTCCCGACGGTCGATTTCGTGCTCGAAGGCAAGATCGTCGCCGCGGCCGCCGGGCCGGCGCAGGGTGTGACCACGACCATGCGCCACCACAGCGGCAAGATGCGTATCGACATCAACAACATGGGCATGAAGGGCTACATGCTGACGGAGCGCGGCGGCAAGACCGCGACGATGGTGATGGAGCCGCAGCCGGGCATGAAGATGGCCATGGAGATCGACCTCGGCCAAGCATCCGGCGCCAATGCCGGGCCGACCGACCTGTGGAGCATGAAGGGCGAGCGCATCGGCACGGACCGCATCCTGGGCGAGTCCTGCGACTGGTGGCAGGCCGAGCAGAACGGCAAGAAGTCGAAGGCCTGCGTCACCCCTGATGGCATCCCGCTGAAGGCGGTCAATGGGCAGACCAACGAGCCGGTATGGGAGGTCGTGCGCCTGGAGCGGAGTCCGCAGGACCCGGCACTGTTCGTGGTGCCGCCCGACGCCCAGCGCATGCAGGCGCCCAACATGCCGGGAATGCCGCCGCGGCGGCAGTAGCGGATATCGCCGCAAGGCGCGGATGGCGATGCCGGCGGCGGTGTCCTAACTCTGGCGCATGAGCACCATCGCCCCCATGGCCCAGGCCACCGCCACCCCGCGCCAGCCCGCCTCCGTGCTGGCCTTCCCGTCCACCAAGGCCGGCGTGCCGGACGCCGAGACGGCGTGGCGCGCCGTGCAGGCGCGTGATCGCGCCTTCAACGGCCGCTTCTTCTTTTCGGTGAAGTCGACCGGCGTGTATTGCCTGCCGTCCTGCGCCGCGCGTCCGCCGCTGCGCAAGAACGTCGATTTCCACGCCAGCTGCGAGGCCGCGGAGGCCGCCGGCTTCCGCGCCTGCAAGCGCTGCCGGCCGCGTGACTGGCAGCAGGAGACGGGCCTGAGCCGCGCCGTCGCCCAGGCTTGCCGGCTGCTCGACGCGGAGACCGAGGAGCGGCCCTCGCTGGAACGCATCGCGCGCAAGGTCGGGCTCACCGGCTCGACGCTCACCCGGCGCTTCCAGCGCGAGCTGGGTGTGGCGCCGCGCGACTGGCTGGCGGCGCGCAAAGCCAACCGCTTCAAGGCGGCGCTGAAGGCAGGCGACAACGTGACCGCGGCGCTCTACGGGGCGGGTTACGGCTCGTCCAGCCGCGTCTACGAGAAATCGGATCAGGTGCTGGGCATGACGCCCGCGACCTATCGCAAGGGCGGCGCCGGCGCCCACATCGCCTGGACCGCCGTCGACAGCGACTATGGCCGCGTGCTGGTCGCCGCCACCGCCAAGGGCATCGCCGCGGTGCGTCTGGGCGACGACGACGAGGCCTTGCTGAGCGATCTGCGCGCCGACTTTCCGGCGGCCGAGATCGTCGCCGATACCGGCGCGCTGACGCCGCGGGTCAAGGCGGTGATGGCGCGTCTCGAGGGGCGCAAGCCGACGGCGATCGATGCCCCCGACGTGCCGCTCGACATCGTCGGTACCGCGTTCCAGTGGCGCGTGTGGAAGGCGCTGACCGAGATCCCGGTCGGCGAGACCGCGACCTATGGCGAGATCGCGCGGCGCATCGGCGAGCCTGGCGCGGCGCGAGCCGTGGGCCGCGCCTGCGCCACCAATCCGGTGGCCCTGGTGGTGCCGTGCCATCGCGCGGTGGGATCGAGCGGCGCGCTCACCGGCTACCGCTGGGGCGTCGAGCGCAAGAAGCGCATCCTGGCGGCCGAGAAGCAGCGCGCCGCCGGCTGATCAGCGCGGTCGCCTCAGCAGCACGTAGAACGCCCCGCCGCCGCCATGACGCGGATTGGCGGGGCGCACGCCGACCACCCGCCCGCGGTTCTCAGGCCGGTTCAGCCAGTGCGGGAACTCGGCATGGATGCGGCCGCCGACCGGGCGGTTGGTGTCGTCCTGCCGCGCCGCTTTCCCCGTCACGACCAGTGCGACACGCGCGCCGCTCGCCTGGGCACGCTCGAGAAAGCGTGCCAGCGCCCGCTCGGCTTCGGCAAGGGTGTGCCCGTGCAGGTCGATCGATGCCTCGGGCACGAGCTTGCCGCGACGCAGGTTGTCCTCGGTGGCGCGGTCGAGGCCGGTGGCGCCACCCGGATCGAGGTCGGGCAGGCCAGGCGCCGCCGGCGCCGGCGTCGTCGCGCGTGAGACGGTCACCACGGGTTTCGGCGCAGGCTTGGCCGGTGCCGGGCCGACCGCGCGGCGACCGCGCAGCGGCCGCGCGTCCTTCATCGCGCGATGGAACAGATCGTCGTCCGCCATGGCGACGACGATACCACGACGGTCAAGTCGGGGCCGCTTGAGCGGGGTCGAGGCGCGGCATAGTCTTCCGTGGTGCCCCGGAGGATGCATGAGCGAGCGTCGAATTGTGTTGCCGCGCCGCGTTCTGATTCTCGGTGGCGCATTGGGTGCGATCGGCGTCGGCCAGGCCGGCGCGCAGCCTTCGCGAGAGGACAGGTTCCTGGGCTGGGTCCATCGCGTCGAGGCGGAGCGCAGCGTGGTGCCGGTCTACGACGCCGATAGTCTCGGCTTCCCGACGAATGTCGTGGCGGGCAGGCAGATCGTCCTGACGCGCGGGGGCGTGCAGCGGTCCTTCACCGTGATCTCACCGTTTCAGCCCGACAGGGTGGTACTGGCGACGTCCAACCCTGGCACCAGGACCATCGTCGTCCATCGCACGGATGTCGACCTGCGGCGCGCGAAAAGCGCGCGCAGTGTTGGCGGCAAGGTTTCGTCCTGGAGTGGGCGCGACTGCGATGCCGACTTCGCCGAGCAGGTGGATTTCTGGATCGCGGAACCGGTTCGCTGACGGCCCCAGAGGCCGAAACGGCCGGTCGGCGGCCGCGTTGCCCGTCTGGCCTCGCTGGGCTACAACGCGCGCACACCCGACCCACCACGCACGAGTCCGTCGATGGCCGCGCCGCCAGTGCCTGCCCGCGATCCCGCCGCCGAAGCCGCGCTGCGCCAGGGCATCGACCTGCTGCAGCTGGGCCGCGCCAGCGAGGCCGAGGCGCCGTTGCGCCTGGCCTATGCGACCATCGGCGACCGCCCCGACATGCTGCATTTCCTCGCCGTCTCGGCCATGCAGCGCAACGATGCGCGCGAAGCCGAACAGCTGTGGAAGCGGGCCATCGGCCGCGACCCGAAGGAGCCGATGCTGCGCTACAACTACGGCATCGCGCTGCACAGCCTGGGTCGCCGGGATGATGCGATCCGCGAGTGGCGCCAGGCGCTCAGGCTCCAACCCGACAACATCGATGTTCGGCTGCGCATCGCCGCGACGCTGAGCGAGGGCAACCGCCTGGCGGCGGCCGAGCGCGAGTACAGCGAGCTGATCCAGATCTGCGACCGGCCGGACACCGCGCAGCGCGTCGCGCCCGAGATGCTGCGCCAGGTGCGTGTGATGGGGCGCACGTCGCTGGGCTACTTGCTCTACCGGTTGGGCCGCAACGACGATGCGCTGGTCGTTTTCGATGCCGCGCTCGCCGAACTGCCGTACAACGACGCGATGCGGCCGCCGGTGCTCGGCGATCGCGCGCTGGCGCTCGACATGGTCGGCCGCTCCGACGAGGCGGTCGCCGGCTTCGAAGGCGCGCTACAGCTCGCGCCCGGCAACGCCAAGCTGCACAACGGGCTGGGACACGTGCTGCTGCGCATGGGCCGCGCGGCGGAGGCCGAGGCGGCGTTCCGCCGCGCGCAGGAGATCGATCCAGCCTTCGTCGAGGCCACGCGCAACATGGCGCGCGCCCGCGGCGAGCAGGGCGATTCGGCCGGCGCGCTCGATTATCTGATGCTGGCGCTTCAGTCCGATCCCGAGGACACCGATACGCTCTACGACATGACCACGCTGGCGCTCGAGCTGGGCGAGCCGCAGCGCGCCGTATCCGTGCTCGAGCCCTTCCTGCAGCGCCATCCCGATGACGCGCGCGCGCTCAACAACCTCGGCATCGCCTATCTGATGACCGACCGGGCGGGCGAGTCGCATGCCACCATGCGCAAGGCCCACAAGCTGATGCCCGACGAGCCGCTGGTGTTGACCAATCTCGGCCGTGCGCTGGTGGCGCTGGGCCGCGCGCAGGAGGCCGAGCCGCTGCATCGCAAAGCGCTGAAGCTGCAGCCCGGCGATCCGCGCCTGCTGGGCCACATGGGCAATTGCCAGCTGGCGCTGGGCAATGTCGAGAAGGCGCGCGAGCTCTACGTCGAGGCGCAGACCGCCCATCCCGACAACGTCGATGCGCGGCTGGGCCTGGAGCGCATCGAGACCATGCGCGCGATGAGCGGCGAGGGCGCGCCATGAGCGCCGCGCTCGCCGAGGTCCAGGCGCGCATCGCCGCTGCCGCGCGTGCGGCATCGCGCGATCCGGCCGCCGTCACCCTGGTCGCGGTGTCCAAGACGCATGGCGCGGAGCGCGTCGAGGAGTTGCTGCGCGCCGGCCATCGGGTGTTCGGCGAGAACCGCGTGCAGGAAGCGCAGGCCAAGTTTCCCGAGCTCAGGACGCGCTACCCCGATCTCGAGTTGCATCTCATCGGCCCGTTGCAGACCAACAAGGCACGCGATGCGGTGGCGCTGTTCGACGTCATCGAGAGCGTCGACCGGCCCAGGATCGCCGTCGAGCTGGCGCGCGAGATGACCAGGCAGGGGCGGAGTCCCGCCTGCTTCGTGCAGGTGAACACCGGCGAGGAGGAGCAGAAGGCCGGCGTGGCGCCGGGCGAGGCCGATTCCTTCATCCGCGCCTGCATCGAGGAGCACAAGCTGCCGGTGGTCGGCGTGATGTGCATCCCGCCGGCCGACGAGGAGCCGGCGTTGCACTTCGCGCTGCTGGCCAAGATCGCCCAGCGCAACGGGCTCAAGCAGATCAGCATGGGCATGAGCGCCGACTACGAGACGGCGGTGCGCTTCGGCGCCACGCATGTGCGGGTCGGCAGCGCGCTGTTCGGCGCGCGCAGCGCGGCGGCCTGATCCGGCGAGAACCGCTGCGCGCGGCGTCAGCTCTTGGGCACGCCGCCCACGAAGCAGTGGATATGACCTTCGTCGTCGGCGCAGATATGGCTGTTGCCGTCGGGCGCGACGGTCTTGAGCACGGTTTCCGGCGGCACCCGCTTCCAGCGTCCGTTGATCATGGCGCGCCACCAGCCATGGCTGTCGACGTAGGCGCGCGTGGGTCGGCAGTCGCGCCCGTTGCAGCAGCTCAGCCCGGTGGCGGGCTGCATCAGCTCTTTATACCACTCGTGGTGCTGGGCATGGCCCATGCCTTGCCAACCCTCCTGCGCGCGGGCGGCCGGTATTGGCGCCAGTAGTGCGGCGATCAGCCCGGCCGCGATTTGCGGCGGCAGCAGCGCGAAGAACCGGATCACCCGCATCGCCCCCTCACCCTGTTTGGAGGGGAGACATCGAGGACACCCGTTCGGGGACATCGAAGACAGTACAGCAGTCCGAGTTGGCTGACATGCTGTTGAGGTCTTCACAGTGGTTGCAGGGCCTGTGGGGTTGTGGGCGACGC
>JBFXAZ010000015.1:0-67105 GCA_050183765.1 Reyranellaceae bacterium | reverse complement strand
CGGCGCGATGGAATACTCCATCGTCGTCGCCGCCACCGCGTCGGACCCGGCGCCGCTGCAGTTCCTCGCGCCCTATACCGGCTGCGCGATGGGCGAGTACTTCCGCGACAATGGCATGCACGCCGTGATCGTGTACGACGACCTCTCCAAGCAGGCCGTTGCGTACCGCCAGATGTCGCTGCTGCTGCGCCGCCCGCCGGGCCGCGAGGCGTATCCCGGCGACGTGTTCTACCTGCACTCCCGCCTGCTCGAGCGCGCGGCGAAGCTCAACGAGAAGAACGGCTCGGGCTCGCTCACCGCGCTGCCGGTCATCGAGACCCAGGCCGGCGACGTGTCGGCCTACATCCCGACCAACGTGATCTCGATCACCGACGGCCAGATCTTCCTCGAGACCGAGCTCTTCTTCCAGGGCATCCGTCCCGCCATCAACGTCGGCCTGTCGGTCAGCCGCGTCGGCTCGGCCGCGCAGATCAAGGCGATGAAGCAGGTCGCCGGCACCATCAAGCTGGAGCTGGCGCAGTATCGCGAGATGGCGGCCTTCGCGCAGTTCGCCTCCGACCTCGATGCCTCGACCCAGCGCCTGCTGGCGCGCGGCCAGCGGCTGACCGAGCTGCTGAAGCAGCCGCAGTTCGCGCCGATGGCGGTCGAGGAGCAGGTGATCTCGATCTTCGCCGGCACCCGCGGCTTCCTCGACACGCTGCCGGTGGCGCGTGTCGGTGAGTTCGAGCGCCGCGCGCTCGAGGCCCTGAAGGCGAGCGACGCCGCGGTGCTGGAGGCGATCCGCACCGAGAAGCAGATTTCGCCGGCGACGGAGGAGAAGCTCAAGGCCTTCTTCGCCGACTTCGTCAAGAAGTTCGCCTGAGCCCGCACCGCAGCTGACGAGCCCAGGCGGACACCTCGATGCCCAGCCTCAAAACCTTCCGGTTGCGGATCCGAAGCGTCCAGTCGACGCAGAAGATCACCAAGGCGATGAAGATGGTCGCCGCCGCCAAGCTGCGCCGCGCGCAGGAAGCGGCGCAGGCCGGCCGTCCCTACGCCCAAGCGATGGACCGCATGCTGGCCTCGCTGGCCTCGGGCATGCTCGGCAAGGCCGGCGCGCCGAAGCTGTTGGCCGGCACCGGCTCCGACAAGGTCCATCTGCTGATCGTCGCCACCGCCGATCGCGGCCTGTGCGGCGGTTTCAACAGCTCGATCGTGCGCGAGGCGCGGCGCGCCATCCGCGCCCTGCAGGCCGAGGGCAAGACGGTCAAGATCCTGGCGGTGGGCCGCAAGGGCCGCGATCAGCTGCGCCGCGACTACGGTTCGCTGATCGTCGACACGATCTCCGATCTCGGCAAGCCGCGGCTGAGCTTCGCCGATGCGCGCCGAGTCGCCGACCGCGTGCTGGCGATGTTCGATGCCGGCGAGTTCGACGTCGCCACGATCATCTACAACCGCTTCCGCTCGGCGATCAGCCAGATCCTGACCCGTCAGCAGATCATTCCGCCGGCGGTGCCGGAGGCCGAGACCGGTTCGGGCGGCAGCCCGTACGAATTCGAGCCGGACGAGGAGACCATCCTCACCGAGCTGCTGCCGCGCAACCTCGCGGTCCAGATCTACCGCGCGCTGCTCGAGAACGCCGCGTCCGAGCAGGGCGCGCGCATGACGGCGATGGACAACGCCACGCGCAACGCCGGCGACATGATCAAGCGCCTGACCCTGCAGATGAACCGCTCGCGTCAGGCGTCGATCACCAAGGAACTCATCGAGATCATCTCGGGCGCCGAAGCGATCTGAGACGACACGAACCGATCGATAAGAGGTAGAGCCATGGCCGCCAACAACATCGGCAAGATCACCCAGGTGACTGGCGCCGTCGTCGACGTCCAGTTCGAGGGCGAGCTGCCGGCCATCATGAACGCGCTGAACGTCGATTCCGACGGCCGCAAGGTCGTGCTGGAGGTCGCGCAGCATCTCGGCGAATCCACCGTGCGCACCATCGCCATGGACACCACCGACGGCTTCGTGCGCGGCCAGAAGGCCACCGACACCGGCGGCCCGATCGCCATGCCCGTCGGTCCGGAGACGCTGGGCCGCATCCTCAACGTCATCGGCGAGCCGGTAGACGAGCGCGGTCCGGTCGGCGCCAAGCAGACCCTGCCGATCCATCGCAGCGCGCCGGAGTTCGTCGACCAGTCGACCGAGGCGCAGATCCTCGTCACCGGCATCAAGGTCATCGACCTGCTGGCGCCCTACGCCAAGGGCGGCAAGATTGGCTTGTTCGGCGGCGCCGGCGTCGGCAAGACCGTGACGATCATGGAGCTGATCAACAACGTCGCGAAGGCGCATGGCGGCGTGTCGGTGTTCGCCGGCGTGGGCGAGCGCACCCGCGAGGGCAACGACCTCTATCACGAGATGATCGAATCGGGCGTCATCAAGCTCAACGACGACGGCTCGACCACCGGCTCCAAGGTGGCGCTGGTCTACGGCCAGATGAACGAGCCGCCGGGCGCGCGCGCGCGCGTCGGCCTGTCGGGCCTCACCGTGGCGGAGTACTTCCGCGACGCCGAAGGCCAGGACGTGCTGTTCTTCGTCGACAACATCTTCCGCTTCACCCAGGCCGGCTCGGAAGTGTCGGCGCTGCTGGGCCGCATCCCCTCGGCGGTGGGCTATCAGCCGACCCTGTCGACCGACATGGGCGCGTTGCAGGAGCGCATCACCTCGACCAAGAAGGGCTCGATCACCTCGGTGCAGGCCATCTACGTGCCCGCCGACGACCTCACCGACCCGGCGCCGGCGACCTCGTTCGCCCACTTGGACGCCACCACGGTGCTCAGCCGCTCGATCGCCGAGCAGGCGATCTTCCCGGCGGTCGACCCGCTGGACTCGACCTCGCGCATGCTCGACCCGCGCGTCGTCGGCGAGGAGCACTACAAGGTGGCGCGCGACGTGCAGCGCGTGCTGCAGCAGTACAAGTCGCTGCAGGACATCATCGCCATTCTCGGCATGGACGAGCTGTCGGAAGAGGACAAGCTGGTCGTGGCGCGCGCGCGCAAGATGCAGCGCTTCCTCAGCCAGCCCTTCCACGTCGCCGAGGTCTTCACCGGCACGCCCGGCGTGTTCGTGAAGCTCGAGGACACGATCAAGGCCTTCAAGGGCATCGTCGCGGGCGACTACGACGATCTGCCCGAGGCGGCGTTCTACATGGTCGGCACCATCGAGGAGGCCGTCGCCAAGGCCAAGAAGATGGCGGCCGAGGCGGCCTGAGCCTAAGCGACTGGTCGGAGGGCCCCTGAATGGCCAAGGTGGCGTTTTCCCTGGTGATGCCGGAGCGCGAGCTGGCATCGACCGAGGCCGACATGGTGATCGTGCCCGGCGGCGACGGCGATTTCGGCGTCCTGCCGGGGCACATCCCCATGATCTCCACCGTGCGCCCCGGCGTGATCGAGGTGCAGGACGGCGGCAAGACCACGGCACGCTACATGGTGGCCGGCGGGTTCGCCGAGGTCACGCGCGAGCGCTGCACGGTGCTGGCCGAGGAGGCGCAGCCCTTCGAGGCGGTTTCCGCCGAGCAGCTTGCCAGGCGCCTGCGCGACGCACAGGAGAAGCTGGCCGAGGCGTCGGCGTCGGCGCGCCCGGCGGCGGAAAGGGCGGTGGATGTGGCGCATGACCTGCAGCGCGCCTACGCTTACTACGCTGCCCGCTGAACGCTGTTCAGTGGAAATACCCATGTTGCCGGGCGGGTTGAAAAACCGCCGGCTGGCAACTTTATTTCTGTAGACTTGGCATCCCGCCCGCCCTACCGATAGGACGGGGACGGGGTACGTCCAAGGCGTGGCCCATGAAGAACTGGACGCTAGACGACATCGGCTGGGACCGGTTCGACTTGAGCAAGGTCGATCCCGAGATTCTGAAGATCGTGAAGGCGGCGGCCATGGTCGAGCGCAACGGCGCGGACTATGGCGATTATCTGAGCAATGTGTTCGCGGACGATCCGGAGTTCAGAGCCCTGGCGCCCGTCTGGGCACAGGAAGAGGTCGTGCATGGCATGGCGCTGGGTCGCTGGGCGCAGCTGGCCGATCCGTCCTTCGACTTCGACGCCGCCTTCGAGACGTTCACCGAGATCTATCGCCTGCCGGTCGATTCCACCACGTCCGTCCGCGGCACCCGCTCGGGCGAGCTCATGGCGCGCTGCATCGTCGAGACCGGCACCAGCACGTTCTACACCGCGCTGCGCGATCGGACCGACGAGCCGGTGCTGAAGCAGATCTGTGCCTTCATCGCCGCCGACGAGCTGCGCCACTACAAGCTCTTCTACACCCATATGCGCCGCTACCTCGAGGTCGAGGGGCTGGGGCGCTGGTCGCGCCTGCGCGTCGGCCTGGGCCGTCTGCGCGAGATCGAGGACGACGAGCTGGCCAGCGCCTACTACGCCACCAACGCCGCGCCAGGAGAGGCATACGACCGCAAGCGCTTCACCAGCGAGTACATGCGTCGCGCCTACGGCATCTACCGTCCGGGTCATCTCGATCGGGGCGTGGCGATGATCCTCAAGGCCGCGGGCCTGCCGGCCAACGGCCGCCTGCGCGACTGGGTC
The DNA here is from genome assembly GCA_050183765.1 of Reyranellaceae bacterium. Taxonomy (GTDB): domain Bacteria; phylum Pseudomonadota; class Alphaproteobacteria; order Reyranellales; family Reyranellaceae; genus JAFAZJ01. The sequence continues at coordinate 62,529 of JBFXAZ010000015.1, read as the reverse complement.
ACGCGCCTGGGCTTCCGATTCCTGCGCCGTCGGGTCGCGAAGTTCGAGCGCATTGCCGCGGCGAGCAACTGAGGCGCGTTCGGCGCGGTCGGATCAAGGCTGCCATCCCTGGCGCAGCGAGGGAAGGCGGCCGGTTCATTCCACCAGATCGGCGAACTCGCGCACCACGGCGCTGTAGACGTCGCGCTTGAACGGCACGATCAGCGCCGGCAGCTCCGCCGCACGCGCCCAGCGCCAGGCGCGGAACTCGGGATGGGCGGTGTCGAGGTGGATGTCCTCGTCGACCCCGGTGAAGCGCAATGCCGCCCATTTCTGCGCCTGGCCGCGATAGCGGCCCTTCCACATCGTGCGCGCCAGATCGGGCGGCAATTCGTAGGCGAACCAGTCCACGCTCATGCGCAGGAGCTCGGCCTTGCCGGTGCCGATCTCCTCCTCCATCTCGCGCAAGGCCGCCTGCTCGGGCGTCTCGCCCCTGTCGATCCCGCCCTGCGGCATCTGCCAGGCGTCCATGCGGGTATCGATGCGCTGGCCGACGAACACGCGGCGGTCGGCCCCGATCAGCATGATGCCCACATTGGGGCGATAGCCGGACGGGGCGTTGGCCGAACGGAACATTCCGATTCAGCGTTTCGGCGGGGCCGCCGCCGGCTGCGGCAGTCGCGGCAGGCGCTTCTGGCATTTCTCGGCGCACTCGGTCACGCCGGTCACCGGAGCAAGCACGATGCCGCGCGTGCGCATGCCGGGAACCCACGCCGCGATGCGCTCGATCGCCACGGGACGGGCGAGCGACCATGCCAGGCCGAAGCGCGCCGTACCGACGAATTTCTCGACCTCGCCCAGGCTGGTGTCGACGTCGCGGGCCGTGGTCTCCTGGCCGTTGGTACGGAAGCGGTCGATCCAGGCGATCGGCCGGTCGATGTCGGTCGAGTAGGGAACGCCCAGCTCGCGGCTCATCGGATGCACCAGCGACTTGCCGTTCCAGCGCTCGAATTCGAGCACCAGCAGGCCGCGGTCGCGGATCTCGGTCAGCAGCGGGCGCAAGGTGGCGGCGTCGTCCAGCACCGGGCCGGGCAGGAGCGCGACGCCGACATACCCCGTCGCCGTCGCCAGCACGGCGCGCAGACGCCGGATGTTCTCGGCCGGCGCCACGCCCATCTGCACGGGCGCCATGCCGCGATCCGGAACACCCTGGACGTTGCTGCGGGTGGGCACCAGCAGCAGCGCCTCCAGCCCGCGCTCGCGGGCGCGCTGGATCCACCGGTCGAGATTCGGCGTGTCCGGCACGAACACCAGGGTCGTGCCCGGCGGCAGCGTCTCGACCGCCTTCTGCGTCAGCGGCTCGCTCATGCCGACGCCGATCACGGCGATGCCCAGGCGCGGATGCTCGCGGTCGAGGTGGTTGAAATCGCTGGCATAGGCGAGCCACGCCATGCAGCCATTCGGCGCGACGCGCGGCAGGCTTCCGAGCGGGCTGGCCTCGGCCAGATCGGCAAGATCGGAGCCGGGCGGGCAGAGGCCGACGCGACGGCCGGGCACCGGCGGCTTCTCCGGCGGCGGCAGCGGCAATCCGTTGGCGGCGATCAGGTTGACCGGCCCGGTGGCGCTGTCAGTCCCGGCGATGGTCGGCGGCATCGGCGGCGCAACGAAGCCCGGCGACGAGCCAAGCAGCGGTGGTGCCGGCGAGGCGGCAGCGGGCGGTGACTGGCCCGGCGACGGGGGCGGCGCGGCGGCCGTCGGTGGTGGCTCCGTCGGCGGCTTGGTGTCCGGGGCCTTGGCATCGGCCGCAGCTGCAACCGGCGGTGCGGCCGGGGCGGGACTGTCCTTGGGGTCCGGCATCTTCACCGTGACCGACGGCATCTGGACCGTGACGGATGGCGCCGGCGCCTGAGGCGGCGGCGGCCCCGGTGTTTGGCCGGAGGTGGCAATCGCGGGGGCGGGCTTGGCCGCGGACGGCGCCTGCTTCGCGGTCCCGGCGGCCGGCGGCGCGGCCGGCCGACGCGGCGTGAGATGGCCCAGGCTCAACGCGCCGGCGCCCAGCAGCAGGGCGGCGGCGATCGAATAGGCGACGTAGATGCCGGCGCCGCGCCGCTTGCGGGACGCGGGCGGCCGGGGATCGAGGGTGGGCTCCTCGCTCATCGGCCGCCTCGGATCCTCACATCACTTGTCGCGCGCGGCGTACAGCGAGATGCCGCGCACCAGATCGACCGCGCGCAGCAACTGGTAGTCGACCGCCTGGTCCTGCTGCGCGGCATCGCCCGGCTTGGCGGCGTCGGGCTTGGCCGCATCGGGCTTCGCGGCATCGGCCGGCGGCTTGGCCGGCGCCGCGCCATCGGGCCTGTTGCGCGGATTGTTGATCGAGCCGCGCAGGTTCTCCTCGCGGATGCCGCCCTGCTGGCGGACGGTCTCGATCTTCGACTGCTCGACCTCGATGTCCGGCTTGATGCCGTCCTTCTGGATCGAGCGGCCCGAGGGCGTGAAGTACAGGGCCGTGGTCAGGCGGATCGCGCCGCCGCCGGTGACCGGCATGATGGTCTGCACCGACCCCTTGCCGAAGGAGCGGGTGCCCAGAATGATCGCGCGCTTGTGGTCCTGCAGCGCGCCGGCGACGATCTCGGACGCCGAGGCCGAGCCGCCGTTGACGATGATCACGATCGGCAGGCCTTCGGCGAGGTCGCCGGGCTTGGCCTCCCAGCGCTGCACGTCCTCGGGCTTGCGCGCGCGCGTCGACACGATCTCGCCGCGGTCGAGGAAGGCGTCGGAGACGGAGATCGCCTGATCGAGCAGGCCGCCGGGGTTGTTGCGCAGGTCGAGCACCACGCCCTTCCACTTGCCGCCCATCTCCTTCTTGAAGTTGCTGAGCGCTTCCTGCAGGCCGATCGTCGTCTGCTCGGTGAAGGAGGTGATGCGGATATAGCCGATGTCGCCGCCCTCGATGCGCGCGCGCACCGACTTCACCTTGATCACGGCGCGGGTCAGCGTCACGTCGAACGGATCCTTGCCGGCGCGGCGGATGCCCAGCTTGATCGACGTGTCGACGCGTCCGCGCATCTTCTCGACGGCTTCCTGCAGGGTGAGGCCCATCACCGGCTGGCCGTCGAGCGTGACGATCAGGTCGCCGGGTTGCAGGCCGGCCTTGGCGGCGGGCGTGTCGTCGATCGGCGAGACGACCTTGACGACGCCGTTCTCCATGGTGACCTCGATGCCCAGGCCGCCGAACTCGCCGCGCGTCTGCACCTGCATGTCCTTGAACGACTTGGGGTTCATGTAGGACGAATGCGGGTCGAGCGACGTGAGCATGCCGTTGATGGCCGCTTCCATCAGGTCCTTCTCGTTGGGCGGCTCGACATAGTCGTTGCGCACCCGCTCGAGCACGTCGCCGAACAGGTTGAGCTGCTGGTAGATCTCGCTGCGATCGACCTTGGGCTTGCTCTTGTCGTCGGGTGCCTTGCTCTGGGCGAAGGCGACGGCGGGAACGGTGAGGAACAGGGCGACCGCCGTGGCGACCGTCAGACGACGCAGTTTCATGGTGCTTGATCCACCTTTGCCCGGTGATCGGGACATGCAGGTTCCGGGGCGAAAACTACCGCGCGGCGGCCATCCGCCTCAAGACCAGCGGGCTGGACGCGCGAATTCGTGAGCGACTGACGGGCGCTCACGCAACCGCCGCCGTGGGGACCGGCAGCACCGGCGCGCGCCGCGTCGTGCGCAGCAGCGAGCTGCCCGTCATCTCGGCCGGCTGCGGCAGGCCCATCAGGCGCAGCATGGTGGGCGCGACGTCGGCCAGCCGGCCGTCGGCCAGCGAGCGCACGTCGGCCGGGCCGTTGTAGAGCAGCGCCGGCACGCGGTTGAGCGTGTGCTGGGTATGCGGCTGACCGGTCCCGGGATCGAACATCTGCTCGACGTTGCCATGGTCGGCGGTGATGAACAGGCAACCGCCCACGCGCTTGACCGCCTCCATCACCCGGCCGAGGCAGGTATCGATCGCCTCGACCGCCTTGACCGCCGCGGCGAACACGCCGCTGTGGCCGACCATGTCGCTGTTGGCGTAGTTCACCACGATCAGGTCGAACTTCCTCGAATCGATCGCATCGACCAGCTTGTCGGTGACCTCGAAGGCGCTCATCTCCGGCTTCAGGTCGTAGGTCGCGACCTTGGGCGAGGGCACCAGGATGCGCTCCTCGCCGTCGAAGACCCGCTCCTCGCCGCCGTTGAAGAAGAACGTGACGTGCGCGTACTTCTCGGTCTCGGCGATGCGCAGCTGCTTGCGGCCGGCACGCGACACGGTCTCGCCCAGCCCCATCGTCACCAGCGTCGAGGGGAACAGCGTGCCGAGGAACTCGTTGAGCGCGCTGGAATACTCGACCAGGCCCAGCGCGGCGGCGAACGACACCAGGCGGCTGCGGTTGAAGCCGTCGAACCGCGGATCGAGCAGCGCCGTCAGGATCTCGCGCGCGCGATCGGCGCGGAAATTGCCCATCAGCACGCCATCGCCGTCTTGCATGCCGGCATAGTCGCCGATCACGGTGGGCAGCACGAACTCGTCGGTCAGGTTGGCGGCGTAGCCCTGCGCCACCGCCGCGTCCGGCGTCGCGGCATGCTCGCCTCGGGCGTTCACCAGGGTTTCGTAGGCCTTGGTGACACGGTCCCAGCGCTTGTCGCGGTCCATCGCGTAGTAGCGGCCGGACACCGTTCCGATCCGGATCGGCAGGCCGGGCTTGAAGGACCTGGCGAAGGCGGCGAGGTGTTCGCGTGCGTTCTTGGGCGGCGTGTCGCGGCCGTCGAGGAAGGCATGCGTCGTCACCGGCACGCCGGCTTCGGCCACCATGTTGGCGAGTGCGGCGATCTGGTCCTGGTGGCTGTGCACGCCGCCGGGCGAGACCAGGCCCATCACGTGGCAGGTGCCCTTCGAGGCCTTCAGCCTGTCGATGAAGGCCCGCAGCTCGGGATTGGCCGCCAGCGAGCCGTCCTGGATCGCCTGGTCGATGCGCGGCAGGTCCTGCATCACGACGCGGCCGGCGCCGAGATTCATGTGGCCGACCTCCGAATTGCCCATCTGGCCGGCGGGCAGGCCGACATAGAGCTCCGAGGCGTCGATCAGGCCCTGCGGGCAGGTCGCGGTCAGGCGGTCGAAATTCGGCTTGTGGGCGGCGGCCACCGCATTGTCGGCCGGGTCGGGCCGGTGGCCCCAGCCATCGAGCACGCACAGCACCACGGGACGCGGAGCGGACTCGCTGCTGGACGTCATCTAGCGGGCCTGTGCCGCGCCGGCGACGATGGTCGGGCGCGCCCGAAGATCCTCCACCGACTGGAACTTGTTGGGGCAGTTGAGCTGCGTCGGCTCGATGTTCTCGTCCTGGTTCGGCACCTCGATGGCGCAGAACACGAACTCGCCGCGCGGCTCGCCGTCGATGCTGATGTGATAGGTGTAGGTGCCCGGCGGATCGCCGTCGATAATGCACCACGAGCGCTGCATGTAGCCGTCGCGCACCGTCTCGCGCATGCGTGTGGTGGCCCGCGTCTTCTCGGCATTGACCTCGGTCTCGGGGCCGGCGATCACCGCCTTGGCCGGCTCGGAGGTCTGCAGCACCTCGACCAGCTGCACGCTGCGGTCCGGCCCGCCCAGCCACATGCGCCAGCCGAAGCAGGCCTTGTTGATCAGCAGCGGAATCGCGTTGGTCTCGTAGTAGCGCGTCGTGCGGTCGCTCTTGGTGATCGACACGAAGGGGATGCTGCGTTGCTTGCCGCGGCTGCGGTCCTGTGCCTGCACGCCGGCAACCGTAAGCACCAGTAAGGCCGACAGAGCGGCGGCGAACGCCGCCCGGACGCTGGCGCGGCGAAGGAAAAAGGGCGGTTTGCGCATGGCTGCGAATGTAAGCGAAGTTTTCCGGCAGAAAAGCGGCAAGACGGGCATGCGGCGCTTCGGTCGCACAGAATGCTCTTCAGTGCAAACTGAGAAATCGCCGGCAACATGATGAAATTATTGCCCTGACGTCAGGTTCGCGGGATACTGCAAGGGATATCCCGGCGGACAAAACAGGACAGGCAGCCAGAAGGCGCCGCCGCCGGCCAATCCCACCCCTCGGGAGCGGCGACATGAAAGCGCGTTCGATCTGTCTTCTGTCGACTCTGGGCCTGCTCGCGCTCGTGCTGGCCGCCCACGCCTCGCACGCGCAGGGCATGACCCCTGGCCAGGCGGCACCGCCGTTGCCCACCCTGGATCTCACCAAGCCGGGTTCGCCGCGGCCCTCGGCCGTGACCCAGCATGCGCCGCCGCCGCCACCCGCCGCATCGCCGCCCGCCGTGGCGACGGCGCCCAAGCCGGCCGTCGCCGCAAAGCCGCCGGCTGCCGCCAAGCCGGTGCGGGCCACCGCCAAGGCGGGACCGGCCAAGGTCAAGGCTGCCAAGGCCAAGCCCGGCGCCGTGGCCGCCGCGACGCGGCACAAGAAGGTCACGCCGAAGACCCCGCGCAAGACGGTAAAGGCCAAGCCGGCGCGGAAGCCCACCACGCAGACCGCCGCCCGAGACAACTAGCACTGCGGTTCGGCCAAGGGCCGGCCTCAGGTCATCGACGAGGGAGGTGGACATGCGTCACGCCGGCTCGATCCTCGCGGCGGCCCTGGCCGCCGCTCTTGTCGCGTCCCCGGCCTCGGCGCAGACCGTCGGCACCTGCCCGCCGCGCATGGGCGGCACGCCGCATCCCGGCCCATACAACGTCTATTTCGACTTCGCCAAGGCGGTGCTCGACCGGCAGCAGACCGACGAGGTGCACAAGCGCGCCAGGCAGGCCAAGGACATCTACGTCACCCAGATCTGCCTGGTCGGCTTCGCCGACAAGGTGGGCAACGCCGCCTCGAACAAGCAGCTCGGCCTGGCCCGCGCCCGCTACGTCGCCCGTATCCTGATCGGCGACGGCTTCCCGGCGGGCGGCATCATCATGGATACCGGCGGCGAGGCCTATGGTCGCTTCAACTTCGGCCAGATCGACCGCAACAAGGCCGACCGGCGCGTCTCGATCGTCTTCAATCGCTAGGTTTCATCCGCCGCCAGCGCCGCGCGGATCGCGCCCATCCGGCCGCGATGGCCGCTCCAATGCGCGCCGGCCGACAGGCCGCCGTCGACGCCGATCGCCTGGCCGTTGACGAAGCGCGATTCGTCGCTGGCGAGGAAGACGATGACGTCGGCGATGTCCTCGACGCGGCCGACGCGCGGGATCGGATGCACCGATGCGAAAGCGGCGTCGACCTTGTGCGGCTCGGCCTCGATCGCCTGCGCGCCGATGCCCAGCCCTTCCAGCACCATCGGCGTGATGGTGTAGCCCGGGCACACCGCGTTGGCGCGGATGCCGAACTCGCCGAGCTCCAGCGCTAGGCCCTTGGTGAAGTGCACCACCGCGCCTTTGGCGGTCGAGTAGTCGTGCGGCGTGGCGCCGGCGATGAGACCGGCGGCGCTGGCGAGGTTGACGATGCTGCCGCTGCGCCGGGGCTTCATCACCGCCGCGGCGTGCTTGGCGCCGTAGACCACCGAGCGCAGCAGCACGTTCATCGCGCGATCCCACGCCGCCATGTCGAGCTGCTCGATCGGCGCCGCGCCCTGGCCGCGGATGCCGGCGTTGCTCAGCAGGATGTCGAGCGGACCGAAGCGGCGCCCCGCCTCGGCCACCGCTGCGGCGATGTCGTCCTCGCGCGTGACGTCGGCCCGGCGATAGGCGGCGCTGCCGCCCAGCGCCTTCGCGACTTCCTCGCCCTTGGCGTCCTGGATGTCGGTGAGGAGAACCTTCGCGCCCTGGGCGACGAAGCGTTCCGCGGTGCGCTTGCCGATGCCGCTGGCGGCACCGGTGATCATCGCGACCTTGCCGGCCAGTCTTCCGCTCATGCGCCGCTCCCGTTGTAGCGTTTGTGGTAGTCGCGCTTCAGCTCGCCCACGATATCGGCCACCGTGTCGATGCGATCGATCGAGCCGATGCCCTGGCCGGCGCTGAATATGCCCTTCCACGGCTTGGGCCCGTCGACCAGCACGCCGCGATAGCGATAGCCGTCCTCGCGTGGCTTGAGCGTCTTGGGGTCGAGTCCCACGGCGAGCAGGCTGGGCTTCAGCCAGCTCGCGGTGGCACCGGTGAGGGCGTTGCTGATCACCAGATCGTCGACGCCGGCCTCGACGATCATGCGCTTGTGCTCGGGTTCCGCCATGCTCTCCGGCGTGGCGATGAAGCGCGTGCCCATATAGGCGAGATCGGCGCCCAGCACTTCGGCGGCGCGGATGCCCACGGCATCGCCGATGGCGCCGCCCAGCACGATGGCGCCGTCCCACCAGCGGCGCACCTCGCGCACGAAGGCGAAAGGCGAGACCGCGCCGGTATGGCCGCCCGAGCCCGAGGCCACCAGCGCCAGACCGTCGACGCCGCAATCGGCCGCCTTGCGCGCCAGCGCCGGGCTGTTGGCGTCGGCGATCACCAGCCCGCCATAGGCGTGCACCGGCTCGACCACGCGCCTGGGACTGCCCAGCGCCGTGATCACGATCGGCACGCGATAGCGCACGATCAGCTCGAGATCCTCCTCGAAGCGCGGGTTGCTGGCGTGGGTGTTGATGTTCGCCGACCATGGCGCGACGTAGGCGTCGGGATCGTCGCGCCGCGCCGCGTCGAGCCGCGTGACAATGTCGTCGAACCAGTCGACCAGCTCGGCCGTCGTGCGCCGATTGAAGAGTGGAAACGAGCCGACGATGCCGGCCTTGCACGCCGCGACGACCAGATCGGGACCCGAGATCAGGAACATCGGCGCACAGATCACCGGCAGCGCCAGCTCCCGCTTCAGGCGCGCGATCGAGAGCGTCCCGGCGATCATGGAAACTCCAGCACGGCCTTGCCGACCACCTTGCGATCGAGCAGCAACTGCATCGCCTCGGCGACGCGCTCCATCGGCAGGCGGTGCGAGATGTGCGGGCGCATCACGCCCTGCGCGGCGAGCTTCGGCATCGTCACCTTGTAGTCCTCGGCATAGGCCGGATCGTAGCGCGCCGCCTCGCCCGCGCGCACGCCCAGCACGCTGAGGCACTTGATCAGGATGTGGTTGCTCATCAGCTTCGACGGCCCGCCCGAGGTGAAGCCGATCACCGCCAGGCGGCCACCGAACGCGGCGCAGCGCACCGACTTCTCCAGCACGTCGCCGCCGACCGGATCGTAGATCACGTCGGCGCCGCGGCCCTTGGTGATCTCCTTGACCGCGGCGACGAAGTCGGTGGTGCGGTAGTTCACGACATGGTCGGCGCCACCATGGGTGCGCACAATCTCCAGCTTGGAGTCGTCGCCACCCGTCGCGATTACCGTCGCGCCGAGGTGCTTGCCGAGCTGGACGGCGGCGAGCCCGACGCCGCCGGTCGCGCCATGCACCAGCAACGTCTCGCCGCGCTTCAACGCCGCACGATGCACCACGCCGTGATACGCGGTCTGCGCGCCTACACGAAACGCCGCGCCCTCGGCGAACGACCAACCTTCCGGCACCTTCATGGCGATGTTGCCGGCCGGCACCGTGACCTGCTCGGCAAACGCGCCCGGGCGCTTGCCGAAGATCACCTTATCGCCGACCGACCAGTCCTTGATGCCCTCGCCCAGTGCGAGAATCTCGCCGGCGGCCTCCATGCCCGGCGTGAACGGCAGCGCGGGCTTGTGCTGGTAGCCGCCCGCCACCATCAGCACGTCCGGGAAGTTCAAGGCCGCGGCACGCACGCGCACGAGCGCTTCACCCGGTTCGGGACCGGGCGCCGGCAGATCGACGATCTTCAGAACAGAGGGGTCGCCCAAGCTCTCGCACAGGACCGCGCGCATCGATGATTCCGTTGTGGCTCGCCAGGACCGTAGCGAGCGCTCCCGGAGGCGTCGAGCCGGAAGCCGGTCCGTGGTACGCTTTGCGAAATGATCGATACCAACGTGGCCGTCCGTGTGCGTGACGTCGTCGAGGGCCGATTGGCGGAGGGCGAGAAGCTCGTGCGCTTGGAGCAGCCCGACCCGCGCTACTACAAACGCACGACGGTGCGGCAGATCCGATATCTCGGCTTCATCTTCACGGCGATGGCGCTGTTCGTCCTGGCCTGGGCCGCGTCGCGAAACTTCGCGCCCGATCCGCGAAGCCCTTATAGCCTGGAGTTCATCGCGATCGGACTGGTGCTCGGCCTTTCGCTGATATTTCTGCCGCCGACGCTGATGCGCGCGGCCGCCAGCGCGCGCGGCTACGCGATCACGGACCGGCGCGTCCTGTCGGTGTACGGCCTTCAGGTCCGCTCGATCGAAGCAGGCGCGCTCAACCCGCGCGCCTATCCCTACGAGGACGGAACGCCGGCCGGCGATGTGAACCTCGACGACGAGCTGGGCTTCGATTCGGAATCGACCGAGAAGGACTTCTTCGTCTGGTATGCGCTGCGCAACGCCAGGGCGACCGAGGCCTCGCTCCACAATCTGGCCCGGCGTGCCCCTCGACCGGCGGAGGACTGCTGATCGCCACCGATCGACCCGTGCGGGTGCGGCAGGCCTTGCATGCGCAACGCGCGCCGAAGGAGCTCAACCAGCCCTACGCGACGTATGCGCGACTGAAACGGCACCGAATCGACCGATTCAATCCAGCTCGAAGTCGTCCTTGTAGTCGATCTTCAGCTTGGGATCCTGCTCTTCCTTCAGCAGCAGGCAGTTGCCGACCACCAGCACCTCGATCTCGCTGCCCATGAAGCAGCGGAAGGCGTCCTCGGGCGTGCAGACGATGGGCTCGCCGCGCACGTTGAAGCTGGTGTTGACGATCACCGCGCAGCCGGTCTTGGCGCGGAAGCGCGCGATCAGGTCGTGGTAGGCCGGATTGGTCTCGCGGTGCACGGTCTGGATGCGCGCGGAGTAGTCGACATGCGTCACAGCCGGGATGTCGGAACGCGGCACGTTGAGCTTGTCGATGCCGAACAGCGCGTGCTCTTCCGCCGTCATCTCGCGCCGCCGCTCCGGCCGCACCGGGGCGACCATCAGCATGTATGGGCTGTCGGCGTCGAACTCGAAATACTGGCCGACATCCTCACGCAGCACCGCCGGGGCGAAGGGCCGGAACGACTCGCGGTACTTCACCTTGAGATTGAGCATCTTCTGCATCGAGGGCGAGCGCGCGTCGCCCAGGATCGAGCGGCCGCCCAGCGCGCGCGGGCCGAACTCCATGCGCCCGCGCATCCAGCCGACCGCCTTCTGGTCGGCCAGTGCCTGCGCCGTGCGCTCGATCAGGTCGTCGTAGGACAGCTCGTGCACGACGGCGCCGGCGGCTTTCAGGCGTGCGGCGGCGGCGTCGTCGTAGCTCGGGCCGAGATAGGAGCCGGCCATGCCGTCGAGCTTGCCGTTGAGCGCGCGCGGCTGGCGGTGGAAGCCGTGATAGGCGGCGAAGGCCGCGCCCACTGCGCCGCCGGCGTCGCCGGCCGCCGGCTGCACCCATATCCGGTCGAAGATGCCGTCGCGATGCACCTTGCCGTTGGCGACGCAGTTCAGCGCCACGCCGCCGGCCAGGCAGAGGTTCTTCAGGCCGGTCTCCTTGCGCACCGAGCGCGCGAGCCGCAGCACGATCTCCTCGGTCACGGCCTGCACCGAGGCGGCGAGGTCCATCTCGCGCTGCGTCAGCAGCTTTTCCGGCGTGCGCGCCGGACCGTCAAACAGCGCGTCGAACTTCGCGTTCGTCATGCGCAGGCCGGTGCAATAGTCGAAGTAGCTCTGGTCGAGCCGGAACGTGCCGTCCTCCTTCAGGTCGACCAAATTGTCGAGGATCGTCTTGGCGAAGCGCGGCTCGCCGTAGGGCGCCAGCCCCATCACCTTGTACTCGCCGGAGTTCACCTTGAAGCCGGTGTAGTAGGTGAACGCGGAGTAGAGCAGGCCGATCGAGTGCGGGAAGTGCAGCTCGCGTAGCATCTCCAAATCGTGGCCCTTGCCGTGCGCCAGCGACGTCGTCGCCCACTCGCCGACGCCGTCCATGGTCAGCACGGCGGCTTCCTCGAAGGGCGAGGGGAAGAACGCCGACGCGGCGTGGCTCTGGTGATGCTCGCCGAACAGCAGCCTGTTGTGCCAGTCGAAGTCCGGCGCGTGCTTCTTCAGCTCGTCGCGCAGCAGGGTCTTCTGGAACAGCTTCTCGCGCAGCCACAGCGGCATGGCCATGCTGAAGGAGCGGAAGCCCCGGGGGGCGAAGGCGAGATAGGTCTCGAGCAGCCGCTCGAACTTCAGGAACGGCTTGTCGTAGAAGGCGACGTGATCGATGCCCGAGAGCTTCAGGCCGGCGTGGTCGAGGCAGTATTTAACGGCGTGCTCGGGGAAACGCGCGTCGTGCTTCTTGCGCGTGAAGCGTTCCTCCTGGGCTGCGGCCACCAAGGTGCCGTCGACGACCAGTGCCGCGGCGCTGTCGTGATAGAAGGCGGAGAGGCCCAGGATACGCATCGAATCAGAAGATCGTGTAGATGAAGGGTGCGATCGCGCTGCCCTTGGTCAGCACCAGCAGGCCGCCCAGCAGCACCATCATGATCAGGATCGGCAGCAGCCAGAACTTCTTGCGGACCCTCAGGAAGTCCCAGATCTCTCTCAGAAACCACATCTCAGGACATCCCCTCAGAACTGCTTGCGCATCGTCTCGGGCGGTGGGCCCGGCGGCGTGCGCTCGATCCAGTAGCTGCGCGCGGCGCGGTCGAATTTCAGGCGCAGCAGATCCTTGCCGCGCGCGCGCATGATCAGGCCGATCGGCACGATCGACAGGAAGAACAGCAGGCCCAGCACGACCGGCGCGACGATCTTGCCCAGCAGCAGGCCGAGCTTCGTCCACGCCCGGTTGAGCGGCGCCAGGATGTCGGCGGCGAAGAGCGAGACGGCCAGACAGACGACCGCGAGGCCCCCCGCCCATGGCCACATCCAACCATGCTTCCAGGCCGACAGGGCGGCGACGATGGCGAAGAAAGCGGTGAAGACCAGCCCGAACGAGCGGTTCGAGCTGCCCTTGACCTCTTCCTCGCGCGTCAGATCCTCGTGCAAGCCATGGCGTGCAGCCATCCTGACTGGTCTCCGTCTGCCGGCAGGTGCCGGTTGGTATCATACACCGGCTAGCGGATGTAGCGCTTGGCCAGCTCGGCGGCGATCGCGTCGTTGAACCGCCCGTTGGGATGGCCATCCTCGGGAATCAGGGCGTTTTCCAGGGTCAGGCCGGCGCCCGGCATGACGTCGGGGATGAACATCATCGGCGCGCCGGTGCGCTCGATCATCCAGGAGATGGTCGTCGGATAGAATCTCGACGGATCCTTGCTCCAGTAGATCACGACCAGCTCGGCGCCGTAGCGCTCGCGCACGAGCTGCCGGATCCGTTTGACCAGGGCCTCCGACAGCATCAGCTGCGGATAGGCGCGCACGATCCGCCTGATATGCGGGGCGATCACCGAGTTCCGCACCGCCTCGGAGACGGCGCGCTCGATCGGCCCGCGGCGATCCCACGCCTCGGCGGCGGTGCCGACCAGGCGGACGCCGTCGTCCGTGCGCTCGTATTGCGGGGCGACCTTCCACCACCACTCCTGGTTCTTGTCCCCGGCGGCGCGCGGCAGCTGGTCGTCGTTGAAGTAGAGGAAGGCGATCCGCACCTTGCCCTTGCCTTCGATCGCGCGGTCGACCACGCCCTCCTCGATCTGCCGCATGACCTGATGCGGCCCATAGGCCGAGACGCCCAGATTCACCACGTTGAAGCGGCGGCCGGTCTTCAGCGCGAAGCGCTCGGGCATGGTCTCGGTGTCGGCCAGGCCGTCGCCGAACATGAACGAATCGCCCATGAACAGCACCGTCTCGCCCTCCGGATTGCTGGCGGGCGTCACGCGCTGTCCGCGCGCGTCGATGGTGTAGCGGGCGTCGTAGATGATGTGCTCGCCGCGGGCGCGCACGGCCCGGATCACCGAGGACGGGCGCAGCTTCCAGCCCAGCGCCGGATCGGCCACGAACAGCGGCTGCGGCTCGAAGAATGCGATCAGATTGGCGACCGGCTCCGGCCGCCCGCCGTTCGCCTGCGGCTGCGGGCGCTGGCTATAGGCGATGACGCCTTCGGCGACGAGCAGGCAGGCAAAGATGGTGATGAAGGTGACGGCCGCGTTGCGGACCGACCGGGTATTCAGAAAGATCGCCGCCAGCAAGGCGCCGATCGCGCCAAAGGCCGCCGCCCACACCATCGAGCGCAGCGCCAGAATGCCGATCGCGATACCGGAAACAATCCCTGCGGCGAGCAAGAACCAGTGCAACGCCGCACGCAGCCATCCATGCATGCCCCGTCACTAGCCCGATGGCCGCGAGCTAGGCAAGGCGCGTAAGGCCGCGTTACGTTGATCCAGCCCTAGTCGGCGGCCCGCGCCGCGCCCGCCTCGGCCAGGGCATGGCCCAGGATCGAGACCAGCATGCGACGCATCACGGAGGCCGCGCCGCGCGGCTCCAGCCCGTACTGCAGGCGCAGATTGGCCCAGGTTTCCCAGTCCATCGCCGCGGTGAGCGCGTCCAGGGTCTCCTGGCGCACGACCGGCGGCAGGCGGTCGAGCTCGGGCCGCAGCACCTGCTCGGAGCGGAAACGGGCGTACATCCGGCCGGCGCGGGCGCGTTCGGCGAGCGACGCGGAGCCCGACTGGTGGATCGTCGCCGAGCGCAGCAACGGCATCAGGGTCTCGCAGATCTCGGCCCGCTGCTCGAGCAGGGCGGCGACCCGGTCGTCGAGCGAGGCCGATTCGGGGATCGCGCGCGCCAGCTTCAGCACATCGCGCACGACGCGGTCGGCGACGGCGATGAACAGCGCCTCGGTGTCGGCGAAATGCTGGAAGATCGAGCGCACCGAAACGCCGGCCCGATCGGCGATCACCGCCGTGCGGGGTTGCGCTTCACCCTCGCGGATCAGGTCCAGGGCGGCACTCACGATGCGTTCGCGGGTCCGCTCAGACCGCAGCGTGCGGCCATCGACCTTGGCGGCTTGGGCCGGCTTGGGCTCGGTCACGACGGGCCGGTCAAGCCGGATGGCAGGATCATCAACCATCCAGTAATTGCTGTTCATAGTAAGCCTTAAATATAAAATTTAACTGCAATATCGGCCTAAGTTATCCTTCGCAACCCGGGCCGACTGTTAAGCTATCATCAATCCATCGTTATTTGTTGCAGACCATAGAACAGCAAGGATCAATCGATCCATTGTGGTTGTGGCCCGCTCGGGCGCCATCCCTTGGCGTCGGCGCAGGCCGATCCAGCAATCCCAGTCCGCCACGGCCTGCAGGGCATCGATCGTTTCGGCCCGCGCCACGCTCGTCAGTGATGCCAGTTCGGGACGGAAAATTGTTTCCAGCCGTCGGCCCAGGGCGACGCGGTCCCCCTCGCTGCGCTCGACCAGGGCGGCCGGCGGGGGATTGAGCTGGCGGCCGGCCAGGACCACCGGCATCAGGCGCTCGTAAATCTGGCATTGCTGCTCGGTCAGTCGCCGTACGCGCGTCCGCAGCGGGCCGCTATCGTCGATGTCGGACTGGGCGCTTTCGAGGTCGTCGGTCACGGCGTCGACCACGGCGATGAACAGGGTCTCGACGTCCTGGTAGTGCTGGAACACCGAGCGCACCGACACGTCGGAGCGACGCGCGACATCGGCGACCTTCGGCAGGCGCGCCTGCTCCTCGACCAGCGCGCGGGCCCCCACGATGATCTTGCGACGGGTGCTCTCGGCCCTGAGGTTGCGGCCATCGATTCGCGGCGCATCGGTCAGCTCGGGAGCGGCGTGGATCGACATGATCGGGGATATCTCCAACGACAGGGCACGGCCCCGGGATCGTTGATCCCCGGGCTCGGTTCTCCAGCGGCCAGACGCCGTCTGCAGATCGGAAGGACGCGGCGGTACGTCCATCGTCTCGCTCGCGCCACAACGCGCGCGGCGATACGCTGCCCGCCATAGTGCGTCAGGACGGCGGGGTATCGACGATGCGCGCCATCTAGTCGGGGTTTGCATTTCGATCAAGGTCGTTGGGCTTCAGCATTCGTCACGTCAGTCATTCGGGGAGCGGAGATCAGGGAATGCCGGAAAAGATCGAAGCGGTGTTGTGGGATTTTGGTGGCGTCATCCTCGAGTCGCCGTTCGACGCCTTTGCGCGCTATGAGCGTGAGATCGGCCTTCCCGAAAGTTTCATCCGCGGCCTGAATGCCCGCAACCCCGACGCCAACGCCTGGGCGCGGATGGAAAGAAGTGAAATCAGCCGCGACGAATTCGTCCTCGCCTTCGAGGCCGAGGCCCAGGCCGCGGGCCACGCGCTCGATGGCCGCCGTGTGCTCGACTCGATCAGCGGCGCGGTGCGCCCGCAGATGGTCGAGGCCCTGAGGCGTGTGCGTGCGCGTCACCGGGTCGCATGCATCACCAACAACATGAAGGCCGGCGACGGCCCGGGCATGGCCGCGTCGCCGGACCGCGCGCGTCAGGTTGCTGAGATCATGCGCCTGTTCGAGCATGTGGTGGAGTCGAGCAAGCTCGGCATGCGCAAGCCCGACCCGCGCATCTATCGACACGCCTGCGACCTGCTCGGAGTCGTGCCGGAAGCCTGCATCTATCTCGACGACCTCGGCGTGAACCTGAAGCCGGCGCGCGCCATGGGCATGCGCACCATCAAGGTCGGGGACCCTGCCGCCGCCATCGCCGAGCTCGAGTCGATGGTCGGCTTCCCGCTACGCTGACGGAGGGACATGCGCCATGAGCTGGCAGCCGGAAATCGACGAGTTGCACCGCCGCGAGGCGATGGGCCGGCGCATGGGCGGGCCCGACAAGGTCAAGCGCCAGCACGACGGCGGCAAGCTGACGGTGCGCGAGCGCATCGACCGCCTGCTCGACCCCGGCAGCTTCCACGAGATCGGCGCGCTGGGCGGCAAGGCGCAGTACGACGACAACGGTGTCCTGCTCGATTTCCAGCCCTCGAACTTCGTCTGCGGCCGCGGCCGCATCGAGGGCCGGCCGGTGGCGGTGGGCGGCGACGACTTCACCGTGCGCGGCGGCGCGGCCGACGCGGCGATCCACGAGAAGCAGGTGATCGCCGAGCGGATGGCCGGCGAGCTCGGCATCCCCATCGTGCGCCTGATCGACGGCACCGGCGGCGGCGGCTCGGTGAAATCCTACGAGCAGACCGGCCGCACCTATGTGCCGCGCAACCCCGGCTGGGAGGAGGTCTGCGACAACCTCTCGAAGGTGCCCGTCGTCGCGCTCGGCCTGGGCTCGGTGGCCGGCCTCGGTGCCGCGCGCCTGGTGACGAGTCACTACTCGCTGATGGTCAAGGGCATCTCGCAGATGTTCGCCGCCGGCCCTCCGGTGGTCGCGCGCCTGGGCGAGCCGGTGACCAAGGAGGAGCTGGGCGGCACCGACATCCATTGCCGCAACGGCTCGGTCGACGACGAGGTCGAGAGCGAGGAAGAGGCCTTCGCGCGCACGCGCCGGTTCCTGTCCTACCTGCCGTCGTCGATCGACAGCCTCGCCGCGCGCGGGCCGATCACCGACGATCCCAACCGGGCCGATCCCAAGCTGATCGATCTGGTGCCGCGCGACCGGCGCAAGGTCTACCAGATGCGCGCGATCATCCGCGCCTGCGTCGACCGCGACAGCTTCTTCGAGATCGGCAAGCTGTATGGCCGCTCGATGATCACCGGCCTGGCGCGCATCGACGGCTGGCCGGTCGCGGTGCTGGGCGGCGATCCGTATTTCTATGCCGCGGGATGGACCGCCGACACCGCGCACAAGGTGACGCGCTTCGTCGATCTCGCCGAGACCTTCCACCTGCCCGTGGTGCACTTCGTCGACTGCCCCGGCTTCGTCATCGGCGTTGCCGCCGAGACCGCCGCCACCATCCGCCACGGCGCGCGCGCGATGACGGCGATCTACCAGGCCAGGGGCCCGTGGTGCTCGATCCTGATCCGCAAGGCCTTCGGCGTGGCGGGTGCGGCGCACCAGAACTGGGGCCACTACAATTTCCGCTACGCCTGGCCGTCGGGCGACTGGGGCTCGCTGCCGGTCGAGGGCGGCATCGAGGCGGCCTATCGCGCCGAGCTCGAGGCGGCGCCCGATCGCGAGAAGCACATGGCCGAAATCCTCGGCCGGCTGAACCAGGTGCGCTCCCCCTTCCGCACCGCCGAGGCCTTCGGCGTCGAGGAGATCATCGATCCGCGCGACACGCGCCGCCTGCTGTGCGAGTTCGCCAACCTTGCCGCGCCGATGCGCCGGACCGGACCGCGTTCCTTCGGCTACCGGCCGTGATCGTCAAGCCGATCACGGCGAAGCGGCTGGAGAACATCGCCACGTCCTACATGGAGCGCTACGCCAGCTCGGCGGGCCGGCTGCGCGAGGTGCTGCTGCGCCGCGTGCGCAAGGCGCGCCATGCTGAGGCTCCCGTGGTGGACGACGCCGAGGCGGTGATCGAGGGGATTGTCGGGCGATATGTGAAGGCCGGCATTCTCGACGACCGCCGCTTCGCCGAGCACAAGGCTGGCGCGCTCAGCCGGCGCGGCACCTCGCAGCGGCGCATCCGCGAGAAGCTCGTGCTGGCACGCGTCGGGCGCGAGGACGTCGATCACGCGCTGTCGCGCCTGCGCGACGCGGCCGGCGGCGACGGCGAACTCGCCGCGGCGGTGGCGCTCGCGCGGCGGCGGCGGCTGGGACCCTTCGCCGATCCCGCGGTGCGACGCGACCGGCGCGACAAGCACCTCGCCGCGATGGGCCGTGCCGGCTTCGCGCTGGGCCTTGCGCGCCGCGTCATCGACGCCAAGGATGCGGACGAGCTGCTGGAGTGAGCCCATGTCGCTGATCCGCACGATTGTCGTCCTGACCAGCCTCGCGTTCGGCGTCGCGAGCGCTTTCGCTCAGTCGCCGCAAAGCGGCAAGCACACCGCCGCGGTCGCCGACACGCTGGAAAAATGGGGCCTGCTCGGCACCTGGTCGCTCGATTGCGGTCAGCCCCCGGCCGGCAACCATATCCACATCCGCTACGTGAAGTGGCTGGGCGGCAAGGTGATGACCGAACGCGTCTACGGCGACAAGAGCCGCAACGACAGCAATGAGGTCATTGGCGCGACCATCAATGCCGACGGATCGCTGACCCTGGTGGTCGACTTCCAGTCGCTCGGCGGCCAGATCCGCACCTTCGCCCTGACGCATGACCGGCCCGACCGTGTGCGCGCACTTTGGAACCACGGGCCCGATGGCGTCTACACGGTGAAGGACGGCCGTTTCACCGGCAACGGCAGGGAGACGCCGTGGCAGTATCGCTGCGACTGAAGGGGAGCGACATGGCGAAGGGCAAGGCAGTCACCATCTGGCACAACCCGCGCTGCACCAAGTCGCGCGAGACGCTGGCGCTGTTGCGCGACAAGGGTATCGAGCCCGTGGTGCGCGAGTATCTCAAGGATCCGCCGTCGAAAAAGGAGATCGAGACCCTGCTCGACCAGCTCGGCGTCGAGCCGCGCGCGCTGGTGCGCAGCGGCGAGGCGGAGTTCAAGGCATCCGGCAAGAAGGCCGCGACGCTCACGCGCAAGGACGCGGTCGAGCTGATCGCGAAGCATCCGATCCTGCTGCAGCGGCCGCTCGTCGTGTCCGACGGCAAGGCGGCGATCGGCCGCCCGCCGGAAGCGGTTCTGTCGATCGTGCGGACCTAAGGCTTCTCCCGCCCCATGCTCGCGCGCCTGCGCCTGTGGTCGGGAATCGCGCTGTTCGCGTATGCGACGACGCATCTGATCAATCACGCGATGGTGCTGGCGTCGGTGTCGCTCGCCGACGCGGTGATGGACGTGGCCGCCCTCGTCTGGCGCAGCCTGCCGGGCACCGCGGTGCTGTACGGTGCCTTCCTCGCGCACATCGCGCTGGCGCTGTGGGCGCTGTTCTGCCGCCGCTCGCTCAGGCTGACGCTCTGGCAATGGACGCAGCTCGTGCTGGGCCTCTCGATCGTGCCGCTGGGCATGACGCATATCGTCGGCACGCGCATCGCCCACGACTTCTACGACGTCAACACGAACTATCTTTGGGTGCTGCTGCCGATGGCCGACAGTGCCTGGGCGGCGGCGCGACAGACGGGGTTTCTGCTGGTCGTGTGGGTCCATGGCTGCATCGGCCTGCATTTCAACTGGCGGCTGAAACCCTGGTATCCAGGAGCGCTGCCCTGGCTCTACGGCGCGGCGCTCGTGGTGCCGGCGCTCGCCCTCGCCGGCGTCGGTGTCGGCGTCGGCAAGGTGCTCGAGCTCAGCCTCGACACCGAGCGAATGCGCGCCGCCATCGGCTCGACCAATCCGCCGACGCTCGAGGACGTCGATCGCATCTACGCGCTCTCCGACGGCCTGAAGCTCGCCGGGGCGGTGCTGCTGCTCGGCGTGCTGGGCGCGCGGCGGGTGAGGACCTGGGTGGCACGGCGCGCCGGCGAGGTGCGCCTGAGCTATGCCAGCGGCCGCAACGTCGTCGCACAGGCCGGCCTCAGTGTGCTCGACATCAGCCGGCTGAACGACATCCCGCACGCCTCGGTGTGCGGCGGGCGCGGCCGCTGCTCGACCTGCCGCGTGCGCATCGTCGGACCCGACAGCGAGAAGCTGCCGCCGCCGGATGCCGCCGAGCAGCGCGTGCTGTCGCGTTTCGGCGCGCCGGCCAACGTGCGCCTGGCCTGCCAGCTCCGGCCGCCGCCCGGCGTGTATCGCGTCGCGCCCTTGCTGCCCGCCGGCGCGCAGCCGTCGGATGCCTATTCCGGCACCAGGCTGTCGATGGGCGGCGAGCGCATGATCGCGGTGATGTTCGTCGACCTGCGCGGCTTCACCGCCTTCTCCGAGAAGCGCCTGCCCTACGACGTGGTGTTCATCCTCAACCGCTATTTCCGCGTCGTCGGCCAGGCGATCGAGGATGCCGGCGGCCGCGTCGACAAGTTCATCGGCGACGGCGTGATGGCGCTCTTCGGTCTCGATGTCGACGGCGCGCAGGCGGCGCGTCAATCGCTCGACGCCGCGCGCCGCATCGGGCTCGCCATCGAGGATTTCAACGAGTCGCTGAGCGGCGAGATCGACCGGCCGCTGCGCATCGGCATCGGCGTCCACGCCGGTCCGGCGATCGTCGGCGATCTCGGGCATGGCCGCGCCACCAGCCTGACGGCGATCGGCGACACGGTGAACACGGCCGCCCGCCTGGAGGCGCAGAGCAAGGAGTTCACCGCCCAGCTGGTCGTGTCGCAGGACCTGCTCGATCTCGCCGGCGTGAAGCTCGATCTCGGCGAACGGCACGAGGTCGAGGTGCGTGGCCGCGAGGAGCGCCTGCGCGTGCATGTCGTCAAGGAGGCCGCGCTGCTTGCCGAAAGCTGACCGGCGTCACGAAGTCGTGTGGGCGGCTGTGCCCTGGGGAACAAGCGTCACGGTTCCGGGGTACTATGGTGGCAATACCCGTTTACGGAGGGGATCATGCATCCGACGCTTCGCTTCGCCTGCGCCGCCGCCTTGTCGGCCGCTTTCGCGCTGCCGGTCACCTTGGCGCATGCCGCTGGCGGTGGGAGCGGCGGTGCCAGCGGCAGCGCGCCGCGGGCCTCGGCCAATGCCGATTTCACCGCCGCCAAGGCCGCGATCGACCGCAAGGACTACGCCGGCGCGATCGCGTCGCTGAACAAGGCGACCCAGGCAGAGCCGCGCAATCCCGAGGCCTGGAACCTGCTGGGCTACGCCACGCGCAAGAGCGGCAACCCGCGCGCCTCGCTGACCTACTACCAGCGCGCGATGGAGATCGATCCCAAGCACCTGGGCGCGCACGAGTACATGGGCGAGGCCTATCTCATGCTCGACGACCTGGCCAACGCCGAAATCCTGCTCAAGCGGCTCGACTCGTTCTGCACCTTCGGTTGCCAAGAGCACCGCATGCTGAAGGCGGCGATCGAGGCCTACAAGAAGGGGAAGAAGCCCACCGGCTGATCCTCACAGCGTCACGCCGCCATCGACGTGCAGCGTCTGCCCGGTGATGTAGGACGCCGCCGGCGAGCAGAGGAAGGCGATGGCGGCGGCGATATCCGTAGGCTTGCCGAAACGGCCGGCCGGGATCATGCGCTCCAGCTCGGTGCGGCGGCCGGGCGTCAGCGCCGAGTGCGCGCCGGGATCCTTCTCGACGAAGCCCGGCGCGACGCAGTTCACCGTCACGCCGTAGGGCGCGATCTGCACGGCGAAGGCGCGCGCCATCGCCTCGACGCCGGCCTTGGCCGCCGCCGTGGCCGGAAACAGCGGCAGGCCGCGGCCCATCGCATGCGCGACGAAGGACGAGACCGCCACGACGCGGCCATCGGTGGCCTTCTCCAGCCATGGCCGTGCCGCGCCGATCAGGTCGAAGAAGGCGTTCTGCATGCTGGCGATCGAGGCGTCGTAGCCCGGCCGGTCGATCTCGCCGATCGGCCGGCGGTCGGCGAAGCCGGCGTTGCTGACCACCACGTCGAGCCGTCCGAAATGCCTGGCGACCTCTTCGACCAGCTGCGCCGCCGCGTTGGGCTCGGCGAGGTCGCACTGCACGACCATCGGCGTGCCGCCCGCAGCCGCCACCGACTGCGCGATGCGCTCGGCGCCCTCCCTGTTCCTGCGCGCGTGGATGGCGATGCCGACGCCGGGCGCGGTCAGCGCCGCGCAGGTTGCGGCGCCAATGCCTGACGACGCACCGGTGACGAGGATGGCGCGGGTGACGGTGGGCATGCGGGGACTCCGACGATCATTCGCGGTGATAGGGGTGACCGGCGAGGATCTGCTGGGCGCGATAGATCTGCTCGGCCAGCATGGCGCGCGCCAGAAGATGCGGCCAGGTCATCGCGCCGAACGACAGGCCGAGCGTGCAGTCCTTGAGCAGCGCGTCCGTATGGCCGTCGGCACCGCCGATCAGAAAGGCGAGATCGGCCACGCCGTCGTCGCGCCACTTGCCCAGCCGCTGGGCGAAGCCGGCGCTGTCGAGAACCTTGCCGCGCCGGTCGAGCGCCACCAGGGTCGCGCCCGCCGGGCAGGCGGCTCGCAAGAGCTCGCCCTCGCGGGCCATCAGCTCGCGGGCAGGGAGGCGGCGGCGCTCCTCGACCTCGCGCAGGCTGAGCGGCCAGGTGATGCGCCGCGCGTACTGCTCGTAGAGATCGCGCTCCGGCCCGGGCCGCGCGCGGCCGACGGCGGCGATGGTCAGCCGGATCAGGCGGCGTCCTCGGTGGGGGCCGCCTTCTTGCGCTTGCGCTTCGGCTTGGCCTCGGCCTCATCGTCCGGGAACGACCACATGCGCTCGAGCTGATAGAGCTCGCGAATCTCCGGACGGAAGACGTGCACGATCACGTCGCCGGCGTCGACCAGCACCCAGTCGCCCACCGCCTTGCCCTCGCTCGACGCGCCGCGATGGCCGGCCTCCTTGAGTTTCTCGAGCAGGTGATCGGCCATGGCCGCGACCTGGCGCGTCGAGCGGCCGCTGGCGATCACCATCCAGTCGGCCATCGCGGTCTTGCCGGCGATGTCGAGCGCGACGATGTTCTCGGCCTTGTCGTCGTCGAGCGACGCGACGATCAGATCCTTCAGCGCGGTCGACTGGGCGGTGGCGGGCTTGGAGCGGGTCGGAATGACGATCTCCCGGTCAAATCTGGTGGTTGCGCAACGCCGTGGCCGAAAGCGGGTTCAGCCGCGTGTAGAGGAAGGTCCAGGCCGGCGCGGCGCGATCGGCCAGCGAGCGCGCCGCGGCAGGCGGCAGCCGGGCGCCAGCATATCGATGCGCCGGGGCACCGGAAAGTGCCGCCGGCGCGAAGCCTGGGCGGTCGATCACGGCGATGGGGATGGATTCGACCAACGCCGGCCAGTCCTTCCAGCGCGGCAGCTGCCTGAGGTTGTCGGCGCCCATCAGCCAGACGAAGCGCGCGCGCGGATGGCGCCGCCGCAGCGCGCGCACGGTGTCGATGGTGTAGCGCGTGCCCAGCTTGCGCTCGAGATCGGTGACGCGCAGCCGCCGATGCCGCGCGGCAAGAGCGCGCGCGCCCGTCATGCGATCGGCCAGGCTCGCCATGCCGGCGGCCGCCTTCAGCGGGTTCTGCGGCGAGACCAGCCACCACACCTCGTCAAGGCCGAGCCGCTTCAGCGCCTCGAGCGAGATGTGCACATGGCCTTCGTGCGCCGGGTTGAACGAGCCGCCAAGCAATCCGATGCGCCGGTCGGTCAGGCGCGGCGCGGCGCGCATCACGCGTCCTACTCCCTCTCCCCGCCTGCGGGGAGAGGGTCGGGGTGAGGGGCACGGCGGAACGGACCGTGACGGCGTGGCTGTCGCACGCAACCCCTCACCCAAACCCTCTCCCCGCAAGCGGGGAGAGGGAAGATGTCGGCGCGGTGGTGCGGCACGCCAGCTCCACGAGCTTGAACGGCTCGCGCTCGGGCAGGCGGATGCCGCAGAAGCGGAATTCCGCGATGAAGACGCCGTCGACGTAGATCTGGAAGCGCCATTCGCCCGGCGGGTCGGCATCGTTGACGCACCAGCTGTGGCTGATCTTGCCGTCGATCACCGGCATGTGCGTTTTCAACGTCGTGCCATCGGACTTCGGGTTGATCTCGAAGCCCGAGCCGGTGAAGCGCGTCGGTCCCGGCGCGTGCTGGATCTCCGTCACCTCGACGATGCGGTAGCCGCCGCGCAGCACCACGACCCAGCCGAAGCACGAGCGCACCGGCCACAGCGGCACGACATTGGTCTCGACCGGTCCGTTGGTGCGGCCCAGGCCCTGGTCGATACGCACGAAGGGATAGCTGCGCGTGCGCTGGCGATCGCCGGGCGCGGCCTGCGCTGGCAACGCCGCGAGCGCCAGCACTGCGGCCACCGCCCATCGCAGAAAGGCTTGCTTCATGCCTAGGGCCTGATCGTGCCGGCGCCGCGCACGATGTTCTTGTAGGTCGTCAGCTCGACCAGGCCGACCGGCCCGCGCGCGTGCAGGCGGTCGGTCGAAATGCCGATCTCGGCGCCCAGCCCGAACTCGAAGCCGTCGGCGAACTGCGTCGAGGCGTTGTGCATGACGATGGCGCTGTCGACATCGGCGAGGAAGCGCTCCGCCGTGGCCGCGTTGTCGGTGACGATCGACTCGGTGTGGCCGGAGCCGTAGGTGGCGATGTGCTTCGCTGCGCCCGCGACGCCATCGACCGCCGCGACCGAGATCACCGGCGCGAGATATTCGGTGCGCCAGTCCTGCTCGGTAGCCTCGCCGACACGGTTGTCGAGACGGCGCACCTCGGCGTCGCCGCGCACCTCGCAGCCCAGCTCGATCAGCCGGTCGATCACCGGCCTGGCATGGGTGGCCAGCGCCGCGCGGTCGATCAGCAGCGTTTCGGCCGCACCGCAGACGCCGACGCGGCGCATCTTGGCATTGGCCACGACGTCGCGCGCCATGGCGATGTCGGCGTCGCGGTCGACGTAGACGTGGCACAGCCCGTCGAAATGCTTGAGCACCGGGACCCGGCTCTCCGCCATCACCCGCTCGATCAGCGGTTTGCCGCCGCGCGGCACGATGAGGTTGAGATGCTCGGTGGCGCGCAGCATCTCGCCGACCGCGGCGCGGTCGGTGGTCGGCACCAGTTGCACGCAATCCTCGGGCAGCCCGGCCTTGGCGAGGCCCCGGCGCAGGCACGCGACGATGGCGCGCGAGGAATGGAAGCTCTCCGAGCCGCCGCGCAGGATCACCGCATTGCCCGATTTCAGGCAGAGCGCGCCGGCGTCGGCAGTGACGTTGGGCCGCGATTCGTAGATCACACCGATGCAGCCGATCGGCACGCGTACCCGCGCGATCCTCAGGCCATTGGGCCGCGACCATTCCTCGATCGTCTGGCCCACCGGATCGGGCAGGGCGACAATGTCGTCGAGCCCGTGCGCCATCGCTTCGACACGCGCCGGGTTGAGCTCCAGCCGGTCGAGCAGCGCCGCGGTCAGGCCGCGCTCGCGGGCGGCCGCCATATCCTTGGCGTTGGCGTCGAGGATCGCCGCGGCCTCGGCCCGGATCAGGCGCGCCGCCTCGACCAGGGCGGCATTCTTGGCCGCGCTCGACGCCACGCGCAGGGCCACGGCCGCGCCACGCGCGCGCGCGCCCATGTCGGCGATCGCCGCTGCGACATCCGAATCGACTGACTTGGCCTGGACGTTCATGCCTGATGTCCCTCAGGCGGCCCTTATATGGTGCGCCGACATCAGGGACAAGTTGCCGGTCTGTTCCAGCACGTCCGATGGCCACAATATCCCGATGGATTCAGGGAGCTGACAAGCCGATGCCTTCGTATGCCTTCCAGCAGGTCGACGTCTTCGCCTCCGCGCCGCTCAAGGGCAATCCGCTGGCCGTGGTGGTCGGCGCCGACGGGCTGAGCGACGCGGCGATGGCGGCCTTCGCCAACTGGACAAATCTCAGCGAGACCACCTTCCTGCTGACGCCGACGCAGGCGGGTGCCGACTACCGGGTGCGCATCTTCACGCCCGAGCGCGAGCTGCCCTTCGCCGGCCATCCCACCCTGGGCAGCTGCCAGGTTTGGCTCAACGCGGGCAACAGGCCCAAGGGCGGCCACATCGTGCAGGAATGCGCCGCCGGGCTGATCCGCATCAAGCGTGACGCCGACCGGCTGGCATTCGCCGCGCCGCCGCTGCGCAGGTCTGGCGCGGTCGACGAGGTCACCCTGGCGCGCATCGCCGCGGGCCTGCGCATCGAGCGCGGCGCCATCAAGGCGTCGCAATGGTGCGACAACGGGCCGGGCTGGATCGGCGTGATGCTCGAAAGCCGCGCGGCCGTGCTGGCCCTGCGTCCCGACCATGCCGCCATGGCCGACCTGAAGCCTGGTGTCGTCGGGCCCTGGGATGCCAGCGCCGACGGCGGCGACGCGCAGTTCGAGCTGCGGGCTTTCGTGCCCAGCCGCTCGACCGAGGATCCGGTGACCGGCAGCCTGAACGCCGGCGTGGCGCAATGGCTGATCGGCGCCGGTCTGGCTCCGCCGAGCTACGTCGCGAGCCAAGGCACGGTGCTGGGCCGCGCCGGCCGCGTGCATGTCGAGCGCGCTGGAGAAGATATCTGGATCGGCGGCCGAACCGTCACCTGCATCGAGGGCCGTCTGCAGCTTTAGCTCGGCGGCATCCCGGAGAAGCGCCGCAGGCCGGGATCGATGACATCCCAAGGCGCGGCGCTCTGGGTGAAGACGACCATGACCGGCACGAACAGACGAGGATCATCGAGGCTGCCAGCGGTGACGAAGATGCTGCCGGGGAACGCGGCCGAACCGTAGGTGATCGGCGAGCCGCAGACCGGGCAGAACTGCCGGCATACCGCGTTGCCGCTGTCGGCGCTGGACCAGTACGACGTCAGCGCGCCGCTCACGTCGAGCGCGGCCTGCGGCAGCATCACATGGCAGGAATGCCCGCCACCGCTGTCGTACTGACAGTCGCGGCACTGGCAGTAGAGCGCCGTGATCGGCCGGGCGTCGGCTGCATAGCGGACCTTGCCGCAGGCGCAACCGCCCGTGACGCGCATGCTCATGTCACTCTCCAATATAGATTGCATGAAGCAAGCTACATTGCCTACTGTCGTGGCCGCAACCGCGGACGGGGGTGCCGTGCCGAGATCGTCCTTCGCCGCCATGAACTGCGCCATCGCCCAGACCCTGGAGCAGGTCGGCGAATGGTGGACCATGCTGATCCTGCGCAATGCGTTCTGCGGCATGTCGCGCTTCGACGACTTCCACGATCACCTGGGCATCGCCTCGAACGTGCTGGCGGCACGGCTGGCGAAGCTCACGCGATCGGGCATTCTGAAGAAGACACGGGCCAGGGACGACGGCCGCGCCTTCGAGTATCGGCTGACGGAGAAGGGCAGCGCGCTCTATCCCGTGCTGATCGCGCTGACGGATTGGGGCGAGCGGTTCGCGGCGAGTCCCGGGGGCGCGCGCATCGTCTTCGTCGACAAGCGCACGCGCCGTCGGGTGCGCCGCGTCGCCGTCACCGACGCCGACGGCCGGACGCTGCGGCCGCGCGACATCGTCGCCCGCCCGGGTCGCGGCGCGGACGAGAAGATTCGCGCGCTGCTGGAGAAGCGATTCAGGCCGCGGTGACGCCGAGCGGCTCTGGCGAGGCGCCCACCGGACGCCGCAGGCAGGCGACGTGATGGCCCTCAGCCACCTCGATCAGCGGCGGTACCTCGACCTTGCACTTGGGCAAGGCGTAGGGGCAGCGGGTGTGGAAGTGGCAGCCCGGCGGCGGCTTGGCCGGGCTGGGCACGTCGCCCTGCACGATGATGCGCCGCGCCTTCTTCTTCGACGGGTCCGGCACCGGAGCGGCCGAGAGCAGCGCCTCGGTGTAGGGATGCATCGGCATCGAGAACAAGGTGCGCTTGTCGGTCAGCTCGACGATGCGGCCGAGATACATCACGGCGATGCGGTGGCTGATGTGGCGCATCACCGCCAGGTCGTGGCTGATGAACAGGTAGGCGAGCTGGTACTCGTCCTGCAGGTCGATCAGCAGGTTCAGCACCTGCGCCTGCACCGAGACGTCGAGCGCCGAGACCGGCTCGTCGGCGACGATCACGTCGGGGTTCACCGCCAGCGCCTTGGCGATGCCCAGCCGCTGGCGCTGGCCGCCCGAGAATTCGTGGGTGAAACGGTTCATCGCGTCGGGCCGCATGCCGACGCGCTGCAACAGCTGCGCGACGCGCTCGTCCTTCTCCTTGCCTGAGGCGATGCCGAAGTTTTCCAGCGGCTCGCCGACGATGGTGCCGACCTTCAGGCGCGGATTCATCGAGGAGTAGGGGTCCTGGAACACCGTCTGGATGCGCCGCCGGTGATGCCACATGCGGCCGGGCGGCAGATGCGTGACGTCCTCGCCGTCGAGCAGGATCTGGCCGGAGGTCGGCTCGACCAGCTTCAGCACGGCCTTGCCGACGGTCGACTTGCCGCAACCGGACTCGCCCACCAGTCCCAGCGTCTCGCCGCGGCGGATCGCGAAGCTCACGCCGTCGACCGCCTTCACGGCGCCGGTGCGCCGCTGCAGCAGGCCGCTGTGAATCGGGAAGTGCTTGACCAGGTCGCGCACTTCCAGGCTGGGAGCGTCGCTCATGGCTGATCTCCTTCTCCCAGCGCAGGCGGGGAGAAGGTGCCGAGCGCAGCGAGGCGGATGAGGGGCTTTGCGGCGCTGGATCGAGCATTGTCGTTGTTGAGGCGTTGAGGAAGCCCCTCATCCGCCCTTCGGGCACCTTCTCCACGCCTACGCGGGGAGAAGGGAAGAACGATCGCGCTCATGCCGCCACCGCCTGCACGCGCGCAACTTCCCAGCAGGCCGCCAGGTGGCCCTTGCCGTGATCCTCCAGCGGCGGCGCCTCGATGCGGCAGCGCTCGGTGGCGAAGTCGCAGCGCGGCGCGAAGGGGCAGCCCTGGATCGGCCGATCGAGCCTGGGCACCATGCCGGGAATTTCCTTCAATCGCGGCCGGCGGCCGGCGGTCTCGGCGTCGATGTCGAGCCGCGGGATCGCGCGCATCAGGCCATGCGTGTAGGGATGCAGCGGGCGGGCGAAGAGTTCCTCGACGGGCGCCTCCTCGACCTTGCGGCCGGCATACATCACCACCACGCGCTGCGTAGTCTCGGCCACGACGCCCAGATCGTGCGTGATCATGATGATGGCGGTGCCCAGCTTCTCCTTCAGCTCCAGCATCAGGTCGAGGATCTGCGCCTGGATGGTGACGTCGAGCGCCGTGGTCGGCTCGTCGGCGATCAGCACGCGCGGATCGCACGACAGCGCGATGGCGATCATCACGCGCTGCCGCATGCCGCCGGAGAGCTGGTGCGGATACTCATCCAGCCGTCGTCGAGAATCGGCGATGCCCACGAGGTCGAGCATCTCCCTGGCCCGTTCGCGCGCCTGCTGCTTGTTGACTCCGGTGTGGCGCCAGACGTTCTCGGCGATCTGCGTGCCGACGGTCAGCACCGGGTTCAGGCTGGTCATCGGCTCCTGGAAGATCATCGAGATGCTCTTGCCGCGGATGTCGCGCATCTGCATTTCGCTCAGGCGCGTGAGCTCGCGGCCCTCGAACTCGACCGAGCCGCGTGCGATGCGCGCGGTCTCGGGCGGGATGAGGCGCATGATGGAGAGCGCCGTCACCGACTTGCCGCAGCCGGATTCGCCCACGATGCCGAGGGTCTCGCCGGCCTCGAGGTCGAAGGACACGCCGTCGACCGCGCGGATGATGCCGTCGCGCGTATGGAAATGCGTGGCGAGATCGCGGACGGAAAGAATGCTCACATGCGCCTCGCCAGCCGCGGGTCGAGCCGGTCGCGCAGGCCGTCGCCCAGCAGGTTCACCGCCAGCACGGTCAGCGCGAGGAAGGCGCCCGGGATGAAGATGCACCAGGGCGCGCGCAGGAAGAAGCTGCGGCCCTGGGCGATGATGTTGCCCCAGCTCGGGATCTCCAGCGGCACGCCGGCGCCGAGGAAGGACAGGCCGGCCTCGATCAGCATGCCGGCGGCGCAGATGAAGGTCGCCTGCACGATCAGCGGCGCCAGCGTGTTGGGCAGGATGTGGCGCGCCAGCAGCTTGAAGCCGCGCGTGCCGCCGGCGATGGCGCTCTCGATGTAGGGCTGGGCGCGGATGCTCAGCACGACGGAGCGCACGACACGCACGACGCGCGGCACCTCGGGAATGACGATGGCGATGATGACGATGAACAGACCCGGTCTGGTGAGGGTGATCAGCGCGATCGCCAGCAGGATCGAGGGGATCGCCATGATGCCGTCCATGACGCGCATGACGATGGCGTCGACGCGGCGGAAGTACCCGCAGAGGATGCCGAGCGCGAGGCCGATCGCAGCCGAGAACGCCGCCACGGTGATGCCGACCACCAGCGAGACGCGCGCGCCGTGCAAGGTGCGGGCGAAGATGTCGCGCCCGAACTGGTCGGTGCCGAACCAGAAGCGCGCCGAGGGCTCGCGCAGGCGGTTTATGGTGTTCTGCTTCAGCGGATCGGCGCTGATCCACGGCGCGAGGATTGCGAGGCTGACCAGGATCGTCAGCAGCACGGCGCCGGCGAAGATCGTGGGATTGCGCCGGATCGGCGTCCAGATGCGCCTGGCCAGCGACGGCGGCGCCTCGTCGGCGGACGCCAGCGCGGCGTCGGAGGGGACGGCGACCATGCTCAGTACCGGATGCGCGGGTCGAGGAAGGCGTAGGAGATGTCGATCATCAGGTTGACCAGCACCTTGGCCGCGGCGAACACCATGATCAGGCCCTGCACGATGGGATAGTCGTGCTTGAGCACGGCATCGACGGTGAGCCGGCCCAGGCCCGGAATGTTGAACACCGTCTCGGTGATCACCACGCCCGAGATCAGCAACGCGATGCCGATGCCGATCACCGTGACGATGGGCACGGCGGCGTTCTTCAGCGCGTGCAGCAGCAGCACGCGCCTGGTCGCCAGGCCCTTGGAATTGGCGGTGCGGATGTAGTCCTGCGACAGAACCTCGAGCATCGAGGCGCGCGTGATGCGCGCGATCAGGGCCATGTAGGTCACGCCCAGCGCGATCGAGGGCAGGATCAGGCTTTCGACGAAAGGCCAGAAGCCCTCGCCGATCGGCCTGTAGCCCTGCACCGGCAGGAGCTGGAGCTTCACGGCGAAGACCCAGATCAGCACATACGCCGCGAGGAAGCCGGGGATGGCGAAGCCCAGCACGGCGAAGACCATCACGGCGCGGTCGGCCAGCTTGCGCGCCTGCCACGCGGCGATCACACCGACCGGGATGGCCAGCGCCACGGCGACGAACAATGTCGACAGCGTGAGCGCCACGGTTGGCTCGACGCGCTGCGCGATCAGCCGCGTCACCGGCAGGTTGGAGAAGATCGAGACGCCGAGATCGCCCTGGACCAGGCGCCAGAGCCACAGGCCGAACTGCTCGTAGATCGGCAGGTGCAGGCCGAGCTTGATGCGCACCGCCTCGAGATCGGCGGCGGTGGCGTCGTCGCCGGCGATGATCGCCGCCGGATCGCCCGGCGCAAGACGCAGCAGGAAGAAGACGAAGATCGTGACCACCGCCATGACCGGCAGGGTCGCGAACAGGCGGCGGATGATGTACGCGGTCATGCTACGGGCTCAGATGTCGTCCTGAGCATCGCGAAGGACCCGGCGGTGGTGTGGCGCGGACACAATACGTCACTGTGTCCGCGGTACCGCGAGGTCCTTCGCTGCGCTCAGGACGACGGTTTCTCACGAGCGTCTACTTCTTCCGGATTCCCCAGAGCACGGCGAGACCGGTGTTGGGCACGATGCCCTCGATGCGGTCGGCGCGGTAGGCCAGCGGCGTGCTCCACTGGCCGAAGGGGATGTAGAGCACCTGCTCGATCGCCCGCGTCTGCAGCTCGCGCGCGATCTTCTTCTTCTCCTCCAGCGTCTGGGCAAACGCGAACGCGTTGCGCATCTCCTCGATCTTGGCGTCGCAGGGCCAGCCGAACAGGCCCTTGTCGCATGCCGCGCCCAGCCAGGTGTGCAGCACGGGATTGGACGAGCCGACGCCGCCGGTCGTGGTGACGAAGATGTTCCAGCCGCCCTGTGCCGGCGGCTCCTTCTTGGCGCGGCGCGAGACCACCGAGCCCCAGTCCATCGACTGGACGTCGAGGTTGATGCCGGCCTCCCGCATCGCCTGGATCAGCACCTGGGTGGCCGGCGTGATGGTGTTGTGGTCGGTGGCGGCGAGGATGGTGATCGGCTCGCCCTTGTAGCCCGCCTCTTTCAGGAGCTGCAGCGCCTTCTTGGGATTGTAGTCCTTGAGCATGGCGCTGCCGCCGTCATTGGCCAGCGGCGAGCCGCAGGTGATCAGCCCGTGGCACACCCGGTAGTACTCGGGGTCGCCGACGATGGCGCGCAGGAAGTCCTCCTGGTTGATCAGGTGGTACATCGCCTGCCGCGCCTTGACGTTGTTGAACGGCGGATGCAGGTGGTTGAGCCGGATCATGCCGTGCGTGCTGTCGAGCGTGCCGGTCTTCATCAGCTTCACGCCCTTGGCCTTGGACAGGATGGGCAGGAAGTCGATGCCGGGGTTCTCGTAGAAGTCGATCTCGCCGTTGATCAGCGCCGACATGGCGGTCTGCGAATCGGCGATCCATACCAGCTCGATGCGATCGACGCCGGCGATCTTGCTGCCGGAGAACGACGACGGCGGCTCGTTGCCGGGACGCGGCACGTAGTGCGGGTTCTTGATGTAGACCGCCTTGCTGCCGGGCACCCACTGGTCCTTCAGCATCATGTAGGGGCCCGAGCCGACCGACTCCTTCACCTGGACGTTGGGCTCGGTCATCGCCTCCTTCTCGCGCATGATGATCGCGACCGAGGAATTGGTCTTGCCCAGCGACTCCAGCACCATGCCGTAGGGCTTGGTGAGGACCATCTTGAAGGTCTTGTCGTCGACCGCGTCGAGCGCGCTGACGAAGGAGAACAGCCGGATGCCGACGCCGTCCTTCTTGCCCCAGCGTCGCAGCGAGGCGATCACGTCCTTGGTCGTCACCGCCGAGCCGTCGCTGAACTTCAGCCCGTCGCGCAGGGTGAAGGTGTAGGTCAGCTTGTCGGCGCTGACGTCGTATTTGCCGACCATCTGCGGCTTGGGCACCATGTTGACGTCGTTGCCGAACAGGGTGTCGTAGACCAGCATGCCGTGGATGTTGGCGATGGTCTGGGTCGTCCAGATCGGGTCGATGACGCGCACATCGGCGTGCATCACCGCCTTCAGCACCTTCTCCTGCGCCAGCGAGATGCCCGATGGCGCGGCCAGCGCCAGCGCGGCGCCGGCCAAAGCGGCGCGCACGAGACGCGAAGTGAATATCATCCGCATGAAAAGCTCCCCCACCGCAGGCGACGCACCCTCGCGCCGACCGCAAGCGGCGCAGTATGGCGAGCCTTCGGGGGCGCTGTCCATGGACGGCGCCGCACGCCAGACTCGCAAGCGGCGCGCCAGAGGTTCGGGGAAGTGGAACCTTATTCCATCGCCAGGTCGTCGCGATGGATCAGCTCGTCGGCGCCGCGCCAGCCCAGCGCCTTCTCGATCTCGGCGCTCTTGTGGCCGGCGATGCGGCGGGCGTCCTCGGCGGCATAGGCGACCAGCCCGCGTGCCAGCGTGCGGCCGGCGCGGTCGCGCACCAGCACCGGCGCGCCGGCGGCGAAATCGCCGTCGACCGACACCACGCCGGCCGGCAGCAGGCTCTTGCCGGCGTTCAGCGCCCTGGCCGCGCCGTCGTCGACGGTGAGCGTGCCGGCCGGCTTCAGCGTGCCGCCGATCCAGCGCTTGCGCGCGGTCTGCGGCGTGGCGGCGGGCAGGAACCAGGTGCAGCGCGCGCTGCCGTCGAGCAGGGCGGCGAGCGGGTTCAGCCTGCCGCCATCGACGATCGCCATGCGGCAGCCCGCGGCCATGGCGATGCGCGCGGCCATCAGCTTGGTCACCATGCCGCCGTTGCTGAGCTCGTTCTGCGCCACGCCGGCCATCGCCTCGATCTCCGGCGTGATGCGGCGCACCTCGGCGATGAACGCGGCCTCGGGATCGCGGCGTGGATCGGCGCTGTAGAGGCCGTCGATGTCGGAGAACAGCACCAGCGTGTCTGCGCTGGTCATCTCGGCGACGCGCGCGGCGAGCCGGTCGTTGTCGCCGAAGCGGATCTCGGCGGTGGCCACGGTGTCGTTCTCGTTGATCACCGGGACCGCGCGCTGCTCGAGCAGCACGGTCGTGGTGTGGCGCGCGTTGAGGTAGCGCTCGCGCGCCTCGCTGTCCTCCAGCGTCAGCAGCAATTGACCGGCGACGATGTCGTGACGCGCCAGAGTCTGCTGCCAGGCCTGCGCCAGGCCGATCTGCCCCACCGCGGCGGCGGCCTGCTTCTGCTCCAGCCTGAGCGCGCCGCGCGCCAGGCCGAGTCGTGCCCGGCCGAGCCGGATCGCGCCGGAGGAGACGACGACGATCTCGGCGCCGGCTTCGCGCAGCCTCGCGATGTCGTCCGCCAATGCATCCAGCCACTCGCGGCGCACCACGCCGCTGGATTCGTCGACGATCAACGACGAGCCGATTTTCAGCACGACGCGCTTCGCACCGGCCAGCCGCTTGTCGCCGGCGCGGGCGGTCATATGGCACTCCCGTCGTCCTGAGCGCAGCGAAGGACCTCGCGGTGGTGCGATCGTTCACCGCACTGATGTATGGCCGCAATACCGCGAGGTCCTTCGCCGCGCTCAGGACGACGAACAGCGCTCATGCCGCCGCCTTGCGGCGCTGCCCTTCGGCGAGCTTGCGCAGGGTACGCAGCACGTCGGGGATGCCCATGCCGGTGGCGCCGGAGATCGTCAGCACGTTCTTGCGCGAGACACGGGCCAGTGCGGCGCGCTTGGTCTCGATCTCCTCGGGCGAGAGCGCGTCGATCTTGTTGAGCGCGACGATCTCCTTCTTGCGCGCGAGGTTGCCGCCATAGGCGCGCAGCTCGGCGCGCACGGTGCGGTAGGCGGCGGCGACGTCGTCCTGGGTGCCGTCGACCAGGTGCAGGAGCGCCGCGCAGCGTTCGACATGGCCGAGGAAGCGCGTGCCCAGGCCGGCGCCCTCGCTGGCGCCCTCGATCAGGCCCGGGATGTCGGCGAGCACGAACTCCGCGTCGTCGCTGCGCACGACGCCGAGGTTCGGGTGCAGCGTGGTGAACGGGTAGTCGGCGATCTTGGGCTTGGCGCGGGTCACGGCGGCGAGGAAGGTGCTCTTGCCGGCATTGGGCAGGCCGATCAGGCCGGCATCGGCGATCAGCTTCAGCCGCAGCCAGATCCACATCTCCTGCGACTCGCCGCCGGGGCCGGCGCGGGTCGGCGCGCGGTTGATCGAGGATTTGTAGCGCGTGTTGCCGGCGCCGCCGGCGCCGCCCTCGAGCAGCACGACGCGCTGGCCGATCTCGGTCAGGTCGGCCAGCACGGTCTCCTTGTCCTCGCTCAGCACCTGGGTGCCGCGCGGCAGGCGCAGCACGAGGTCGGGCGCGTTGGCGCCGGTGCGGTTCTGGCCCATGCCGTGCTGGCCGCGCTCGGCCTTGAAATGCTGGGCGTAGCGGTAGTCGATCAGCGTGTTCAACCCGTCGACGCACTCCGCGACGATGTCGCCGCCGCGCCCACCGTCGCCGCCGTCCGGCCCGCCGAACTCGATGAACTTCTCGCGCCGGAAGCCGACGCAGCCGGGCCCGCCGGCGCCGGAGCGGATGAAGACCTTGGCTTCGTCGAGGAATTTCATCGGGAAGGGTCCTGAAACGAAAGAAGGGGAACGTCGCCGTTCCCCTCCGCATGCGCACTGGATCGGGGAACGCCTATTCGGCGGCCACCGGCACCGGCTCGATGCTGACGAAGACCTTGCCGCCCTTGCGGGTGGTGAACTTCACCGTGCCGTCGGCGGTGGCGAACAGCGTGTGGTCGCGGCCGACGCCGACATTGGTGCCCGCGGCCATCTTGGTGCCGCGCTGGCGCACCAGCACGTTGCCCGACAGCACGGCCTGGCCGCCGAAGCGCTTGACGCCCAGCCGCTTGCTCTCGCTGTCGCGTCCGTTGCGGGATGAACCGCCTGCCTTATGGTGAGCCATACCTCTGCTCCTTGCCGCGCCCTGGCCGAGGCCTAGGCGACGATGCTCTCGATCTTGATCTGGGTCATCTCCTGGCGATGACCGTTCTTGCGCCGCGAGTTCTTGCGCCGGCGCTTCTTGAACACCAGCACGGTATCGTTGCGCTTGTGGCCGACGATCGAGGCCGTGACCTTGGCGCCCTCGACCGTCGGCGCGCCGATCTTCAGGCCCGCGCCGGCGTCGACCGCGAGAACGTCGGTCAGCTCGACCGAAGCACCAATCTCGCCGGCCATGCTGTCGACCGTGACGACCTCGTTGGCGGCGACGCGGTACTGCTTGCCGCCGGTGCGAATCACCGCATACATCGAAACACCCTGGGCCCGAAAAAACGTGGAGGACGGGCCGCCGGCCCGCCCTCGTCAAGGCGGCGCAATATACTGACGCGCGAGGCCGAGTCAACGCGAACCATCGGGTTTGCCGATTCCAGCAAAATCAAAGGCTTAATCGCGGCGTGATGGTCGGATGACAATCGCTTGCCCGGCTGCCGACCCGTCGTTATACAGGCGCCCGCGCCGGGCGACCCACGGCGCACCCTGCCTGCCAGGGTCCGCGGAGAGGTGCCAGAGTGGTCGATCGGGGCGGTCTCGAAAACCGTTGTGCGCGCGAGCGTACCGTGGGTTCGAATCCCACCCTCTCCGCCACTTCCTGGAGACAAGACACCGCCCCCTAGGGGCCACCATCCTGGTCGCGTCGCCGCGCCGCCTTGCCATGGCGGCTCATCGCCTCGCCGTCCTCGGGCCGCAGCCCCGCGAAGACCGCGGACGACAGGACGGTGAGCGCCCCCAGCATCAGGAACGCCTGTCCTGTGCCGTGGATGATCGCCTCGGGCTGCAGATGCAGCGCGGGCGGGACGAACAGGGCGGCGACCACGGCGGCGCTCGCGACGCCGAAGCTGACCGACAGCTGCTGGCCGGTGGCCGCGATCGTGCTGGCGCCGCCGATCTGCGCGCCGAGCACGTCGGCGTATACGAGCGTGTTCATGCAGGTGAATTGCATCGAGCGGAAGAAGCCCAGCACGAGCGCCTGCACGACGATGAGCCACACCGGCGTGCCGATGCCGATGGTGGCGAACGACATGATCAGCAGGCCGACCAGGATGGTGTTGCCCACGAGCATGGTGCGGTAGCCCAGCCGCGCGAGGATCGAGGGCATGAAGGACTTGATGCCCATCGAGGCGATCGCCTGCGGCAGCACCAGCAGGCCCGACTGGATCGGCGAGAAACCCAGCCCGATCTGATAGAGCAGGGGAAACAGGAACGGGATGCCGCCCAGGCCGAGGCGGGCGACGAAGCCGCCGACCACCGCGGCGCGGAAAGTGCGGAGCCTGAACAGGCCGAGGTTGAGCAGGGGAAACGCCGCCACGGCGGCGCGCAGGCCGTACCCGGCGAGCAGCAGGAAGGCGAGCGCCAGCAGGCCGACCATTTCGGCGACGCTCAGGCGATGCTCGCCGAACACCTGCAGGACGTAGGACAGAAGCGCGATGCCGCCGCTGAACAGCACCATGCCCAGCATGTCGAGCGGATGGCTCTTCGGTTCGCGATAGTCGGGCAGGCGGCGATAGACGAAATAGATGCCGAGCAGCCCGACCGGCAGATTGACGAAGAACAGGCCGCGCCAGTTGATGTAGGTGACGATCAGGCCGCCGGCGACCGGGCCGACCATGGGCCCGATCTGGCCCGGGATGGCGACGAAGCTCATGACGCGCAACAGGTCGGCCTTGCCGTAGGTGCGCGCCAGGGTCATGCGGCCCACCGGCATCATCATGGCGCCGCCCATGCCCTGCAGCACGCGGCAGGCCACCAGCATGTCGATGCTGGTGGCGAAGCCGCACAGCACCGAGCCCAGGGTGAACAGCCCGATCGCCGAGGAGAAGATGCGCCTTGTGCCGAACCGGTCGGCCATCCAGCCGCTCACCGGAATGAACACGGCCAAGCTCAGCGTATAGCTCGCCAGCACCGACTTCACGGCGAGCGGCGCGACCTCCATCGAGTGGGCGATCGCCGGCACGGCGGTGTTGAGGATCGTCGTGTCGAGCGACTGCATGAAGAACGCCACGGCGACCAGCCATGGCAGCAGCCGCTTGGTCGCGTCGTCGGCCTCGGCGGGCAGCGCGGGCCCGATCGGCTGCTCGACGGTCACGAAGCGGCGCTCGATGTCGACGTCATGATGTACGATAGCGCAGCTTGTCATCGCGCTGGTGCAGGTCAGTCCGTCGATTGCTTCAGAGGGAAGGGGTGATGGCGCGGATCGTACTGGGGATCGGGACGTCGCATACGCCGCTTCTGTCGTTGGACCCGTCGGCATGGCACAACCGCGCCAAGGCGGACTACGACAATCCCAGTCTGACGCTGGCCGACGGCCGCTCGGTTTCCTACGGCGAGCTCGTGGCGCTGCGCGGCGAGCCGTACGCCGACGTCGCGACACCAGGAGTCTTCGCGACCCTGGCGGATCGCTGCCGCAAGCACCTCGATCACCTCGCGGCCGAGATCGCACGGGCCAGGCCGGACATCGTGGTGATCGTCGGCGACGACCAGGCGGAACTCTACAGCCCGGGCAATATTCCGGCCTTCGCCGTCTTCTGCGGCGAGGAGATCGCGACCCATGCCTATGGCGGCGCGCTGCCCGCCTGGCGCAGGCCGGTGGCCGAGGCCTATGCGATGGACAAGGTCCACCGCTTCCCGGCATCGGCCGATTTCGCGCGCCGGATCGTCGAGAGCCTGATCGACCAGTCGATCGACG
Organism: Reyranellaceae bacterium; assembly: GCA_050183765.1. Lineage (GTDB taxonomy): Bacteria > Pseudomonadota > Alphaproteobacteria > Reyranellales > Reyranellaceae > JAFAZJ01. The sequence goes on along the minus strand of JBFXAZ010000015.1, from coordinate 23,172 downwards.
TGACGATCGCCACCGACGTGCCCGAGCCCGAGAAGTTCGGCTTCGGCCACGCCTTCGGCTTTCCCATCAAGCGCCTGTTCGGCGGACGCTCGATTCCGGTCGTGCCGGTCATGCTCAACACCTACTTCCCGCCCAATGTCCCCAGCGCCGCCCGCTGCCTGGAGATCGGACGGGCACTGCGCACGGCCATCGAAGCGGTGCCGGACGAGTTGAACGTGGCGATCCTGGCCTCCGGCGGGCTGAGCCATTTCGTCGTCGAGGAAGAGCTCGACCGCATGGTGATCGACAATCTCGGGCTACCCGATGGCGGCGCCCTCGGGTCTATCCCGCGGCATGCCCTGCTGCAGGGCTCCTCTGAGATTCTCAACTGGGTCGTGACCGCCGGCGCCGTCTCACGCCTGATGCTGCGCTACGCCGCCTACGAGCCGCTGCGGCGCACCCCGGCCGGGACCGGTGTCGGCGCCGCCTTCGCCGTGTGGAAGGCCTGAACCCGTCGCGGAGTGCCCCATTCCGGGCACCACTTAGGTCGCACCCGTGCCGGGCAACGTCGTTGCTCAGGGGGACGTTGGACGGACGCGGCGAAGGCCGCGCTTCAGAGTACCCAGGAGGAATGCATGGCCAGTCTCAGCCAGATCAAGGAGCACATGGAAGTCATCGGCTCGGATGGCGCCCATGTCGGCACGGTCGACAAGATCGAAGGCGATCGCATCAAGCTGACGAAGCAGGACGGCGGCGCGCAGGGCGAGCACCGCTACGTCGCCGGCTCGAAGGTGGCCTCCGTCGAGGGCAACAAGGTGCGCCTGTCGACCAGGGCCGACGCGGCGACGATGCACTGACCATCGTCGGAGGGGAATGACGGAAGGGCGGCAGCGGCCGCCCTTCTGCTTTGCCCGGCATTGTGGATCGGCCACACTCCGCTCCTGCGTTGCGGGAGGAGAAAGCCTTGGCCATCGACTACGAGAAGCGCGACGGCGTCGCCTACATCACGCTGAACAATCCCGGCAAGGCGAACATCCTCGACAAGCCGACCTCCGATGCGATCTCGCAGGCGTGGATCGACATGTGGGAGGATCGCGACATCCGCTGCGCCATCCTCACCGGCAAGGGCGACACGCATTTCTGCGGCGGCCACAACCTCGCGCCGCGCAAGGACATCACCGAGGAAGAAAGAGAACTGCTCCGCACGCAGCGCATCTTCTGGCCGCTGGCCGGCACCGTGCACGGCCAGAAGACCGGCGTCGACGGCCGCATGGGCGATCACTATCCGCGCGTGTGGAAGCCGGTGATCGCCGCGGTCAACGGCTGGGCGGCGGGCGCCGGGCTCTACATCCTGCTGGCCTCGACCGACATCCGCATCGCCAGCGCCGAGCACGCGCGCTTCAAGTTCGCGCTGCTGACCCAGGGCTGGCTGGGCCACGGCCCCGGCGCCAGCCTGCTCGCCAAGCAGCTGCGCTACATCGACGCGATGAAGATCCTGCTGACCGACGAGCCGTTCGGCGCCGAGGAGGCGCTGCGCATCGGCCTGATCAACGAGGTTGTGCCGCATGCGCAATTGCTGGAGCGCGCCGAGAAGGTGGCGCGCCACATCTGCACCTTGCCGCCGGTCGCGGTGCGCATGATGAAGGAGTTCGTGGTGCGCTTCGGCGACCTGCCGACCGACCAGGCGTGGCACGTGCAGAACCTGATCAACTCGCTGCTGATCCAGACCACGATCGACGGCGAGGAAGGCCGCCAGGCGTTCAACGCCAAGCGCAAGCCGAACTTCAAAGGCAAGCTGCGCAAGCGCGGCGAGGCGTGGCCGGACCTGTCGGAGGAAGACGCCAAGCGTCTCGACGAAGCCTACCGCAGCGGCGAGTTCTGATAACCCGTCGTCCTGATCGCAGCGAAGGACCACGCGGTAGCGCGGTCACACAGAGACGTTTTGGCTGTTAGCACCACCCCAACGTCCATCGCAGCGCTCAGGACGAACGCGAGTTAGCCCAGCACGCCGTTCGCGCGAAGCTCGGCGATGCGCTCTTGTGTCAGGCCGAGGACGCTGCGTAGCACCGCGTCCGTGTGCTCGCCCAGCGCCGGCGCCGGGCCGGTAGCGCGGCCGAAGCTGGCGCGCCAGGGCAGGCCGGGCAGCATGTGCTCGCCATGGCGCTCCCAGAAGCCGCGCGCGGCGAGGTGCGGGCTGTTCAGCAGGTCCTCGGAGCGGGCCAGCGCGGCGGCGGGGATGCCGGCGTCGAGCAGGGTTCGGGCGGCGACGGGTGCCGACTGGTCGGCGGCCCATGCGGTCAGGGCGGCATCGATGGCGGGCGCGGCGGCGAAGCGCGCGGCGAGATCGAGGCCCGCCATGCCCGACAACCCCGGCACGATCCCGCACAACGCCTGCCACTGCGCATCCGTGCGCGCCACGACGCTGATCCAGTCGTCCTCGCCCGCGCAGCGCCACGCCCCATGCGGCGCGTGCACCGTCGAGGCATTGCCCACCGGCTGCGGCGGCCCATCCGTCTGCGCCGCGAGCAGCGGCTCGGCGAGCGTCCACAGCATCGCCTCGATCATCGAGAAATCGACGCGCGCCACGCCGCCCTTGTGCCGGCGGTGCCACAGCGCGGCGGCGCTGACGAACCCCAGCATCAGCGCGCACATCGGATCGAGCCAGGCGAAGCCGATGCGCGGCGCTACGCCGGGATGGCGGTTCAGCCCGGCGAAACCGGCGTAGCTCTGCAGCAGGGTGCCGTAGGCGACCGCGTGGCTCTGCGGCCCCGTGCGCCCCATGCCCGAGGCGGAGATGTAGATGAGATCGGGATTGACCGCCTTGAGCGCCTCGGCGCCCAGGCCGAGCCGGTCCATCACGCCCGTGGCGTAGTTCTCGATCAGGATGTCGGACTTCGCCGCCAGCGCGCGGGCGATCTCGACGCCCTCTTGCGTCTTCAGGTCGAGCACGATGGCCTGCTTCGCCTGCCCCAGCACCGTGTGCAGCTCCGAGCCGCGCCCCGGATCGCCGCTGCCCGGCGCCTCGACCTTGATCACCTCCGCGCCCATCGCCGCGAGGTAGCGCGTCGTCGTCGGCCCCGCGATCACCCAGCTGAAATCCAGCACGCGCACGCCGGACAGCGGCATCGGCCCTTCGGGCGCGCGCGGTGCGCCGCTCGCCGGCGTCACGCTCAGCCCGAACGGCGTGTCCGGCACCTGCACCGACCGACCGCCCAGCTCGCGGCGCTGCCAGTAGCCACGATGGCGCAGCTGCGGCGACTCGAGATGCTCGGCGATGTCGCGCAACGGCAGGCTCGGCACGTGCGCGCGCTGCGCCGTGTCGGCGATCCATTGCTTGTCGTGCTGCCGGCTCCATTGCGACATCAGCGCATGCAGCGCGTCCCAGTTCTTCACCCGATCGGGCTTGCGGGCGAAGCGCGGGTCGACGCCCCAGGGCGGCGAGCCCATCGCCTCGAGCCACGCCGCCCACTGCTTCTCCTCGCGCGGCGAGATCGCGACGTGCCCGTCGCGCGCCGGCAGGATCGTCACCGTGGCGCCATTGCCGTCGCCCGTGCGCTTGCGCTCCCAGCTCTTGCGCCCCAACCCGGCTCGCGCCAGCTCGGTCATGGCCAGCGTCGCCAGCGCCTCCTGGATCGACACGTCGATGGTCGCGCCGCGCTGGTTGGCCAGCACCGCATGCATGCCGGCACAGGCCGCCGCCAACCCGGCGATGAACGCCGACTGCTCCCCCACCGGCCGGATCGGTGCCTCCGACAGATCGCCGATCTGCCCGGTCAGCAGGCGCGCGATGCCGCTGGCGAAGAAGAGGGTGAGGTCGGTGGCGGGGTCGTTCGATTGGGGGCCGGTTTCACCGTAGGGGGAGATGGTGACGATCGGCGCTGGTGCGTTGATCTGCCGAAGCTGTGTCGGCCCGTGGGAGCCCGGCTCTTCGCGCACGATGAGATCGGCGTTCGCCAGGGCTTCGCGCCGTGCGGCCTCATCCTCGGTAATGGCCTTGCCGCAATTCAGGTGCGCCATCAGCATCGCGCCGGCATCCGGTTCGATGCGGGTCACCTGCGCCCCGACATCGGCCAGCACGCGGCCACAGACGGCGGAGGCCGGGCCGCCGCCGATCTGCACCACCTTGAAGCCGGCCAACAGCGTCATGCTGCGCCGGGCGCTGCGGCGCTACTTGCGATCCTTGTAGGCCGGCACCGGAAAGACCGCCTTGGCGGTGGCGATGTCGGCCGGATAGACCACCTCCGGCCCGCCGGGCAGGTTCTGCATCACGGCGAACTCGTTCTTGAACTGCTTTCCGGTCTCGTCGATCTGGTACGGGCCGGTGACGGTGACGATCTTGTCGCTGAGCTTCACCGCCGCCGCCTTGAGCTTGGCGGCGTCGAGCGACTGGGCCGCGATGATGATCTGCTCGACCACCGCGCCGGCGCCGTAGGCCAGCGCGGTCTGGAAGTCGGCGGGATACTGGGCCTTGGGGAAGAGCTTGGCGTAGCGCTCCATCATCTGCGCCCGGTTGAGCCCGCTGGTGACCTTCCAGTTGATCTTCTCGTGCAGCAGCGTCTGGCTGAAATGGTACTGCGCGTCCTTGCCGATGGCGAGGAACTGCGGCTGCGAGGCGTAGACGAAGTACACGCCCTTGAAGTCGGCGTTGGTCTCGCGCAGCTGGCGCGCGATGGTCATCTGGTCGCCTTCGTAGGCCGTCGGCATGAAGACCTCGGCGCCGCTCGCCCGCGCCTTCTGGATCAGGATGTTGAAGTCCTTGGTCCCCTTGGCGAACTTCTCGTTCATGGTGACCTGCATGCCCAGGCTCTTGGCCTCCTCGACCGCGCCGTTGGTCAGCGCGGCGGGGAAGGGCTCGTCGAGATAGGCGAAGGCGATCTTCTTGACGCCGAGCTTGGCGAACGCCTTGATGCCCGGCCGGCCGAGCAGGGTGCCGGCCTGCTGCGTCGCCGAGACCACGTATTTGTAGCCCTGCTTGTAGATCGAATCGGCCGAGGCCGACCAGATCACCAGGAACTTGTTGGCGCCCTCCGTGGTGCCGGCGGCGGCGGCCGTCAGGGTCGAGCCGAAGGGGCCGAAGCACAGGTCGACGTTCTCTTCCTTGACCAGCGTCTCGTAGACCTTGGGGATGATCGTCTTGTCGCTGCGATCGTCGAGCTTCACCAGCTCGACCTTGCGCTTGACGCCGCCGATGGTGATGCCGCCGCGACTGTTGACGTCGTCCACCCAGATCTCGGCGCCGCGCAGGCCCGACTGGGCGGCGAGCGCGAAGGTGCCGGTCGAGGAGACCGTCATGCCGATGCGGATCGGCTTGGCATCCTGCGCGCGCGCACCAGAGGTGGTCGCCAGCGCGCCGGCCGCGGTGGCGAGCAAAGTCCGTCGTGGCAGTTTGAAGGCCATGTGTCGCTCCCTTGGTTTGTCGAACCCTAGCCCCGGTCGCGCCGGAGGTCACGTATCGATGCGGTAGTCGACCCACTCGGCGATCAGGTCGCGCAGGCCCTGGTCGCGCTGGAAGTCGGCGGCCGCGCCGTCGACCTTGTTCTGGCCGAGTTCCAGCACGTAGAGATGGCCGGCGATGCGCACGCACTGGCGCACGTTCTGGTCGACGAGCAGCACGGTGATGCCCTGCGCCGGCAGCCCGGCGATGAACTCGTAGATTTCCGCGCTGATGCGCGGCGCGATCATCGCCGTCGGCTCGTCGAGCAGCAGCACGCGCGGCTGCAATGCCAGCGCGCGGCCCAGCTCGAGGAAGCGCTGCTGGCCGCCGCTCATCGAGCCGGCCATGTCGCGCCGCTTGTCGCGCAGCATGGGGAATTGCGTGTAGCAGCGCTCGAGCGCCGCCTCGATGCGCGCGCGGTCGCGGCGGAACGACCAGCAGGCGAGCCGCAGGTTGTCGTCGACCGACAGCTCGTTGAACAGGCTGCGGTGCTGCGGCACCAGGGCGATGCCGTGCTCGATGAACTTCCACGGCGGCAGGCCGGTGACGACCTTGCCGTCGATCCGCACCTCGCCGGCCACCGGCTTCAGCAGGCCGTACAGCGCGCGCAGCGCCGTCGACTTGCCGGCACCGTTGGGCCCGATCACGCCAGTGATCATGCCCGGCCGCACCTTCAGCGACAGGCCGCGCAGGATGCGGATGTCGCCGTGATAGGCGACGTCGACATCGACGAGCTCCAGGGCGGCCGCGTCCGTCATGGTCAAGCCCCCAGATAGGCTTCGATGACGGCGGGATTGCCGCGGATGTCGTCGACACCGCCCTCGGCGATGATCCTGCCCTGGTTGAGCGCGGCGATCCGGTCGGACAGCCGGTAGATCGACGTCAGGTCGTGGCTGATCAGCAGCACCGCCTTGCCAGCGCCGGCCATCTCCTCGATGCGCTCGATCATGAAGCGGCAGAGCACCGGGTGCACGCCGGCGAAGGGCTCGTCGAGCATCACGATCGGCGGATCGGGCATCAGCATGCGCGCCATCTCGAGCAGCTTCTGCTGGCCGCCCGACAGCTCCTCGGCGTAGTTGTGGCGCAGGTCGATCAGCTGCATGCGCGTGAGCATGTCCTCGGCGCGCTCGGTGAGCTCGGCGTCCGAGGCGGGGCGGTCGAGCACGGGCACCAGCAGGTTGTCGATCAGCGACATCTTGCGGAACACGCGCGGCACCTGGAAGGTGCGGCCGATGCCCTTGTGGGCGACGACGTGCGGCGGCTGGCCGGTGACGCGCTCGCCGGCGATGAAGACGTCGCCGCCGTCGGGCCGGTACAGGCCGCAGATGCAGTTCATCAGGGTCGTCTTGCCGGCGCCGTTGACGCCGATGATGCCCAGCGTCTCGCCGGCCGCGGCCGTCAGGTCGACGCCGTCGAGCGCCACCAGGCCGCCGAAGCGCTTGGTCAGCCCGCTGGTCTGGATCGCGACGCTCATTTGCGCGCGCTCGTGCCGAACAGCCCCGAGGGGCGCAGGAAGATCGTCGCCACCAGGATCGCGAAGCCGACGATCTGGGCCAGCGACTGCGGCAGAAACACCGTCGCCAGCTGCTCGGCCAGGCCGAACAGCACGCCGGCGATGAGCGCGCCCATCGGATTGCCCAGGCCGCCCAGCACCACGACGATGAAGGCGATGATGGTGTACTCGGTGCCGGAGAAGGCGTTGAACGCCGGGAAGACCAGCGACACCAGCACGCCGGTGACCCCGGCCAGCGCCGCCGCCAGGGCGAAGGCGAAGGCGCTCAGCCGCACGATGTCGACGCCCAGGATCTGGATCGCCTCGGGATTCATGATCGCCGCGCGCAGCGCCTTGCCGGGCAGGGTGAGGAACAGGAACGCCGCCAGGCCGAGCGAGATCGCAATGGCGATGGCCAGCGCCACCAGCCGCGCCGTCGAGACATAGATCGGCCCGACCGCCACCGAGATCGGCGTGAAGGTGAAGTCGACCGAGTGCGAATCGGCCTCGAACACCAGCAGCATCACCGCGGCGGCGGTGATCGACACGCCGTAGAACATCAGGAACGACATCAGCTCGGGATCGTCGCTGCGCGACAGTCGCGGGATCAGCACGTAGTACAGGCCCCAGCCGGCGGCGAAGAAGACGACGGCGGCCAGCGGCAGGGCCAGCAGCGGCGCGATGCCGAGGCTGCTGAACAGCACGTAGGCGAAGAACGAGCCGGCGATCACGAACTCGCCATGGGCGAAGTTCACCACGCGCAGCACGCCGTAGAGCAGCGACAGGCTGACGCCGACCAGGGCGTAGACGCCGCCGACGATCAGGCCGTTGACGATGCCGTTGAGGATCAGCAGTTCCATCGCGCTCCTCCTACGGCACGTAGCGGCGCCATTGCGGCCGGCGCCGCAGGATGGTGCCGACGATGCCGCGCGGCAGGAACAGCACCAGCGCGACCGTCGCCACGCCCAGGATCAGCAGGTTCAGCAGCGGGAACTGCCGCCAGATCAGTTCGTCGAGCCAGACCATGGCGACCGCGCCCAGGATCGGCCCGGTGACCGTGCCCAGCCCGCCGGCGACGGCGTAGATCACCGTCTTGGCGGTGATCAGCGTGTTGAAGGCGGTCTCGGTGTCGACGACGTTGGTGTACCAGGCCTCGACGCCGCCGCAGACCGCCGGGAAGAAGGCCGCGATCATCCAGCCGTAGAGCCGCACGCGCGGCACGTTGATGCCCATCATCTCGGCCGCCTCGGCATCGTCGCGGGTGGCGCGCAGCGCCTTGCCCAGCCGCGAGCGCGACAGCCACAGGATGGTGGCCAGCGCCACCACCATGACTGCCATCATCACGTAGAAGCTCTGCACCGGATGGGCGCGGCTGCCGAGCTGCAGGCCGAAGCTGCCGCCGGTGATCTCCTCCGGCATGTTGGTGATCACCAGCCGGCAGATGCCGGCGAGCGCCAGGCTGACGATGCCGAAATAGATGCCCGAGAGCCTGAGCGTCGGCGCGAACAACAGCGCCAGCACCAGCCCGGCGACGCCGGAGAAGGGCAGCGCCAGGAACACCGGGAAGGCCAGCTTCTTGACCAGGATCGCCGTGGTGAAGGCGCCGACGCCGTAGAACGCGACATAGCCGAAGGGCAGGTAGCCGGAGAAGCCCGACGACACGTTGAACGCCGACGCCATGGTGATCCAGAGCATCAGGTAGAAGTGGAAGGCGACGTTGAGGCCGAGCACCGGCACCGACGCGAAATAGAGCAGCAGCGCGCCGCCGATCAGGGCGACGAGGGTGAAGTAGATTCGGTCGGCGGAGTCGTGCGGGCGGGGAGTCGCAGGCATCAGGCTTTGTAGGGCACGCGGGGCGTTGGATCAAACAAGCTCGTCGAAGGCTGCGCTTGAAAGAATCGAACGGAATTGTTCACGCCGCATAAGGTGCAATCTCTTGCAACGGCTGCTCTGGTCCACAGGCGGGCTGAGCGGTGTCGGCGATTCGTTGATCATCGCAATGATCCGGGCAATCCGTCGAACTGATTGCGACTGCTTACCCATCGGCCGGATCGACGCCTTCAATGGAGCGGCGATTTGGTTGTTCAGCTGCTGCGCGCCGCCGCTGGCAAACAAGAGGGGCCAGGTCGGGGGCGAGATCGATGCGTGAAGCATCGCAGTTCGGCGAGTCGTAGAGTAGCCGACAGGTCCTTCGGCTGTCGTTCTTAGTCAGCCTTTGAACAGGCCCTCATTGTGCCAAGTCAGGGCGCTGCGATCCGGCATATGGCTGGGATGAGAAGGCGGGTTGAGTCTTTGGCCGTGCAGCGCGTAGTAGTGCCGACCGTTCTCGAACTCTTCCCGGATGCGACGACTGACCTCAAACCGCAGATCAGGTGTCACCGTGACATAGCCGGCATCGAACAGGCTGTGGATGTCACGACGAAGTAGAAGACCATTGGATGCTTCATGCGTGCCACCGTCGGCGTAGGGGCGGATGTGGGCGGCTTCGAGGGCGGGTAGCGTACGCTCCAGCGTGACCGCGCAGCGACGCTGGTAGACGTCAGTCACCAGGACCCTGAACCCACCTTGCCCAAGCCGGGGACGGACAAGTTGGGGCTCTCCAAAGCGCGCCGTGACCTCGGCCATGCCCGGCATCGATGGCCGGCTCAGGCGATCATTGACCGCTTCCCACAAGGCGAGGCCGTCCGGTTCGGCCGTATTGTATGTCTTGAACGAGACGATGTTGCGCGCCCAGCTCGTTGGCACCGGGATCCAATCCTTCTCCTCGAAGAAGAAGGGCTGGGTCAGGATCCGGCAACCGATCTCAAAATCGCTGCGATCGTTCGGGTCGGCCTTTCGATAGCGGGCGATGCGCGTACGCATCTGTTGCGCCGAGAGGGCGCCGTTGCGCTCCTTGAAAGACTCCCAAGCCAGCGAGCAAGGCAGGGCGTTGGCGTAAGCGAAGATGCCGCCACCAACGATGACGTTGTGCGGCGCGTGCAGCTTGAACAGAAACATCTCGCCGGCCTGAAGCGCTCGGAAGCTGGCGGCCGATGGCGCCCAGAAATTTACCTCGTCGAGATCGGGCAATCGCCGCAGCGTCTCGAACCAGTCACCATCGGTGACTGCGACCACAAGGTTGATCCCCATCGCTATGCCATTGGTCGCTACGCTGCCGCCAACGCCTTGCGCAGTCCCTCCGGGTCCGCCTTGATCGCCCGCAGCAGGGTACGGGCGGGGCCGCTGGGCTTCTTCGCGCCGCGCTCCCACTCCTGCACAGTGCGTAGGCTGAACTCATAGGCGGCAGCGAACTGGGCCTGAGACAGGCCGGTGGCGCGCCGGATGGCCCGTACGTCGATCAGCGGCGCCATGTCGGGCGCGGCGTCGGGATTGGCGGCGATCTGCCGTGCGATCCGGCCGTCGGTCATCGCGTCGATCTTGCGCCAGTCCGTCGCCGCCAGCGCCTTGCGCGCCCGCTTACTCAAGCTCTTCGCCATAGCGCTTCACCTCTCGCCGGTTGGCCTTGCGCAGCGAGATCACCCGCCGCTGCGCGCCGCGATCGACATAGACACAGACAAACAGACGCCCGTTGATGAGGCCGAAGGCAACCTCGCGCATCTCGCCATAGTCGAAGCGATCGTCCGACACCGAGACATGCGGCCCAGCGAACAGCACCTCGGCCAGTGCCAGCGAGACTCCGTGCTTCGCTTGATTGGCCGCGTCCTTTGCGGTGTCAAAAACATATCGCACTGGTGATCTCTATACGCCTCTGGCGTATAGAGATCAAGAGCCCGATCACAACCAGTGCTGACAGGGGAGGGAAGCGCCGTTAGCTTGGTCGAATGGCGACCGGGCCGTGGACAGATCAAGAGAACGACCTGATCGTCGCCGATTACTTCGCGATGCTGGCCGACGACGTCGCCGGGCACCCCTACAACAAGGCCGAACACAATCGGCGTCTTCAAGCCCGGATCGACCGTCCGCGCACCTCGATCGAGTACAAACATCAGAACATTAGCGCCGTTCTCAAGGGCCTCGGCGAGGATTGGCTCGCGGGCTACAAGCCCGCCTTCAACTTCCAGATGTCCCTGTTGGACGCGGTGGCGCGATGGCTCGCACTCAATCCTGCCTGAGTGGACCGCCTGCCGCGTCCCCGCCTCGCGCAGGGGCTGCGCGAGACTGATATGCTCTGGACCGGCCCACCACCGACGCTCAGCAATCAGCCGCCGCCACAGGAACTGGAACAGATGCTCCGTATCGCCCACAAGTACGATGCCGCAGGGCGCGACGAACGCAATCGTGCTCTGGGCAGGGCCGGGGAGGAGCGTGTACTGGCGCATGAGCGCGCCATGCTGGCCGGAGCCGGACGTCACGATCTCGTGCGGCGGGTGCGTTGGACATCGCAAGAGCAAGGCGATGGCGCGGGATATGACATCGCCAGCTATGAGCCGGACGGCCGGCCGCGGCTGATCGAGGTGAAGACGACGAATGGCTGGGAACGAACTCCGTTCCATATCACGCGCAACGAACTCGCCGTCGCCGATGAACGACGAGCGGAATGGTGTCTCATGCGCCTTTGGAACTTTTCGCGCGAGCCAAGGGCCTTCGAGCTGCGCCCGCCGCTCGATGCCCATGTGTCTTTGACCGCTACGACATTTCAGGCGAGCTTCCACTGATCGTCGACACGCCTAGTCGAATAGCGTCGCCAACCTTCGCTTCATCTGATCCGCGACGTACAGCGCCAACGCCTGGATCGTCGATGTCGGGTTCACGCCGCCGCCCGTGACCCAGATGCTGCCATCGACGATGAACAGGTTCTTCACGTCGTGGCTGCGCCCCCACGCGTTCACCACCGAGCGTTCCGGGTCGTCGCCCATGCGGCAGGTGCCCAGCAGGTGGCCGGGATAGTTCAGCACGGTGCGCGAGCAGTGCAGGCGCGTGGCGCCGGCTTCGCTGAGGATCTCCTCGGCGCGCGCGATGCCGTGCTCCATCATGCGCCGCGTGTTCTCGCTGATCGTGTAGTCGATGCGCGGCGCGGGGATGCCGTGGCTGTCCTTCAGGCGGGGGTCGAGCGTAACGCGGTTGTGCTCCTCGGGCAGGTCCTCGCAGGCGACGCCGATGTTGACGCGGTGGTTCAGCATTGTGCGGTAGGCGGCGTGATGCGCGCGGCCCCAGGGCAGGCGGGCGGTGCCGATATTGCTGATCGCCTCGGTGGCCGGGCCGGTGCCGCGGCCGAACTGCAGGGTGTAGCCGCGCACGAAGTCGCGCGTCGGATCGGTCTCGTAGAACTGCTTGCTCCACAGCGCGGTGATCGGCGCGCGCGCGCCGTCGACCTCGTCGGCCACGTAGCCCGAGACGATCGGCCAGGGATGCAGCATCAGGTTCTTGCCGACCAGGCCGCTGGAATTGGCCAGCCCCTGGGGGAAACGCGCCGACGCCGAGTTCAGCAGCAGGCGCGGCGTGCCGACGCCGTTGCAGGCGAGGATCACCACCTCGGCCGGCTGGAAGCGCTCGTTGCCCTCGGCATCGTAGTAGATCGCGCCGGCGGCCATGCCCTGCGCGTCGGTGGTGATCTCCCGGACGCGGCAGCGCGTGCGCAGCTCGACGCCGGCGCGGATCGCCAGCGGCCAGTAGGTGATGTCGACGCTGGCCTTGGCGCCCTGCGCGCAGCCCGGCGTGCAGTGGCCGAGGTTGATGCACTGGGCGCGGCCCTCGTAGGGCTGGGTGGCGATGGTGGTGTCGGAGGGCCACCAGTGCCAGCCCAGCCGGTTCATCGCCTTGGCGTAGACCGTCGAGGTGCGGCCCAGCGGCAGCGGCGGCATCGGCGGGTTGCGCGGCGGCACGCCGGGATCGCCCGCCAGCCCCGACGAGCCCATCATGCGGTCGTTCTCGTCGTAGAAGCGCTCCAGCGCCCAGTAGTCGATCGGCCAGTCGTCGGCGACGCCGTCGAGCGATCGCGTCCTGAAGTCCGAGGGATGCATGCGCGGCCAGTGCGCGGTGTAGATCACCGTGCCGCCGCCGACGCCGTTGAAGTTGGCGATCTTCATCGGCGAGTTGGCGTCGTTGACCGGATAGTCGGTGTCGCGGCCGCGGCTGTTGGGCAGGATGTCGAAATCGCCGTAGCGCCGCGCCTCCCAGTCGCGGCCGTTGGACGGGAAGTCGGTCGGCTTCACCCAGTCGCCCTGCTCGAGGCAGAGGATGCGCATCTTCGTCTCGGCCAACGACCACGCCACCGCCGCGCCGGATGCGCCCGAGCCGATGATCAGCACGTCGACGCGCTCGTTCATGCCGTCATCCCGAGCGCAGCGAGGGATCTCGAATGCCACCTGGATCCCTCGCTGCGCTCGGGATGACAGAGGTGTGGGTTCATCGTCACCGGTCCTTGCGCCAGAACGGCGCGCGCTGGCGTACGGGGTCGAGCAGCGACCAGTCGCCCTGCTCCAGCACGTGGCCCTTGGGGAAGGGCGGGCGCGGCTCCATGCCCAGCGAGATCAGCACGCGGTCGTCGCGGTAGTAGGCGGCGAGGATCACGCGCGCCAGCGCCGCGGCCGGTCCGCCCGAGGCGATATAGTCGGTGAGCAGCCTCTCGCGGCTGTCGATGTCGAGGCTGGCGAAGCCGCCCTTGGCCCTGGCGCCGATCGCCGCCAGCGCCGCGCGCACGTCGGGCAGGTCGCGGCCCAGCGACTTCACCATGTCGGCCATGATCAGCGGATCGTCGGCGCCGGGCACCTTCAGCGCGGCATCGGCCGGGATCATCGTGCCGGCGATCTCTCCCAGCGCCCGGATCTCCGCCTCGGAAAAGCCGGGATCAACCCCGTCGCCCATCTCAACTCCCCACCGGTAGGGCATCGACTGTACCTCTCCGCGAGGGAATGTGGTGTGCGTCGATTTGAAGTCGCAGTCGGTGTGCCACAATTCCGGGGGAAATGACGCGCAAAAGCTGTTGTCACCCTGGGAACTGACAATCAGAAAAAAGAGTGAGTGTTCACTTGACTCTGCTGCAGCATGCATGTAATGTCCTGCCATCGAGTTCCTGGAAGAGGAGGCAAAGATGACTACCGAGATGCTGAGCCTGAACGAGGAAAACGCGCTGCGCTTCGAGGTCTCCGACGAGGAGATGGAGGCGGCGGCGCAGGAAACGGCGATGTCGTATACGCACCAGACGTCGGCCTACAATCGCTGCTGCCGCTAAGGCGCAGCGCCATCCGGAAGAGGCCGCCGCAAGGCGGCCACTTTCTTTTTGGCCGTCGTCTCGGGCAACATCGACCGGCGATCTGCCGACCAGGGCGTGAGCTCTCCAGAGGACGCGCATGGATCCGTTCTTCGACCATCTGTCCGCGCGCGCCGCCACGATCGACGAGCTGCTGTCCGACGCCTTCGAGCCGCTGCCCGGCCAGAAGGGCGACACCGATCTCGCGACCCGGCGCCTCGCCGCCTGGTGCCGCGCCAGCGCCAGCGCCGACTGGCTGCTGTTCGGCCGGCGCCTGGCGCGCGATGGCCTGGCCTTCGACAGGGTGCTGGCGCGGCTGGCGACCGTCCGGCGCCGCGCCGGAGCGCCGGTGCCGCTGTGGGCCGAGGACGCGCAATGGATCGAGCCGGCGCTGCGCGCTGCGCCGGACGGGCCGATCGACAACACCGTGCCGTTCGCCCACCTGCTGGCGCCGCTCGTCGAAGCCGCCGCAGCCCGGCTATGGGCGGCGATACCGGCACCCGCATTGGATCGCCTGGACGCCTCGGCGCGCGCGGATCTGTGCCATCGCCTGCTCGAGACGCTGGCCGAGCTCTGCGCGGCGCCGCTGTACGAGCGTTTCGCCGGGTCGCGGCGCTACGACGCCTTCGTCGCCGACATGCGCGGCGCCGGATGGCGACAGCTGTTCGAGAGCAAGCCGGTCCTGCTGCGTCTGATCGCGACGGTGACGCGGCAGTGGCTGGGCACGATGCGGGAATTCGTCGCCCGCCTGCATGCCGACTGGCGCGCCCTGCACGCGGAGATCCTGCGCGCCGACGGCACCGGCAAGGTGGTCGGCATCGGCGGCGGCCTGTCCGATCCGCACAATGGCGGCCGCGCCGTGCTCGCCCTGCGCTTCGGCGACGGCGCGCGGCTGTTCTACAAGCCCAAGGACCTGCAGGTCGACGGCGTGTGGCTCGCGATGGTCGAGCGCCTCAACCGCAACGGCGCGCCGATCGCGCTGCGCGCGCCCGTCGCCGTCGTGCGCGACGGCTATGGCTGGACGGAATGCGTCGAGCATGTCGGCTGCGCCGATGTCGAGGGGCTGCGGCGCTTCTTTCGCCGCGCCGGTGCCTGGCTGGCGCTGTTCCACGCCTTCTCCGGCACCGACATGCACCAGGAGAACATCATCGCGGCCGGCGAGCATCCCGTGCCGATCGACCTCGAGACCATCCTGCAGATCGCCACCGAGGAACCGGGCGCGCAGGCGGAGGAATCGCGCGCCTTCGAAGCCGCCCGCGAGATCGTCGCCAACTCGGTCATGGCCGTCGGCATGCTGCCCGCCTATGGCCGGTCCGGCGACAACGATCTCTTCGCGATCGGCGGCATGGCCTCGGATTGGTCGGGCGGTCTCAAGCGCGTGTGGCGCGATCTCAATACCGACGCGATGAAGCCGGTCATGGCGCCTGAGACCGGCAAGCCGACGCCCAACCTGCCGCACATCGACGGCCGATATGCCCGCTTCGGCGATCACGTCGAGGATCTTGTCGGCGGCTTCGAGAGCTACGCGCGCTTCCTGCTGTCGATGCGCGAGCGCTACGGCGAGAACGACCTGCTGGCCGGCTTCGCGGGGCTGGCCGTGCGCCGGGTCGTGCGACCGACGCAGTTCTACTACATGCTGCTGCACCGGCTGCGCAACGATCGCACCATGGACGATGGTGCGTCGTGGTCGGCGCAGGCGGATTTCCTCGCGCGCCTGGCCGACTGGGAGGGGGACGACGACCCGACCTGGCCGCTTCAGCGTGCCGAGCGCGACGCCCTGGTGAGCCTGAACGTGCCGCACTTCGCCATGCGCAGCGACGGCCACGCCATCAGCGATCTCGACGGCGCGTCGGCGACGATCGACACGCTGCCCGGGCTCGAGCGGGCGCGATTGCGCCTGCGA
The DNA here is from genome assembly GCA_050183765.1 of Reyranellaceae bacterium. GTDB lineage: Bacteria > Pseudomonadota > Alphaproteobacteria > Reyranellales > Reyranellaceae > JAFAZJ01. The sequence goes on along the minus strand of JBFXAZ010000015.1, from coordinate 7,175 downwards.
TCGCTCAGCGCCGCGGAGATCGCCTGGCAAGCGCAGGTCATCCGGCAGAACTCCGCCGCAGTCTCGACATCGCAAGCCGGCGCGGCCGACGAGGCGAAGCCGTTGGCGTACCCGGTCGCGACGCGGGCGCCGACACGCGAGGCGTTCGTCGCCGAAGCCGACGCGATCGCCGATACGATCGCGCGTCAGGCGATCCGGCGCGGTCCGGGCGCGGCCTGGATCGGATTGGGGTGGTTCGCCGATTCCGAGGTCTCGCAACTCGCCGTGCTCGGGCCCGATCTCTACAACGGCGTCTGCGGCATCGGGGTCTTCCTCGCCGCGCACGCGGCGGCCACGGGCGCTACGGCGTCCGGCGAGCTTGCGCGCGCCGCCGTCGCCCGCCTGCGTCGCGATCTCGCCGGGCGCGGCGCGGCGCGCATGGTGCGCACGCTGGGAATCGGCGGCGCGACCGGGCTGGGCTCGATCGTCTACGGCCTGAGCGTGATGGCGCAGCAATTGCGCGACGATGCCCTGCGCGCCGATGCGCACGCGGCGGCGGGGCTATTCAGCGCGGATCTGATCGCGGCCGACCGGCGGCTCGATGTCATCGGCGGCAGCGCCGGCGCGATCCTGTGCCTGCTGCGCCTGCATCGCGACACCGGCGCCGACGACGTGCTGCGCCTTGCGCTGCGCTGCGGCGAGCATCTGATGGCGCAGCCGCGCGTCGGCGAGCCGGGGCGGCGCAGCTGGATCTCCCCGGGACCGCATCGCCAGCCGCTGAACGGCATGTCGCATGGCGCGGCCGGCTTCGCCTATGCGCTGGCGTCGCTCGCCGCGGCCACCGGCCGCGAGGATTTCGCCGATGCGGCCGCCGAATGCGTCGCGTTCGAGAACGCCAGCTACGATGCCGCGCACGGCAACTGGCCGGACCTGCGCGAAGCGGAACCGAACTGGCGCTCGCAGTGGTGTCACGGCGCCGTCGGCATCGGGCTGGCACGGCTGGCGATGACGCGGCACGGTGCGCTGCGCTGCGCGCCGGCCTCCGCCGATATCGACCAGGCGCTGGCCGGCGCGGGCCGCGCCTGGCCGGGCCATGTCGATACGCTGTGCTGCGGCACCTTGGGCAGCGTCGAGTTCTTCCGTGAGGCCGGCCGCGTGCTGCGCCGTGCCGATCTCCAAAGCATGGCGGCGCAGCGCCTGGCCGGCGTCCTGGAGAGCGCGGCGGCGAGCGGCGACTATCGCTGGAACGGCGGCGAGCGACGCTTCAACCTCGGCCTGTTCCGCGGCCTGGCGGGCGTCGGCTACACCTGCCTGCGCCAGGCCGGCGACGGCCTGCCCAACGTGCTGATCTGGGAATGAGCCGCCGTCACGTGTCGTAGCTCAGCAGCGACTCGACGGGAATGTCGAGCCGCCGGCGGCCGTCGAGGAATTTCAGCTCGACAACGCAGATGGCCGCCGGCACCTCGGCGCCGATCTGGCGCAGCATCGCCACGGCGGCCTCCAGCGTGCCGCCGGAAGCCAGCAGGTCTTCGACCACCACGACCCGCTGGCCGTGCCGCACGGCGTTCGCACGCAGCTCCAGCGCTCCGCTGGCGTATTCCGTCGCGTACGGGCGCGTCACTACCTCGCCCGGCAGCCTGCCTTCCTTGCGCAGTGCGACGAAGCCAAGGCCGAGCGCATAGGCTACCGCTGTCGCGAAGAGAAAGCCGCGCGCCTCGATGCCGGCGATCATGTCGGGCCGGTGGGCACGCGCCGCCGCGGCCAGCCAGTCGATCGTGTCCCTCAGCGCCGCGCCATCCTCGAGCGGCACGACGATGTCGTTGGACAGCATGCCCACGCGCGGCGCATCGAGGATGGCGTGCAGGCGGTCGCGGAGCGGGATGCTCGCCGGCATCGGCGTCACGTCGCCTCCAGGGCGGCGGGCGCCTCGACCGGCGACTCGCCGGTGCCGCGGAGATAATCGTTCCACAGCGAGCGGTAGAGCGGCGAGCTCTCGAGCAGCGCGTCGTGCGTCCCCTGGGCCGCCACCGCGCCGGCATCCATCAGCACGATGGTGTCGGCCAGCCGCGCGGCGGACAGATGGTGCGTGACCAGGATCATCAGCCGGTCCTTGCCCCAGGCGCACAGGCGCGATTCGAGCCAGACCGCGGCCTCCGCATCGAGGAAGGCGGTCGGCTCGTCGAGCAGGATGATGCGCGGGTCGCGCAGCGCGGCGCGGGCGATCGCGAGACGCTGACGCTGGCCGCCGGACAGGCTGGCGCCGTTCTCGGCAAGCCTGGTGTCCAGCTTCTGCGGCAGCTTCTCGACGAAGTCCCAGGCGCCGGCCAGGTGCAGCGCCTCCTCGATCTGTGCGTCGCTGAAGCCCGACATCCAGCTGGTGACGTTCTCGCGCACCGTGCCGGCGAACAGCACGGTGTCCTGGTTGACCACCGCCATTTGCGCGCGCAGGCGGCGCGGATGGAAGGCCCGCACGTCGGCCGTGCCGACCAGCACGTCACCCTCGAAGTCGCGCAGGAAGCCCTGCACGAGGCGCAGCGCCGTGGTCTTGCCCGATCCGTTGCGGCCGATGACGGCGACCAGTCCCGATTCGGGAAGCTGCAGAGACAGGTTGTCGATCGCCGGACGCGTGGTGTCGCGGTAGCGGTAGACGACGCCCCGGAAGCATAGCGCGCCGGCGATCGCATCGTGCAGCGGGCGCTCGCCCCGGGCGCGGTCGCGCGGCGCGTCGAGAAGCCGGCCCAGCGCGCGAACCGCGACGGCGACCTCCTGGTACTGCCGGGCGACATCCGCCGCGCCCATCAGCGGCGCCGACACCCGGGTGGTCAGCAACAGGAGCGCGAACAGGTCGCCGACGCTCAGCGTATCGCGCAGCAGCTCGAACCCGCCGATGCCGACGACCGCGAGCGTCAGCACGTGCTGGGACAGCCGCGTCACGCGCGAGAAGCGGCGCACGACGTCCTCCGTCCTGCCGTTCGCGGCGACCAGGCTGCGCAGCTTCGCGGCCCACAGGCGCAGGCGCTCCCTCTCGATCGACAGCGACTTGATCGTCGGCAGGGCGGTGACCGTCTCCGCCATGTAGCCCTGCTTCTCGCTGTTGAGGCGGAACTGCGCGCCGATGTGGTCGTAGAACGGATGCAGGATGTGCCGCGACAGCAGGAAGAAGCTGCCGGCGATCAGCACGACCGCCAGCGCGCACCACGGACTGTAGAAGCACATGACGACCAGCGCGGCCACGGCGCCGCCGATGTCGAACACGGACCGCGGGATCAGGTCGATCAGGAAGGTCTTCACCTTGTCCATCTGCTCGGTCGCGTTGAGGATCTCGCCGGGGTTGTGCTGCGCGGTGTCGATGCGCGCGCCGAGGAGATGCGCCATGATCTCGAGCGAGATGTTGCGGTCGACCCGCTCGCCCAGGCTGAAAAGCATCATGCGCCGCAGCTCGGCGAGGGCGACATCGAGAATGGCGAAGGCGATGGCCAGCGCGCCCAGCTGGCCGAGGCTGATCAGCGACTGGCGCGCGGTGATGCCGTCGACAATGCGCTGGGTGACCACGGGGACGGCGAGGCCGGCGCCGTAGACGCCCAGCGTGAGCACCAGGATGGCCGCGACCTTGAGGCGATGCCGCCGCAGAATCCTGACGATCAGCCGACCGCCGCCGCCGCGCCGGGAATCGTCGTCCGGTTCGCGAGTCCCGCCCGATGTCATGGGCCTATGTCCGAGCCCACGGAGCGTATCGAAGCCGCATGCCGAGGGTAACCGCCGTCATGTCGCCCATCAAACTCCCCCGAGAGTGCCAGCTTACCCTAGTCTGCGTGTCAATCTAGGCGCCGGGCGGAACGACGGGGTGGAGCATGACACGCGACCTCAGGGTCTTCAGCAGCATCGCCGTGCGCGGCGTGCTGGAAACGCTGGTGCCGGGCTTCGAGGCGGCGTACGGCGTGCGTCTCGACATCGCCTGGAACACAGCGCCGGCGCTGGTGAAGCGCCTGCAGGGCGGCGAGAGCGCCGACGTGCTGATCCTCAACCGGCCTGGCATGGACACCGTGACGCGGGCCGGCCGCGTGCTCGCCGGCTCGGAGGTCACGCTGGCCAGTTCCGCCACGGCGCTGGCGATCCGCGCCGGCGCGCCGCGGCCCGACATCTCGACGGTCGAGGCGCTCAAGCGCACGCTGCTCGGCGCGCGCGCCATCGCCTACACCGACCCGGCGGCCGGCGGCGCCAGCGGCATCTATTTCGCGCAGCTGATCGAGCGCCTGGGCATTGCCGCCGAGATCAACGCCAAGACGACCTTTCCGCCGCCCGCCGGGCTCGTCGGTCCCCTGCTGGTGAGCGGCGCGGTCGATCTCGCGGTGCAGCAGAAGCCCGAGCTGCTGGAGGTCGCCGGCGTCGAGATCCTCGGCACCCTGCCGGGCGAACTGCACATGGTCACGACCTTCGTCGCCGGCATCGAGGCATCCAGTGCCCAGGTCACGGCGGCGAAAGCGCTGATCGACGCGCTCGCGGCGCCGTCGACATCCGCACTTTTCCGTGAGCGCGGCCTCGATCCGGCGTGATGAGCCGGCCGCACGCGTGCTCAAGGATTCCTGTCTTGAACCACCCCACCTGCGGTGGCAGCGTCGCCGCAACCCCAAGGAGGCCCAACCCATGAGCAGCGAATACACCCCACCCAAGGTCTGGGCGTGGAACAAGGAGAACGGCGGGCGCTTCGCCAACATCAACCGGCCGATCGCCGGCGCCACGCATGACAAGGAGCTGCCGATCGGCAAGCATCCGCTGCAGCTCTATTCGCTGGGCACGCCCAACGGCCAGAAGGTCACCATCATGCTCGAGGAGCTGCTGGCGCTGGGCCACAAGGGCGCCGAGTACGACGCCTGGCTGATCAACATCGGCAAGGGCGACCAGTTCGGCAGCGGCTTCGTCGCGGCCAACCCGAACTCGAAGATCCCGGCGCTGGTGGACCGCAGCGGGCCCAAGCCGATCCGCGTCTTCGAGAGCGGCGCGATCCTGGTCCATCTCGCCGAGAAGTTCGGCAACGCCTTCCTGCCCACCGAGACGGCGGCGCGCGCGGAGTGCCTGTCCTGGCTGTTCTGGCAGATGGGCAGCGCGCCCTATCTCGGCGGCGGCTTCGGGCATTTCTATGCCTATGCGCCGACCAAGATCGAGTACGCCATCGACCGCTTCGCCATGGAGACCAAGCGCCAGCTCGACGTGCTCGACCGCCGTCTGGCCGAGAGCGCCTATCTCGGCGGCAACGACTACACCATCGCCGACATCGCGGTGTGGCCGTGGTACGGCGGCCTCGCCAAGGGCCTGCTCTATGGATCGGCCGAGTTCCTCGCCGTGCACGAGTACAAGAACGTCAACCGCTGGGCCGACGAGATCGGCGCGCGTCCCGCCGTGAAGCGCGGCCGCATCGTCAACCGCCTGCAGGGCGACCCCGCCGCGCAGCTCCACGAACGCCACGACGCCAGCGACTTCGACACCAAGACCCAGGACAAGCTCACGGCTGCGGCTGCTGCGAGCTGAGGCCTGGATTCCTTCCCCCGGAGGGGGAAGGTGCCCGAAGGGCGGAAGGGGGATGTCGAAGACGGACAGCGATCTCGTTGAGGCATCCCCCTTCCGTCACGCTGACGCGTGCCACCTTCCCCCTCCGGGGGAAGGGTTTGGACATTCCTAGGGGCGGAAATAGCCAGCAGGGCAATTATGTGGTCCGATCGCTGTGCCACAGCGATCGGACGCGCGAATGCAAACCCGTTTCACCACAGCAAACCACAGCAATCCGTCCGGCCCAGGAACGGAATTGGCGCCGTCGGCCGTTTGTGCCTAGGCTGCGGGGATGGCGAGCACCAGTACCATTCCCGTCGTCGATCTCGGCCCCTGCCTCGCCGGCGTGGCGGGCGCGGCGGAAGAGGCGGCGCGGCAGATCCGCCATGCGCTGACCGAGATCGGCTTCTACTACATCGTCGGCCACGGCGTGCCGCGCGCGCGGATCCGCGCCATGTTCGACCAGGTCGCGCGCTTCCACGCGCAACCCCTGGCGAAGAAGATGGAGATCGCCCTCGATCGCCACGTCACCGGCTACCTGCCGATGAAGGGCGACACCCTGCGCACCTCGACGGTGCAGAAAGTGACGCGGCCCAACCTGAACGAGGCGCTGTTCATCGCCCGCGACCTGCCGGCCGACCATCCCGACGTGCGCGCCGACCGCCGCTTCCGCGGCGCGGTGCGCTGGCCGGCCGACCTGCCGGGCTTCCGCGAAACCGTCATCGACTATGCCGACACGATGGAGCGGCTGGTGCGGCGCATGGTGCCGCTCTACGCCCGCGCGCTCGACCTGCCGCCGACGTACTTCGACGCGCCGTTCACCGACTGCCAGTACAAGCTGCGCCTGACGCATTACCCGCCGCAGCCGGCCGGCGAGGCGGACGATTTCGGCATCGCGCCGCACACCGACACGAGCTTTCTCACGCTGCTGGCGCCCAACGACGTGCCCGGCCTGTCGATCCGCACGCAGGACGGCACCTGGATCGACGCGCCGGCGATCGAGGACGCCTTCGTGGTCAACGGCGGGCAGTTCCTGCAGCGCTGGACCAACGATCACTTCCTCGCCACGCCGCACCGCGCGATCAACCGCAGCGGCGCCGAGCGCTACGCCGTGGTGTTCTTCTGCGACGCCAATATCGACTGGCCGATCGCCGCGGTGCCGACCACCGTCGGGCCCGACCGGCCGCCGAGATATCCCACGACGTGGTACACCGACTACATGACGGCCTATCAGCAGCGCAGCTACGACGTGCTGAAGGCAGCCGACTGAAGGAGAACGCGATGAAGACCGTGCAGCAGATGATAGCCGCTGCCGATGCCGCGGTGCCGCGCATCAGCCCGGAGGAAGCCAAGGGCCTTGTCGGCCGGCCCGACGTGCTGTTCCTCGACGTGCGCGAACCGGCCGAGGTCGCGGCCTCGGGCAAGGTGGCCGGCGCGCTCGCCGTGCCGCGCGGCCTGGTCGAGTTCCGTGCCGACCCCAATTCGCCGATGCACGACGCCGGGTTCGATCGCGCCAAGACGATCGTGACCTATTGCGCCTCGGGCGGTCGTTCGGCGCTGGTCGGCCATACGCTCAAGGAGATGGGCAACGAGAACGTGCGCAACCTGGGCGGCTTCAAGGGCTGGCTCGACGCCGGCGGCACGATCGACCC
>JBFXAZ010000014.1:37721-67535 GCA_050183765.1 Reyranellaceae bacterium | reverse complement strand
CCCTACATCTTCGAGGTCATCAAGGAGCCCAGCGAGACGCGCAATTTCGGCGGCGGCTGGCACTCCGACACGACCTATCTGGAGAAGCCGCCGCTGGCCACGCTGCTCTACGCCGTCGAAACGCCGGCATCGGGCGGCGACACGGTCTTCGCCAACACCGCGGCGGCCTACGACGCGCTCAGCGACGGCATGAAGAGCCTGATCGCGCCGTTGAAGGGCATCTACAGCGCCGGCCTGAAGCGCTCCGGCGGCCGCGCCAACATCCACCGCCAGGTCGGCGCGATGAAGATCCAGAACGCCGAGCAGGCCGACACCTACGAGGCGATCCACCCGATCGCGCGCACCCATCCCGAGACCGGCCGCAAGGCGCTCTATGTCAGCAAGGGCCACACCATCCGCATCGAGAGCATGAGCGAGGACGAGAGCCGGCCGCTGATCGACTATCTCGCCGACCATTCGACGCGTCTGGAGTTCACCTGCCGCGTGCGCTGGGAGCCCGGCACGCTCACGGTGTGGGACAACCGCTGCACCCAGCACAACGCGATCAACGCCTACCACGGCCAGCGCCGGCGCATGCTGCGCCACACCGTCGGCGCCCAGGTGCCGGCGTATTTCTAGTCCCCCTCTCCCCACGCGGGAGAGGGGTTAGGGGTGAGGGGGTGCTTGGCACCGAGCCTGTTGACCCCTCACCCCCGACCCCTCTCCCACAAGGGGAGAGGGGAGCAAGACACGGGGGGAATCTCGAACCATGAACTGGACCATCAGGCGCAAGCGCTTCCGCGCCATCCTCAAGGGCGATCGCTGCGTGCATCCCGGCTCGGTGGTCGATGCGATCTCCGCACGCATCGCCGAGGATCTGGGCTTCGAGATCGGCATGTTCGCCGGCTCCACCGCCTCGCTCACCGTGCTGGGCGCGCCCGACCTGATCGTGCTGACGCTGAGCGAGTTCGCGGCGCAGGCCTATCGCATCAACCGCGCCGGCAATTTGCCGCTGCTGGTCGACGCCGACCACGGCTACGGCAACGCGCTCAACGTCCAGCGCACCGTGCAGGAGCTGGAGAGCGCGGGCGTCGCCGCGCTCAGCATCGAGGACACGCTGCTGCCGCGCGCCTACGGCGAGAAGCAGCCAACCTTGATCCCGATCGCCGAAGGCGTCGGCAAGATGAAGGGCGCGCTGTCCGGGCGGCAGGACCCCGACCTGGTGATTTGCGGCCGCACCAGCGCCGTGCAGATCACCTCGGTCGAGGACTGCATCGCGCGATGCAAGGCCTACGAGGCGGTGGGCGTCGATGCGCTGTTCCTCGTCGGCCTGCGCACCAGGGCGCAACTCGAGGCGATCTCTTCGGCCACGACCCTGCCGATCGTGCTGGGCGGCGGCGGGCCCGAGCTCAGCGACCGCGACTATCTCGCCAGCCGGCGCGTGCGCGTGGCGCTGCAGGGCCACCAGCCGATCATGGCGGCGATCCAGGCGACCTACGAGACGCTGAAGGCGCTGCGCGACGGCACGCCGCCGTCGAAGCTCACCGGCATCGCCTCGGCCGAGCTGATGAAGCGCGTCACCCGCGACGCCGACTACGAGCGCTGGACGAAGGAGTTCCTGGGCTAACGCACGCCGTCGTCCTGAGCGAAAGCGAAGGACCTCGCGGTGGTGCGAACAGACACAGCGCAAACGCGTGACCGCGATACCGCGAGGTCCTTCGCTTCGCTCAGGACGACAGAGCTTACCGCGCCAGGAACCGGTCCATCACGTTGCGCGTGATCTTGTCGACGAAGGGATTGCCGGCCGCGAGGCCGTAGGCCCATTCCGTCGTGCCGCCGTTGAACACCTCGCCCGCGCCGCGCCTGAACGATGCCATCACCGCATGCCCGCGCATCATGCGGGTGCGGTTGGCGGGCGAGTCGAAGCCGGCATAGGCGCGCGTCAGCGTCGGCCAGGCCTCGGGCGGCACCAGGCGCTTGTAGGGCGCGTGCTCGGGCTCGGCGAGCGTGGCCGGCGCGGTGCAGATGATTTCCAGATCCTCGGGCACGCCGAGCCGCGCCACGGCGCGCGGCAGGCCGTCATCGCCGATGGTGAAGGCGCAGCCGTCGTTCTCGTAGGCCACCAGCCGGCAATCGTCGCCGAACACGTCGCCCCAGTAGAGATCGGCATCCTTCAGCGCCCAGTGATCGTCGCGCCACACCGTATACCCGGCGACGCCGCGGCCGACGCAATTGGCGAAGCGGTGATAGCCGCCAAAGAGGAAGCTCAGCCCGGCGAGCGAGGCTTCCGGGCGCCCGACCCAGGGGCTGGACCACAGCCCTGACGTGAGATGCCGGCGCGCCGGATCGGCGGCCAATGGATCGTCGTCCTCGGCGCGGCCCTTGTGGGCGACGAAGCGGCGACCGCCCTCCTCCCAGCGGCACTGCCAGTAGCAGGTGTTGCCCGAGAAGATCGCCAGCCTGCCGCCTTCATCGACGAAGCGCTCGACCTCCTGGCGCTGGTTCCAGCTCCAGTATTCGGAGTGGCCGACGGCGATGACGGCGCGATAGCCCTCGAGCGCGCGCGGCTCGGCGTCGAGATCGGAATCGGTGAAGTAGTCGAGCGCGTAGCCGGCGCCCTCGGCCCAGGCGACGAAGGCGTGCTCCCACTTGTCGAGAAAGCCGGCCGGGCAGTCCCAGCCGTTGCCGCCGGCCTTGATCTCGTCGCTGACCTCACCGCCGAAGGGCCGTTCGCCGAAATCGCGGCGGCGTTTGGTGACGATGCGATGCGTCGGCGAGCGCGGGCGCAGCAGCCCGGCGGAAAACGGCCGCTCGGCCGACAGCACGCCGGCGACGACACGCTCGGCCTCGGCCGGCTCGCGCGCCGGATGCGGCCCGCCGACCCAGGTGTAGGTGTTGGCGCCGCCCCACCAGTTGTAGGCCTGGTAGGTGTTGGTCGCGAGCACGATGGCCGCCGGCGCCGCGGGCTTCGCCGCCTTCACCACCAGCATGTGGCGCGCCTCGGCGCCGTCGTCCGCGCGCAGCACGATGTCGTAGTAGCCGCTCGGCCAGTCGGCCGGGACGCGAAGCCGCATCGTCTCGGGCCAGCCGCAGCCCACGACGTGCACCCTGTCGGGGACGGGATGCGGCGCGATCGCGATGCCGTCGATGCGATGCACGATTCGGCGTTCGCGTCCTTCGCGCGCGAGCTCGATCGAGCAGCGCACGCCGGTGCCGGCGATGTGCAGGCCGATGCTCTCGCCCGGTCGCGCGCTCAGACGGTCGGCATAGCACCAGAGCCAGGGACTCACGGGGTCACCGGCCCGATCAACGATACGAAGCCAGGAGGAAGAACGTCATGCCGACCACGCCCAGCACCGTGCGCACCGAGTGCAGGCGCCCCCATTGGCGGATCATGTCTGTCGTGGCGCGGCCGGCGTCGGTCTCCTTCATCGCCATCAGCCGCTTGTTGAGCGGCTCCATCACGATCATCGTGTAGGGCCAGTTGGCGAGCATCACCAGCGCGCCCGCCAGCCATTGCCAGCCGCCGACATCCCACCAGGCGACCGCGCCGAGCGCGAAGCTGATGCCGGCCAGCGGACCCTGCATGGCGTAGCCGGTCCGCTGGGCGGGCTGGAACTGCAGCAGCGCGGCGCGGTCGTCGAGCTTCAGCCGCGCCGGCTGCTCGCCGACGCTGACGTAGAAGGCCGCGCCGGTGAACATCGCGGCGGAGATCAGGGCGAGCGAGGTCGGCAGCAGCATGGGGCCTTCCTACTCCTTCTCCCCGCGAAGGCGGGGAGAAGGTGCCCGCAGGGCGGATGAGGGGCTTCGCGGACTGTCAAAGACAGCGCTGCTTGTCGTTGCGCGAGAAAGCCCCTCATCCGCCTCGCTGGCGCTCGGCACCTTCTCCCCGCCTGCGCGGGGAGAAGGGAGAAGGCCGTGTCCCATCTTCGCGAACATCAGCGCACCAGTTTGCCGGGCAGCGCCCCGGTGTGTTCGTCGTTGCTGAGCGTCTCGGTGCCGGCGACGAAGACGTGGCGATAGCCCTCGGCGCGCTGCACCAGGCGCTTGCCGCCGGCCGGCAGGTCGTAGGCGACCCTGGGCTTGAGCACGCGCAGGCGGTCGAAGTCGATGACATTGATGTCGGCCTTCATGCCCGGCGCCAGGGCGCCGCGGTCGCCCAGCCCGTAGGCCATCGCCGTGTCGCGGGTCTGGCGCTTGACCAGGAACTCCAGCGGCAGCTTCTCGCCGCGCCTGCGGTCGCGGCCCCAATGCGTCAGCAGGGTCGTCGGCGAGCTGGCGTCGCAGATCGTGCCGACATGCGCGCCGCCATCGGCGACGCCGATCACCGTGGCCTCGTCGGTCAGCATCTCGCGCACCGCCTCGAGATCGCCGCCGCTGTAGTTCTCGAACGGGTGCATCAGCAGGCCGGTGCCGTCGTCGGCCATCAGCAGCTCGAGCGCCAGCTCGCGCGCGTCGCGGCCCTCGCGCGCGGCCATCGCCGCCACGCTCATGGTCGCGTCGGGCTCGTAGTCGGGCCGGCCGCCCAGCGGAAAGACGCGATCGAGCGTGATGCTCAGGCGCGCGACCTTGCCTTCCGGCGGCGGCGCGATCAGCGCGCGGCGCAGCGCGGCATCGGCGCGCAGGCGTGCCACACGCTCGGCATGCGGCAGCTTCGCCAGATCCTTCCACGCCTCGCTGATCAGGAACGGATGCACCGAGGTGTCCAGGCCCATCAGCACGCCGATGGCGCGCGAGCCGACCTGGGCGTTGGCCTGCAACCCGGCGGCGCGCGCGGCATGGATCTGCGCCAGCGTTTCGCGCCACAGATCCGGCTGCGCCTGAACCTGCACGAGCAGGCAGGAGAGCGGTCGGCCCGAAATCTCCGCCGCCGCGCGCAGGGCCTCGAACTCGCCGGGCCCGAAATCGGAGTTCACCTCCAGCACGCCGCGGCCGGCGCGCTTCATGGCGCGGGCCAGCGCGAAGAGCTCGGGCTCGCGCGCCGAGAGGCTGGGCGTCAGGCGGCCGTCGCGCGCCTTGTGCTTGGTGGTGCGCGAGGTGGTGAAGCCCAGCGCGCCGGCGCCGAGCGATTCCTCGAGCAGCGCGCCCATGCGCTCCATCTCGCTCTCGCTGGGCGCCTCGGCATGCTCGGCGCCGCGCTCGCCCATGACGTAGAAGCGCAGCGCCGCGTGCGGCACCTGCGCGCCGATGTCGATGGCGCGCGGCATCGCCGCCAGCGCGTCGAGATATTGCGGGAAGGACTCCCAGGCGAACGACACGCCCTCGGCCAGCACCGTGCCGGGGATGTCCTCGACGCCTTCCATCAGGTTGATCAGGTAGTCGGTCGAGCCCGGCCGCACCGGCGCGAAGCCGACGCCGCAATTGCCGAACACCGCCGTGGTCACGCCGTGCCATGACGACGGCGTCAGGAATGGGTCCCAGGTCGCCTGGCCGTCGTAGTGGGTATGGATGTCGACGAAGCCCGGCGTCACCAGCAGGCCGTCGGCATCGACCGTGCGTCGGGCCGCGCCGAGGTCCTTGCCGACCGCGACGACCACGCCGTCGGCGACGGCCACGTCGGCCGTAGATGCGGGCGCGCCGGTACCGTCGATCACCGTACCGCCGCGAATCACCAGATCATGCATCGCCTGCTCCCACCCGACCGCAGGGCATCATAGCTGTTGCCTGCCGGGCATGCCGCCGTCATCGCGGCATGCCAGATGCTTGCGGAAGGCGTGCAAACAGCGCCACCCCAGCCAACCTATGCGGTTTCACCGCCGATCAGCTTCCTGCCGAGCCGGGCCAACCTGACGAGCCGCGGCCCCTGGGCGATCGACTGCGAAAAGGCGATGTCCTGGAGCGCGAGGTCGATGTCGCGTGCGGCAGCCGGGTCGATGCCGGCGCGCAGGCCGGCGAAGCGCTCGCGCAGGCGCGCCGCCTCGAGCCGCACGCCGATCACCAGCGCGCCGGCGTCGACGCCATCAGGTGGTGCGTCGAGCGAAGCGGCGGCCGCTTCGGCGGCCTGCTTCATCATCGCCAGCGACGCCGCGATCTCGCCGAACGCCGCCTCGCGATCCGGCGCGGTGCTCGTCGCCGCCAGCCCGCGGGCCACGAAGCGGCAGATGCCGGCGCTGCCCGAGGCGCCGACCGCGTCCTCGACGTCGCGAAACGGCAGCGCCATCGATTCATAGGCTGCGTGCGGCGGGCCGAGCATCGCGCCGCCCGCGACGCGGCATGCCGTCAACCGCAGCCGGCAATGCGGCGAGGGCCTGAGCGCGCCGAACGGCTCCATCGGCAGGATCTCGAGTCCCGGTGTCGTCCTCGGCACCAGGAAGGCGCTGTAGCGCTTGCGGCCGTCCTCCACCGCGGTGATCGCCAGCACGATGAAAACGTCGGCCAGCGGCCCGTTGGTGACATAGGCCTTCTCGCCGTCGAGGATGAAGTCGTCGCCGTCGCGGCGCGCCGTGGTGCGCAGATGCTTGGGATGCGCGCCGGCGCCCGGCTCGGAGATCGCCACCGCCATGGTCAGCGCGCCGGAGGCCAGACGCGACAGCAGCGCCGCCTGTTGCGCTTCGCTGCCGAAGCCGTCGACGACGTAGCGGCCGACGAGTTGATGGCCGGTCCACGACATCGCCAAGCCGACGCAGCCGCCATGCGCGGCCAGATCGTGTTCGGCGCGTGCGATGTCGCCATAGCCGCCGCCGTCGCCACCGAAGCGGGCCGGCAGGCCGACGCGGAACAGTCCCGCCTCGGCCGCCGCGCGCCAGATGTCGTGCGGAAAGTCTTCCGACGCCGCGAAGCCGCGTCCGGCGATGTGGCGCGCCGCGAAGTCAGCCATGGACGGGGTCATGCGCATGTTCCTTCTCCCTGCGAAGGCGGGGAGAAGGTGCCGAGCGCAGCGAGGCGGATGAGGGGCTTGTCGCTCGACACCACCGACTGTTGCTGTTGACCCACCGCGAAGCCCCTCATCCGGCCTTCGGCCACCTTCTCCCCGCCTGCGCGGGGAGAAGGAAAGACGTTACCTCACCGCCTCCAGGGTGCGCCGCGCGATTACCATGCGGTGCACCTCGGTGGGGCCCTCGTAGACGCGCATGGTGCGCACCTTCTGCATCATCAGCTGCAGCGGCAGCTCCTTGGTGACGCCCATGGCGCCGTAGGTCTGCATGGCGTGGTCGATCACCTGGGTCGCCATCTCTGTGGCGAAGACCTTGATCATCGAGGCCTCGGTGCGCACGTCGCGGCCGTCGTCGAGCTTCTCGGCGGCGTCCATCACCATCAGGCGGCAGGCGTGGATCTGGGTCGCCGCCTCGGCGATCCACCACTGGATGGCCTGGCGGTCGGCGAGCTTCTGGCCGAAGGTGACGCGCTGCTTGGCGTGGCTGCACATCATCTCCAGCGCGCGCCGGGCCATGCCGGTGCACCAGGCGCCCATCTGCAGGCGTCGGATGGTGAGGCGCAGCTGCATGGGCGCGAAGCCCTGGCCGACGCGGCCCAGCACCTGCTCGTTGGGCACGCGGCAATTCTCGAACACCACCTCGTAGGTGCGCTGGCCGCCCAGCATCGGAATCTCGCGCGCGATGATGAAGCCCGGCGTGCCCTTCTCGACGATGAACGCCGTGACGCCGGCGTGACGACCCTCGCTGCCGGTGCGCGCCATGACGATGGTGAAATCGGCATAGGGCACGCGGCTGATCCAGATCTTGCGCCCGTTGATCACCCAGGAATCGCCCTCCTGCGTCGCGCGCGTGGTCATGCCGGCGGGATCGCCGCCGGCGCCCGGCTCGGAGATCGCGATCGCCGAATGCGCTTCGCCGGCGGCGTAGGGATTCATGTAGCGGATCTTCTGCTCGGGGCTGGCCACCGCCATCAGCATGTGCAGGTTGGGCGAATCCGGCGGGAAGGTGAACGGCACGCAGGTGCGGCCGAGCTCCTCGTTGATCGGCATCAGGGCCACGGCCGGCAGGTTGGCGCCGCCGATCTCCTCCGGCGCGTCGAGCGCCCACAGGCCGAGATCCCGGCACTTCTTCAGGAGCGGCGCCTCTTCCTCCTCGGTCAACGAGATCTTCTGGCCGGCGATCTCGCGCGCGAGCACGTTCTTCTCCAGCGGCATCAGCTCGTTGTCGACGAACTTCGCCACCACGTCGCGCAGCATCCTGTGTTCTTCGAGCATCTCGGCCATCGTTTCCCTCCGGTATCGAATTCAGCGTAGCAGCCAGGCACCGCGCCGTGAAATCGCCGCGAGCAGCATCAGCGCCGGCAGCGCGGCGGCGAACAGGAACGTGACGCGGAAGCCGGCGAGGAAGTCGCGCGCGCCGTCCGAGGCGATGGTGAAGATCAGCGTCAGGCCGGACGCGCCCAGCACGATGCCCAGGGTGCGGGTGAGGTTCGCGAGGCTGCCGGCGACGCCGCGATTCTCGCGCGGCAGGGTCGCGGTGACGATGTCGAGATAGGCGACCTGCAGCAGGCCGGTGCCGATGCCCTGCAGCAGCAGCGAGGCGACCATCGACCAGACCGGCGGCGAGGCGCCCCAGTTGGCCGTCCACAGCAGGCCGCCGCCGGTCAGCACGCAGGCCAGCAGCGCCGTGGGATAGCGGCCCAGCACGGAGGCGGTGCGCGCGCCCAGCGACGAGCCGATGGCGCCGCCGGTCGGGCCCATCGCCAGCACGAAGCCGCCCAGCAGCGGTCCCAGCGACGTCTGGCGCGCGAGGAAGTACGGCACCAGCAAGAGCGCGGCGAAGCCGGCGAGGTTGACCAGCGCGTTGAGCAGGTTGAGCAGCGAGAAATCGATCGAGCGGAAGACGCCCAGCGGCAGCATCGGCGCGCGAAAGACCTGCTCGCGCCGGATGAAGCCGGCGAGGCCGGCCAGCGCCGCCGCCGCAAGGCCCACCGCCAGCCATGTCTCGCCGCGTCCGGCGCGGTTCAGCGCCAGCAGCAACGCGACCAGCGTCGCCGCCAGCAGCACCGCGCCGAGCGCATCGAACGGCTCGCGCACGGCCGCGCGCGGCGGCGCCGGCAGGTCGCGCAGCAGCAGCAGCGGGATCAGCGCGATCGGCACGCGGAACCAGAACACGCCGGGCCAGCCGAATTCCTGCACCAGCAGGCCGCCCAGCGACGGGCCCAGCGCGCCGCCGACGGCGATCATCGTGGCGTAGGCGCCCAGGGCGCGCATGCGATGGGACTCGGCGAAGAGCGAGGTGATCAGCGCCGGCCCGCAGCTCAGCGTCAGCGCCGCGCCGACGCCCTGCAGGGCGCGTGCCGCCAGCAGCCACTCATAGACCGGCGCCACCGAGCACAGCGTGAAGGCGGTGGCGAGGCAGGCGAGGCCCAGGCGAAAAACCAGCGCATGGCCGGCGAGATCGCCCATCCGGCCGAAGGCCAGCATCAGCGCCGAATGCGCCAGCATGTAGAAGATCACCACCCACTGGATGGCGTCGATCGGCAGCCCGAAGGCCGAGGTGATCGAGGGAAAGGCGATGTTGACCGAGGCGTCGAACGGCACCGTCGCCGAGCCCAGCCCGAGCAGCGCCGCCTGCAGGACGGCGCGTCGCCCGCTCACGGTGTCGTCCTGAGCGAAGCGAAGGACCTAGCGACCATGGGACTGCACCACCGCGAGATCCTTCGCTCCGCACAGGGGCAGCGGACGGCCCCGGGGATGACAGCGCTATTTCGTCGGCGCCTTGCCGAGCTGGTTGAACGGCACGTCCTTGTCGACGCGCACGTCCTGCGGCAGGCCGAGCACGCGTTCGGCGACGATGTTGCGCAGGATCTCGTCGGTGCCGCCGGCGATGCGGAAGCCGGCGCCGCCGATCCACTGCGCCTGGAAGCCGCCGGCGCCGGGCACGTCCGAGGTCATGATGCCGGCCGGGCCCATCAGCTCCATCGCCATGGCGCCGAGGTCCTGCATCTTGGGCGCGGCGATCACCTTGATGATCGACGATTCGGGGCCGGGCGTCTGGCCCTTCGACAGCGCCGTCAAGGTGCGGTAGCGCGTGTACTTCAGGCCCTGCGACTGCACGTACCAGTCGGCGATCTTCGAGCGGACATGGCCGTTGCGGATCGCCGGCCCGTCCTCGAGCTCGGTGGCGCGCGCGAGATCGAGCAGCTCGTCGACGTCGAGGCCGCCCGCCGGCATGCCGACGGCCAGCCGCTCGTTCATCAGCGTGGTCAGCGCCGCCTTCCAGCCGTCGCCGACCTTGCCCAGCCGCTGGCTGTCGGGCACGCGCACGTTGGTAAAGAAGACCTCGTTGAAGTTCGCGCCGCCGGAGATCTGCTTGATCGGCCGCGCCTCGACGCCCGGGCTCTTCATGTTCAGGAAGAACATGGTGAGGCCCTGGTGCTTGGGCACGTCGGGGTCGGTGCGGGTGATGATGATGCCCCAGTCGCTGTAATGCGCGCCCGAGGTCCAGACCTTCTGGCCGTTGATGATCCAGTCGTCGCCGTCGCGCTCCGCCTTGGTGCGGATGCCGGCGACGTCCGAGCCCGCGGCCGGCTCGGAGAAGAGCTGGCACCAGACCTCCTCGCCGAAGAGCGCCGGCTTGACGTGGCGCTTGAGCTGATCCTTCGTCGCGTAGGCCATCATCGTCGGGATGCACATGCCCAGGCCGATGTCGAAGAACCCCAACGGCACGAGGAAATTCGACTCCTCCTGCTGGTAGATCACCTGCTGGATCGGCGTGCCGCCCATGCCGCCGTATTCCTTGGGCCAGGTGATGCGCGCGTAGCCGGCGGCGGCCTTCTTGGCCTGCCATTCCTTGGCGCGCTTGAGCAGGCCCGGATCGTCGACGCGGGCGCGATAGGCCTGCTTGTCCTCGCTCTTGCGCGTGGCGTTCGCTTCGAGCCACTTGCGCACCTCGGCGCGGAAGGCGGCTTCCTCGGGGGTGTCGTTGAAGTCCATGGTCGCTCCCTTTTTCTTCTACCTTCCCCCGCTGGCGGGAGAAGGTGGCGCGTAGCGCCGGATGGGGGTGGTTGGTGCGACAACACCAACCGCCGTGTCTGACCGCGATGCCGCCACCCCCATCCGCCCTTCGGGCACCTTCCCCCGCAAAGCGGGGGAAGGTAGGAGGCACGTCACCTACGCCGCGTTCTTGCGCTCCAGCCTCGTCACCAGCTTGTCCTTCCACGCCAGCGGCCCGCCCAGCGCCAGCGACAGCAGGCGCGAGCGGCGGTAGTGGAACTGCGTGTCGGCCTCCCAGGTGAAGCCGATGCCGCCATGGGTCTGGATGTTCTCCTTGGCGGCGAAATCGTAGGCCTCGGTGGCGGCGATGCGTGCGGCGGCCGCGGCGATCGGCAGGTCGGCGCCGCCCTCCGACAGCATCATCGCGCCGTAGTAGGCGTTCGAGCGCGCCAGCTCGAGCTTGACGTACATGTCGGCGATCTTGTGCTTGATCGCCTGGTAGGAGCCGATCTGCCGGCCGAAGGCCTGGCGCTGCAGCGCGTAGTCGCGTGCCATCCACATCGCCGACTCCGCGCCGCCGATCTGCTCGAAGGCCATCGGCACGGCCGCCGCGTCGTACAGCGTCTCGAGCTGGCTCCAGCCCGCGCCCTCGGCGCCCAGCAGCTCGCCGGCGGCGCCGCTGAACGTGATCTTCGCGTGCTTGCGCGCCGGATCGACGGTCTGCACCACCTCGCGCGCCACGCCCGCGCCGGTGAGATCGACCAGCGCCATGGAGAGAGCGCGATCGCCGGCGCCGCCGGTGTTCACCAGCACGATGGCGAAGGTCGCCGCCGTGCCGTCGGCCACCGGCAATTTCTGCCCCGTGACCTTGCCGCCGCCGAAGTTGGCGCGCACGCTGCGCGGCGTCGGCGCCTGCGGGCCTTCACCGGTGGCGACCGTGCCGATCGCCTCGCCGCTGGCGAGCTTCGGCAGCCACGCCTTCTTCTGCGCCTCGCTGCCGAACAGCTTCAGCGCCTCCGTCGCGAGATAGACCGACGAGGCGAACGGCACCGCCGCGCACGCCCGTCCGAGTTCCTCGGCGACGACGCAGAGCTCCAGCGGCCCCATGCCTGACCCGCCGTATTCCTCCGGGATGGTCGCCGCCGTGACGCCGAGCTCGACGAGGCCCTTCCAGACCTCCGCCGCATAGGCCTCGTCGCTCTCCAGCACGCGGCGCGTGGTCTTGTACGGACTCTTGTCCGCCAGGAACTTGCGCACCTGGTCCTGGAGCATCTTCTGGTCGTCGGAGAAATCGAAGTTCATGGCGTGTCCTGTCTTCTACCTTCCCCCGCTCGCGGGGGAAGGTAATCGTGCGTCAATCCAGATCCATGCCGTCCATGCCGGCGTTCTTGCGGGCCTTGGCCACCATGTCCTTGACGATCGGACCGAGCGTCGTCGGATCGGCGACCTGCGGGATCGTGGGACCCTTGTGCCAGCCCTCGGCGACGGCGATCTGGCCGCTGCCGGCCTGGAAGACGCGGCCAGTGATGTCGCCCGACTCCTCGCTCGCCAGCCACACCGCGATCGGCGCCACCCACTTGGGATCGCGCTTCTCCAGGTCCTCCGGCGAATACTGCCTGAGGTCCGCGGTCATGCGCGTGTAGGCCGACGGCGAGATCGAGTTCGAGGTGACGCCGTAGCGGCGCATCTCGCGCGCGGCGATCACGGTGAAGGCGGCGATGCCGGCCTTGGCCGCACCGTAGTTGGTCTGGCCGACATTGCCGTAGATGCCCGACACCGATGTCGTGGTGATCAGCCGGCCGTTCACCGGCTGGCCGGTCTCCTTGAACTTGTCACGCCAATAGGCGCAGGCGTGACGGGCCGGCGCGAAGGTGCCCTTGAGGTGCACCTTGATCACGCCATCCCATTCCTCCTCGGTCATGTTGGTCAGCATGCGGTCACGCAGGATGCCGGCATTGCTGAGCACCACGTCGAGCTTGCCGAAGGTCGAGATCGCCTGGTCGACCATGCGCTTGGCGCCGTTCCAGTCGGAGACGTCGTCGCCGTTGACCACGGCCTCGCCGCCCATGGCCTTGATCTCCTGGACGACCTGCTGTGCCGGCGTCAGATCGGCGCCCTTGCCGTCGCGCTCGCCGCCGAGATCGTTGACCACGACCTTGGCGCCGTGCTTGGCCAGGAGCAGCGCATGCTCGCGTCCGACGCCGCGCGCCGCCCCGGTCACCAGCGCCACGCGCCCTTCGCACAACCTCGCCATGGGGTCCCTCCCGTGATTTTCAGGCCACAGACTGGCGCGGACGGGCGCCGCCTTTCAACCGCGACTTTCCGGCCTGCGAACGCAATGCCGATCAAGCGGGCATCCGCCGCAGGGCCTATACGGACGCCATGGACTCCGTCGACAAGGCCCTGTGGTTCATCGAGAGCCACTTCGCCGAGGACATCGGGTTGGACGACATCGCCGCGATCGCCGGCGTGTCGCGCTTCCAGCTGGTGCGCGCCTTCGGCTACGCCACGGGCACCTCGGTCATGCGCTACGTCCGCGGCCGGCGCCTGACAGAGGCGGCGCGCGCGCTGGCCGGCGGCGCGCCCGACATCCTCGCGGTGGCGCTCGACGCCGGCTACGGCTCGCACGAAGCCTTCACCCGCGCCTTCCGCGACCAGTTCGGCACGACGCCCGAAGCCGTGCGCGCCCGCCGCAGCCTGTGCAACCTCACGCCGATCGAGGCCATCCTCATGACCGAAACCGTCACCGATGCGCTCGAGCCGCCGCGCTTCGAGACCACACCGGCCCTGCTGATCGCCGGGCTGGGCGACCGTTACAGCCACGACGGCGCCGCCGGCATCCCGGGCCTGTGGCAGCGCTTCAATGCCGAGGCCGCTCACATGCCGGGCAAGGTCAGCGACGTGGCCTACGGCGTCTGCTTCAACACCGACGACGCCGGCAATTTCGACTACATCGCCGGCGTGCAGGTGCGCGACTTCTCCGACGTGCCCAAGGAGTACGCCCGCGTGCGCATCCCGCCTCAGCGCTACGCGGTGTTCTCCCATCGCGAGCACATCTCGACCATCCGCCGCACCGTGGTGACGATCTGGAGCAAGTGGCTGCCCGCTTCCGGCTTCCAGGCCGCCGACGCGCCGTTCTTCGAACGCTACGGCCCCGAGTTCGACGGCCGCACCGGGCTCGGCGGCTTCGAGATCTGGCTGGCGATCAAGTGATGAGGTGGAGAGGCGGCGCCCCACCAGGTTGCATTCAGGCTGCCTGGGCTTTCGCCGCTCTTTGAGGACGGCGGCGTACGACAGCGGGCGTCGTCGAGACGGCCAACCGCACGCCAGCGTCGCGCTGCAGATAGCCGATCACACCGAACAAATTGCGCGCCTGCGGATTGCCGCTCGGGCCAAACATGCGAATCAGGCTCTTCGGCTGGGTGCCGGTCGCCGCACCGAGCCGCTCGAATCCCACGGTAGCCTTGATGTAATCGCGCAGGATCGCCTTGCCGACCTCAACGTCGCCGCCGAGCATTGCCTCGACGCCTTCGCGCAGCAGCGCTTGACGGAACGCCGGATCGCGCTCGACCCGCGCCTGTATTGTCTCCTTGAAGCTGCGTGTCAGCACCATGCATTCCTCATCAAGATTGTTTGCGGCGCTTGTAGTCGGCCCAGTGGCCTTTCGCCTTCGCGATATCCGACGCCTGCCGCTTTTTCGTGCCTCCGACCAAAAGGATCACGAATCGATCGCCGTCCTTGCCGAAGTAGATACGATATCCTGGCCCCCAATTGATCTTGTATTCGGACACCCCGGACCCGACAGGCTCGACGCTCGAGAAATTGCCGAGACTCATGCGCGTCAGGGCGACTGTGACCTTTGCCGCAGCCTCCGCGTCGAGCGCCGCGAACCAAAGGCCGAATGGGCTTCTGCCGTCCTCCGTCTGGAACTCCAGAAGCTCGACCATTGCTTATGGTAACCTATATGTTACCCACAATCAAGTCTCGCCCGCTCACCACGTATCGACGAAGGCACGCTTCTTGCCCGTGCGCGGCGCCGGCGGCGGGGCCGATTTCAGCCCTGCCACGATCCAGCGGCGCGTGTCGGCGGGGTCGATGACGTCGTCGAGCTCGAACAGCGAGGCGGTGTTCAGCGCCTTGCCGCGCTCGTACATCTCCGCGACGTAGCGCTCGTAGGTGGCCAGCCGCTCGGCCGGGTCGGTGATCGCCGCCAGCTCCTTGCGGCGGCCGAGCTTGACCTGGCCCTCCAGACCCATGCCGCCGAACTCGCCGGTCGGCCAGGCGATCGAGAAGATCGAGGCGTGGAAGCTGCCGCCGGCCATGCCCAGCGCGCCCAGGCCGTAGGCCTTGCGGATCACCACGGTGAAGGTCGGCACGGTGACGTTGGCGCCGACGACGTAGGTGCGGCAGCAATGGCGCACCAGCGCGGTCTTCTCGTATTCCGGCCCGACCATGTTGCCGGGCGTGTCGCAGAGGAAGAGCAGCGGGATGTCGAAGGCGTCGCACAGCTGCATGAAGCGCGAGGCCTTGTCGGCCGCCGGGCTGTCGATCGCACCGGCGAGATAGGCGGGGTTGTTGGCGACCACGCCGATCGGCCGGCCCTCGATGCGGATGAAGGCGGTGATCATGCCGTGGCCGAAGCCGCGGCGGATCTCGAGCACAGAGTCGGTGTCGGCCATGGTCTCGATCAGCGCGCGCATGTCGTAGGCGCGCAGCCGGTTCTCCGGCACCGCGTGGCGCAGCCTGCGCTGGTCGGGACAGCTCCACTCCTGGAACGGGCCTTGGAAGTACGAGATGTACTGGCGCGCGACGGCCATGGCCTCTCGCTCGTCCTCGACGGCGATGTCGACCACGCCGTTGGGAACCTGCACCTTCATCGGCCCGACTTCCTCGGGCTTGAAGACGCCCAGGCCACCGCCCTCGATCATCGCCGGGCCGCCCATGCCGATGGTCGAGTTCGCGGTGGCGATCACCACGTCGCAGCACCCCAGCAGCACGGCGTTGCCGGCGAAGCAGCGGCCCGAGGTGACGCCGACCAGCGGCACCGAGCCCGAGAGCCGCGCAAACCTGTGGAAGGTGTCGAGCTGCAGGCTGCCGACCGAGATCGTGTCGGTGTCGCTGCCGCGCCCGCCGCCGCCTTCGGCCAGCATCACCAGCGGCAGCCGCCAGGTCTCCGCCAGCTTGAACATGCGGTCCTTCTTCTCGTGGCCCTTCTTGCCCTGCGTGCCGGCCAGCACCGTGTAGTCGTAGGCGACGACGGCGACGCGGGCATCCTTGTCGGGGAATTTGTCGGCGTTGATCTGGCCCAGGCCCATGATCAGCGAGTCGGCCTGCGTGGTCTCGATCAGTTCCTTCATCGGCGTCGTGCGCCTGCGCGCCGCCACCACCAGCGCGCCGTACTCCACGAAGCTGCCGGGATCGACGAGGTCGGCGATGTTCTCGCGCGTCGTGCGCTGGTTGGTCTTGCGGCGCCGCGCCACCGCGTCGGGCCGGCCCTCGTCGGTGGTCTTGGCCTTGCGCTCCAGCACCTCGGCGAGATCCGGGCGGATGCGGTCGAGATCGATCTCGGCACGCTCCTCGATCGCGGCGCCGGCCTCGTCGCTGGGCTCGACGAAGATCAGCGGGTGCGCCTCGAACACGGTATCGCCTTTGGCCACCGTAAGCGCGCGCACCACGCCGCCGGTCGTCGCCTTGATGACGTGCTCCATCTTCATGGCCTCCATCACCAGGATGGACTGGCCCACGCGCACCATCTCGCCCTCGTTGACGGAGAGCGAGACGATGGTGCCCTGCATCGGCGCCGGCAGCGGCACGGTGCCGTCGGGACCGCCGAGATCGCCGCCTTCCGAGTGTTCGCTGGCATCGCGCAGCAGCTCGCGGCCGTCGAGGCCGTGGTTGAGCACCGCCAACGGGTCCTTCGAATCGACGCGCGCGCCCGCGAGCCGCGGCTGGGTCGCGGCGGCCTGCGGCGCGAAGTACAGCGTCGGATGCTCGCCCTGCAGCAGCTCGCCGATGTGCTCCTCGACGAAGCGGGTGTGCACGTTTCCGGCGCGTACATCGTCGTGCTTCAGCAGCGTCTGCAGGAAGCCGATGTTGGTGGCGACGCCGGCGATCCGGAACTCCGACAGCGCGCGATAGGTCTTGGCCATCGCCTCGGGCAGCGCACCGGACGGCGTGTGCACGATCACCTTGGCCAGCAGCGAATCGAAGCGCGGGCTGGTGCGATAGCCCGAATAGCCGAAGGCATCGACGCGGATGCCCGGGCCGCTGGGCGGCTCGAAGGCGGAAATCGTGCCGCCCGATGGACGCGCGCCGCCATCGGCGGTCATGGTCTCCATGTTGACGCGTGCCTGCACCGCGATGCCGCGCGGCGACGGAATCTTGTCCTGCGTCAGGCCGAGCGCCGCCAGCGTCGAGCCCGAGGCGATGGCGAGCTGCGCGCGCACGATATCGATGCCGGTGACCTCCTCGGTCACGGTGTGCTCGACCTGCAGGCGCGCATTAGCCTCGATGAAGGCGATGGTCCTGTTGTCGGTGGCGTCGACCAGGAACTCGAAGGTGCCTGCGCCCCGGTACTTCGCCGCCGAGGCCAGCTTCACCGCGGCGTCGAGCAGCGACTGGCGCACCTCAGGCGAGAGCGTCATCGCCGGCGCGACCTCGATGATCTTCTGGCGCTGGCGCTGCACGCTGCACTCGCGCTCCCACAGATGGCTCACCGCGCCTGACCCGTCGCCCAGTACCTGCACCTCGACGTGCCGCGCCCTGGCGAACAGCCGCTCGACATAGACATCGCCGTTGCCGAAGGCCTGCCTGGCCTCGGACCGGCAGCGCGCGAAAGCCTCGTCGAGCTCGGTGTCCGCCGTCACCGGGCGCATGCCGCGACCGCCGCCGCCGGCGATCGCCTTGATCATGATCGCGCCATGCGCCTTGAGGAACGCGCGCGCCTCCTCGAGCGTCGTCGCCTTCGAGATGCCGGGCACGACGGGCACGCCAAGCTTCTCGGCCAATGCCCGGGCCTGCGCCTTGTCGCCGAACAGATCGAGAGTCTCGGGCGTCGGACCGACGAAGGTAATGCCGGCCTCGGCGCAGGCGCGCGCGAAGGCCGGGTTCTCGCTGAGAAAGCCGTAGCCGGGATGGATCGCGTCGCAACCCGAGTCCCTGGCGGCGGCGATGATGCCTGCAACATCGAGGTATGCCGCGACGCCGACGCCCTTCAGCGCCCGCGTTTCGTCCGAGCGTCGCGTGTGCAGCGAGGTCGCATCGTCCTCTGAATGCACGCTGACGGTGCGGATGCCCATGTCGGCGGCGGTGCGCGCGACACGGATCGCGATCTCGCCGCGATTGGCGATCAGCAGACCTTTCATGCTTCCCACTCTCCTGCCGTCGTCCCGGGCGCTGCGAAGGACCTCGCGGTATCGCGATCACATCGCAACGCTGTGTTCGTTCGCAGCACCGCCGGATCCTTCGCTGCGCTCAGAATGACGCGCTATGGCGCCACGGCGCGCGTGCCGATCACGCCGTCGGCGGCCAGCCTGTCCAGCTCGCCGCGCGTCAGGCCGAGATCGCCGCCCAGCACAGCCTCGTTGTGCTCGCCCAGGGTCGGCGCCGGGCCCCACATCGGCGGCGTCGCGCCATCCAGGCGATACGGCGCCAGCGGCACCACGTGATCGCCGATGAAGCGCCGCTCGGCGCGGCGCCAGAAGCCGGAGGCGACGAGCTGCGGATCGGTCAGCAGATCCTGAGCCGCATGGACCGGGCCCGATGGCACGCCGGTGGCCTGGAACGCCGCCACGATCGTGTCGCGCGACTTGCCGGCGGACCATTGGCGCACCGCGTCTTCCATCGCGCGCTGATCCAGCGTCGGCGCGGCGCCGACGATGCGCGCGACGGCGTCCCATTGCGCGTCGGTCTCGGCCGAGACCGCCCACCACGGATTGTCGCCGCCGACCATGCGCAGCTTCGAGAGCGGATGGCGGCTGCCGTCGCGCGCCAGCAGCTCCTTCTGCGTCGATTGCGCGACGATGGCATCGGCGCCGAGCTGGAACAGGCATTCGACCTGGCCGAGATCGATCACCGTGCTGGCGCGGCCGTGCTTGCGGCCATAGAGCGCGATCAGGCAGGCGATCGCGCCGTAGAGGCCGCCGATCGGATCGCCATAGGCGACGTGCTGCATGGTCGGCGGGTCGTCGGCCTCGCCATTGGCGAAGGGCAGGCCCGAGGCCTGCTCGACGGTCGAGCCATAGGCCCGGAAGCCGCTCCACGGACCGCTGGCGCCGAAGGCGCCCATCGAGATGCCGATCAGGCCGGGCACGGCTTCGGTCATCGCCTTCGGACCGATGCCCAGACGGTCGAGCACGCCGGGCGCGTAGTTCTCGATCATCACGTCGGCGCGCGCCGCCAGCCTGCGCACCAGCGCGACGCCGCTCTCGGCCTTCAGGTCGAGCGTCACGCCGCGCTTGTTGCGGTTGACCATCAGGAAGGAGTGGCGCGTCTCGTAGGGCGGCGGATCGCCGTCGATGATGCCGTCGAAGCCGCGCCACCAGTCGTAGTGCGCGCATGACTCGACCTTCACGATATCGGCGCCCATGTCGGCGAAATGCCGCGCCGCCAGCGGACCGGCCCAGCCCATGGTCAGGTCGAGCACGCGGATGCCCTCGAGCGGCAGCTTCGGCGCGCTCGTACGCCGTTCGGGCGTCGCAGGATCCGCCGCGCCGGTCTCGATATGAAACGGCATGCTCGGCCCGAAGGCGTGCACGCCGGGCACCGGCAGGATGCTGGCCCGGCCCTGCCAGTGCAGCGTCCGCGGCAGGTCGGCGAGGCTCGGCACCGGCGCCAAGGGAATGCGACGGCGCTGGCCCTCCCCGAGCAGCCACTTCGCCGACTTCGCGCGCAGTGCCGGAACCAGGATCGGATCGAGCTCGTCGGCGCGCTCCAGGCGCTGCAGCGACGTGGCGTTGCGCTTGTCCTTCGCCATGTCGGGATGGCCGATCATGTCGCAGAACGAGGCCCATTGCGCCGGCGTCAGCGCCGTGACGCCGATCCAGCCGTCGCTCGCCTGGTAGATGCCGCCGGGGAAGGTCGGGGTGAAGCGGTTGACACCGCGACGCACCACCTTGTCGCCGGTCAGCGCCAATGCAGCGGCGCCGCCCTCGGAGAAGCACATGTTGGCGCTCAGGATGTCGAGATCGACGCGCCTGCCGCTCCAGCCGTTGTCACGACCGATGATCGCAGCCAACGCGGCGATGAAGGCGGTGGCGCCGGCGACGACCTGCGGCGCGTGCCCACGCGGCAGCAGCGGCCGGCCGTCCTTCGGACCCGTGACATAGGCCACGCCGCTCATCGCCTGGATCACCGCGTCGCTGCCGGTCCAGTCGCGGTACGGCCCATCCGGTGCGAACCAAGTGAGGCCGACGCGGATCGTGTCGGCGGCACGCGCGGCATCGGCCGCCGCGACATCGGCGACGCTCTGGCCGGCGATGATCAGGTCGAGCGTGCCGGCGGCCGCGATCGCCTCGACGCGCTGCTTGCCGTGGTCGAGCCAGACGGCGTAGGCCTCGCTCGCCTTGCCGCCGTAGCCGACACCGGTCGGATCGGGCGCGCCCAGCTGCAGCACGGTGGCGCCGTGCTTGGCGAACAGGCGGCCGCAATAGCGCGTGGCAACGCCACCGGGCATCTCCAGGACACGCAGACCGGAAAGCGGCGCGACCATCAGGTCAACTCCAGCAGATGGCAGGCGGCGGCATGGGTGGCGCCCAGGTTGCGCCAGGCCGGGAACTCGGTGTTGCACTTCGGCATGGCGTGCGGGCAGCGCGGATGGAACTTGCAGCCCGAAGGCGGCGCCATGGCGCTGGCGATCTCGCCACGGATCGCGTCGACCGGCGGGCGGTGATCGGGATCGGGCCGCGGCACCGAGGCGAGCAGGGCCTGGGTGTAGGGATGGCGCGGACGGGCGAAGACCTCGCTGGTCGGCCCGGCCTCGACCATGTTGCCGAGGTACATCACGCCCACGCGCGTGCTGAAATGCTCCACCAGCGCCAGGTCGTGGGCGATGATCAGGTAGGTCAGCCGGAAGCGCTCCTGGATGTCGGCGAGCAGGTTCAGGACCTGCGCGCGGATCGACACGTCGAGCGCCGAGATCGGCTCGTCGAGCACGATGCAGCGCGGATTGAGCGCCAGCGCGCGGGCGATGGCGACGCGCTGGCGCTGGCCGCCGCTGAACTCGTGCGGGAAGAGATCGGCGGCCGTCTTCGGCAGGCCGACGACGTCGAGCACCTCCTCGACGCGCTTGCGCAATTGGGCGCGATCGGGCCGGCCGTGCGCCAGGATCGGCTCGGCGATGATGGTGCGCACGCGCAGGCGCGGATTGAGCGAGGCGTAGGGGTCCTGGAACACCGTCTGCACCTGGCGGCGATAGGCCTTCACGCCGGCGCTGCCCAACGACGTCAGATCCTGGCCGTCGAACAGGATCGAACCCGAGGTCGGACGCTCGAGCATCAGCACCAGCTTGGCGATGGTGGTCTTGCCGCAGCCCGATTCGCCAACCAGCGCGAAGGTCTCGCCTTCGTTCACCGCGAAGCTCACGCCGTCGACCGCCTTCACGGTCCCGCCGCTCTGCAGCAGCCCGCCGCCGACGCGGAAGTGCTTCTTCAGGTCGCGCACCTCGAGCAGGCTCATGCCACAGCTCCCGGCCCGGGATGCCAGCACGCCGCGACGTGACCGGGCGCGAGTTCGACCTCGGGCGGATACTCGGCGTCGCACTTGGCCGTGCGGCGCGGGCAGCGCGGCGCGAAGCGGCAGCCCACCGGCGGATCGATCAGGCTGGGCGGCTGGCCGCCGATGGCGTAGAGGCGCCGGCGGCGCTGGCCCAGATGCGGGATCGAGTTCAGCAGCGCCTGCGTGTAGGGATGCGCCGCCTGGCGATACATGGTGCGCACGTCGCCGACCTCGACGATGCGGCCGGCGTACATGACGGCGACGCGATCGCAGATCGACGCGGCGACGCCCAGATCGTGGGTGATCAGGATGATGCCCAGTCCGCTGTCGCGCTGCAGCTCGCGGAACAGCTCGATCATCTGCACCTGGATGGTGACGTCGAGGTTGCTGGTCGGCTCGTCGGCGATCAGCAGCCGCGGCGCGCAGGCGATCGCCATGGCCGCGACCACGCGCTGGCGCATGCCGCCGCTAAATTGGTGCGGGTAGTTGTCGAGCCGCTTCTCCGGCGAGGGGATACGCACGCGGCCCAGCACCTTGACCACGGCCTCGCGCACGGCCTGCGCACCCTGCGCCAGCTTGTGGTAGCGGAACGGCGCGCCGACCTGATCGCCCACGGTGAACACCGGGTTCAGCGAGGTCATCGGATCCTGCGACACCATCGACACGCGCCGGCCGCGCCAGTCGCGCGCCATCTCGTCCTCGGGCAGCGTCGCGAGATCGGTGCCGTCCAGCCACACATGACCATCGACGATGCGCCCGCTTTGCTTAGGCAGCAGGCGCATGATCGACAGGCTGGTCATGCTCTTGCCCGAGCCCGATTCGCCCACGAGACCGAGCGTCTCGCCCTCGTCGACATGCAGGCTCACGCCGTCGACGGCCTTGAGCACGCCGCGCTTGAGGAAGAGGTGCGTGCGCAGGTTCTCGACGCGCAGCAGAGGTTGACCCATGGGCACCTACCTTCCCCCGCCCTGCGGGGGAAGGTGCCCGAAGGGCGGATGGGGGTGCGGGCATCGCGTCCAGTCACGACCGGCCGAGCAAGGTCGAGCGGCCACCCCCATCCGGCGCTTCGCGCCACCTTCCCCCGCCAGCGGGGGAAGGTATGGACCCATCATCATCACAATTGCCGCCGCTTGGGATCGAAGGTGTCGCGCAGCCAGTCGCCGATCATGTTGGCCGACAGGCAGGTGATCATGATGGCGATGCCCGGCATGGTGATCGCCCACCACGCGTTGGTGATGTAGCCGCGCGCGTCGGCCAGCATCAGGCCCCACGACACGTCGGGCGCCTGGATGCCCAGGCCGAGGAAGCTCAGCGACGCCTCGAAGATGATCACCTGGCCGACCTGCAGCGTGGCGAGCACCAGCAGGGTGTTCATGATGTTGGGCAGCAGGTGGCGGAAGAAGATGGTGGCGGTTCCGCAGCCCGCGACCCTGGCCAGCGCGACGTAGTCGCGTTCCTTCAGCGACAGGATCTCGCCGCGCACGATGCGCGCGTACCAGGTCCAGTAGGTGACGATGATGACGATGACCACCGTGTCGAAATCGGCGCCGAACACCGCGGCGATCACCAGCGCCAGGGCGAGCGCCGGGATCGACATCTGGATGTCGACCAGCCGCATGATGATGGCGTCGACGACACCGCCGAAATAACCCGAGATCATGCCGACCAGCGCACCGATGCTGCCGGCGAAAGCGATGGCGTAGAGCGCCGAGACCAGCGAGACGCGCGCCCCGGTGATGATGCGGCTGAGGATATCGCGGCCGAGATTGTCGGTGCCCAGCGGATAGGCCCATTCGCCCTTCGCCGCCCAGACCGGCGGCCGGAAGGCGACGCCGAGATTGAGGCCGTTGGGATCGTGCGGCGCGATCGCCTCGCCGAAGATCGCCGCGATCACCACCAGGGCAAGGATGATCATCGAGACCCAGGGCAGGCCGCGGCCGCGCAGGCGCGACAGCAGCCCGCGCCGCGGCAGCGTCGGAACGAGGGTCGCGTCAGCGGTCATAGCGGATGCGCGGGTCGATGAAGCCGTAGGACAGGTCGACCAGCAGGTTCGAGGCGACGAACAGGATCGAGGTCAGCAGCACGCCGACCTGCACCACCGGGAAGTCGCGCGAGAAGACCGCCTCGACCACGGTACGGCCCACGCCCGGCCAGGCGAAGACCGTCTCGACGACGAAGGCGCCGCCCAGCATGGCGGCGAAATAGACGCCGAGGATGGTGACCAGCGGGATCGCCGCGTTGCGCAGCGCGTACTTCCACACCAGTACGCCTTCGCTGGCGCCGACGGCGCGACCCATGCGGATGTAGTCGCTGTCGAGCACGTCGAGCATCGCCGAACGCACGATGCGCGTCTGTGCCGCCACCGGATACCAGCCCAGCGCGATGGCCGGCATGATGATGTGCGCCGGCGAGCCGGTGCCGTAGGCCGGCAGGATGTCGAGGTGGATGGCGAAGACCAGGATCAGCAGCAGGCCGACCCAGAAATTCGGCATCGCCTGGCCGAGCATGGCGAAGCCCTTGCCCAGGGTGTCGATCCACGTGCCCCGGTGCACCGCCGACAGCACGCCGAACGGCACGGCGAGCAGGATCGAGAAGGCGAGCGCCGCCAGCGCCAGACCGATGGTCGCCGGCAGGCGATCGAGCACCAGGTCCAGCGCCGGCGCCTGCCAGCGATAGGACTTGCCGAAATCGCCGGTCAGCGCCTTGCCGGCGAAGATCAGGTACTGCTTCCACACCGGCTCGTTGAGCCCCATCTCGATGCGCGTCTGCTCGATCACGGCAGGCGGCGCCTCGTTGGGCAGCAGCAGCACGATCGGATCGCCGCTCAGCCTCGAGACGAAGAAGATCACGATGCTGGCGCCGACGATGCTGATCAGCCCCTGCAGCACGCGGCGGAGGAAGTAGCTGGTCATGCCGTCTCTCCTTCTCCCCGCGAAGGCGGGGAGAAGGGGCCGAGCGTCAGCGAGGCGGATGAGGGGCTTGGCGGCGGTGCAACTCCCACCGTGCCGGCTGAAGGGCCACGAAGCCCCTCATCCGCCCTGCGGGCACCTTCTCCCCGCCTTCGCGGGGAGAAGGAAAAGCCGGTGCCCCTCACTTCTTCGCCGTCACTTCCTGCATGGCGCGCCAGTAGCCGGGATACGGCCAGCCGGTGAAGTCGAGCTTGTCGGCGCGCCACGCCAGCGTGACCATCGGCCGATAGGTCGGCAGGCCGCCCAGCACCTTCTCGTGCTTGTAGCGCGCGAGCTTCTTCGCCAGCGCCGCGCGCTTCTCGGGATCCATGGTGGTCTTCAGCTCCTCGACCATCTTGTCGGCCTCGGGATCCGAGGTGGTCGAATAGCTGCCCCAGCCCTTCCCGGGAACGAAGGTGTGCACGTGACCGGCCCATGCGGTGCCCGGATCACCCGGCAGGTTCTGGCTCCACATGTGGCTGAAGACGCCGTCCATCACCGGCGGCGCGTTGCGGCCCATGCGCGCGAGGTTGATCCAGGCGCCGTACTCCAGGCCCTGGACCTTGCAGCGGATGCCGACGGCGGTGAGGTAGGCGAACATCGCCTCGCCCACCTCCTTCACATTGGGCTCGCGCGGCGTGGTGAGATTGTAGCAGGGGATCTCGAAGCCGTTCGGGAAGCCCGCCTGGCGCAGGAGGTCGCGCGCCTTCTTGGGGTCGTAGGCGTAGGGCTTGAGGTCGGGATCGTAGCCGACGCCGCCCTTGCCGACCTGGACGTAACGCTGGCCCTGGCCGAACAGCACGCTTTTGATGATGGCGTCGACGTCGATGGCGTGCGCCGCCGCCTGTCGCACGCGCACGTCGCGGAACGGCGACTTCTCCTGGTGCGTGTTGAAGTTCAGGAACAGGTTGTTGCCGGTGACGACGGTCAGCGTCTTCACGCCCGGCATCTTCCTGAATTCCTCGACCATCGACAGCGGCACGGCGTCGAGGAAGTCGATGGCACCGGTCTTGAACGCGGCGACCCGGGTAAGATCCTCGGGGATCACCTTGATCACCAGCTTGTCGGCCTTGGGCCGATGCTCCTTGTTCCAGTAGTCGGCGAAGGCCTCGAAGCGGATCTCGTCCTTCACCGTGCGCGAGACGAACTTCCAGGGCCCGGTGCCGACCGGCGCCTTGCCGAACTCCGCCTCGCCGACCCGTTCGTAGTACGCCTTCGGGACCGCCCAGAGCTGCAGGAAGTTGGCGACGTAGTTGCCGTCGGCTTCCTTGAAGTGGATGCGGAAGTGATGGTCGTCGACGATCTCGAAGCGCTCGACCGCGGCCTGGTTGTGCGACCAGCGCGAGATCTTCGGGTCGCGCATCTTGCTGTAGGCGAACTCGAAATCGGCCGAGGTCAGCGGATCGCCGTTGTGGAACTTCACCCCCTTGCGCAGGCGCACGTCGATGACCGGTTTGCCGTCCACCTCCTCGATCTTCCACGACTCGGCCAGCCAGTTGACGACGCGCTGCTGCGGATCGACGCGCACGAGCTGCTCGAACATCTGGCCCATGAAGTAGTGGTCGACACCGGCCGAGTACTTTATCGGATCCAGCACCGTCGATTCGGCACCGAATCCCGCCGTGACGGTCCCGCCGCCCTGCGCCGACGCCGTCAACGGCGCCACGACCAGCGCCAGGGCCAAACTCCACACACGCGTACGCGTCATCTCGTTTCCTCCGTCCCTATTGCCCCGGACGGCAGCATGCGGCTCAATGCGATGTCAAATGTCTATTGTCGACAATTCTACAATGCGGTTGCTATCCTGACGCATGGACTGGGTGCAGAGCCGCGAGACGAGCCCGACATCCGCGCCGCGAAGCCGGCGTGGCGAACGCACGCGCACCATCCCCGAGCAAATCGCCGACCACCTCGGCATCGCGATCCTCAACGGCGAGTACAAGGGCGGCGAGCGCATCGCCGAGCAGGAGGTGGCCAATCTCTACGCCACCAGCCGCGGACCGGTGCGCGAGGCGATCCGCGCGCTGGAGAAGCGCGGGCTGGTCGAGCTCTTCCCGCGCCGCGGCGCCTGGGTGGTGGACATCACGCTCGATGCCATCGCCGACATCTTCAACATTCGCGCCGCCCTGCTCGGACTGGCGGCGCGCAACGTCGCGGCGCGGCCCGATGCTCCCGACGCGGTCACGGAGATGGTGAGCCATTGCGCCGCGCTGCGTGCGCAGGCCTCGCTCGAGGGCATCGATCCGGTGGCCTTCGCCCTGGCCGTCGGTCGCACCGGCGGCATCATGTATCGCCAATGCGCGGCGCCACACCTGATCCGCATGCTGCGCGACCAGAACCAGGGCTCGCTGTGGGGACTGATCTGGCGCGAACGGCCACTGGATTTCTTCACGACGGCGCGTCGCCGGCAGACGGCGCGGGATTGGAGCGACATCGCCCGGGCCATCGCGGCCCGCGACGGCGCGCGCGCCGAGCGTCTCGTGCGCAAGGCCCTGTTCGATTCGCGCGACGGCGCGATGGCGACGCTGAAGAAGCTGCGCGGCGAGGCGGTCGATCCCGCCAAGCTTATCCGGGACTAGCCAACGGGGTGGCCGCACAGCGGCATTGCGATGCCGACCCTTGCGACTCCCGCCGCAGGGCGCGATAGGATGCGCCCGATACCACGCATCAGCGGGAGGGAACGGATGAGCGCGGAACCCGTGGCGGCCAGTGCCGCCAAGCAGGACATCGGCATCAGCAGCGAAGGCCATGTCGGCATCGTCGAGATCCAGCGGCCGCCGCACAACTACTTCGACAATGCGCTGATCAACCAGATCGCCGACGCCTACGAGGCGTTCGACCGCGACGACAACATCCGCGCCATCGTGCTGTGCGCGCAGGGCAAGTCGTTCTGCGCCGGCGCCGATTTCGCCAACCGCCCGCAGACCGGCGCGGCCGAGAGCGGCAAGCACCTCTACAAGGAAGCCACGCGCATCTTCCGGGCGAAGAAGCCGCAGGTCGCCGCGGTGCAGGGCGCCGCGATCGGCGGCGGTCTCGGGCTGGCGCTGTCGGCCGATTTCCGCGTCACCTGCGAGGAAGCGCGCTTCTCGGCGAACTTCAACCGGCTGGGCTTCCATCCCGGCTTCAGCCTGACCTACACGCTGCCGCGCCTGGTCGGCCAGCAGAAGGCCAACCTGCTCTTCTATACCGGCCGTCGCGTCACCGGCGGCGAGGCGGTGGCGATGGGCATGGCCGACGTGCTGGTGCCGCTGGCCGAGGTGCGCCAGGGCGCCATGGCGCTGGCCAAGGAGATCGCCGAGTCCGCACCGCTTGCCGTGCTGTCGACGCGCGAGACCATGCGCCGCGGCTTCGCCGACGAGGCCGAGCGCGCCACCGAGCGCGAGCTGGTCGAGCAGGACTGGACGCGCAAGACCGCCGACTTCAAGGAAGGCGTCAAGGCGTGGGCCGAGCGCCGCCCGGGCAACTTCCAGAAGCGGTAACGAACGCGCCGTCGTCCTGAGCAACGCTAAGGACCCGGCGGTATCGCGGTCACATTAAAACGTGGCACGCGGCGGCACGATCGCTGGGTCCTTCGCTGCGCTCAGGACGACAGGCGAAGGAGACATCATCATGGGTCAGGTTGACGGCAAGGTCGCCCTCGTCACGGGCGGCGCGTCGGGCATCGGCGAGGCGTGCGCGCTCACGCTGGGGCGCGAAGGCGCGCGCGTGGTCATCACCGATATCGACGATGCGCGCGGCAAGGCGCTGGCGGCGAAGATCGGCGGCGGCGCGATCTACCTGAACCAGGACGTGGTCTCCGAGCCGCGCTGGATCGAGGTCGTGGCCGAAATCGAGAAGGCCTGCGGCCGGCTCGACGTGCTGGTGTCGAACGCCGGCATCGGCATCGCCGCCTCGATCTTCGAGATGACCTTGGCCGACTGGCAGCGCCAGCAGGCGATCAACCTCGACGGCGTGTTCCTGTCGGTGAAGCACTGCGTGCCGCTGATGCGCAAGAGCGGCGGCGGCTCGATCATCATGATGTCGTCGGTCGCCGGCCTGCGCGGCGCGCCTGGGCTGGCGGCCTATGCCGCGACCAAGGGCGGCGTGCGGCTGTTCGCCAAGTCGGTCGCGCTGGAATGCGCCGCCGCCGGCGACAACATCCGGGTGAACTCCATGCACCCCGGCATCATCGCCACGCCGATCTGGGGCAAGATCCCCACCGGCGCGCGCGGCATGGGCCACAATGCGCCGATCGATCCCTACGAGCGCGCGAAGATCGCCGTGCCTCTGTCACGCGCCGGAGAGGCGCAGGACATCGCCAATGGCGTATTATGGCTGGCGAGCGACGCCTCGAGCTACGTCACCGGCATGGAGATGGTGATCGACGGCGGCATGATGGCCGGCGGCCCGATGCGCCGGCCCTGACACGGGAGCACGCCATGGCAGGCGAGGTCGGCGACATCCAGGACTGGCATGCCCACGTCTATTTCGACGCCGACAGCAGGGACGCGGCGCTGAAGCTGCGCGCCACCATCGTCGCGCGCTTCGTCGCCGAGATGGGCCGCGTGCATTCGCGGCCCGTGGGCCCGCATCCGCGCTGGAGCTACCAGGTCGCCTTCCCGCCCGCGATGTTCGCCGAGTTCGTGCCCTGGCTGGCGCTGAACCGCGGCGACCTCGTGGTGCTGGTCCATCCCAACACCGGCCACGACCTCACCGACCACCGCGATCGCGCGCTGTGGCTGGGCGAGAAGGTCGATCTCGATCTGTCCATCCTGAAGGACTGAAGCCATGCAGGACCTGTTGCCCATCGCGGCGCGCATCGGCGAGCGGCTGAAGGCGCGCGGCGAGACGATCTGCGTCGCCGAATCCTCGATCGGCGGCCTCGTATCCGCGGCGCTGCTGTCGGTGCCCGGCGCCTCGGCCTATTACATCGGCGGCGCGGTGATCTACACCCGCGCCGCCGGCGACGCGCTGCTGATGATCCCGCCGGAAGCCCGCGTGGGCTTGCGCGCCTCGACCGAGCCCTACGCCCGGCTGATGGCGCGCACCATCCGCGAGCGGCTGGGCACCACCTGGGCGATCTCCGAAACCGGCGCCAGCGGGCCCACCGGCAACCGTTACGGCGACGCGGCCGGCCACGCCTGCATCGCGATCAGCGGGCCGACCGAGCGCAGCATGACGATCGAAACCGGCCGGCCGGACCGCGTCGCGAATATGCGTGCCTTCGCCCAGGCGGCCTTGACGATGCTCGAGGAGGTGGTGCGGTAGCATCCCTACCTGAGAAGCGACCTGAAGTGACTGAAATCTGACGACAAGCGAATT
>JBFXAZ010000014.1:0-37711 GCA_050183765.1 Reyranellaceae bacterium | reverse complement strand
TTGTGAAGGAATCAGCAGCAGTTAAAAGAAAACCCTTGCGTTAACGATAAAATCACGATAGAAAGGCGTCGTTCACGTTTAATTAATCAACATACTGACAAACATATTAGGCAAGGGGATTCACAATGAGCATTTTCAAGAGCCTTCTGCGCGACGAGTCGGGCGCCACCGCCATCGAGTACGGCCTGATCGCCGCCCTGATCTCGATCGCCGCCATCACCGCGTTCAGCACGGTGGGCACCAAGCTCAGCGCCATGATGCTGAACACGGCCAACAAGCTGAACTAGCCAAGCCCGGCGCGCCGCGCCGATCGATGTCTGGGGATAGCGTAACCTGAGGGCTGGCGCCGCGAACAAGGCGCCAGCCTCAAGCCCAAAAAGTCTGGCGAAAACTACACTTCATCAAAAAAGAGATTCTGGGGGATTATCCTTATGCGCGTTCTTTTCAGCATTCTTCGTGACGAATCCGGCGCCACGGCCATCGAGTACGGCCTGATCGCCGCGTTGATTTCGGTCGCTGCCATCACCGCGTTCAGCACGGTGGGCACCAAGCTCAGCGGCCTGATGATGAACACCTCCAACAGCCTGAACTAGTTGGACGCGAAACGCCGGGCCGAGCGGTCCGGCGAGGTCATCCGCGCAAGTCGAGGCTGGCGCTGCGAAGGCGGCGCCAGCCTCGCGCTGTTTGGGCCGAGCTACACGCGCGTGTTGCGCCGCCGGTCGTCGTCCCACATCAGGTAGTGCGGCCCCAGGGCCGCGAGGTCGGGCGCGCCGATCTGGGCCATCACCAGGTCGACCTCGCGACGGAAGATGCCCAGCGCCTTGGCGGCGCCGGCGGTGCCGCCGGCGGCGGCGCCATAAAGCGTCGGGCGGCCCATGAAGATGAACTTCGCGCCCAGGCACAGCGCGGTGATGACATCGGCGCCGCGGCGCACGCCGCCGTCGAGCATCAAGGTCATCTTGTCGCCGACCGCCTCGGTGATCGCCGGCAACACGTCGAGCGGCGACGGCGCGCGATCGAGCTGCCGCGCGCCGTGGTTCGAAACCATGATGCCGTCGACCCCGATCGACTGCGCGCGCAGGGCGTCGTCGGGATGCATGATGCCCTTGATCACGAACTTGCCCGGCCACAGGCGGCGGAAATTCTCGACGTCCTTCCAGGTCACCGAGGTCGGCGTCTGGGTGGCGACGAAGGCGGCGACGTCGTCGGCGCTGGCCCCCTTGGGCGCATAGGGCTGCCAGTTGGAGAACATCGGCGTGCCGGTGCGCATGTACTCCATCATCCAGCCGGGATGGCGCAGCGCCTCGAACTTCACCGCCCAGGTCATCTTCAGCGGTCGCGAGAAGCCGTTGCGCACGTTGCGCTCGCGGTTCGAGCCGATCGGCACGTCGACGGTCATCGCCAGGGTCTTCAGCCCGGCGTCCTTGACCCGTCGGATCATGTCCTCGGAGATGCCGCGGTCCTTCGCCGTGTAGAGCTGGTACCAGCCGTGATCCGGCGCCAGCTTGCCGAGATCCTCGATCGAGGCGGTGCTGGCACCCGACATGATGAAAGGCACATTGGCGTCGCGCGCGGCCTGGGCCAGCATCAGGTCGGCGCCGGGCCGGAACAGGCCGGCCAGCCCGGTGGGGGCGATGCCGAAGGGGCTGGCATAGGCGCGGCCGAACAGCACCGCGCTCTGGTCGCGCTTGCTGACGTCGACCATGTAGCGCGGCACCAGCTCGCGGCGGCGGAACGAGCCCTCGCAGCCGTCCAGGCCCTTCTCGTCGTCGACGCCGCCCTCGATGAAGTCGAACGCGATCCTGGGCAGGCGCCGCTTGGCCGCCTTGCGCAGATCCTCGATGTTGATCACGCCGTCCACCTGCGTCTCTCCCGTCGGTTTGTTGCGTCATTGTTGCGCGGCCGGGCGGCCCGTCCAAGGGGGTGCCGGCGCATGGGAGCCAACGGCCCGCGTCTTGCGTAAGGGGGCCGACAGGACGATAAAATTCGCCCGGGGACGGGAACACCAGGGGTTCGATGTCGATCGCCAGCCTGATCGTGAAGCTCAGCGACGACGAGGCCGCCACGCGGGCGGAGAGCATTCGCCGCCGCCTGGCCGACGAGATCATCACCGGCCACCTGCCTCCGGGCACAAGGCTGGACGAGGTCGGCACGGCCGAGCGCTTCGCCGTCTCGCGCACCCCCGTGCGCGAGGCGCTGAACCAGCTGGTCGGCATCGGCCTGGCCCAGCGCCAGGGTCGTGGTCTGGTGGTGGCCGTGCTGGCGCCCGCCGTCGTTACGGAGGCCTTCGAGCTGATGGCCGACCTCGAGGCGCTGTGCGCCCACTACGCGGCCCAGCGCATGACGCCGATCGAACGGCGCGTGCTGGCCGAGGTCCACGATCGCTCGGGCGAGGCCATGCGCCATGGCCTGCGCGAGAACTACGATGCGCTGAACACCGAATTCCACGCCACCATCTACCGCGGCAGCCACAACCGGCCGCTCGAGGATGCCGCCCACGCCGCGCGCCGCCGCGTGGCGCCGTACCGAACCGGCCAGTTCAACGTCTCGGGCCGTCTCGCCCGATCCTTCGGCGAGCACGCGCTGGTGGTCGAGGCGATCCAGCGCGGCGAGGCGGCCAAGGCCGCCGCCCATGTCCGCGCCCATGTGCACACGGTCAGCGACGCGTCGCTGACCTATGTCGCCGAGGCGCGCGCGAGATAGCCGCGCCAGCCGCCGCAGGCCGAGATGTCCTCGGCGCCCTCGACGGCGGCGGCTTCGCAGAGGAAGCCCTTCACCTTGCGGCCGTCGGCCAGCGCGATGTCGCCCAGGCCCAGGGGCGACGGGATGCGCGCCAGCAGGGCGCCGACGGCGTCGAGGG
Organism: Reyranellaceae bacterium; assembly: GCA_050183765.1. Taxonomy (GTDB): domain Bacteria; phylum Pseudomonadota; class Alphaproteobacteria; order Reyranellales; family Reyranellaceae; genus JAFAZJ01. Next base: position 34,851 of record JBFXAZ010000014.1, on the reverse strand, counting down.
GCACGCGCCAGATCTCGCCCTCGATGGCGACGCCCGCCTTGGCGACGCGCACCAGCCCGGGCCGGGCGACGCCGGCGCCGGGCAGCCGGTAGAAGCGATAGACCGGCTCCGTGGTGCACGCCGCCTCGAAGCGTGCACCCAGCGCCTGGAGCTCGCGGTTGAGCGGCAGGCCGCTCATATGCGCGCCGAGAACGACGATCGGCATGTCGGGATAGCTGGGCGCCGCAGCGGCCGGACGGGGCGACGGCAGCGCGATACCCGTCGCGCCCATCGTCGCGCCGACGTCGCGATGGAACGCCTCGCCGATCGCCGCCAGTCGCCCTTCGCGGAAGGCCGGCGCGATCAGCGTGATCCCGGCGGGCAATCCATCGGCGCGAAAGCCGGCGGGAACGGCCAGGGCCGACAGGTCCAGCTGGTTCACGAAGTTGGTGTAGTGGCCGAGATTGCTGTTGAGCCGCACCGGATCGGCCAGCACCTCCGCGACGCGATAGATCGTGCCCGAGGTCGGCAGGGCCAGCACCTCGCAATCGGCGAAGATGGCCTCGGCGTGACGACGCAACACGCGTAGCCGATCGCGTGCCCGGTAGACATCGACCGCCGTCGCCTTGCGGCCGCTGTCGATGATGGTGCGCGTGACCGGGTGCATGTCCTGCCCGCGCCTGGCGATGAAGTCATCGATCGCCGTCGTGCGCTCGGCGGCGCCGGCCGGGCTGTAGAGCACGGCGGCGGCTTCGGCGAGCGGCGCGTAGTCGATCTCGACCAGCGTCGCGCCCAGGCGCTGCAGGCGTTCAAGCGACTGCGCGTAGATCGCCGCGGCCTGGGCATCGCCGAAGAACTCGCGCTGGTCCGGCCGCGGCACGGCGCAGCGCAGGCGTGCCGGCGGCGTCGCCAGGTCGGCGACGAAGCCCGCCGGCGCGGCGCGTGAATAGACGTCGGCGGCATCGAAGCCCATCGCCGCGCGCAGCACGGCGAGGCTGTCGTCGACGCTGAGCGCGAAGACCGACACGACGTCCAGCGCGCGGCACGCCGGCACGACTCCGGATGCTGACAGCAGGCCGATGCTGGGCTTCAAGCCGACGATATTGTTGAAGCCGGCGGGCACGCGGCCCGAGCCGGCGGTGTCGGTGCCCAGCGCGAAGCTCACCAGGCCGGACGACACCGCGACCGCCGAGCCGGAGCTCGACCCGCCGGGCAGATACGCCGCGTCGAACGGATTGCGCGCCACGCCATAGGGCGAGCGCACGCCGACGAGGCCGGTGGCGAACTGGTCGAGGTTCGTCTTGCCGACGACGATGGCGCCGGCCGCCGTCAGTCGATCGACGACGGTCGCGGACCGGGCCGGCGTGTAGGCGAACGCCGGGCAGGCGGCCGTGGTCTGCAGGCCCGCGACGTCGATGTTGTCCTTCACCGCGAAGGGCACGCCGAACAGCGGCTGGCGATCGAGAACGGTCGGATCGTCGGCCAGCAGCCGATCGAGCCTCCCGCCAGCCGACCGCAGTGCGTCGTCGGCAAAGCGGCTGATCCAGACCGCGTCGTCACCCGCCGCAGAAATCCGCGCGAGCACGTCCCCGATCACCGCGGAGGGCTTGCGGCGGGCGTCCCGATAGTCCTGGCGCAGGCGCTGGATATCCAAACTTTCGCTCGCCGACGCCATCCCGCCTCCCCCTCGCATTGCCACTTCCTTAATCAAGCCTTGTGCCAAGCCTCAAGGCACCTCGAATGACCCTAGGTGATCATAAAATATGCATCCACGACCTCAATGTATGCAATCTGACTAGCATAATGTCAGGTATCCGCGAGATTCCTTAGGAAAATTGCTGGCACGTCCCTTGCTGCCTGTGTCGCGGGGCCCGGGTTGGGGCAATCGGGGAGATCAGCATCATGAAGCGCCGCACCTTTCTCGCATCGTCGAGCGCATTGGCCACGTCGGTGGCAGCGCCGGCGGTGTTCTCGCCGCTGAAGGCGCAGTCGCGTCAGGAGACGCTGCTGATCGTCGCCGAGAACACGCCCAACATGATGGATATCCACGGCGTGGGCGCCAACCGGCCGTCCTACGAGGTGTCGTGGAACACCCATGACCGGCTGATGACCTATGGCGTGAAGAAGGACGCCAACGGGCACGACCACTACGACTATTCCAAGCTCGAGCCGGAGCTGGCGACGGAGTGGAACGTCACCCCGACCTCGGCGACCTTCAAGCTGCGCAAGGACGCGAAGTTCCACGACGGCACGCCGGTCACCGCCAAGGACGTGAAGTGGTCGTTCGACCGCGCCGTCAAGGTCGGCGGCTTCCCGACCTTCCAGATGGCCGCCGGCTCGCTGCAGAAGCCCGAGCAGTTCGTCGCCGTCGACGACCACACCTTCCGCGTCGACTTCCTGCGCGCCGACAAGCTCAGCATGCCGGACCTCGCGGTGCCGGTGCCGGTGATCATGAACTCCGAGCTGTGCAAGAAGCACGCGACCGCCACCGACCCCTGGGCGATGGCGTGGGCCAAGAACAACCTGGCCGGCGGCGGCGCCTACAAGATCGAGCGCTGGCAGCCCGGGCAGGAAGTCGTCTACGCGCGCAACGACGACTGGAAGAGCGGGCCGATGCCCAAGATCAAGCGCGTGATCATGCGCATCATCCCCAGCGCCGGCAATCGCCGTGCGCTGCTGGAACGCGGCGACGCCGACATCTCGTTCGATCTCGGCTCGAAGGACTTCGCCGAGCTGAAATCCTCGCCCAAGCTGACCATCGTCGGCACGCCGGTCGAGAACGCCATTCAGTACATCGGCATGAACGTGAAGCAGAAGCCGTTCGACAACGTGAAGGTCCGCCAGGCGGTGGCCTATGCCATCCCCTACCAGAAGATCCAGGACGCCGTGATGTTCGGCCAGTCGATCCCGCTCTTCGGCGGCGCCGACAACAAGGCCAAGGGCACCTACTGGCCGCAGAAGCACGGCTACAACACCGACATCGCCAAGGCCAAGGCGCTGCTCGCCGAGGCCGGCTATCCCAACGGCTTCGAGACGACCTTGAGCTTCGATCTCGGTCTCGCCGGCATCAACGAGCCGCTGAGCGTGCTGGTGCAGGAGAGCCTGGCGCAGATCGGCATCAAGGCGACGATCAACAAGATCCCCGGTGCCAACTGGCGCGCGGAGCTGTTGAAGAAGAACCTGCCGATGATCACCAACACCTTCGGCGGCTGGCTGAACTACGCCGAGTACTTCTTCTTCTGGTGCTATCACGGCCAGAACGCCGTGTTCAACACGATGAGCTACCAGAACCCGACCATGGACGCGCTGATCGAGAAGGCGCGCTTCACCACGGGTCCGGAGTACGAGGCGGCGGTGAAGGGCTTCGTCGATATCGCCTTCGAGGAAGTGCCGCGCATCCCGCTGTTCCAGCCGCTGCTCAACGTGGCGATGCAGAAGAACGTCACCGGCTACCGCTACTGGTTCCACCGCCAGCTCGACTACCGCCAGCTCGTCAAGGGCTGAGGCCGGGGCGGGGAGGACCACGCGATGCTCGGCCAGATCCTGTCGCGGCTGGCGACGGCCGTGCCGAGCGTCATCGGCGTGGTGGTCGTCACCTTCGCGCTCACCCGCCTGTTGCCGGGCGACCCCGCGGCGTATTTCGCGGGGCTCGCCGCCACGCCGCAGGCGATCGCCGAGATCCGCGCCAAGCTCGGCCTCGACAAGTCGCTGCCCGAGCAGTTCGTCGCCTATGTCGGCGACCTGCTGAGCGGCAATCTCGGCACCTCGCTGTCGACCGGCCAGCCCGTCGTGACGGAAATCGCCACGCGCCTGCCCGCCTCGGCCGAGCTGACCCTGGTGGCGCTGGTCCTCGCCGCCGGCATCGCCATTCCCCTGGGCGTGCTCGCGGCGGTGAAGCAGGGATCGTGGATCGACCACGTCTGCCGCGTGATCACCACGGCGGGCGTCTCGCTGCCGGTGTTCTTCACCGGCCTGCTGTTCGCCTATGTCTTCTACTATCTCCTGCAGATCGCGCCGGCGCCGACCGGCCGGCTCGACATCTTCGTCTCGCCGCCCACGCACATCACCGGCTTCTACCTGATCGACAGCCTGCTGACGGGCAACGGCGAGGCGTTCTGGGGAAGCCTGCGGCAGCTGGCATTGCCGGCGTCCGCGATGGCGATCTTCTCGCTGGCGCCGCTGGCGCGCATGACGCGCGGCTCGATGCTCTCGGTGCTGGGCAGCGACTTCATCCGCACCGCGCGGGCCAGCGGCCTGGCGCCGCGCACCGTGGTCTTCACCTACGCCTTCCGCAACGCCGTGCTGCCGGTGATCACCACCCTGGGCATGGTGTTCTCCTTCCTGCTCGGCGCCAACGTCCTGGTCGAGACGGTGTTCGCCTGGCCGGGCATCGGGCTCTACGCCGTCAACGCGCTGATCACCTCGGACTACGCGCCGGTGCAGGGCTTCGTGCTGACCATGGCGGTGCTCTACATCGCGCTCAACCTGGTGATCGACATCCTCTACGGCCTGGTCGATCCGCGCGTGAGGCTGGACGCATGAGGCGGGCATCCATCTTCTCCTTCTCCCCGCGAAGGCGGGGAGAAGGTGCCCGAAGGGCGGATGAGGGGCTTCGCGAAGGCTCAACGGCGACGTCAGTGGGTGTTGAACGAGGAAGCCCCTCATCCGCCTCGCTCCGCTCGGCACCTTCTCCCCGCCTTCGCGGGGAGAAGGAAAGGGCGGGCTAGCCATGCTCCCGCTCCTGCGCCACGCCCGCTATGTGCTGTCGGAGAATCCGATCACGGCCTTCGCCTTCGGCCTCTTCGCGCTGTTCCTGCTGGCGGCGATCTTCGGGCCTATCATCGCGCCCTACGATCCGCTGGCGACCAACACCAGCCTGGCGCTGAAGCCGCCCTCGGCGGCGCACTGGTTCGGCACCGACCAGCTGGGCCGCGACATCTTCAGCCGCGTGCTGGTGGCGACGCGGCTGGACCTCACCATCGCCTTCGCCTCGGTGATCCTCGCCTTCCTGCTGGGTGCGGTCTCGGGCGTCGCCGCGGGCTATTTCGGCGGCTGGTCCGACCGCATCGTCGGCCGGCTCGCCGACACCATCATGGCCTTCCCGCTGTTCGTGCTTGCCATGGGCATCGTCGCGGCGCTGGGCAACAAGGTCACCAACATCATCATCGCCACGGCGATCATCAACTTCCCGCTCTACGCCCGCGTGGCGCGCGCCGAGGCCAACATCCGCCGCGACGCCGGCTTCGTCGAAGCCGCGCGGCTCTCCGGCAACGGCGAGGCGCGCGTGCTGTTCGGCCACATCCTGCCCAACATCATGCCGATCATGATGGTGCAGATGTCGCTGACCATGGGCTACGCCATCCTCAACGCGGCGGGCCTGTCGTTCATCGGCCTGGGCGTGCGGCCGCCGGCACCGGAATGGGGCATCATGGTCGCCGAGGGCGCCAACTTCATCCAGTCGGGCGAATGGTGGATCGCGCTGTTCCCCGGCGCCACGCTGATGCTGGCGGTGTTCTGCTTCAACCTGCTGGGCGACGGCCTGCGCGACATCATCGACCCCAGGAAGCGGACATGAGGAAGCGCACATGAGGAAGCGCAGATGAGCGCCGCGCCCGCCCTCGCCGTCGACAACCTCTGCGTCGAGTTCCGCACCCGCTCCGGCGTGGTGAAGGTGCTCGACCATGTCGGCTTCAGCATCGCCAAGGGCGAGACGGTGGCGCTGGTCGGCGAGAGCGGCTCGGGCAAGTCGGTCACCGCCTTCGCCGTCATGGGCATCCTCGACGCGGCCGGAAAGGTCACGGCGGGCACCGCGATGTTCGGCGGCTCCGACCTCTTGAAGCTGTCGGAGCGCGAGCTGGCCGAGCTGCGCGGGCGCGAGCTGTCGATGATCTTCCAGAACCCGCGCACGGCGCTCAACCCGATCCGCCGCGTCGGCGAGCAGATCGCCGACGTGCTGGTGCGCCACGGCGGCGCCACGCGCGCCCAGGCGCCCGGGCTGGCGATCGAGATGCTGAAGAAGGTGCGCATCCCCGACCCGGAGCGCCGCGCCAAGGCCTATCCCTTCGAGCTCTCCGGCGGCATGTGCCAGCGCGTGATGATCGCCATCGCCATCGCCTGCCGGCCCAGCCTGCTGATCGCCGACGAGCCGACCACCGGCCTCGACGTCACGACCCAGGCGGTGATCATGGACCTGATCGCCGAGCTGGCGCACGAGACCGGCACCGCGACCATCTTCATCACCCACGACCTGACGCTCGCCGCGGAATATTGCGACCGCATCGTCGTCATGCATGCCGGCCACATCGTCGAAAGCGCGCCCAGCGCCATTCTGTTCAACGCCGCGCGCCATCCCTATTCGGCCCGCCTGCTGGCGGCGACGCCCAGCGAAAGCGGTTCGCTGGCATCCCTGGCCTCGATCCCGGGATCCCTGCCCGACCTGCGGCGCGACGACCTGCCGAGCTGCCGCTACAGCGATCGCTGCGAACGCCGCCTCGACGCCTGCGCCGGACCGCTGCCGCACACGGCGCTGGGCGAGGCGCATTTCGTGGCCTGCCGGAACCCGCTATGAGCCCGCCCCTCCTCGACATCGCCGAGCTGCACAAGCGCTTCAACGTCGGCGCCAAGCGCGGTGCGTGGCAGCGCTTCCGCGAGCGGCTGCGCGGCGAGGAAGCGCCCTTGCCCAAGCTGCACGCCGTCGACAACGTCAGCCTGGCCATCGGCCGCGGCGAGACCGTCGGGCTGGTCGGCGAATCAGGCTGCGGCAAGTCCACCCTGGTCCGGCTGATCAACCGCCTGCTCGATCCGACCGAGGGCGTGATCCGGCTGGGCGCCACCGAGCTGTCGCTGTTTCGCGCCCGCGACTTCGCCGCCAACGAGAACCGTGCGCGCATCCAGATGGTGTTCCAGGACGCGGGCGATTCGCTGAACCCGCGCTACACCGCCTTCGATGCCATCGCCGATCCGCTGCGTCGGCTGAAACGGGCGAGCGGCGACGGGCTGACCACGCGGATCAACAACCTCGCCGACATGACCGGCCTGCCGCGCGAATTGCTGAGCCGCTTCCCGCACCAGCTTTCCGGCGGCCAGAAGGCGCGCGTCGGCATCGCCCGCGCCATCGCCGTCGAGCCCGAGCTGCTGATCCTCGACGAGCCGACCGCGGCGCTCGACGTCTCCGTGCAGGTCGTCATCCTGCAGCTGCTCGAAGACCTCAAGGCGCGGCTGGGCATGAGCTACCTGTTCGTCAGCCACGACCTCAACGTCGTGCGCCTGCTCTGCGATCGCGTGCTGGTGATGTATCTCGGCAGGATCGTCGAGGCGGGACCGGCCGACGAGGTTTTCGCCAACCCGCTGCATCCCTACACACGCGCGCTGATCTCGGCGATCCCGCAGGCCGACCCCGAACGGCGCACAGGCAGGCTGCGCCTGTCCGGCGAGCCGCGCAGCCCGATCGATCCCGATCCGAATGTCTGCCGCTTCTACGGCCGCTGCCCGCTGGGCACGCGCGACTGCGCCGAATCGATGCCGGCACTGCGTCGCGTCACGCCAAGCCGCGAAGTGGCTTGCCACTTCGCCGAGGCGCCGGGCTAGGATTGCCGCATCATCGGGGGAGGACATCGCATGCCTGACGACGACACGGGCGCCTTCGTCGACGCCATGGCGAAGGTGGTCGGCCTGCCGATCGACCCGCAATCGCGCGACAAGGTGATCGCCAATTTCGCGATCTCCCGCACGATCGCCGGCCTGGCGCTGGCCGAGCCGATCGCCGACGCCACCGAGAACGGCCCCGTTTTCCAGCCATGAACCTCGCGGACATGACGGCGACCCAGGTCGCCCAGGCCGTGAAGGCGAAGCGCATCACGGCGCTCGATGTCGTCGAGGCCACGCTCGGCCGCATCGAGGCGCGCGACTCCGTGCTCAACGCCTTCACGACGGTGACGGCGGCGCGGGCGCACAAGAAGGCCGCCGAGATCGACGCGACCGTCGCGGCCGGCGGCGATCCCGGTCCGCTGGCCGGCGCGACCTACGCGGTGAAGAACCTGATCGACATCAAGGATGTCACGACACTGGCCGGCTCGAAGATCAACGCCGACCTGCCGCCCGCGCCGCGCGACGCCACGCTGATCGAGCGGCTCGATGCCGCCGGGGCCATCCTGCTGGGCGGCCTCAACATGGGCGAGTACGCCTATGACTTCACCGGCGAGAACAGCCATTACGGCCCGTCGCGCAATCCGCGCGACACCGCACGCATGACCGGCGGGTCGTCCGGCGGTTCGGGTGCCGCCGTCGCCGGCGGTCTGGCAACCATCGCGCTCGGCTCCGACACCAACGGCTCGATCCGCGTGCCCTCATCGCTCTGCGGCACCTTCGGCCTGAAGCCGACCTATGGACGGCTCAGCCGCGCACGCAGCTTTCCCTTCGTCGACAGCCTCGACCATCTCGGCCCGCTGGCGCGCTCGGTCGCCGATCTGGCGGTGTCGTTCGACGTCATGCAGGGCCCGGACGAGGACGACCCGGTCTGCACGAGCAAGCCGCCTCAGCCGACTCTGCCATTGCTCGACGAAGGCATCGGCGGCCTGCGCATCGCCGTCGCCGGCGACTATTTCGAGCGACAGCTCGAGCCCGTGGCGGCCGAAGCTGTCGCGACCGTCGCCAGGGCGCTGGGCGTCACGCGCAAGGTGACGATCGCCGACGCCGCCCGCGCCCGCGGCAGCGCCTACATCATCACCGCGTCGGAAGGCGCCGCGCTGCATCTCGACCGGCTGCGTGAGCGGCCGCAGGATTTCGACCCCGACACGCGCGAACGCTTCATGGCCGGCGCGCTGATCCCGGCCGCCTGGTACATCAAGGCACAGCGTTTCCGCCGCATCTTCCGCGCGCAGACCCTGAAGCTGTTCGACGAGGTCGACGTCATCCTCGCGCCGGCGACGCCAACGACGGCGCCCGCGCTCGGCCAGAAGGTGATGACCATCGCCGGCGTCGAGATGCCGGTGCGGGCCAATCTCGGAATCTTCACCCAGCCGATCTCGTTCATCGGCCTGCCCGTTGTGGCGGTACCCGTCCAGCGACCGGACGGCCTGCCGATCGCCGTGCAGGTGATCGCGCGGCCGTTCAACGAGCAGGCGGCGCTGCGCGTCGCCGCCTGGCTGGAGAAGGAAGGAATCTGCGCCGCCCCGCCGGCCTAGGTGCTAAGAGAGACGACGATGAGCCACGAGATCAACATCCCGGAGATCGTCCGGGAGGTCACGGACGCGTTCTACCGCTACGAGACCGCGCTCAACACCAACGACGTGAAGACGCTCGACGCGCTGTTCTGGAACAGCCCGCACACGCTGCGCTACGGCGTCGGCGAGCAGCTCTACGGCCACGACGAGATCGCCGCCTTCCGCTCCGGGCGCGATCCGGCCTTCGTGCCGAACCGCGATCTGCTGAAGGTCTGGATCGTCACCTACGGGCGCGACTTCGGCACCGCCAACGTCGAGTTCCGTCGCCATGGCGCGACCAAGACCGGCCGCCAGAGCCACACCTGGATGCGCACGCCGGAGGGCTGGCGCATCGTCGCCGCACACGTCTCGCTGGTCGGCGAGGCGACGCCAATGCGTCCCTGACGATGCTTTCGTGAGGCTGCTGCTGACCCATACGCCGCAAGCGCGGCGGCAGTACTACGGCGAAAAGCCGCTTGAGATGCTGCGCGGGCTGGTTGACCTCACGACGCATGAAGGGACCGCGCCGCTCGATCCGCAGGGCCTGATCGCCGCGGCGCAGGACATGGACCTGGTGATCGTCGACCGCGCCACGCCTGTGCCCGGCACCGTCTTCGCCGGCCTGCCGAGGCTGCGCGCCCTGATGCGCACCGCCGTCGACATCCGCAACATCGACGTCGATGCCGCCTCGGCTGCCGGTGTGCTGGTGACGCACGCCGAGCCGGGCTTCGTGCAGTCCGTCGTCGAGCTGGCGCTGGGCTTTCTCGTCGACCTCTCGCGCGGCGTCTCGCGCGCCACCGCCTCGTATCATGCCGGCGAGAAGCCGGAGATCCGCGTCGGCCGTCAGCTCGCCGGCAGTACGGTGGGCATCATCGGCTATGGCCGCATCGCACGCGACCTCGCGCCGCTGCTGGCGAGCATCGGCATGACGGTGCTGGTGTCCGACCCCTATGCCCAGGTCGACGATCCGCGCCTCATCAAGCTGCCGATGGAGGATCTGCTGGGCCGCGCCGACTACGTCGTCTGCCTGGCCATCGCCAACGAGGAGACCGAGAACCTGCTCGACGCCGCGGCCTTCGCGCGCATGAAGCCGGATGCCTTCTTCATCAACCTCTCGCGCGGCAATCTGGTCGACGAAGCGGCGCTCGCCGCCGCGCTGAGCGAGGGCCGTATCGCCGGCGCGGCGATGGATGTCGGCCGCGCGCCCGATCAGATGCCGTCGTCCGACCTGGCGCGGCTGCCCAACGTGATCGCCACGCCGCATATCGGCGGCCTGACGCCGCCGGCGAGCGAGAGTCAGGCGATGGACACGGTGCGCCAGGTGCAGGCGCTGGTGAAGGGCGAGGTGCCGCCCGGCGCGGTCAACGTCGCAAGCTGGACGCGCCGGACGTAGCCGTCACTCCGCCGCCATCAGGGCGGCTTCAGCAGGCCGTCGCGCGGCGACGCCGGCGGCATCGCCGATCAGCACCAGCGCCGGGCGCGATGCGTCCACCGTCGCCGCCAGCGCCGGCAGGCCCGCCAGCGTGCCCGCGATCACGCGTTGGGTCGGTCTCGTTCCGTCGATCACCGCCGCCGCCGGCGTTGTGCTCGGCAGGCCATGCGCGATGAGCTGGCGCGACAGCTCGGGCAGCGACACGAGGCCCATGTAGACCGCCAGGGTCTGGCTCGGCCGCGCCAGCACGTCCCAGTTCAGGTCGAGACGGCCGTTCTTGAGATGGCCGGTGACGAACACGCAGGACTGGGCGTGGTCGCGATGCGTCAGCGGGATGCCGGCATAGGCCGCGCAGCCGGTCGCGGCCGTGATGCCCGGTGTGACATCGCAGTCGATGCCGGCGTCGAGCAGCGCCTCGATCTCCTCGCCGCCGCGGCCGAAGACAAAGGGGTCGCCGCCCTTCAGGCGCACGACCCGCTTGCCGGCGCGCGCCTGCGACACCAGCAGCGCGTTGATGTCCGGCTGCGGCACGCAATGCTTCGCCCGGCGCTTGCCGACATAGATGCGCTCGGCGTCGGCTCGCGCGAAGGCCAGCACCTCGTCGCTGACCAACCTGTCATGGACGATGACGTCGGCCGCCTGGATCAGGCGCAGCGCCCGCAGGGTCAAGAGCTCCGGATCGCCCGGCCCGGCCCCCACGAGATGCACCTTGCCGCGCGGCGCGGCATTGCTGTCGCTGAGCAGGGATCGCGCACGGCGATCGGCCTCGGCATCGTCGCCGGCATGCGCAGCCTCGGCCACCGGCCCCTGGAAGAAGCGCTCCCAGAATCGCAGACGCGCCGCCGGATTGGTCAGTGCCGCCTTCACCCGGGACCGCCACCTCTCGCCGAGCCTCGCCAGTCCGGCCATCGACGCCGGCACGGCCTGCTCGATCCGCGCGCGCAGCAGTCGCGCGAGAGTCGGCGCCGCGCCGGCGGTGCCGATGGCGATGGTGACCGGATCGCGATCGACGATTGCCGGCCAGGTCACGGTACAGTAGCGCGGCCGATCGACGGCATTGATCGGCACGCCGCGCGCGCGGCAAAGCTCGAAGGCGTCGCGGGCGATCGCGTCGGGCGTCTCGGCGAGCACGACCAGCGCGACATCGTCGAGCGAGCCGACGCGCGCGCAGCGGACGATCCGCGCGCCGACGGCTTCGAGCGCCGCCGCCTTGCGCGCCGCAGCGGCACCATCGCCGACGACGAGACAGGTGCGGTCCCGCAGGTCGTGGAACAGCGGCAGGGCGCGCATCAGTACACGTCACGCAGGTAGCGGTGCTCCTTGGCCAGCCCCGCGATCCAGGCCTTCGCCGCGCTCTGGCTCATGCCGCCCTCGCGCGCGGCGATCAGCGACAGCGCGGTGTCGACATCCTTGGCCATGCGCTGCGCATCGCCGCAGACATAGAGCCGCGCGCCGTCGCGCAGCCAGGCGTAGAGCTCCTTGCCGGCCTCGCGCATGCGATGCTGCACATAGACCTTGTCGTCCTGGTCGCGCGAGAAGGCGAGGTCGAGGCGGCTCAGCAGCCCGTCGGCGCGCCAGGCCTCGAGCTCGTCGGCGAAGAGATAGTCGCTGGCGCGATGCTGGTCGCCGAAGAACAGCCAGTTGCGGCCCCTGGCGCCGCGCAGGCGCCGCTCCTGCAGGAAGGCGCGGAAGGGCGCGATGCCGGTGCCCGGGCCGATCATGATCACGGGCGCATCGTCGTCGTCCGGCAGACGGAAATCCTTCGTCTGCTGGATGAACACCGGAATGCGGCTGCCCGGGCTGGCACGCTCGGCGAGAAAGGTCGAGGCGATGCCGCGCCGGTTCCGTCGCCGCTTGCGATAGCGCACCGTGCCGACGCACAGATGCACCGTGCCGGCCTGGTGCCGCGGCGAGGAGGCGATCGAGTAGAGCCTGGCCTGCAGCGGATCGAGCGCACCGATCAGCTCCTGGGCGGGCGGCCGCGCCGTCGGGAAATACGCCAGCAGGTCGAGCAGATCGGCGTCGGTGGGCTCGGCGCCGGGATAGCCTTCGGCCAGCGCTTGCAGGCGATCGCTGTCGCCCTCGCCGGCATAGGAGGCCAGCGCTTCGATCGCCAGATCGCTGGGCCGCGCGATGTCGACAGCGGTCAGCAGCGCGTCGCGCAGGGAACGCTCGACGCCGTCGGGGCATTTCACGGTCTCGGCCGGATCGGCGCGCAGATGGGCGACGATCTCGTCGACCTCGTCGATCGGATTGCGCACGTGCACGCCGAGGCTGTCGCCCGGCTCGTACGGCAGATCGGTCTCGAGGATGACGTGGCGGGTGTCCTTGTCCGAGGACTCGCCGTTCAGCCGCGCCGCCTGCAGCAGCACGGCGTCGCGCATCGCGGAGCGGCCGGGCACCTCGGCCGGCACCGCCGCCGCCGCAACGGGCGCGGCCGGCACGTCGCCGGATTCGAGCAGCTCCTTGAGCATGCGCGCCGTGGCCTTGCCGCCGGGCTGGCATTTGCCCAGCGAGGTCTCGGTCCCGGCGGCGATGGCCTCGGCATAGATGCGGCATTCGTAGCCGCATTGGCCGCAATCCATCTGCGCCATCGCCGCCATCAGGCGGCGCTTCAGCGGCTTACCCTCGGCCAGCGCCATGCGTGCGTCCAGGTCGAGCGACGGATCGTGCCAGGGGAATTCCTCGTTTGGATCGTCGCTGGTGTCGGCCGCCGGCACGTCGCCGACGGGCAGCGCGATGCCGTTAAGGGGAACCGCCGCTGCGCCGGGGCTAAGCAGGCCGGCCAGCAGGCCGTTCAGCCAGGCACGCTGCTGCGAATCGAAGGGCGCGTTGTCCGGGATGACCGGTGCGACGTAGGTCATGCGACTACTCCGCCGCCAGCGCCGCCGGCGCGGCGAAAAGCGTGCGCAGCGTCTCGACGTCGTGGCGCAGGGTGAAGTCGCGGAAGCTCTCGCCCGCGTCGCGCCGATTTGCCAGCCACGCCTGCAGCATGCGCTCGATCAACGCGGGCAGCTCGTCGAACCCGGTGGCGGGATAGATCTCGCGCGCCATCGACTGCCGATCCGGGCCGGCGCCGCCGCCGACAAGAACGGCGTAGCCTTCGACCTCGCTCTCGCCGCGGTCGACCTTGGCCGCCAGCAGGCCGATGTCGCCGATGTAGTGCTGGGCGCAGCTGTGGTGACAGCCGGTGAGATGGATGTTGAGCGGCTGGTCGACCGGCACGCGCGCCTCGAGATGATCGGTGAGCGCCGCGGCATGGCGCTTGGTGTCGGAAGCGGCGAACTTGCAGCCGGCATTGCCGGTGCAGGCCACCATGCCGGCGCGCACCGGACTGGCCTGCCAGTGCAGGCCCATGCCCTCGATCGCCCCTTTCGCCGCCTCGAGCCGGGCATCGGAGATGTCGGAGATCAGCAGGTTCTGCCACACCGTGAGCCGGATCGTGCCGCTGCCGCAGGATTGCGCGACGTCGGCCAGCGCGCGCAGGCGCGCCGCGGTGATGCGCCCAACCGGCAGCACCACGCCGATGTAGTTCAGCCTGTCCTGCTTCTGCCGGTGCACGCCGACATGGCCGTCGCGCGCCCAGGGCCGACGCGGCACGCACTGCTCGCGCGGCAGGCGGCGGAAAGGCTGGCCGTGCTCCGCCTCGGCCTCGGCGAGGAACTTCTCGAAGCCCCAGGCATCGAGCAGGTATTTCAGCCGCGCCTTCTTGCGGTCGGTGCGATCGCCATTCTTGATGAACACACGGATCATCGCGGTCGCCGCCGGCACGCATTCCTGCGGCGTCAGCAGAAGACCGGTGTCGCGCGCGAAATCGAGATGCCCGGTGATGCCGCCGAGCTCGCAGCGGAAGTAGACGCCGGCCGGCACGCCATGCCCGTCCTCGACGCGCACCGCGGCGAAGCCGATGTCATTGGTGTCCTCGAGCACGCCGACGTCGCCGCCGCCATCGAAGGCGACGTTGAACTTGCGCGGCAGGCCATAGAGCTCGCGGTGATTCAGGATGTGGTGGTGCAGCTCGCGGCACAGCGGGCGCGTGTCGATCAGCTCGTGCGGATCGATGCCGGCCGTCGGGCTGCCCGTGATGTTGCGGATGTTGTCGGCGCCCGAGCCGCGCGAGGTCAGGCCCAGCTCGGACAGGCCAACCAGGATATCCGGGGCGTTCTTCGCCGGGATCTCGCGCAGCTGCAGATTGGCGCGCGTCGTGACGTCGGCATAGCCGCCGGCCAGGTTGTCGGCCATGTCGGCCAGGCCGCGCAGCTGGAAGCTGTTGAGGATGCCGTTGGGGATGCGCAGGCGGCACATGAAGGCGTCCTGCGCCGGCGCGACATAGAAGAGGCCGTGGAACTTGGTGAGGAAGACGTCGGTCCCCTTGGGGAAGCGCCCGTCGGCGGCATTGGCGCGGATCTCGTCCCACATCTGGAACGGGTCCTTCTTCCGCTTGGCCTGCTCCTCCGGCACGAGCTTGCCGCCCGCGGCGATCACCCGGTCCTGCGCATCGAGATGGATGTCGTGCGGCGATGGCGGCGCCTCGCGGGCCGGGCCGCCGGCAGCCGGCGCCTCGCCTCGGCGCGCCACAAGGCCGCTGAAGAACCCCTGGAGATACTGCTGCTGCTCGGGCGTGAAACCGGTCTTGTCGCTCATCACCAGGAGTCCGGTAAGAGCGCGACGTCACTGCCGCGAGGATAGCGCGACGCCCTTGCCACGCTGCGCCATTTCCTTGCAATGCTTGTGCCACCAAGCAATTTCAAGGGTTTAGCTGAACCCCGCAGGCCACGGCTGCGTGAAAATTGTGCAATACAGCGCCCGATGTTGCGGTGCGGCATGACCATTGCTACGCCAGCGAGCATGAAGATTGCCGGCGACGGGCCGCTCCGCATCCTGCTGGTCGACGCCGACTCCGAGCGTGCGGCCATGCTGGAACGCACGCTGGCAGACGCCGGTCACCAGGTGGTCGCGCGCGTGCCCGGCACCGACGACCTGCTCGAACGCGTGCGCGCGCATTCGCCCGACATGCTGATCGTCGACGTGACCTCGCCGAACCGCGACATGCTCGAGCAGATGCGCTCCGTCTCGCGCGATCGCGCGCAGCCGATCGTGATGTTCGTCGACGAGAGCGACGAGGCGCTCGCCGTCGAGGCGGTGCGGGCGGGCGTCACGTCCTACGTCGTCGATGGCCTGAGCCCGGCCCGCGTCAAGCCGATCATGGATGTCGCCATCGCCCGCTTTCGCGCGGTGCAGGAATTGCGCGACGAGCTGGCGCGCACCAAGGCGACGCTGGTCGAGCGCCGGCAGATCGAGCGCGCCAAGGGCATCCTGATGACCCAGCGCGGCATCGACGAGGATGCGGCGTACAAGGCGCTGCGCAAGCTCGCCATGGACAAGGGCAAGCGCCTGATCGAGATCGCCGAGCAGGTGATCTCGGTCAGCGAGCTCCTGGGCGGCAACAAGACCTGAGCTTGCGCGAAACTTCGGCAGGCGCGCGTGCTTTAGGCAGGGCGCCCCGGACCCCGTTTATCGAAAGCCACGCCATTGCCGCGTTTTGCGGTTGGCACGTTCCTTGAATAGATGCCTGCGTCGCTCAACGGCGAGTGACTCCCGACGACGGGCCAAAGACGGCTCGACTTCAGACGATCCGGAGTCATTCGAGCCGTGCCCTTCCTCGAAAAGACCGAACTCGATCTTGGTTTCATCGCGCTGGTCGACAGCGCGCCGCTGATCGTTGCGCGCGAGTGCGGCTTCTTCGCCGATGAAGGCCTGTCGGTGCGATTGGTGCGCCAGGCTTCGTGGGCCGCGATTCGCGATCTGGTCGAGTCGGGTGTGCTCGATGGCGCGCACATGCTGGCGGCCATGCCGCTGGCCAGCACGCTGGGCCTGAGCGGCCGGCGCGTGCCGATGGCAGCGCCGATGTCGCTCAGCATCAACGGCAACGGCGTCACGCTGTCCTGCGCGCTGGCCGAGGAAGTGGAAGCCGGCCGCGACGGATCCGGCAGCGACACGCTTTCGACCGCGCGCGCCCTGTGCACCGCGATCGCGCGCCGGCGCGACGCCGGCCTGCCGCCACCGACCTTCGGCGTCGTCTTCCAGCATTCCAGCCACAACTACATGCTGCGCTACTGGCTGGCGGCCGGCGGCATCGATCCCGATCGAGACGTCCGCCTGCTGGTCGTGCCGCCGCCGCAGATGATCACCTACCTCACGGCCCGGCGCATCGACGGCTATTGCGTCGGCGCACCGTGGAACCGCCTGGCCGAGAGCCTGAGCGTCGGCCGCGTCGTCGCCAGCGGCTACGACATCTGGAACAACGCACCGGAGAAGGTCTTCGCGGTGACGCAGGACTGGTCGGCGCGCCATCCGCGGACCCTGCGCGCGCTGCTGCGTGCCCTGATCCGCGCCGCCGCCTGGCTGCGCGTACCTGCCAACCAGGCCGAGGCGGCCTACTGGCTGTCCGGCCCCGAGACGGTCAACGCACCCGCAGCGGCCATCGAAGAAGCCCTGGCGATCGGCGCCGATACGTCGGGCATCGGGCCGACCTTCGATCGCTACGGCGCGAGCTTTCCGTGGCGCTCGCACGCGCGCTGGACGCTCTCGCAGATGCGCCGCTGGGGCCAGATCGGCGACGACATCGCCATCGCCGGCACGGCTGACGCGGTCTATCGCCCTGATCTCTACCGCAATGCCGCGCACGATCTGGGCCTGCCCGTTCCGGCCGAAGACCTCAAGCCCGAGGGCGTGCATGCGGAACCCTGGAGCGCCACGAGCGCCGACGGGGGCGCCCTCACCCTGGGAGCCGATCTGTTCTGCGACGGTCGGCCGTTCGATCCAACGCGTACCGATGCGTACCTCGCCGGCTTCGGCACCGGCCAGCCGGCCACCACCAGCGACACGGGAAGAGACGCCAGCCCATCCTCGATGCGAGAGGCCACCTAGTCATGACCAACAAAGCCAATACCATCCGCCGGCGTTCGCTGCTCGGCGCGGCGGCCGCGCTCGGCATCGGCGGCGCTTCGATCGGCCGCGCGCGGGCCGCCAAGCTCGAGAAGGACACGCTGAAGCTGGGCTTCATCAAGCTCACCGACATGGTCCCGCTGGCGATCGCCCAGGAGAAGGGCTTCTTCGAGGACGAGGGCCTGTTCGTGAGCCTGGAGCCGCAGGCCAACTGGAAGGTGCTGCTCGATCGCACCATCGACGGCGCGCTCGACGGCGCGCACATGCTTGCCGGCCAGCCGCTCGGCGCCACCATCGGCTTCGGCACCAAGGCCGAGGTGATCACCGCCTTCAGCATGGACCTCAACGGCAACGGCATCACCGTGTCGAACGAGGTCTGGGAGATGATGAAGGCCGTCGTGCCCAAGCAAGCCGACGGCAAGCCGGTGCGGCCGGTCAAGGCCGAGCATCTCAAGCCGGTGATCGAGGCGTTTCATGCCAAGGGCCGCGCGTTCAAGATGGGCATGGTCTTCCCGGTCTCGACGCACAATTACGAGCTGCGCTACTGGCTGGCCTCCGGCGGCATCCACCCCGGCTACTATTCGGGCACCGACATCACCGGCAACATCATGGCCGAGGCGCTGCTGTCGGTGACGCCGCCGCCGCAGATGCCGGCGACGCTGGAGGCGGGGACGATCAACGGCTACTGCGTGGGCGAGCCGTGGAACCAGCAGGCGGTGTTCAAGGGCATCGGCGTGCCGGTGATCACCGACTACGAGATCTGGAAGAACAATCCCGAGAAGGTCTTCGGCGTCACGCGCGCCTGGGCCGACAAGCATCCCAACACGCATCTCGCGCTGGTCAAGGCGCTGATCCGGGCGGCGATGTGGCTCGACGCCGAAAACGACAAGAACCGCAAGGAAGCGGCCAAGATCATCTCGAAGGCCGAGTATGTCGGCGCCGACTACAACGTCATCGCCAACTCGATGACGGGCACCTTCGAGTACGAGAAGGGCGACAAGCGGCCGGTCCCCGACTTCAACGTGTTCTTCCGCTACTTCGCGACCTACCCCTACTACTCCGACGCCGTCTGGTACCTGAGCCAGATGCGCCGCTGGGGGCAGATCACCGAGGGCAAGCCGGACTCCTGGTACCACGACGTCGCCAGGCAGGTGTACCGCCCGGACATCTATCTCAAGGCTGCCAGGATGCTGGTCGCCGAGGGCAAGGCGAAGGAAGCCGACTTCCCGTGGAAGGCCGACGGCTTCCGGCCGGTGACGGCGGACAACATCGACGGCGTCCCCTACGACGGGCGCACGCCGAACGCCTACATCGACTCGCTGAAGATCGGCCTCAAGGGCAAGCAGCGCGTCGATGGCGCCAAGATCGTCAGCAACTGACGCGCGGCACCAAGCGGAACCGATCGAAAGCGAGACCTGGCGATGAGCGCAACGGCGGAACATGTGATGGCCGACCCCGCGTCGGCGACGGCGGCCCGGCGCGAGCGGCTGCACGCGCGCATCGGCAAGGTCGCCGGCTATCTCGATCTGATCGGGATCGGCTGGGTCGCGCCGATCCTGAGAATGGCGGCCGGCGACGACATCCGCACGCAGGGCCGTCAGCTCTGGCGCCTGCTGGGCGTTCCGCTGCTGGCGATCCTGCTCTTCCTCGGTGCCTGGCACGAGGTGGCGCCGACCGTGCGCACGAGCCTGGGCGCGGTCCCGGGCCCGGTTCAGGTCTGGGACCAGGCGGTTGCCCTGTATGCCGACCACAAGGCCGAAAGGCGCAAGGCGGACGCGTTCTATGCCCGCCAGGAGAAGCGCAATGCCGAGCGACTGGCGGCCGATCCCAACGCGGAGATCAAGTGGCGCGCCTATACCGGCAAGCCGACCTACATCGACCAGATCATGACCAGCCTGAAGACGGTGTTCCTCGGCTTCATGCTCGCCACCCTGGTCGCCGTGCCGCTGGGAATCCTCTGCGGGCTCAGCCCTTCGGTCAATGCGGCGCTCAACCCGCTGATCCAGATCTTCAAGCCGGTCTCGCCGCTGGCCTGGCTGCCCATCGTCACCATGGTGGTGAGCGCGGTCTATGTCAGCGACGATCCCCTGTTCGAGAAATCGTTCCTCAATTCGGCGATCACCGTGACCCTGTGCTCGCTGTGGCCGACCCTGCTCAACACCGCCGTCGGCGTCGGATCGATCGACCGCGACCTGGTGAATGTCGGCCGCGTGCTGCAGCTCAAATGGACGACCAAGGTCTTCCGGCTCGTGCTGCCCTCGGCGCTGCCGCTGATCTTCACCGGTCTGAGGCTGTCGCTGGGCGTGGGCTGGATGGTGCTGATCGCCGCCGAGATGCTGGCGCAGAACCCGGGCCTCGGGAAATTCGTCTGGGACGAGTTCCAGAACGGCTCCTCGGCCTCGCTGGCGCGCATCATGGTGGCTGTCGTGACGATCGGCATCATCGGCTTCATGCTCGATCGCCTGATGCTGGCCATCCAGGCCGCCTTCGCCCACTCCGCGCAACGCTGAGCGGGAGACGCGCCATGGCATCGCTGGAACTGCGCGGCGTCAGCAAGAGCTACGGCGAGGGCGATCGCCGCTCCGAGGTCCTGCGCGACATCAACCTCGAGGTGGGCGAAGGCGAGTTCATCGCCATCGTCGGCTTCTCCGGGTCGGGCAAGACGACGCTGATCTCGTCGATCGCCGGGCTGATCAAGCCCGACGCGGGCGAGATCCTGATGAACGGCAAGCCGATCACCGGACCGGGGCCCGATCGCGGCGTCGTCTTCCAGAGCTACTCGCTGATGCCGTGGATGACGGTCCACGGCAACATCGCGTTGGCGGTCGACGCGATCTTCGCCAGGGAAACCCGCGCCGAGCGGGGCGCGCGCACGCGCCGCTACATCGACATGGTCGGCCTCAGCCACGCCGCGGATCGGCGTCCGGCCGAGCTGTCCGGCGGCATGCGCCAGCGCGTAGCGGTCGCCCGGGCGCTAGCGATGAACCCGGAGATCCTCTTGCTCGACGAACCGCTGTCGGCGCTCGACGCGCTCACACGCGCCAAGCTGCAGGACGAGCTCGAGCTCATCTGCCAGCAGGCGGGCAAGACGGTGGTGATGATCACCAACGACGTCGACGAGGCGATCATCCTCGCCGACCGCATCATCCCCCTGACGCCCGGACCCAACGCCACCCTGGGCCCTTCGTTCCAAGTCGACCTGCCGCGCCCGCGCGATCGCACGGCGATGAACCACAACCCGGTCTACAAGGGCCTGCGCGCCGAGGTGACGCGCTATCTCATGGACATCGGCATCGAGCGCCGGGCATCGACCGACGAGGGACGCCAGCCGCCCAAGGTCGTGCCGATCACCCAGCTGCCGCCGCCGAAGACCTACACCGACGCGGCGCGCACCAACCTCGCGGATCGCTACGTCGAGTTCAGCCGCGTCAACAAGGTCTATCCCACGCCCAAGGGACCGCTGGTCGTGGTCGACGGCTTCGACCTGAAGATGCGCAAGGGCGAGTTCGTGTCGCTGATCGGCCACTCCGGCTGCGGCAAGTCGACCGTGCTATCGATGGCGGCCGGCCTCAACGAGGCGACCACCGGCGGCATCATCCTCGACGGCCGCGAGGTCGACGGCGCCGGCCCGGAACGGGCGGTCGTCTTCCAGGCGCCGTCGCTGTTTCCCTGGCTGACGGCGCTCGAGAACGTGGCGCTGGGCGTCGACCGGGTCTATCCGCAGGCGACGGTCGCCGAGCGCCAGGAGGTCTGCGAGTACTACCTTGGCCGCGTCGGCCTGTCGGCGGCGCGCGACAAGCTGGCGTCGGAGCTGTCCAACGGCATGAAGCAGCGCGTCGGCATCGCCCGCGCCTTCGCCCTGTCGCCCAAGCTGCTGCTGCTGGACGAGCCCTTCGGCATGCTCGACAGCCTGACGCGCTGGGAGCTGCAGGAGGTCCTCATGGACGTCTGGCGGCGCACCCAGGTCACGGCGATCTGCGTCACCCACGATGTCGACGAGGCGATCCTGCTGGCCGACCGCGTGGTGATGATGACAAACGGCCCGCACGCGCGCATCGGCAAGGTCATGGAAGTCGACCTGCCGCGGCCGCGCACGCGCAAGGCGCTGCTGGAGCATCCGCGCTATTACGCCTACCGCGAGGAGCTGCTGACCTTCCTCGAGGAGCACGAGCGCGGCGGCAAACCCCGCGAGTCCTCCGCCCGCGAGAAGGCCGCCTGACCATGCGCGGACGACTCCTCGTCGTCGGCAACGGCATGGCGGCGCACCGGCTGCTCGAGCGTCTGCACGAGAAGGCGCCGGGGCGCTGGGCGATCACCGTGCTCGGGGCCGAGGCGTGGCCGAACTACAACCGCATCCTGCTGTCCGCCGTGCTGTCCGGCGACAAGAGCAAGGATGCGATCATGGAAACCGATGCCGCATGGTTCGCCGGGCGCGGCATCGAGTTCCGGCCCGGCTGCCGTGCGACTCGCATCGATCGCGCGCGACAGGCGGTCATCGACGATGCCGGCCACGAAACGCCGTACGACCGCCTCGTGCTCGCCACCGGCTCGGACCCGATCCTGCTGCCGCTGCCGGGCGCGACCCTGCCGGAGGTGATGACCTTCCGCGATCTCGCCGACGTCGATCGGCTGATCGCGGCGACGAGGACCGCAAGGCGCGCCGTCGTCATCGGCGGCGGGCTGCTCGGTCTCGAAGCCGCATCCGGTCTGCAGGCCCGCGGCCTCGCGGTCAGCGTCGTGCATCTGATGGGCCACCTGATGGAGCGCCAGCTCGACGCCGAGGCCGGCGCCTGCCTGAGGCGCGACCTCGAGCGCCGGGGGATCGACTTCGCGCTGTCGGCCAGCACGGTCGCCATCGACGGCGACGGCCATGTCGAGGGCGTGCGCCTCGCGGATGGCCGGGTCCTGGCGGCCGACCTCGTGGTGATGGCCGTCGGCATCCGGCCCAGCACGGCGCTGGGGCGCGAGTCGGGGCTCGCCACCGGTCGCGGCATCGTCGTCGACGACACGCTGGCCACCAGCGACCCCGCGATCTTTGCGCTGGGCGAGTGTGCCGAGCATCGCGGCCAGACCTACGGCCTGGTGGCGCCGGCCTGGGATCAGGCCGCCATCCTCGCGGCCCGCCTCGCGGGCGAGATCGCGCACTATCCGGGATCGATCGTCGGCACCAACCTGAAGGTCGCCGGCGTGTCGGTGTTCTCGGCCGGCGTCATCGACGCCGCGGACGATGACGAGGACCTGCTCTACGCCGACCCGACGGCCGGGCTGTACCGCCGCGTCATCCTGCGCGACGGCAGGATCGCCGGCGCGATCCTCGTCGGCGACACGGCCGATGGCGGCTGGCTGTTCGACCTGATCCGCGAGGGCCGACCGGTCGGCGCGCTGCGCGAGGCCCTTGCGCTGGGCCGCGACCTGGCCCGCGCGGCGGCCTAGCGCATGGACGACGCGCCGCGGACCAGGATCGCCGAAACGATCCGCACCACCTGCCCCTATTGCGGCGTGGGCTGCGGTGTCTGGGCGACACCCGAAGGCAATGGCGGCGCGCGCATCGCGGGCGATCCCAGGCATCCCGCCTATCTCGGCCGGCTGTGCTCGAAGGGCGCCGCGCTGGCCCAGACTCTCGGCATGGAAGGCCGCCTGCTGGCACCCGAGATCGAAGGCCGCGCCGCCGGATGGGACGAGGCGCTCGACCATGTCGCGCGGCGTTTCACCCGCCTGATCGAGCAACACGGCCCCGATTCGATCGGCTTCTACGTCTCGGGCCAGCTGCTGACCGAGGACTACTACGTCGCGAACAAGCTTCTGAAGGGTTTCATCGGATCGCGTCACCTCGACACCAATTCGCGCCTGTGCATGGCCTCGTCGGTCGCCGGGCATCGCCGCGCCTTCGGGTCCGACACGGTGCCGGGCAGCTATGAGGATCTGGAGCAGGCCGACCTCGTCGTGCTCACCGGCTCGAACCTCGCCTGGTGCCATCCGATCCTGTTCCAGCGCATCGTCGCGATGCGCGAGCGGCGACCCGAGCTGAAGGTCGTCGTGATCGACCCGCGCCGTACCGCGACCTGCGACATCGCCGACCTGCATCTTGCGCTGGCGCCGGGCTCGGATGTGGCGCTGTTCAACGGCCTGCTGCTGGCGCTCGAGGAGGCAGGCACGCGCGCACGCGACTGGACCGCCGCCCACGTCGGCGGCCTCGATGCCGCGCTCGCCGCCGCGCGCGCGAGCACGCCGGATATCGCCGCCGTCGCCGCGCTCACGGCGTTGCCGGCCCCTGTGCTGCGGCGCTTCTACGACCTCGTGGCGCGTACGGAGCGCACGGTCACGGTCTATTCGCAGGGCGTAAACCAGTCCTCGTCGGGCAGCGACAAGGTCAACGCCATCATCAACACGCACCTGCTGACCGGTCGCATCGGCCGCCCAGGCATGGGCCCGTTCTCGGTCACCGGCCAGCCCAACGCCATGGGCGGCCGCGAGGTCGGCGCGCTCGCCAACCAGCTCGCAGCACACATGACCTACGACGATGCGCGCGACATCGATCGCGTGCGTCGCTTCTGGCATGCGCCGCGCATCGCCACCTCGGCCGGGTACAAGGCGGTGGACTTCTTCCGCGCCGTCGAGGCCGGCGAGATCAAGGCGGTATGGGTGATGGCGACGAACCCGGCGGCCAGCCTGCCTGACGCGGCGCAGGTCGTGCGCGCGCTGAAGGCCGCCGAGTTGATCGTCGTCAGCGAATTCGTGCGCGACACCGACACCGCCCGCCACGCGCAGGTTCGGCTGCCGGCCCTGGCCTGGGGCGAGAAGAGCGGGACGGTCACCAACTCCGAGCGCTGCATCTCGCGCCAGCGCGCCTTCCTGCCGGCGCCGGGCATGGCGAAGCCCGACTGGTGGATCGTCGGCGAGATCGCCAAGCGCATGGGTTTCGGCGAAGCCTTCACCTACGCCGGCCCGGCCGCGATCTTCCGCGAGCATGCCGCGCTGTCGGCCTTCGAGAACGACGGCACGCGCGACTTCGACATCGGCGCGATGGCGGGCATCACGGATGCCGCCTACGAGACGATGGCGCCGTTCCAGTGGCCGTGGCGCGCCGGCGCGACCGCGCCGTCGCGGCGCCTCTTCGCCGACGGCGGCTTCTTCACACCGGATCGGCGCGCGCGCATGCTGCCCCTGACGCCGCGCCCGCCGCGCAACGCGCCCGATCGCGACTATCCGCTGTCGCTGAACACCGGGCGCTATCGCGATCAGTGGCACACCATGACCCGCACCGGCCGCGCACCGAGGCTGTCAGATCACCTGCCGGAGCCGCTGCTCGCGCTCAATCCGCTCGACGCGCAGCGGCAGGGCATCCGCGACGGCGGGCTGGCGCGCGTCGAGAGCCGCTGGGGCCGCGCGATCCTGCGCGCGCAGGTCACCGTGGCCCAGGCCGCCGGCACCTGCTTCGCGCCCATGCATTGGACCGCGGTCCTATCAGCGACGGGACGCATCAACGAGGTGGTCAATCCCGAGAGCGATCCGCTCTCGGGTCAGCCGGAACTCAAGGCCACGCCGGTGCGCGTGTCGCCCGTCGCCACGAACTGGCAGGGCTTCGTGCTGTCGCGCCAGCCGCTGGAGCTCGGCGATCTCGACTACTGGGTGACGGTGCGCGGCGAGGATCACTGGCGCTACGAGATCGCCGGCGGGCAGACGCCGGCGCAGGCCTGGGCGCGGCTGAGCGCGCTTGGCGCCGCCGTCGCCTCCGGTGCGGAATGGCTGCAATACCGCGATCCCGGCATTGGTCGCTTTCGCGCCGCCGCCGTCGGGGCCTCGGGCATCGCGTTCGCCGCCTTCGTGGCCCGCGACGCCGACGGGCTGCCGCCACGCGCGTGGCTGGGCACGCTGTGCAGCCGGCGCACGATCAGGCCGGAGGAACGCCGCTCGCTGCTCGGTGGACGGCCGCCGGGAGAGACGGTCGATCAGGGCCCGCTGGTCTGCAGTTGCCACGCCGTGGGCCGCAAGGCGATCGAGGCAGCGATCGCCGAGGGCTGCATCACCGCCGCGGCGATCGGCGAGCGCACCAGGGCCGGCACCAATTGCGGCTCGTGCCTGCCCGAGCTGCGCGCCTTGCTCGCCAATCCGCCGGCCCGGCTCGCGGCCGAGTAGGCTACATCCGCACCTTGCCATGCGTGCCCGGCCGCTCGTCCGGAATCGTGCGCGTGGCCAGCGCCTTGGCCGCATCGAAGACGAAGCGCACGCTTTCGAGCCCGCCGCGGTCCCAGTACTCGCCGCGGCTCGGCGCGATCCGCAGCAGGCACAGGCGCCAATCCTGCTTGCCCTCAGGAAACCACAGCCGCCAGGATTCCTGCCAATAGGTCTCGACCAGCTTCTGGTCGACGATCACCCGCGCCGGGCCTTCGACAACGGCGAAGCGATGTCCGCTCTGAAAGGTGACGACGACGTCGTTGTCGTCCCTGATTTCCGCCACCTTGGGCGAGCCTAGGTCGGTGACAAAAAGAATGTCGCCGCTGTCCTCGACCGCGACCACCGCCATGGGCCGGCCATGCCTGCCGCCGTCGGGATCACGGGTCAGCACGATCGCGGCGTCGAAGCGCTGCAGCAGCTCGATCAAATGTTGCCGGTCGGATTGCGCACGGGCCATCGGATCCACCTTCGCCGGAAGCATGGATCCCCAACGCCGGCGCCGCGGACGAAGTTCCTCAAGCGCCGCCGCTGCCGTATGGGCGCGTCAGCACTTCGAGCAGATGGCCGTCGGGGCTCTCGAAATACATGCCGCGACCACTGTCGTGACGGTTGATCTCGCCTTCTTTCCGGCGCGCCGGATCGGCCCAGTATGTCAGGGACCGATCCTTGATGCGCTGGAAGACGCCATCGAACTCCGCCTCGCTGACCAGGAAGGCGTAGTGCTGCCGCTTCACATTGTCGGGGTCGGTATGGAAGTCGAGCGAGACGCCGTTACCGAGCTCGACCACGTCGAAGTGGCTTAACTTTGTCGACGGCGTCAGACCGAGGATATCCGTCAGGAATGCCGCTTCCCTCTTCTGTTCGCGGCTCCTGACGAAGTGGTGGTTGAGTTGAACGCTCATGCCGTCCTCCATTGCCCGGCATATGAGGCGGGCGGCGGTACGGCGCAAGGCGCCCACCGGTCTGCGTCGCCCCAGGGTCAGGGGCGACGGCCGGCAAGGCGGATCAGGTCGAAGGCTTGCAGCGCGTCGGAGCGCCCGTCGTCGAGGCGCCGTACATCACTTCACCCACGGACTCGAAGCTGCGCAGCGACTGCTTGTCGGAGGCATAGGAGAAGCCGTTGGTCACCGGCACGTGCGAGAGCGTGGTCGACGGCCCGTTCGCCACCGTCTGGATCGAAGCCGTCTGCGCCCGATTGTCGTAGGTGACGATGATGTTAACGCCGTTGGCGCAGGCGTAGTTCTGCCGGCGCAGCTCCGGATCGCCGCCGAGCGGCTGACCCGCCTGCTTGGTGGCCGTGGCAGTGCAGGCGCCGAGCGCCAGGGCACACAGGGCCAGCCCCAGCAACATCCGAGTCTTCATCGCAAACCCCCTCCTTTGCGGTACGTCCGGGTCGAGCGGTCGAACCGACACCCCGCCACCATGCCACGAGCCGCGCCCGCGCCGCTAGCCCCGTCGGCCCCTTGCCGAGCGGGCCGCCGGCGTGCCGATATGCGCACCGCCCGCGCCCCGGAGGACACGACATGGAACGGCAGATCGACACCGGCACCAACCAGCTGCTTGCCGCCGTGCGCGAGGGCGTGCTGACGATCACCCTGAATCGGCCCGAGGCGCGCAACACGCTGTCCGTCGAGCTCAGCACGGCGCTGCGCGCCATGATCAAGCTCGCGGGCGAAGACCCCACGGTGCGCGCGGTCATGCTGACCGGCGCCGGCAACGCCTTCTGCGCCGGCGGCGACGTCAAGGGCATGGGCGAGAACCGCAAGACCACCATGACGCCCGAAGAGCGGCTGGCCGACCTGAAATTCCGTCAGATGGCCTCGACCGGCGCGATCCTGGCGCTGCGCAAGCCGACCATTGCCGCGCTGCCCGGCCCGGCGGTGGGCGCCGGCCTGGCGCTGGCGTTGAGCTGCGACATCCGCGTCGCCGCCTCCTCCGCCTTCGTCAGCACCGGCTATTCGCGGGTGGCGCTGAGCGGCGACTATGGCATCGCCTGGCTGCTGACCCGGCTGGTCGGCACCGGCCGCGCACGCGAGCTGATGTTCACCAACGCCCGCGTCGATGCGGCGCAGGCCGAACGCATCGGCCTGGTCAACCGCGTCGTGCCGGATCTCGCGTTGCGTGACGCCGCGTTCACCCTGGCGCGCGAATTGGCGGCCGGCCCCGCAATCGCGCTGGCCTACATGAAGGACAATCTCGATCTCGCGCCGCTGGTCGACTATCGCGCGGCGGCGGACCAGGAGGCCGAGCGCATGATCAAGGGGTCGCTGACCGAGGACCACAAGGAAGCGGTGCGCGCATTCGTCGCCAAGCGTGCCCCCGTCTTCACCGGCACCTGACACTGATGTGAGCCCATGCGAGCGCGCGATGCCGTAGGGTCGAGGCCGTGTCGCCCACCCGCCGCCTGTCGCTGATCAAACTCGCTGTCCTCATCCTCTCGCTGCTGCCGGCGGCGGAGCTGGGGCTGCGCTGGCTGACCGGCCGCATGGGCGCGCGACCGGTCACCGAGGCCCTGCTGTGGACCGGCGACTGGGCCGTCGTCTTCCTGCTGATCACCCTGGCGATCACGCCGGCGCGCGCGTTGTTCGACTGGCCGCCGCTGGTCACCCTGCGCCGCCGCCTGGGCCTCGCCGCCGGCGGCTACTCCCTGCTGCACTTCACGCTGTACGTCCTCGACCAGAAATGGAATCTGGTCGTCGTCGCGCTGGAGATCGTGAAGCGCTTCTATCTCACCATCGGCTTCATCGCGCTGCTGATCTTCATCGTGCTGTCGATCACCTCGACCGATGGCTGGCAGCGCAAGCTCAGGCGCAACTGGAAGCGCCTGCACTACCTCATCTACCCGTTGGCGCTGCTGGCCCTGACGCACTTCTTCATCCAGTCCAAGGCCAACGTCTCGGACGCCGTCATGGCCACGGGCCTGTTCCTGTGGCTGGTGCTGTGGCGCATGCTGCCGCGCGCCGTGCGCAACAAGCCGCTGAGCCTGGCCGGTCTCGCCGTCGTCGCGCCGATCCTGACCGTCGTCGTCGAGGCGTTGTGGTACTGGGGCAGCAAGAACGTGCCGCCGATGCGCATCGTCCAGGCCAGCCTCGATGCGGCGCTGATCCCGCGGCCGGCGCATGTCGTGCTGGCGGCTGCACTGGGCGTGCTGATCGCCACGCTGCTGCTGAGGATCCGGCTGTGGCGCCCCGCGCCTAGTTGAAGTGCAGGCCGCCGTTGGTCTGCACGGTCTGGCCGGTCATGTAGGCATTGCCGATCACCATCAGGGTCGCCTGCGCCACCTCCTCCGAGGTACCCAGGCGCCCGACCGGGATGCGCGCCGCCACTTCGGCGCGACGCGCGCCGATCATGTCGGTGTCGATCAGCGAGGGCGCCACGTTGTTCACCGTGATGCCCTCCTTCGCCAACCGCGCCGCGTAGCCGCGTGTCAGGCCCTCCATGCCGGCTTTCGAGGCGTTGTAGTGCGCGCCGACCATGCCGGCACCGCGCGCCGCGCCGGAGCTGATGTTTACGATGCGGCCGAAGCGCCGCGCGCGCATGCCCGGCAGCACCGCTTGCGTGCACAGGAAAGCCGATTTCAGGTTCACCGCGATGGTGCGGTCGAAATCGGCCTCGGTGAGGTCGTCGAGGCCGCGCATGATGCCGATACCGGCGTTGTTGACCAGGATGTCGACCGGTCCCAGCGCCGCCTCGACCTCGCCCACCATCCGGGCGACAGCAGGCGAGTCCGAGACATCGGCCTTCACCGCCAGCGCCTTGCGGCCGCCTTGTCGGATGGCACCCGCGACGGCCTCGGCGTCGGCCGAGCGCTCGACGTAATTCACCGCCACCGCCGCGCCCGCCTCGCCAAGGGCCAGCGCGATCGCGCGGCCGATGCCGCGCGAGGCGCCGGTGACCAGGGCGACGCGGCCGGCGAGGTCGCTCACTTCTTCTCCAGGTTCCAGAAGGCGAAGGACGGCGCCTTCACCAGGCCGGAGAGGTTCTTGCGGATCGCCGTCGGCGTGGTGAACTGGCCCAGCGGCACATGCGTGGGGTACTCCAGCACGCGCAGCTGCACCTTCTCGGCGATCGCCTTCTGCTTCTCGGGGTCGGTCTCCTTGGAATAGGCGTCGCGCAGCTTCTCCAGCTCGGCATCGCACGGCCAGCCGAAGGTCGCCTTCGCGCAACCTGCGTTGAGGAAGGCGGCGCTCACCGGATTGATCACGTCGACCGAGCCCCACGAGGTGAAGAAAACACCCCAGCCGCCCTTCTCCGGCGGATCCTTCTTGGCGCGCCGCGACACCAGTGTCTGCCAGTCCATCGGCTGCAGGTCGATCTTGAAGCCGGCCCGCTCGAGCTGCGCCTTGCCGACGGTGGCGAGGTTGTTGTGCCCGGCGGTGTCGGTCTGGTGCATCATAATGATCGGCGTGCCGTCATACTTGGCCTCGGCCAGCATCGCCTTGGCCTTGGCGACATCGCCGTTCAGCACGCCGTCCCAGCCCTTCGTCGATTCCAGCGGCGTGCCGCAGGGGAACAGCGACTTGCACTCCTTGAACCACTTGGGATCGCCGACATTGGCCTCGAGGAACTCGCGCTGGCTCAGCGCCACCATCGCGGCGGCGCGGATCTTCGGGTTGTCGAAGGGCTTGTGCAGCGTGTTGAAGCGCATCGCGTACTGACGGCCCGCGGTGTTGGTCACCGTCAGCTCGATGTTGCTGTCCTTGGCCAGCAGCGGCAGCAGGTCGGTCGGCACGATCTCGATCATGTCGATCTCGCCGTTGAGCAGCGCGTTAACCTGGGTCTGGTGGTCGGGAATCGCCAGCCACTCGATGCGGTCGATCTTGGCCACCTTGCCGCCGGCCAGGCCCGAGGCCGGTTCCTTGCGCGGCACGTATTTGGGATTCTTGACGTAGACCGCCTTCTCGCCCGGCTTCCACTCGTCCTTGACGAAGATGAAGGGACCGGAGCCGGTGGTGTCGGTGATCTGGTCTTGCGGATTGGTGTCGGCGACGCGCTTGGGCATGATGAAGGGCGCGTTGGAGCCCGACTTGCCGAGGCTCTGCAGCACCAGGCCGTAGGGCTCCTTCATCTTCAGCCGGAAGGTCTTGGCGTCGACCGCCTCCATCGCGGCGACGAAGGCCAGCAGCTTCTGGCCGACGGAATCGCGCGCGCCCCAGCGCTTGAGCGAGGCGATGACGTCCGCGGAGGTCACCGGCGCGCCGTCGTGGAAGGCCAGCCCGTCGCGCAGGGTGAAGGTCCAGGTCGTGCGGTCGTCGCTCAGCGTGTACTTGTCGACCATCTGCGGCTTGACCTCGAGCTTCTCGTCGAGCGCGAACAGCGTGTCGTAGACCATGTAGCCGTGATGCGTGGAGATCAGCGCCGTGGTCCAGATCGGGTCGATGATCTTCAGGTCGGAGTGCATCGCCGCGCGCAGGGTGACCTGCGCCGAGGCGGGCGAGATCGCCGGCAGTGCCGCCGCCGTCGACAGGACGGCCGCCGTCAGCGCCCGTCGCGCGCTTCGCATCAAGTTCGACATCGACTTCTCCCGCAAAGGACTGGGCCCGACGCTACGCCGCGCGCCCCCGCCCTTGCAAGAAACAGTCCCAACAGGCCACGCACCTGCTCGTAACGCCGCGCCGCAGGACGGACGCGTCCTGCGGCTGTAAAAGACAACGCCACCCAGCGCCGCCGAGGTCCGCCCATGTCGTCGATCACCAGCGTCGAGCAGCTCGAAGCCCTCTACGGCCTGCCCGGCGAGACCTCCACGGTGAAGGAGGTCGACCGGATCACATCGGAGTACCGCGCCTATATCGAGGCCTCGCCCTTCCTGGCGCTGGCGACGTCGGGGCCGGAAGGCCTCGACTGCTCGCCGCGCGGCGACCTCGCCGGCTTCGTGCGCATCCACGACGCGCGCACCCTGATGCTGCCCGACCGCAGGGGCAACAACCGCGTCGACTCGCTGCGCAACATCGTGCGCGACCCGCGAGTCGCCCTGCTCTTTCTGATCCCCGGAATCGGCAACACCCTGCGCGTCAACGGCCGCGCCCATCTGAGCATCGAGCCCGCCCTGCTCGACTCCTTCGCCGTCGAGGGCAAGCCGCCACGCTCAGTGATGGTGCTGCAGGTCGACGCCGTCTACTTCCAGTGCGCGCGCGCCCTCGTGCGCTCCGAGCTGTGGAACCCCGCCCGTCACCGCTCGGCAAAGGAGCTGCCCAGCGCCGGCGCCATCCTCGCCGCGCTCAGCAAGGGCCGGGTGGGCGGCGAAGCCTACGACAAGGAATGGCCGGGGCGCGCGGCGAAGACGATGTGGTAACTCGGCCCGACCGTCTATCCTTCGGGCCGAGGACTGCGCAGGCGCGCCATCGCTGCGCCACCTCGTACTGGCATGGTGGCCCGCAGCTGAACCGTGACGAAGGATACGATGGTGAACAGCCGAATCGCGCTTCTGACGATGCTGCTGCTCGGCCTGCCGCTCGCGCCGGCGCACGCCCAGCTCAGCCCGGACTGGAAGGCCTGCAGCGATGTCGGCGCGAGCATTGCGGTCGCCGACTCGATCGCCGCCTGCACGCGGCTGATCGAATCCGGCAGGGAAAGCACCGTGAACCGCGGCATCGCGCTGGCCAATCGCTGCGGCGGCAAGGTGCGCCGGCGCGACCTCGACGGCGCGATCGCCGATTGCGGCGAGGCGATCAGGCTGGCGCCGGGCTCGGTGGCGGCGCGGAACAATCGCGGCCAGGCGTTTCTGGCCCAGGGCAGCTACCCCGACGCGCTGGCCGATTTCGACGCCGCGCTGAGAATGAGCGCCAACCACGCCTCGGCGAGCTATGGCCGCGCGGTCGCGCTGCACCGTTTGGGACGATACGACGAATCCCTGAAGGCCTTCGACGTCGCGCTGGCAGCGGCGCCCCGCGACGGCAGCGTCTATCGCGCCCGTGCGGCGTTGCGCGCCGCCCGTCACGAGCCGGCGCGCGCGATCGAGGACTACACCGCGGCGCTCGGGCTCAACGCCGGCGACGCGCTCGCGCTGGAGGGGCGCGCCGGCCAGCGCGCCAGGCTTGGCCGCTGGTCCGATGCGCTCGCCGACTACGAGACGCTGGCGCGGATTCGGCCCGCTGTCGCCATCCACCACGCGCATGCCTGCGGCGCCAAGGTGATGCTCGATCGCGCGCGCGAGGCCATCGCCGACTGCGATCGGGCGCTGGCGGCCAATGGCCGCGTGGCGGATGCGCTTGCCAACCGGGCCCTGGCGCACCACGCGCTGGGCGAGCTGGGCGCGGCGAAGGCCGATTGGGAAGCCGCGCTGGCGCTGGTGCCGATATCGGCCGGCTTCCGCTACGGCCTCGGCATGACCCTGGAAGCGTCGGGCGATCGCGATGGAGCGGCACGGGCCTTCGCCGAGGCGCGCAGGCGCAGCGACAACGAACGCGCCTGGGCCGACATCGAGGCGCTGTATGGTCGCTTCCGCAAGCGCTGAGCCGGCTGTTCGGCGGCAAGCCCGCCGCCTGGCTGTCGCCCACGGATGGGATGGCGTCCATACTGATCGCGCCGGACGTGCAACCCGAGGAGCCAGCCCATGTACACGCAACCCGTCGAGGTCGAGATCGGCGAGCATCAGGCGAACGTCGCCGGTGGCGGCACCTATCGACATGTCACCTTCCAGTTTCCCAATGGGCGGACGGCCCATGCCGCATGCGTGATGACCGCAGCCGGGCACGCCGAACTGCGCGTCGGGACCTATGAAGAAGGGGTCCGGATCTACGCCTTCGACAAGCTCTGCGAGCCGCCGGCCTGATGCCATTGTCTGGCGACAAGACCGGGGCTGAATCGCGGCCCGCGATGGCTTAGGCTGCCGGCCTCACTCGTCGGAGTCCGCCATGCTGCCCTCGCAACGCGCGCTGTTCGATATGCCGCGCGATGTCTGCTACCTCAACGCCGCCGCCTGGAGCCCGCTGCCGCTGGCCTCGCAGGAAGCCGGCCGCGTCGGCGTCGGCCGC
The DNA here is from genome assembly GCA_050183765.1 of Reyranellaceae bacterium. Taxonomy (GTDB): domain Bacteria; phylum Pseudomonadota; class Alphaproteobacteria; order Reyranellales; family Reyranellaceae; genus JAFAZJ01. Next base: position 1,144 of record JBFXAZ010000014.1, on the reverse strand, counting down.
AAGGGCCGACCGTGGGAGCTCGATCCGGCCTTCGCCAACACCATGCACGAGCGCGCGCGCAAGGCGGCTGCGGCGCTGATCGGCGCCGATGCCGCCGATGTCGCGCTGGTGTCCTCCGTCGGCTACGGCGTGGCGATCGCCGGCAAGGTGCTGAAGATCGCGCGCGGATCGCGCGTGCTGACCTTGAAGGACGACCACACCTCGCCGGTGCTGGAATGGATGAGCCGCGCCGAGGCCGGCGGCTTCCGCGTCGAGTCGGTGACGCATGGCGGCGACGGCGACTGGACCTCGGCGGTGCTGGCGGCGATCGAACGGCCGGGCGCCGAGCCGGTGGCGCTGGCCTCGATCTCCTCGGTGCACTGGTCCGACGGCGGCGGGCTCGACATGCCGCGCATCGCCGCGGCGCTGCGCAAGGCGGGCGCGATGCTGCTGGTCGACGCCACGCACGACGCCGGCGTACGCCGCATCGACGTCAAGACGCTCGATCCCGACATCCTGATCTTTCCGACCTACAAATGGGTGCTGGGTCCCTACGGCCGCGCCTTCGCCTACATCGCCAGGCGCCACCAGGGCGGCATCCCGCTCGAGCAGACCTCGTTCGGCCGCAAGCGCGTCGTGGCCGAGGACCCGGTCTATTTCACCGATCCGTCCTACGTCGACAGCGCCAAGCGCTTCGACATGGGCGAGCGCGACCATTTCATCTCGATGGAGATGGCGGCGATCGGCATGGAGATGATGGCCGGCTGGGGCAACGACGCGATCGTCGAGCGCCTGTCGATGCTGACGAAGCGCCTGGCCGCCGGCCTCGCCGGCGATCGCACCAACGCCGGCGCCACCGTGATGGACGAGACGCTGCGCGCGCCGCATGTGCTGTGCCTCGGCTTCCCGCAGGGCATGCCGGAGGATCTGGCGAAGAAGCTCGCGGCGCAGAAGGTTTATGCCGCGCCGCGCCTTGGCAGGCTGCGCATCAGCCCGCACGTCTACAACGACGAGGAAGACGTCGACCGCTTCGTCGCGGCGTTCAGGACGGCGGCGGCGTAGCTCTTACCTTCCCCCGCTGGCGGGGGTAGGTGGCAGCGCGAAGCGCGGACGGATGGGGGTGGCCGGCATTGCGGCCAGTTCCGACGATTGGTGTTGGCGCGCG
>JBFXAZ010000013.1:0-69067 GCA_050183765.1 Reyranellaceae bacterium | reverse complement strand
TTGCGTTCTTCCATCGCTGTTCGCTCCCGCCACGGCATCGAACCACTCCTTCCGATCCTTGCTCCCATCGGAAAAAGTGTCTTCGATGTCCCCGAACGGGTGTCCTCGATGTCCCCGGTCCATACACACCCGAAGAAGCAGTCGAACAGGCCGCCGGTGGCGTTGGTCCGCAGCCTGTCAACATGGGGCGTGAGCAAGCATCGGACCAGCGGCGCGTCCGCGCCGTGGATACGCAGGAGAAAGGGGCGGCCGGAGCCGCCCCTTTCGCCGGTCGACGATGCGCCGGATCAGAAGACGATCTCGACGCGCCGGTTCTGTGGCTCACGCACGCCGTCGGCGGTCTGCACCAGCGGCTGGCTCTCGCCGCGACCGACCACCGCGATCTGCGCCGCCGGGATGCCTTCGCGCACCAGCACGTCCTTCACCGCGTTGGCGCGGCGCAGAGACAGCGCCATGTTGTAGTCGTCGCCGCCCGCGCGATCGGCGTGGCCGGTGACGTTGAGCCGCGTGGCGTGGCCGGCCTTGGCGTCGTTGGCCGCCTGGCGGATGGTGGTCGCCGCGGTGTCGGTGACGACCGCGCGGTCGAAGTCGAAGAACACCATGTAGCTGTGGCCGCTCGCCGGCGGCGCGGCGGGGGCCGGCGCCGGGGCGGGCGCCGCACCGCGCGGCCCCGACAGGTTGTAGGTCAGGCGAATGAAGGGGCCGGCCGATACCGTGCTGCCGCGGCCCATGCCGCCGTCGAAGCTGGCGTTGAATATCGCATCGACGCGCGCGCCGGCGGTGACGGCGAGCGCCGGGCTGTCGGGGAAGCGATACTGCACGCCGACTTCGCCGCCGATCATCGGCACCAGGCGCCAGTAGCCGCTGCCGTTGGCCGTGCCGACTTCCTTGAAGTTGCCGGCCAGCAGCGAGCCGTCGATGCTGCCGACCAGGCCGATATTCTCGGTGAAGAACGTCTGCGCGCCGACACCCACGCGCGGACCGACGCCCCAGACGTTGCGATGCGCCTCGGTGCCGATCGCCACGGCCACGGCATCCTGGTTGAAGTGCAGGCCGCGCACGCCGCCGAAGAAGCGCACCGCCGTGTCGCTGCCCAGGTTCATGCTGTAGCCGCTCTCGAGGTCGAGGTACTGGTAGCGCGACGAGGTGTCGAGTCGTGCGGCGCCCACAGTCGAGGAACTGTTGTGGTGCCACTGTGCGCCGAAGCCCAGCGCGTAGTCCCAGGGCGAGTCCGTCTTGTGGCCGACGATGCCGCTGAAGCCCGGGCCGCTGCGTGGCCGCGCGTTCAGCCCGGCGCCCGGACCGGCGCGATCGCCCCAGTTCCATCTCCACAGGCCGGTCGCGCCGGCGTAGAAGCCGGTCTGTTCTGGAACCTGGGCGTTCGCCGCGCCGGCGACACCGAGGATCAGGGCCGCGGATGCGACGAGAAGCAGGGGACGGCGAACGCGGGACATCGAGCTCTCCTGATACGGACGACGATGCGCTGGGAACGCGACGACGATGGTTTGGTGGCGGCGACACGATGACCCTGCGAAGAGGGTGTGGCATCGCGGTCACGCTTCGAGGCCTTTGTGGTCGGATCGCGACGTGCGGAACGGAGAATGAGGCCAAGGCGTGACGCAGCGGCGGCGAGAGAAAGTTGATGGCTGGCTGAATCTCGACAAGCCGGTCGGGCTGGGCTCGACGCCGGCCGTCGGCCGCGTGCGCTGGCTGTTCAACGCCGCAAAGGTCGGCCATGGCGGGACCCTGGATCCGCTGGCCAGCGGGGTGCTGCCGATCGCGCTGGGCGAGGCGACCAAGACCGTCCAGTGGGTGATGGATGGCCGCAAGGTCTATCGTTTCACCATCGCCTTCGGTCGGGCCACCGCGACCGACGATCTGGAGGGCGAAGTTGTCGGCGAAGCGCCTGGCCGTCCGTCCGATGCCGAGCTGCGCTCGGTGCTCGGCGACTTCATCGGCGATATCGAGCAGGTCCCGCCGGCCTATTCGGCCCTGAAGATCGCGGGCGAACGGGCCTACGACCTCGCCCGCCGCGGTGCCGCGGTCGAGCTGGCCAGCCGTCGGGTGCGGGTCGACCGGCTGGAGCTGCTGGCGCGGCCCTCGGCGGATCTGGCGGAGCTCGAGGTCGAATGCGGCAAGGGCACCTATGTCCGCTCGCTGGCCCGCGACATCGCGCGGGCGTCAGGCAGCCTGGGCCACGTTGCCGCCTTGCGCCGCACGGTTTGCGGTCCATTTTGCATAGAAGACGCGATAACAATGGCATCGCTGGAGGAGGAGGCTGCGAATTCGCTTTCCAAGCCGCAGCCTTTCGGGCATAAGCCCGCGCTTCTCGGGCATTTGCGGCCCGTCGTGACCGCGCTGGACGACATCCCGGCGCTGGCCTTGACGGACCGGCAGGCCGAACGCCTCTCCGGAGGCGTTGCCCTGCGGATGACCGAGATCGCCGGCGCCGGCATGCCGACGATCGGGACGATGTCGCCCGCCGAGGGATCGGCCGAGCCTGCGCGCATCGTGCGGGCGATGGCCGGCGCACGGTTGGTGGCGATCGCCCGTATCGACGGCGATCTGCTGCGACCGGTCCGCGTCCTCAACCTCTGAACGGGAGTTCCCGATGTCGGTCACGGCCGAGCGCAAAGCTGAAATCCTCAAGACCTACGCCACCAAGGAAAACGACACCGGTTCGCCGGAGGTCCAGGTGGCGCTGCTCAGCGAGCGCATCAATAATCTCACCGAGCACTTCAAGGGCCACATGAAGGACCACCATTCGCGTCGTGGCCTGCTGAAGATGGTCAGCCAGCGTCGCCGGCTGCTCGACTACCTCAAGGACCGCGACAGCAAGCGCTACGACACCCTGATCGAGCGTCTGGGTCTGCGTCGCTAGGAAGTACCGGCCCCGTCGTTGCGGCGGGGCCTTTTCGCGTCGAGGCACCGGTTACCCGTGCGGTAACGCGACCGGCGCCTCGACTTTCGCAGGACAACCGTCGGACCAGGGGCGAGAGCGAGCGGTTCCGGCGGTCCCGTCATCGCATAGGGCGATCGGCGGGCGGCGCGCGTCACGGGGCGTGGCGTCGATTGGGAAAGGACTGACCGTTATGTTCGATGTATTCCGCAAAGAGATCGAGTGGGCCGGCCGCAAGCTGGTGTTCGAGACGGGCAAGATCGCCCGCCAGGCAGACGGTGCCGTGATGTGCACCTATGGTGGCACCACCGTGCTGGCCGCCGTCGTCGGCGAGAAGCAGCCCAAGCCGGGCCTCGACTTCTTCCCGCTCACCGTCAACTACCAGGAGAAGGCCTTCGCGGCCGGCAAGATCCCAGGCGGCTTCTTCAAGCGCGAGGGACGTCCGAGCGAGAAGGAAACGCTGACCTCGCGGCTGATCGACCGACCGATCCGGCCGCTGTTCCACGAGAGCTATCGCAACGAGACGCTCGTGGTCATCACCACGCTGGCGCACGACATGGAGAACGATCCCGACATCGTCGCCATGGTCGCCACCTCGGCGGCGCTGACCATCAGCGGCATCCCGTTCCTGGGGCCCATCGGCGGCGCACGCGTCGGCTACATCGATGGCCAGTACGTCATCAACCCGACCCTGGACCAGCTCGAGAACAGCGACCTGGATCTCGTCGTCGCCGGCACCCAGGAAGGCGTGCTGATGGTCGAGTCCGAAGCCAAGGAGCTGCCCGAGGACGTGATGCTGGGCGCCGTGATGGCCGGCCACAAGTCGATGCAGGCGGTCATCCAGGCGATCATCCAGCTGGCCGAGCATTGCGCCAAGGAGCCGTGGCCGCTCGGCGAGCCGTCGCCCGCCGCCGTCGCGGTGAGGGAGAAGCTCAACGCCGAGATGCGCACGCCGCTGATCGAGGCCTATGGCGAGGTCGCCAAGCAGGCGCGCCAGGAGAAGATCGGCGCGGTGAAGAACGCCGCCAAGGCGCTGTTCGGCGAGGATGCCGCGGCGCTCGCGGCGCTGAAGGAGCAGTTCCACGACCTCGAAGCCGATGTCGTGCGCAAGGCGATCCTCGACACCGGCAAGCGCATCGACGGCCGCGACACCAAGACCGTGCGGCCGATCGTGGCCGAGGTCGGCGTGCTGCCGCGCGCCCACGGCTCGGCGCTGTTCACCCGCGGCGAGACGCAGGCGCTGGTCGTCGCCACCCTGGGCACCGGCCAGGACGAGCAGATCATCGACGCGCTCGAGGGCGAGTACCGCGAGCACTTCATGCTGCACTACAACTTCCCGCCCTACTCGACCGGCGAGGTCAAGCGCATGGGCTCGCCCGGCCGCCGCGAGATCGGCCACGGCAAGCTGGCGTGGCGCGCGCTGCGCCCGGTGCTGCCCTCCAAGGAGAAATTCCCCTACACGGTCCGCGTCGTGTCGGAGATCACCGAGAGCAACGGTTCGTCGTCGATGGCCTCGGTCTGCGGCGGCGCGCTGTCGCTGATGGATGCCGGCGTGCCGCTGGCGCGGCCGGTGGCGGGCATCGCCATGGGCCTGATCAAGGAAGGCGAGCGCTACGCCGTGCTGTCGGACATCCTCGGCGACGAGGATCACCTCGGCGACATGGACTTCAAGGTCGCCGGCACCGAGAAGGGCGTCACCTCGCTGCAGATGGACCTGAAGATCACCTCGATCACCGAGGAGATCATGAAGGTCGCGCTGGCGCAGGCCAAGGACGGCCGCCTGCACATCCTGGGCGAGATGGCCAAGGGCCTGGGCGGCGCGCGCGAGTCGGTCAGCCAGAACGCGCCGCGCATCACCGTGATCAACATCCCCAAGGACAAGATCCGCGAAGTGATCGGCACCGGCGGCAAGGTGATCCGCGAGATCACCGAGCAGACCGGCGCCAAGATCGACATCGAGGACGACGGCACGGTGAAGGTCGCCGCGGTCGACAACAAGTCGGCGCAGGCCGCGCTCGACTGGATCAAGGGCATCGTCGCCGAGCCGGAAGTCGGCGTGGTCTACAACGGCAAGGTCGTGAAGGTGGTCGAGTTCGGCGCCTTCGTGAACTTCCTCGGCGCCCGCGACGGCCTGGTGCACATCTCCGAGCTGGCGCCGCGCCGCGTCGCCAAGGTCGGCGACGTGGTCAAGGAAGGCGATCAGGTGAAGGTCAAGGTGCTGGGCGTCGACGACCGCGGCAAGGTCAAGCTGAGCATGAAGGTCGTCGACCAGGAGACCGGCGAGGACATCAGCGAGAAGCTGCGCGCCGAGCGCGACCAGCGCGATGCCGAGCGCTCGCAGCGCCGCGCCGACCCGGCTGACGCGCCGCAGCCGTAATCCAGGGGAAGCGCACAAGACGAACGGCGGCCTGCGGGCCGCCGTTTTCGTTTGTGCTAGGGTCGAGGCCAAGAACCCTGGGGGAGTGCGCGCAATGGCTGCCACGCCGGAATTCCGCGGCCGCATCTACGACAGCATCGTCGACACCATCGGCGCCACGCCCCTGGTCCGCCTGTCGAAGCTGACGGCCAAGCGCGGCGTGAAGGCCGAGATCGTCGCCAAGCTGGAATTCTTCAATCCGCTGGCCTCGGTGAAGGACCGCATCGGCGTAGCGATGATCGAGGCCGCCGAGAAGGCCGGCCGGATCACTCCAGGGAAATCGACCCTGGTCGAGCCGACCTCGGGCAATACCGGCATTGGTCTCGCCTTCGTCGCCGCGGCCAAGGGCTATCGCCTGATCCTGACCATGCCGGAATCGATGTCGGTCGAGCGGCGCAAGATGCTGCGCTTTCTCGGCGCCGAGCTCGACCTGACGCCACGCGAGAAGGGCATGAAGGGCGCCATCGCGCGCGCCGAGGAGTTGCTGAAGACGATCCCCGACAGCTTCATGCCGCAGCAGTTCCAGAACCCGTCCAACCCCGAGATCCATCGCCGGACCACGGCCGAGGAGATCTGGAAGGACACCGGCGGCCAGCTCGACATCTTCGTCGCCGGTGTCGGAACAGGCGGCACCATCACCGGCGTCGCCGAGGTGCTGAAGCCACGCCTGCCCGGTCTCAAGGTCTATGCGGTGGAGCCGGAGGACAGCGCCGTGCTGTCGGGCGGACCGCCGGGCGCGCATCCCATCCAGGGCATCGGTGCCGGCTTCGTGCCCGACATCCTCAACAAGGGTGTGATCGACGGCATCATCCGCATCGCCAACGCCAACGCCTATGCCACGTCGCGCGAGGTCGCCTCGGTCGAAGGCCTGCCGGTGGGCATTTCCTCGGGCGCCGCCATCGCCGCAGCCCTCGAGCTCGGCGCCAAGACGGAGAACGAGGGCAAGCGCATCGTCGTGATCGTACCGTCCTTCGCCGAACGCTACCTCTCGACCGCGCTGTTCGATGGGTACTAGAGCGGAAGGGAGTCACGCGCGCGTCCTGTCATTCCGAGCGCAGCGAGGAATCCAGAAGTCCGCTAGATTCCTCGCGTCGCTCGGAATGACAGAAGCATTCCGCCCATGCGGGATAAGCTCTACGCTCCGCTTCGTCCAACGCCTCCAGGAGGAAACGTCATGATCTTCGATATGCGCACCTATGTCTGTCGCCCGGGCACCATCGCCGCCCATCTCAAGCTCTACGAGGAGTTCGGCAAGGCGCCGCAGACCAAGCACCTCGGCCAGCCGGTGTTCTACGCCGTCACCGAGACCGGGCTGGTCAACAGCTTCGTGCACATCTGGGCCTATGACGACGCCGCCGACCGCGCCAAGAAGCGCGCCGCGATGCAGGCCGATCCCGACTGGCAGACCTATATGAAGAAGAGCGCCGAGCTGGGCGCGCTGGTGCAGCAGAACAACCAGATCATGAACGAGGTGCCGTTCTTCAAGGTCAAGCGCTGAGCGCTTGATCGGGCAGTGGCGTGCTATAAGCGCCGGCATGGACTTCACCGAAGCCCAGCTTCAGCGCTATGCGCGCCACATCATCCTGCCGGAGATCGGCGGCATCGGTCAGGCGAAGCTGCGCCAGGCCCGGGTGCTGGTGGTCGGTGCCGGCGGGCTGGGCGCGCCGCTGCTGCAATACCTCGGCGCCGCCGGCATCGGTACTTTGGGCGTGATCGATCACGACACGGTCAGCCTGTCGAACCTGCAGCGCCAGGTGATCCATCGCACCGCCGATCTGGGCGTGCGCAAGGTCGACAGCGCGCGGCGCGCGCTGGCCGAGATCAACCCCGACTGCGAGGTGGTGACCATCGCCGAGCGGCTCACCGCCGACAACGCGATGGCGCTGGTCGAAGGCTACGACATCGTCGCCGACGGCTCGGACAATTTCGCCACCCGCTACCTGCTGACCGATGCCTGCTTCCTCGCGCGCCGCACCTTGGTGGCGGCCGCGATCCTGCGCTTCGAGGCGCAGCTCTCGACATGGAAGGCGCATTTGGGCGCGCCGCACCCCTGCTATCGCTGCCTGTTCCCCGAGCCGCCGCCGCCCGATGCGGTGCCGAGCTGCGCCGCCGCCGGCGTGCTGGGTGCGATGGCCGGCACCATCGGCGCCTGGCAGGCGACCGAGGTGGTGAAGGAGATTCTCGGCGTCGGCGCGTCGCTGTCCGGCACGCTGCTGCTCTACGACGCGCTGGGCGCCTCGGTCGAGCGCCTCGAGATCCAGAAACGCGACGACTGTCCGTTGTGCGGCGCGCATCCGGCGATCACGTCACTCGATGCGCCGTTGGCGCGCGCCAGCTACGACGAGGTCTATTGTGGCTGACACACCACCTGCGCTGTCGATCATCGCGCTCTCGGGCGACTACGAGCGCGTGCACTACGCCCTGGCGATGGCCGCGGCGGCGCGCGCCGTGGGGCGGCCGACGACGCTGTTCTTCACCCAGAAGGCGATCACGGCGCTGATGCACGCCAAGTCGGGCGAGCCGCTGTGGCAGCGCCTGCCGGCCGATGACGGCTCGTCGTCGGACGGCCGTGCCGGCTTCGCCGATGCGCTCGACGCCGGCGTCACCCGCGACAACGCCTACAAGGCGCGCGGCGTCGGCGACTTCGAGACCCTGCTGTCGGCCTGCGTCGAGATGGGTGTGCGCGTCATCGTCTGCGAGATGGGCCTGCGGGCGCAGAACATCGATCGCGACGCCCTGCGCAAGGACGTGCCGCACGAGATCGCCGGCATCGTCACCCTGCTGGACGCGACGCCGGCGGGTAGCCAGCTCGTGACGCTTTAGCTGGCGGCGCTGGCCGTCACACCGGTGCCGATCGGGCAGGACACGCCGGTGCCGCCCAGGCCGCAATAGCCGTTGGGCACCTTCGCCAGGTACTGCTGATGATAGTCCTCGGCGTAGTAGAACGCGGGCGCGTCGAGGATCTCGGTCGTGATCGCGCCGAAACCGCGCTGGCCCAGCGCCGCCTGGTACATCGTCTTCGACGCTTCGGCCGCCGTGCGCTGCGCTGGGTTCTCGACGTAGATGCCCGAACGATACTGCGTGCCGACGTCGTTGCCCTGGCGCATGCCCTGGGTCGGGTCGTGGCTCTCCCAGAACACCTTGAGCATCGCCTCGAAGCTGGTCAGCTTCGGGTCCCACCACACCTTCACCACCTCGTTGTGGCCGGTCATGCCGGAGCAGACCTCCTCGTAGGTCGGGTGCGGCGTGAAGCCGGCGGCATAGCCGACCGCCGTGCTGTAGACGCCCGGCGCCTGCCAGAACTTGCGCTCCGCGCCCCAGAAGCAGCCCATGCCGAACTGCGCCGATTCCAGCCCGGCGGGGAACGGCGGCCGGATACGGTTGCCGTTGACGAAGTGGGTGTCCGGAATCTCGAACACGTAGTCCGCCCGGCCGCTGAGCGCCTGGTCGGGCGCCGGCATCCTGGCCTTCTTGGACAGCATCGATAGAAACATGGGTGATCTCCCTCGAACCCGCCGCGCCAAAGGTGGGCGCGAAGCCACCTGTCGTCAACGGATGCGCGCGCAGATGTGACCATCCGTTCAGCCAGCCGGCACGCCTGCGCGGCCATGACTCGGGAACCCTGCCGGACTGGCTTCCGTTCCGGTCCCAGGAGGATTGAGCCATGGCCACGATTCCCGTCCCGTTACCAGATCGCGAGCTGCGCGCCCACGAAGACAGCTTCTCGGTGTTCCGTCGTATCGTATTCTTCGCGTCGATGCATATCGCCTTCACCCTTGTCTGCCTGGCGCTGGCGGCCTTGGCGCACGAGCCCGTCTTCGCGGTGATTCTGTGGATCTGCGGTACGCTCGGCATGCTGGGGACGTACATCGTGCGCACGACCGACGGCTGAGGGTTTGTCGCGCGCGGCGGGAGGTGGTTGACTGGCGGGCAAGGCGGCAACGACCGTCGCATCCCGGGAGATGACCTATGGCCCACGGTGCGCTCAGCCACCCGCTCGCCACGGAGCAAGCGCCTCTCTGCGCCGGGCCGCGACCCGAGATGCGGGCGCCGGCCTGGCCCGTGCCCTTCGGCGCCTGCTGCTGCCATGCCCACGTCATCGGCGATGGCGAGGAGCATCCGTTCGTCGCCGCGCGCGGCTATACGCCACCAGCGGCCAGTGAGGCGCAATATCTGCGCATGCTCGACGGGTTGGGCCTGACGCACGGCGTGCTGGTCCAGATCAGCGTGCACGGCACCGACAACGGCCTGATGGTCGAGACCTTGCGCGACCATCCCAAACGGTTGCGCGGCGTCGCGGTGTGCGCGCCCGACGTGCCGGACGCCGAATTGCAGATGCTCGACGAGGCGGGTGTGCGTGGCCTGCGCTTCAATGTCACGACCGGCGGCGGCATCGGCTTCGAGGCGCTGGAGGTTCTCGCGGCCCGCGTCGCGCCTATGGGCTGGCATATCCAGCTGCTGACCACGCCCGAGCGTCTGGTCGAGGTGGCGCCACGCCTGCCGGCGCTGCCGGTCGACGTGGTGATCGACCACATGGCCTATATCAAGGCGCCCGACGGCGTGGCGAATCCCGCCTATCAGGTCATGCTCGACCTGCTGAAGACCGGCCGCACCTGGGTGAAGATTTCCGGTGCCTACCGCAACAGCCTGCAGGACCACGAATGGAGCGACACTGACGATGTCGCCATGGGCCTGATCGCGGCGCGGCCGGACCGGCTGGTCTGGGGCACCGACTGGCCGCACACGCACCGTGCCAAGGTGATGTTCCACACCGGCGAGACGCTGGAGACGCTGGGCCGCTGGATGCCCGACGCCGCCTTGCGCAAGCGCGTGCTGGTCGACAATCCGGCGAAGCTCTACGGCTTCTGATCGGCGGCGAAGCGCGGCACGATTCGATCGCCGAAGGCGACGAAGCTGGCGCGCACGCGGGCGCCGATCGCCAGGCCGGGATCGGCATGCGCCATCATGCGGAAGCCCTCGTCGAGATCGATCAGCGCGATGCCATAGGGCGCGTGCTGTCGCAGCGCGTCGGATGGCGGGCGGTGCACCACGGTGATCGAGAAGATGGTGCCGGTGCCGTTGGCCTCCCGCATCTCCATGCGCTCGCCGTCGCAGACATCGCATCGCGGCTTGGGCGGGAATTGCGGCGCGCCGCAATGATCGGCGCAGCAGCGCGCATAGACGATGCGGCCCTCCTGCACCTGTTGCCAGAAAGCCTGGGCCTGGGGATTGGCGCTGAAGCTCATGCTCACACCCGTTCCAGGATCATCGCGACATGCGAGGACATCACGCCGCCGTCGCCGTGCACGTAGGCGGTGGCGGGCGAGCCCGCCTGCCGATCGCCGGCACGGCCGCTGAGCTGGCGCTGCGCCTCGGCGAGATGCGCCATGCCGCCGCCAACGCCGCAATGCCCGAAGGACAACAGCCCACCATGCAGGTTCAGCGGCAGGTCGCCGCCGATCTCGAAGCGCCCCGCCCGCGCCGCTTCGCCCGACCGGCCGCGCGCGACGAAGCCGATTTCCTCCAGGAGCATGACCAGCGTGATGGTGAAGGAATCGTAGACCGCGAGGTGCTGGATGTCCGTCAGCCCCATGCGTGCCTCGGCGAAGGCCAGGTCGGCGGCACGCTTCGCACCCATGTCGGCCCAGTCGCGGGCCATCGAGATGTGCTGGTGCAGGTGCGCCTGGCCTGCGCCGCGCACCCTCACGCGCGCCGCACTGGTCGGATCGCGCGCGATCACCATGGCGACGCCGCCATCGGAGATCGGGCAGCAATCCAGCAGGTGCAGCGGCAGCGCGATCGGCTTGGACGCCATCGCCTGCTCGAGCGTGAAAGGCTCGCGCAGATGCGCCTCGGGATGGCGCGATGCCTGGCGGCGCATGACCACCGCCAGCGATGCAAGGTCCTCCTGGGTCAGGCCGAACTGGTGCATGTAGCGCGCCGCCAGCAGGCCGTAATAGGCCGGGATGGTGGCGCCATAAGGCACCTCGTAGTCGGGGTGTCCGGCCTGGGCCAGGGTCTGGATCGACTGGTCGCGGGTCTGGCCGCTGGCGCGGTTCTCGGCGCCGACGATCAACACCGTCCTGCAGCGGCCCGAATCGACGAGGATCGAGGCCAGCATGGCCATCGCCACGCCGGTGGCGCCGCCGGCCTGCATGGCGTGGGCGTAGGCGGGCTTCAGCCCGAAATGCTCGGCGAAGACCGTGGCCAGCATGATGTGCGGCATGGTGGTGGCGTAGCCGCACAGCACGCCGTCGATGTCGCGCCGGGCCAGGCCGGCATCCTCCAGCGCCAGGCGCGCGGCCTCGGCCATCAGGCCCGGCGTCGTGCTGCCGGGATGCTGGCCGAAGCGCGTGGTGCCGACACCGGCGATATAGGCCATCCGCTCCTCCCTTGGGGTCGCGACCGTATCTACCTTCCCCCGGAGGGGGAAGGTGGCGCGCCGCATAGCGGCGTGACGGATGGGGGATGTCTCAACGCGTTCGGCGTCCGCCTTCGATATCCCCCATCCGCCTTCGGCACCTTCCCCCTCCGGGGCAAGGTAGCTACGGTTGGGAAAATCGGAGGGTGACGCGGGGATGACCGAACCGGTGACGGTGCCGCTGTGGCTGTTCGCGGCGATCGCCGTCTTCGCGGCCTGGTCGCTGCTCGACCGCCTGCTGATCCCCTCGGGCCGCTGGATCCTGCGCCGCCGCGTCAACCGGCTGATCGACAGCGTCAACCGCCGGCTGCGCATCGAGATCAAGCCGTTCCAGCTCACCCGCCGCCAGGTGCTGGTCGATCGCCTGGTCTACGATCCGCAGGTGGTCGCTGCCGCCAACGAGAAGGCCAAGGTCGAGAACATTCCGCGCGAGGCGGCGATGGCCGAGGCCTACGGCTACGCCCGCGAGATCGTGCCGGCCTTCAACGCCTACATCTATTTCCGCGTCGGCTACGCGCTGGCCCGCGCCTTCGCACGCGCGCTCTATCGCGTGCGGCTGGGCTATGTCGACGACATCGCCCATGCGCAGGTGCCGCCCGACGCCACCATCGTCTTCGTCATGAACCACCGCAGCAACATGGACTACGTGCTGGTGGCCTTCCTCGCCGCCGAGCGCACGGCGCTTTCCTACGCCGTGGGCGAATGGGCGCGCATCTGGCCGCTGCAGCAGCTGATCCGCTCGATGGGCGCCTATTTCGTGCGCCGCAACTCCAACAACCCGCTCTATCGCCGCGTGCTGGAGCGCTACGTGCACATGGCGACCGAGGCCGGCGTGGCGCAGGCCATGTATCCCGAAGGCGGCCTGTCACGAGATGGCAAGCTCAGGCCGCCGCGTCTGGGGCTCGTGGACTATGCGCTCAAGTCGTTCGACCCGCAGGGCCCGCGCGACATCGTCTTCGTGCCCGTCGGCATCAACTACGACCGCGTGCTGGAGGACCGCACGCAATTGCGCGCCGGCGACGCCGATGCGCCGCGGCGCGGCGCCGGCTTCGCCATCAAGACCACCTTGCGCTTCGCCGTGCGCAACATCGGCCAGATGCTGCGTGGGCGTTGGTACAGCTTCGGCTATGCCTGCGTGAATTTCGGCGCGCCGATCTCCGCGCGCGACTGGTTGGCGCGCACGGCGGATCGTTTCGGCGGCGATCTGCGCAAGCTCGACAAGGAGCGCCGCTTCGAAGCGGTCGGCGCCCTGGCCGACGACATCATGGTGGGTATCGGCAAGGTCGTGCCGGTGCTGCCGGTGTCACTGGTGTCGAGCGTGCTGCTCGAGGCCGAGGAGCCGATCGACGAGCTGGAACTGAAGGGCCGTTGCGCCGTTCTGCTGGATGACCTGGGCGCCGCCGGCGCCAAGATCTACCTGCCGCGCGGCGATCGCGACTATGCCATCCTTGTGGGCTTGCGCATGCTGACCCTGCGTCGGCTGGCCGCCGTCAGCGAGGACGGGCTCTACGCCGCGGTCGCGGCGGAGAGGCCGTTGCTGGCCCACTACGCCAACGCGATCGCCCACCTGCCGCGCATCGACTCGATGGCGGCGTGATAGGCTCGCGTCATGCTGTGGCAGCGCATCCGGGACATCTTCATCGCCGTGTGCAAAGGGTTCGTGGAGAACCGCCTGCCCAGGCTGTTGCTCGACATCTTCCTCGCCACCTATCGCGGCTTCGTCGACAACCGCCTGACCTCGATGGCCGCGGCGATCGCCTTCTACACGATCTTCTCGCTGGGCCCGGTGCTGATCTTCAGCGTCGCCATCGCCGAGCCGGTGGTCGGCCGGCTGATGGCGCAGCAGCACATCCTCGATGCCATCGCGACGGTGATCGGCGCGGACAATCTCGACATCCTGCGTCGCTTCGCCGACACCGGCCTGTTCCGCGGCCGCGGCTGGGTCGCGGCGGTCGGCGTGGTGCTGCTGCTCTATTCCGGCTCCTCGGTCTTCGTCGAGCTCGACAGCGCGCTGGACCACATCTGGAAGCCGGCCGGCGGCTGGCGCCGCCATCCCGTGATCGCCGAGCTGCGCACGCGCCTGCTGGCGCTGGCCATGATGACGGTGATCGGCGTGCTGTTCCTCGTCGTGCTGCTGGCCGGCCTGGTGATCAGCGCCTATACCGACGCACTCGAAGCCTTCCCGGTGCTGGGCGTCTGGCTCGGTCCCGCCGTCTCGAGCGCGTTGCAGTACGGCGCCGTCGCGGCGTTCTTCACCGTGATCTACAAGGCGCTGCCCGACGTCGTCGTGCCCTGGCGCTACGCGCTGTACGGCGCAGCGATCGTCGCCGCGCTCTTCGCGCTGGGCAACTGGGCGATCGTTTACTATTTCAGCGTCACCCACATGGCCAGCGCCTTCGGCGCCGCCGGCGGTGTCGCCGCCGTGATGGTGTGGATCTACTACACCGCGATCATCGTGCTGCTCGGCGCCCAGGTCAGCCGCGCCACGCGCGACGTGCTCGAGTCGCGCACGTCGTTGCCGGGCACGGTGGAATGATGGTGCTGCTGTTGTGCACGCATCCCCTTCGTCGCGCCGAGGCTGTGTTGTATCGTTGGCGTGGCGGAGCCAAGTCGCCCGGCTCCCGAGAGGATGGATTTGCCAATCAAGGATCTCGCGGTGGCCATCTCTGCCTATGGCGCGGCCATCAAGCCCAAGCTCAGCGGCATTGCGATCGAAGGCGCCCCAGAGGATCAGCTCAGGGCGCCGCTCGACGCATTGATCCAAGATCTCGCGCAGCTCTCGGGGATGGCGGCCGGGGCAGTGCGACTTGTCGGCGAAATCACCCTTGCCGACCTCAAGACGCGGCCCGACTTCGCGGTGACAGCCCACAGCGCGCTGATTGGCTTCGTTGAAGTGAAAGCGCCGGGCAAGGGTGCCAATCCGAACCGCTTTACCGATCCCCACGACAAGGCGCAGTGGAACAAGCTCAAGTCGCTGCCGAATCTGCTCTACACCGACGGCAATTCGTTCAGCCTCTGGCGCGACGGCAAGATCGTCGGTGCCGTGGTGCATCTCGACGGAGACGTGACGACCTCCGGAGATGCGCTTGCGGCACCATCGGGACTGCTGCCGCTGGTGAGCGACTTCCTACGCTGGGAACCGCTGCCGCCACGCAATGCCAAGGCCCTCGCCGAAATCAGCGCGCGACTCTGCCGACTGCTACGCGACGAAGTCATCGAGCAGATGGAGTCCGGTAGGTCCAGTCTCAACGCGCTTGCCAACGACTGGCGCAAGCTTCTCTTTCCGCAGGCCGATGATGCCCAATTCGCCGACGGCTATGCCCAGGCGGTCACGTTCGGCCTGCTTGTGGCCCGGGCAAGGGGCATCGCACTCGACCACGGGATCGAGGCGGCCGCGACGGAACTGCGGGCTACGAACTCCCTGGTTGCCACGGCGTTGCGGCTGCTCACAGATGATGCGACCAACCGGACCGCGCTTCGGACGTCACTTGGCACGCTGACGCGCGTGCTGAACGCGGTCGATTGGCCGACAATCAGCAAGGACAATCCCGACGCCTGGCTGTACTTCTACGAAGCCTTCCTCGAGGTCTACGACAACGCGCTCCGCAAGCGAACGGGCTCGTACTACACGCCGCCCGAAGTCGTGACGGCAATGGTTGGGCTTGTCGACGAGGCGCTGCGCGGCCCGCTGTTCGAGCGGGCGACGGGGCTCGCGTCAGCAGATGTGTTTGTGGCCGACCCCGCCGTTGGAACCGGCACGTTTCTGCTCGGCGTCCTTCGCCGTATCGCTTCCATCGTCTCCGCGGACCAGGGGCCTGGCGCTGTGCGTGCGGCGGTCGAGGCTGCCGCTGCCCAGCGTATCTTCGGCTTTGAGATGCAGTTTGGCCCCTTCGCTGTCGCCCAGCTGCGGCTGATCGCCGAGATGCAAATCTTGATGGGAACACCGGGCAAGCCATCCCCGACCATGCCCGATCTGCGCCTGTTCATCACGGACACACTGGGTGATCCCTTCATCGAAGAGGATTGGCTGCCGCAGGTGATGGAGCCGGTGGCCAGGTCGCGACGGGAAGCGAACGCCGTCAAGCGCGGTCAGCCGATCACGGTGGTCATCGGCAATCCGCCATACAAGGAAAAGGCGGAGGGTCGGGGCGGCTGGATCGAGGCCGGCAGCAAGGGGCGTGAGGCACCGATGGACCGGTGGAAGCCACCGCCCGCCTGGGGTGTAGGCGCGCACGCCAAGCACCTGAAGAACCTCTATGTCTATTTCTGGCGATGGGCGACGTGGAAGGTCTTCGGATCGGGGCTGAAGGCGTCGACCAACCTTCCGGAGCGGGACGAGGAAGGCATCGTCTGCTTCATCACCGTGGCAGGATTCCTTAACGGGCGGGGCTTTCAACGGATGCGAGACGATCTGCGTCGAACCTGCTCCGACATCTGGGTGATCGACTGCTCGCCCGAAGGTCATCAGCCAGAGGTTGCAACGCGCATCTTCCAGGGGGTGCAACAGCCAGTCTGCATCGTATTGGCCGCTCGCAAACTCAACAAGAACCCCGACCAGCCGGCGCATGTACGGTTCCGTGGATTGCCCGAGGGACGGCGCGAGGAAAAGTTTGCGGCCATGGAGGCGATCAGGCTCGACGACGACAACTGGGATGACTGTCCAACTGCCTGGCGTGATCCGTTTCTGCCCGAGGCGGAGGGTCTTTGGGCGTCGATGCTGCCGCTGGAAGAGATGTTTGCTTACAACGGCTCGGGTGTGATGCCGGGTCGAACTTGGATCATCTCACCCG
Source organism: Reyranellaceae bacterium (assembly GCA_050183765.1). Lineage (GTDB taxonomy): Bacteria > Pseudomonadota > Alphaproteobacteria > Reyranellales > Reyranellaceae > JAFAZJ01. Next base: position 52,541 of record JBFXAZ010000013.1, on the reverse strand, counting down.
ATGCAACCTCTTTAGAACGTCGTTGGCATCGATTAGTCACGGAGGCGAACCCGAGCAAGAAAGCAATCCTATTTCATCCGCATTTGCGCAATGGTGAGCCGGGTGACAAGCACTTGGGCAAGCCAATCGCTCATGGTCTACCGGGCCACGAGGAACGCCTCGTTCCGGTTGTTGATGACCACGGAGGCTCAATACAAGCCATCCACTACGGATTTCGTTCTTTTGATCGCCAATGGATCATTCCGGATGCTCGCCTGATTAATCAGCCGAACCCGAAGCTCTGGGGCATGCTTTCTCCACGCCAGGTACTACTAACTGCCCCCTCAGATCGGTCGCCCAGTGGCGGTCCAGCTCTGACGCTTTCAGCCGCCATAACTGATCTTCACCACTACAACGGTCGAGGTGGCCGAGTTTATCCGCTGTGGCATGATCGAGCGGCGAAGACGCCCAACATTAAGCTCGCGCTGGTGACACATCTTGCGGAGGCTTTTGGCCGCGAGGTCACGGCCGAAGACGTGATGGCCTACATTGCCGCGACGCTCGCCCATCCTGCCTTCACCTCACGCTTTGAAGCCGATCTCGTGCAGCCGGGTTTGCGCGTGCCTCTCACCGCCGATGCGGCGTTGTTTGACGAAGCGGCCGCGCTGGGACGCGAGGTTGTTTGGCTGCACTGCTACGGCGAACGGTTTGTCGACGCGGCGGCGAACCGCCCGCGCAGGCCTCCGCGTCTGCCAAAGGCGGAGGCCCCTTATGTTCCTGAGGACGGCGCCATCCCTTCGGCGCCGGAACCCCTGCCGGACGAGATCGACTACGATCCGGCTACGCGGCGGTTACGCATTGGGAAGGGGAGTGTCGAGAACGTCTCACCTGCGGTCTGGGCATACGAGGTTTCCGGCAAGCAAGTGATCCGCCAGTGGTTCAGCTACCGTCGTCGTGACCGCAGCCGCCCCATCATTGGCGACAGACGTCCGCCGTCGCCGCTCGACAGCGTTCAACCTGAGAGCTGGCTCGCCGAGTATACCAGCGACCTGATCGACCTGCTGCACGTTCTCGGCCGACTCGTCGCGCTGGAACCCGCTCAGGCCGTGTTGCTCGACCGGATATGCGCGGGCCCGCTGCTGGACGCCGATGCGCTGGCCCTTGTTCTCAAGACACAGCAGGCCGGCGACCTCGCGGGGCCTGTCGCCTGATCCCCAGACTGGGGACAAGCTCCCGTGGGAAGGCCTCGCGTATAGCGGCCGCGTAGCGCAATATTGGTGTCCCTCTTGAGTGAGTCCAATCGGCAGACAATGGCCAGCGACAATCAGCCGGACCTGTTCGGCAACGATGAGCCCGAGTTGTTCGACGAGGATGCCGCGCCCAGGGCGTATCGGGCCGATCCCGAGAAGGTCCGCGCCCGCCTGCAGGTCATCCTGAACGAGGCGCGCTCGGCGCGAACCCTGCCGTGGGATGCGCGGCAGCTGCGACTCTACCAGACGATCTTCCCGCAGATGACGAACTGGCTGCCCGAGCCCGAGGCCGCGCAGCTGCGGTTCGAGTTCGAGACGGAGCTTGAGAGGCTGAAGGCGGCGTAGCGGCGCCGCATTTCAGAACATCGCCGCCAGCACGCGGTCGGGCGGGCGGTGGCCGTCGATGAAGGTCTTGATGTTGATGATGACCTTCTCGCCCATCTCGATGCGGCCCTCGAGCGTGGCCGAACCCATGTGCGGCAGCAGCACGACCTTGTCGAGCTCGACCAGCTTGGGGTTGATCGCCGGCTCGTGCTCGAAGACGTCGAGGCCGGCGCCGGCCAGCTCGCCGGCGCGCAGCATGCGGGTCAGCGCATTCTCGTCGACCACCTCGCCGCGCGCGGTGTTGACCAGGATGGCGCTGGGCCGCAGCAGCTTCAGCCGCCGCGCCGAGAGCAGGTGATAGGTCGCCGGCGTGTGCGGGCAATTGATCGAGACGATGTCCATGCGCGCCAGCATCTGGTCGAGGCTCTCCCAGTAGGTCGCCTCGAGCGGCTTCTCGATGTCGGCGTGCAGGCGTCGGCGGTTGTGGTAGTGCACCGCCATGCCGAAGCCGCGGGCGCGGCGCGCCACGGCCTGGCCGATGCGGCCCATGCCGATGACGCCCAACCGCTTGCCCCAGATGCGCGCGCCCAGCATCGCGGTCGGCGCCCACCCCGTCCACTTGGCGGCGCGCACCAGGCGCTCGCCCTCGCCGATGCGCCGCGCCACGGCGAGGATCAGCGCCATGGTCATGTCGGCGGTGTCCTCGGTCAGCACGCCGGGCGTGTTGGTCACCACCATGCCGCGCTGACGGGCGGTGTCGAGGTCGACGTGGTCGACGCCGGTCCCGAAAGAGGCGATCAGGCGCAGCTTCGGGCCGGCCTGCGACAGCACGCGCGCGTCGATGCGGTCGGTCACCGTGGGCACCAGCACGTCGGCGGCCTTGGCGGCCTCGATCAGCTGGGCCTGGGTCATCGGCTTGTCGTCGGCGTTCAGGCGTGTGTCGAACAGCTCCATCATGCGCGTCTCGATGGCATCCGGCAGCTTGCGCGTGACAATGACGAGCGGCTTCTTCGGCGATACGGCCATGATGGCTCCAGCGACCCCAAACGCGGCAATAGCAAAGCCCCGCGCGGCTTGTCCAGTTTGCTTCCCCAACGCGACCAACCCGCAAAAACCATGCCGAATCCGCCGCTTATCGGGGCTTTGACAGGTGGATCGACAGGGCGGGTTGGGATATATCTTGCGAATGAGGCGTGACGCGTGGACGAGACGCTCGGGGTTGGCTGTGGCCTTGGCCGGCCTGCTGGCGGTCGCCGGCCCGCCCGCCTTTGCCCAGACAGTCGCCGCGTCGGGCGGGGCCCACCCGCCGCCGCTGCGCAAGGGCACCGGGCTGCCGGTGCCGCGCTTCGCCGTGATCCGCGCGGACGAGACCAACGTGCGCACCGGACCGGCCACGCGCTACCCCATTACCTGGGTCTTCAAGCGCAAGGGCATGCCGATCGAGATCGTCGGCGAGTACGAGAACTGGCGGAAGATCCGCGACTGGCAGGGCGCCGGCGGCTGGGTGCACCAGAGCCTGCTGAGCGGCAGGCGCTATGTTATCGTCACCACGGCCAATGCGCCGATGCGCAAGACGCCGTCGGCCAAGGCCGCCGAGGTCGCCCGCATGGGCGTGGAGGTCATCGCCCAGGTGAAGTCATGCTCGGGTGACTGGTGCCGTGTGCAGGCCGGCGGTCATATCGGCTGGGTCGAGCGCCGCCACGTGTGGGGCGTCTACAAGGGCGAAGTCGTCAATTAGGCAGGGCGATATAGGCGGCGTCGAAGCGGCGGGCGAGCTCGGCGTCGGCGGCCAGCGCGTCGCGCACCGCGCCCAGCGCCAGGTTCTGCTTGGTGAGCCTGGCCAGCACATCCAGGTCGGCCCGCGCCATGGCGACGATCGGCGGACCGGCCGCCTTCTGCGCCTGCGGCGGCAGCGCCTGCCAATGGCGCATCGCCAGGTTGACGCGCGTGCGCCGCCGCCTCGGGTCGTAAGGCGACACCAGCAGCGCGCGTGACAGCGGCGCGACGACCGAGGCGTCGCCCGGGTTCAGCACTTCGAGCGCGTCGGCCAGCGCGGTCCACGCCGTGGCATGGGCCGGGGCATGGCGTATCGCGAGCTTCGCGGCCTCGGCGCTCTGCCGGGCATAGGCGAGCGTGGTCTTGGTGTCCGCGGCGCGCCGCGCCTGCCACAGCCGCAGATCGGCCAGCAGCACAGCGGTATCGGCGTCCGGCGCCAGGCCCAGCGCGAATTGCAGCCGCTCGCCGGCGTGCTCGACATTCGCCAGATAGGGACCGCGCTCGCCGCTGATGAAGCGCTCGGCGATCGGTCGTGCCTGGACGACGGCGATGGCCGCAATCAGGTGCGGGAACGCCACGGCGCCCAGCGCCAGGCCGCCGACGATGGCGATGATCCCCAGCGGCAGCGACAGCCGGTGGCGCAGATGCTCGGGACCCGCCTGGCGGCTGCTCCTGCGCCGCGCGCGCTCGTCCGGCCGCACGTCGGAGATCAGCGAGATACGGTTCGTGGTCATCGCCATGACGGACCGCGTCGAGGGTGGCGCCTAGTCGCCGTAGTACTTCTTGTAGCCGCGGTAGTAGTACACGCCGCTGTCGGTATAGTCGTACTGGGCGTGGCGGCGCAGGTCCACCTGGGTAAGCACGATGCCCGACAGGCGCGCGCCGGCCTCGTAGACCATCTTCACCCCGGTCGAGGCGATATCGCGCCGCGTCTTCTCCCAGCGCACAACAAAGATCGTCGTGTCGGCCTGGCGCACCAGCAGGAGCGCGTCCGACACCGCGAGCACCGGCGGCGTGTCGAGCACGACGAGGTCGAAGGCGTCGCCCAGCTGCTGCAGCAGCTTGCGCATGCGCAGGGAGCCGAGCAGGTCGGTAGGCGAGGGTGGACGCTTGCCGGCGAGGATGTAGTACAGGCCGGTGCGCGGCTCGACGTGCACCAGCTCCTCGAGGTTGCGTTGCCCCGAGAGGAACTCGGCCAGGCCGGCCTCGTTGTCGACGCCGAGGTTCTTGTGCGCCGAGGGCTGGCGCAGGTCGCAATCGATCAGGAGCGTGCGCGCGCCCGAGGCGGCCGAGGCGGCGGCCAGCGACAGCGACGTGGTGGTCTTGCCCTCGCCGGGCACCGACGAGGTGACGACGACGGTGCGCTGCGGATGGTCGGCGCTCGACAGCTGGATGCCGGTCCGGATCGTGCGCAACGCCTCGGAGTAGGCCGAGTTCGGCTTGTCGACGATGTTCATCCACGGCTTGGCGTTGCGCCGCAGCCGGCCGGACTGGAACGGCACCATGCCCAGCGCGGCCACGCCGGTCATCTGCTCGAGCTGGTGGATCGAACGGAAGCCGGAGTCCATCAGCTCGATGACGATCGCGACCGCCACGCCCAGCGCCAGCGAGGCGACGAAGGCCATCAGGACGATGAGATCCTTGCGCGGCGCGACGGGCGTGGCGGGGACCTCGGCGTCGTTCAGCACACGGGCGATCGACTTGCGCTTCACCTCGGTGTCGACCTTGACGCCCTGGAAGCGCTGCAGCAGCGCCTGGTAGTACTGCTTGCGCGTGTCGAGCTCGGTCTGCAGCGTGCGCAGCTGCGCCAGGTTCACGGTCTGGCGCCGGATCTGGTCCTCGAGACGGCTGACCTCCGCGCGCAGCTTCTCGACCGAGATGCGCGTGGCCTCGACCTCGCGGCCCTGGTTGCGGATGACGCGGGCACGCTCGGCCTCGACGCGGGCCTGCACGGCGCCCAGCTGTCGGCGCGCGCGCACCATGTCGGGATGGCTCGGCCCGAACTGCGCCGCGAGCTCGGCGACGCGCTTCTCGGCGTTCGCCAGCTCGGCGAGCAGGGTGTTGTCGTTGGGCAACATGCCGTTCTCGGCACGCGCCGCCTTCTCGCGCAGGTCCTTCTCGGCCGCCAGCAGCTGCGACTGCAGCTCGATCAGCTGCTTGGTCTGCGTCGAGGCGTCACCGGTATCGTAGATCTGGTTGGCGGCGCGGAATTCGGCCAGCTCGCGCTCCGCCTTGACCACCGCCTTGCGGGCGTCCTCGGTCTGGGTGGCGAGGAAGCGCATCAGCTCCAGCGCATCCTTCTGCTTGTCGTCCTTCTGCTGCTCCATGTAGGTCCGGATCGCCTGGTTCACCGAGTGCGCGGCGAGCTGCGGATCGGACGAGCGGTAGCGGATGCTGAGCACGCGCGAGAACGGCGGGATCGCCGTCGACAGGCCGCCAGCCCAGGCGCCGGCGATCTGGTTGTAGAAGGGGTCCTTCTGGTCCGGCGGCATCGCGTCGAGGCGGCGGCGGACTTCCTCGGCCGGCAGGCGCGGCGGCGCGGCGGCGCCTCGCCGGCGCCGATCCTTCATCACGGGGGCGAACAGCGCCTTGAGCTTGCCCTGCCGCGGCGGCGCGAGCTCCTGATTGAACAGCGGATGCTCGATCAGGTTCAGCGCGCGCACCGAGATGCGGGCATTGGCCTCGCTCTTCAGCTTGGCGGCCTCGGCCTCCATGTTGACGTCGGGCGACCCCGCGCCCTGGTTGGGATTGATGATCGGCGTATCGCCGCCGCCTTCGATGACGATGTCGGCCTGGGCCTGATAGACCGGGGTCAGCTGGTTGGCGATCAGCCAGGCGATGGTCGTGCCGATCAGCGCCACGCCGCCGATCAGCAGCTTGTGGCGCCGCAGCATGCCCAGGATATTGCGGACCGATACCGACGGCGAAGGATCGCCCTGGGGCCCCTGCTGCGAGACCGGCGGCGGCGCTTCGACTGGGAGGTTGCTGTAGCCCGTTTGCAAGCGCGTCACGTTCGCCATGGACTAGTACCACCCTGCGGCCGGCACATGCGGCGAACCGACAGCCTGAGAATTATTAAATATCATGTCGTAAAGTACTCTAAAACAAGGAAATTTCAAAGCGATTGTCACTTCATTGCGGACCGATCAAGGCCACAACTTGTTGGGCCTGATCATTGTCTGACTGCTATTCATGGCGCCACAAAGGCCGGAAATCACCGCTCCTTCATCGCGCCGCCGACGGTCGAGAAGACGCGGTCCGTGAAGTAACCCATGATCGAGCGGCGACCGATATGGAGGTCGACCAGAGCGGTCATGCCCGGAGTCACCCGGTTGCGGCGCGGGTCGTCGCCCAGGTAGTCGTGCTCCAGCGACGCCAGGACGATGAAGTACGGCTGCGTGGTCGCGGCGGCCTGCGGGTTGATCGCCGGATCGGGCGCGATGGAATCGGCGGCGATGTAGGTGACCTTGCAGTCGAGCGCGCCATAGCGGACCCAGTCGTAGGTCTGCAGCTTGACCACGCAGGCCTGGCCCTGGGTGATCATGCCGATGTCGGCGTTCGTGACCCGGATCTCGACTTCGATGCGCCGCGCTTCGCCGGACGGCACGACTCCGACGACCGGCTCGCCGGGGCGTACCGCCTGGCCGGGGTTGGTCAGGCGCAGGCCGTTGACGATGCCGTCGATCGGCGCGCGCAGCACCAGGTTGCGCTTGAAGGTGAGCTGCTGCTCGAGCGTGCCCATGGCGCGATCGCGCTCGGCCCGGGCCTCGCCCAGCCGCTTCAGGCCGGCCGACATCCACTCGCGATCGACGATCGTGCGCCGTTCGACGGCTTCGGCGTAGGCTTGCTCGGCGTTCTTCAGATCGTCGTGCGCCGAGGCGAGATCGCCGCGCGCGACCACGAGATCGCGCTTGACGCCAAGGTACTGCAGTTCGGGAAAGTACTTCTGCCCGACCAGCCCGCGCAGCGCCTTCTCGCGCTGCGACAGGATGGTGACGCTTTCCTCGAGTGTCTTGATGCGGCCTTGCGCGCCCTGCATGCGCGCGCGCGTCTGCTCCACGACGGAATCGGCGGCGGTGCGGCGTGCCTGCAGCTCCGCCTGGCGCGCGCGCCACAGGTTGAGCTGGTCGGCGATCACCGCTGAGGTACGGGCCAGCTCCGGCGGAAAGACCGGCGCCGTCGCCTGCTGGGCCGTCTCGGCCTCGAGCCGGGCGACTTCGCCCGAAAGCGCCTGATAGACCGCGCGCGACTTGGCGATCTCCTGGTCGACCTGGTCGGAATCGAGCTCGATGAGATCCTGGCCTTCCCGGACGTGGTCGCCGTCCTTCACCAGGATGCGCGCGACGCGTCCGCCTTCGGGATGGCTGAGCGTTTTGGCCTTGCCGGCCGGCCGGATCACGCCCGGGGCCGTCGCCACCTGATCGATGTGGGAGAGCGACATCCACAGCACCGCCGCGGCGACGAACCCGGTGAGGGCGTAGATCAACCAGCTGGCATAGGGCGAATGGCGACGCTCGCTGATCGCCTCGATGTCCGGCAGAAAATCCTCGACTTTCGCGCGCGGGGTGCCGAGCAGACGCGCCTCGGCGAGGACGCGGGTGACGGCGTTCTCCGGCGGCCTGGCCGGCGGCGCGACCGCGGTTCCGGGCGGGTTGGACGGGCGTGCCGCGCCGGAGCCGTCGTCGGGCGTCGGTTGCAACGCGCCAGTCGGCAGTCTCGCGCTCTCGGCCATCGCGCGTCTCCTCAGGCGCCAGCCAGCGGGGCGCCACCGGCGACCAGGCTGGCGACGTTGGAGCCCTGGCTCATCGGCGACTGGCCGGGCGGCTGGGCGCGGCTGGCCTCGGCCATGCGGATGCGGGCATAGGCCATCACCTCGGTCGGCGGGCCGATGCGTTCGATGCGGCCATCGATCACCAGCGCCACCTTGTCGGCGATGGCCAGCGGCGCCAGGCGATGGGTGACCATGACGATGGTGCGGCCGCGCGCGTTGGTGCGCAGCGTGCGCAGGAGCTGCTCCTCGGTGGCCGGGTCGAGTGCGCTGGTCGCCTCGTCGAGCACGATGATGCGTGGGTTGCGGATCAGCGCGCGGGCGATGCACAACAACTGCTTCTGGCCCTGCGAGAGGCCGCCGCCGCGCTCGCTCAGCACGGTGTTGTAGCCCTGCGGCAGCTTCTGGATGAAGTTGTGCGCGCCGACGAACTTGGCCACGGCGACGATGCGGCCGGGGTCCTTGTCGGCGACGCCCATGGCGATGTTCTCGCGCACGGTGCCGGAGAACAGCTGCACGTCCTGCGGCACCGCGCCGGTCTGCGCACGCAGCTGCGCCGGCGAGATATGGGCGATGTCGGTGCGGTCGACCAGCACGCGGCCGGAGGTCGGGGTGTAGAGACCTTGCAGCAGGTTGGAGATCGTCGTCTTGCCCGAGCCCGAGGGCCCGATGATGCCGATCACCGTGCCGGGCTCGATGCGCAGGTCGATCTCGTGCAGGACGGGCGGACCGTCGTCGTACTTGAACGAGACTCGCTCGAAGACGATCTCGCCCTGCAGCGGCGGCATGGGCGCGAGCGCGCCGGGCTCGATCTCGGTGTCGAGCGACATCATCTCGTCGATGCGGGCGAAGGCCGCGCGAACCGACTGCAGCGTGTGCCAGGCGGAGATCACCTGGCGCATCGGCGCCAGCGCGCGGCCGGCCAGCATGTTGGCGGCGATCAGCGCGCCGATGCTCATCAGCTGGTTGGTGATCTCCCAGGTGCCGAGCAGGATCACGCCCAGCGACACGAACATCTGCAGCGCGCCGGTGAGGCTGGCGACGACGTTGGCGAGGTTGTTGGCGCGGAAGCTCGTCCACGCCGAGCGCGCCACGCGCTCGCGCCATCGCCGCTCGATCTCGCTTTCCAGGCCCAGCGCCTTGATGGTGCCGGCGTTGTTGACGGTCTCGTTGAGCGCCGAGCCCTTGCTCGCCAGCGCATGGAAGTTCTCGTCGATATAGCGCCGCTGCGCGCGATGCGTGACCAGCGAGATGCCGAGGAAGACGGGGATCATCAGCGTGACGAACACGCCGAGGATGACGTTGATCAGGTAGATCGCAGCCAGATAGACGAAGACGAAGCCCAGATCGATGATCAGCGCCGGCATCTGGCCGGTGAAGAAGGCGCGCAGCGTATCGAGCTGGCGCAGCCGCTCGGCGATCACGCCCGACGGCGTCTTCTCGAAGTGTCGGTACGGCAGATGCACGAGATGGCGCACGACCTCGCCCGACATCAGCGCGTCGATGCGCGCGCCGGTGCTGCTCGAGACGTAGCCGCGCAGGATGCGCAGGATCGTGTCGAAGACGTAGACGATCGACATGCCGGCGATCAGCACGACCATCGTCGTCGCCAGCGTGTCGGGGCTGCCCTGGCCGATGACCTTGTTGAAAATCACCATCATGAACAGCGGCGTGGCCAGCGCCAGCACGTTGATGGCGAAGGACGAGACCAGCAGCTCGCCGAGCACCGGCCTGATGCGCTGATGCAGGAGCGCCTTCCAGTCGCGCCGGCGCTCCTGTGGCGGCATGTCCTTGAGCACGATGGCACGGCCGGTCAGCTCGGCGATGGCGCGCGGCTCGAGCGTGCGTGGCTTGGCGTCGATGACATCGAGCGCCGTGAAGCGATCGCCATCGCGGCCGGTGACCACCATCGAGGGCGTGTCGTCGGCACCGACGAGAATGAAAGGCAGCGGCAGACGCCGAAGCGTCGCGGCGTCGGTCGTCACCGGCCCGGCCTTGAAGCCCAGGCGGGAGCAGGCGAGCAGGAAGGTGGGTTCGTCGAGCCCGCGCTCGGGGATCGGGCACAGTGCGCGAACCTCCGCTTCGCTGACCGGCCGCCCCATCTGCTGGGCGACGTAAAGCAGGCAGCGCAGCAGGGTATCGACAGGCCGATGGGGCCGCGGCTCGGCGGCGGTCGGCTCGCGCGGCGGACCCGCGGCGGCGCTAACCGGCCCCGGCGCGTCCTGCGGTCCCGGATTATGACCATGCGATTTGTCGGGCGGAGACATATGCGCAGGCGACCTCGGCGACGCAGCGGGATTTTACTGGACGGTGCCGGTCACCGTCTCGCTCGCGCTATCTCCGGTATCCGTGCAATTTGTTAGTGATACCACAGAGTGGCTGCGGCAACCATTGACGAACGGTCCATAGTGGCAAGAAATCCGTCTGATAACAATAGCATGTGGAAAAGCTCTGAGGCCGCGTCGAGAATTTCCGCCCAATTGCGCGCGACGAGGAGTCGCAGACGAATGTTCGATCACGTCCGTTTGACGATTTTTCGACGATTGATCCCGTTTCGTTCAGGGTCTCTTGCCGTCCAATGCAAAATTCTATGTGCTTCGTGGACCCCCCTTTGGTATAAAGGTAGCAATCGTTTGGCGAATTTTGCCCCAAAAGAATTTTCAGGAAGCGATTTGATGAGAGCCTCCCTACGCAACTTTCTTTCCGGTTGGGCCGCTGCCTTGGTGGTCCCGGTTGTGCTGTGCGGCCACGCCGCGGCGCAGTCGTCCGAACTCGTCGACCGCATCGCCCGCAACAACGGCGACTGGCGGACGCAGGTTCGCGAGTACCTGCTCGGCAATGTCACCGCCGGCGATCGCTCTCAGATCACCGATCGTGCGGTCCAGCTGATCAAGAACCTGCACGAGCGCTGCCGCACCGGCGGCTGCGGCGCGGCCGGCAGCCCGGGCACGCCAGGTGGCCCCGGCGGCCTTGCCGCCGCCGTTCAGGACGTCGCCAAGATCGCCAGCGGCGCGGTTTGCGCCGCCTATCCGATCGACACGGTCTGCGTGCGCCGCTGGACGGTGCCGCGCAACATCCAGGCCTTCGACTTCGACCCGCCGCGCGCGCCGGTCTATCCTGGCATGACGCCCATTCGCACCGGCGACGCGCGCATCACGGGTGGCGAGCGCGGCGTGCGCTACAACGACGCCTATCCGGCGTCGGGCGACTCGCTGCTCGACGTGCGCTCGTTCAAGGTGCCGGCGCCGAACGGCATGCTGCGCATCTCGCTGATCAGCGGCAAGCGGCCGCTGGCGCAGGCGCTGTCCTCGCCGTTCGGCCGCACCCTGATCGCCAACGGCCGTCCCTTCGACATCGTCGCCGCCGGTCCCGACAAGTGGATTCCGCGCGGCGCGCTGGCCACGGGCACGCCGGAGCAGGTCTTCGTCGCCAACAACATCCTGCCGGGCAGCGCGCCCTCGATCATCTTCGAGATCGACAATACGCAGGGTTACATCGAGTTGCAGTTCCCGCAGGGTGCCGAGCTCGGCGCGCTGCTGATCGAGCCGGCCGGCCAGCCCTCGACCCTGGTGCTCGACTCGACGGCGCGCGGCAGCGGCGTGCTGACCAACGACTCGTGCCTGCGCGAACAGGAGAAGCTCGACAAGCTGCTGGCAGCCCTGCCGCAGTCGTCGCCGCCGCCGCGCAATCCGCCGCCCCCGCCGCCGCCGCCCCCGCCGCCGCCGCCGGTGAGCAGGAACTGACGGATGCACCCGACATCCTGGCTCCGGCGCGGCCTCCCGACGGCGTCGAGCACCGCGCTCGTCGCCCTCGGCCTCGCCGTGGTGACGTGGTCGGCGATTGCGGTGGCGCAGACCACCACCACGCCGACGACCACCACCACGACTCCGCCCAGCGGCGTGCAGCCGGGCGTGCGCCCGGCCACGCCGGCGCCGGTTTCGCGCACGACGGCGCCGCCCAGCGGCCAGGTCCAGGAGCTCTCGGCGCGTGACGCCTCGGTGCTGCGCGGGCCGCGCGGCGACCAGCTGGAAGGCATCGCGCTCGGCAGCTTCGTCGTGCACCCGCGACTGGCCGTCGACGTCGAATTCGACGACAACATCTTCCGCACGGATACCAACCGTGTCAGCGACTGGGTGTTCCGCGTCCGTCCGGGCGTGACCGTCGACAGCGAATGGGACGTGCACGCCCTGCAGTTCTACGCGCTGGGCGAGTTGGCGCGCGTCGTCTCGAACACCGGCCAGAGCTACGAATCATTCCAGGTCGGCACGCGTGGCCGCTTCGACATCAACGACGAGTTCGCGCTCAACGGCGAGGCAGAGTTCTCGCGCGTCCATCTCGGTCCCGGCCAGCCAGGTACGCTCGGCGGCGGCACTGATTCGATCGTGCACCAGCTCACCACCGGGCTGTCGGTCAGCTACAACGGCGATCCCTTCTTTGTCCGCATCGGGCCCCGCTTCCAGCGCGTGACCTATGTCACGGGCACGGGCGGCACCAATCAGGACTTCAACCAGTTCGAGGTCGCCGGCCGCTTCGGCTACAAGGTCACGCCGGAGCTGTCCGTCTTCATCGATCCGTCCTACCAGTGGGTGCGCTACGACAACGCCGTCGATCCGTTCGGTTTCCAGCGCAACTCGCACGGCTTCGACATTCGTGCCGGCATCGCCTACGACGTCACGCGTACCGTGACCGCTGAACTGGGCCTCGGCTATTTCCGCCGCAGCTTCAGCGATCCGCGCCTGTCGTCGATCGGCGGTCTGTCGGCGCTCGCGCGCCTGTACTGGAATCCGACCGACACGATCTCGGTCGAGCTGGAAGGTCGTCGCGGCGTCACCGAGTACCGGACGGCGGTCGGTGGCGTGGCGTCCGGCAACGCCATCAATACCGGCCTGCAGCTGCGTGTCGGCTACCTGCCGATCGACGAGCTGCTGGTCGATGCCGGCTTCTCCTGGCAGCGGTACGACTACACCACCCCGCTCGATCGCACCGACAACTATTTCATCTTCGACATCGGCGCGAAGTACTACATCATCCCGCAGGTCTTCGTCGGACCGCGCTACGTCCACGAACGCCGCGTTTCGGATACCGCGGGTTTCGCCTACCGCGACAACCGCTACTTGCTAACGCTCGGCGGACAATTGTGATATCTTCCCGCAGCTTGTAGGAAATTGCTGCGGGATGATCTCATCGTGACAAGTCAGCACAGCCTTACGCGCTTCGGCGACACGTTCCGCTTCCTGGTCAGCCTGCTGCTGGGCGGCCTCGTCGCCGTCGCCCTGGCGGCGTGCGATACCTCGTCGAGCAGCGGCCCCAGCAAGCCGGCACCGAAGCAGCTCGGCGGGGTCGGTGGCCTCGACTACAAGCTCGGCGTCGGCGACAAGGTGAAGGTGGTCGTGCTGGGCCAGTCCGACCTCGGCGGTGAGCTGGAGGTCGATGCCGGCGGCAAGATCGTCGTCGCGCTGATCGGCGAGGTGGCGGCCGGCAATCGCACGGTCGGCGAGGTGCAGGACGAGATCCGCGCCAAGTTCTCCCAGGGCGGCATCCTGCGCGATCCCAAGGTCACCGTGCAGGTCGTCGGCTACAGGCCGGTGACCGTGCTCGGCCAGGTCCGCCAGGCGGGTCGTTATCCGTTCTCGTTCGGTATGGATGTCCGTGGGGCGGTCGCGATGGCCGGCGGCTACGAGCGCCGGGGCAGCACCGAGACCGCCATCATCTATCGGGCCGGGGAGAAGCTCGAGGGCAATGCCGAGACGCCGCTCCTGCCGGGCGATACCGTCGAAGTGCCGCGCAAGTTCTTCTGATCAATCCGTCGATTCGAGTTCGAACGGGCCGGCTTTGCCGGCCCGTTTTCTTTGTGGCGTGCGAACATCGGGTGGATATCCGTAGTTTTAGATCAATAAAGCTCACTAAATGATTGATATTATTGCATTTTAATTGCCCGCCTGACCGCCAAAGAATCCTGTGGCGAAAATACAATAAAATCAATATTATAGAGTCTGATATTGAACCTAGAATTGATCAAAATGAATTTGCGCGCTCTATTCCCGATCTGTTCCGCCCTTGTCGCTGTCGCCTTTGGCGCCGCTGCGCAGTCCCCGCAGTTGGCCGCCGCGACACCCGACAGCGATGGCCGCGAAATCAGCGCCATTGTCGAGGGTGCCGCGCGCAACGATGCCGGCTGGCGCAAGCAGGCCGACGACTTCATCCGGGGCGAAGAGCGGCCAACCTTCGGGGATCGTGCCCAGACCAGTGCCCGGGCGATACGCCTGCTTGAAGCGATCGACGAGCGCTGCCGCCGCGGCGATTGCCAGACCGGGCGTCAGTCGCTGGGCACGGCCACCGTCGCGCAGTCGCCGGCACATGACGTGGCGCGCATGGCGAAGAGCAACGTCTGCTCGGCCTATCTCATCAATGCCGTGGGCGTGAAGCGCTGGAGCATGCCTGCCGGCTCGCTCGCCTTCGACTTCCAGCCGCGCGGCACCCAGCCCTCGGCCGGCGCCATTCCGATCGTGCCGGGCGACAGCCGTATCGCTGGTGGCCCGCGTGGCGCGCTCTATATCGAGAACTATGTCCTGACCGGCGACTCGCTTCTCGACGTGCGCGCCTTCAAGACCGCGGTACCGCAGGGCCGCCTGCGTGTCATCCTGTTGGGCTCGACGCAGCAGCGTGTCCAGGCAGAGCACCTGCCCTTCGGATCGAGCATCGAGGTGAACGGCCGTGTGCTTGAGGTGCTGGCCGTCTCTCCCAACCGCTGGCTGCAGCGTGGCGTGCTGGTCGGCGACGATCGCGATCGGGCGGTGGCCGCCGCCAACCTGTTGCCGGGCAGCGCGCCGGCGATCGTGTTCGAGACCGACAGCGATCGTGGCCAGCTGACCCTCGGCTTCCCCGCCGGCATCGAGGTCGGTGCCGTGATCGTCGAGCCGGCCAACCAGCCCTCCTCCTTCCTGCTCGATGCCTCGGCGCCGGGCGCGGCCGCCTCGGATGCGACCTGCCTCCAGGAGCAGGAGAAGATCGACCGGGCGCTCGCCAGGCTGCCATCCGGACGTCCGACGACGACGACCAAGACCACCACGCCGATCGTCGAGGCCGACCCCAAGCCGCCGGACCCGACGCCGCTCAGCCCGAGCTGAACCGTCTGCGCCCCCGGGACACGGCGTCCTGCGGGGCCTTCGGCCTACTGCTCGCGCGGTGCGTGCTTGCCGAGAATCCGCTGCAGGGTGCGGCGATGCATATTGAGCCGCCGCGCGGTTTCCGACACGTTGCGATCGCATTGCTCGAAGACGCGCTGGATGTGCTCCCAGCGCACGCGATCGGCTGACATCGGATTGCTCGGCGGCGGCGGCAGCTTCTTGCCGTGCGCCACCAGCGCCTGTTCGATGGCGTCGGCGTCGGCCGGCTTCGACAGGTAGTCGACCGCGCCTTCCTTCACCGCGGCGACGGCGGTGGCGATGTTGCCATAACCGGTGAGCACGACGATGCGCATGTCGGGACGCGCCTTGCGCAGCGGGCCGACGATCTCCAGCCCGTTGCCGTCGCCCAGCCGCAGGTCGATGACTGCATAGGCCGGCGGCGACGCCGCCTGCGCCAGCGCCTCGGCGACCGAGCCGACGGACGTCACCACATAGCCGCGCTGCTCCATGGCGCGCGCCAGCCGGATGCGGAACGCCTGGTCGTCATCGGCGATCAGGAGGCTGCGCTCCGTATCGTCGCCGGCATCCGCCGCTGTCGCGGCCGCGCCGGGTTTCTCGTCGCGGTTGGCCACGGTTCGTCCCCTGCTCGCTTTCGAATGCTGTCGGCGGGCGACTGCCCGTTGACCTTAAGTAGACCGGAATACCGGGTTCTTCCAGCGCGCCGTGACTCGGGCGCCGCTGCCTGCCGAGGGCGGGCGATTGTCGAAACGAATGATGGCCCCGGTTCGTTCCAGCAGGGTCTTGGCGATGAACACGCCCAGGCCCATGTGGCCGTCGGTGCTCCCGCGCGTCGACAGGAACGGGGCGCCCAGCTCGTCCAGCAAGGTATCGGGAAAGCCCGGCCCGTCATCCTGCACGGTCACTTCGACCCACGCGGCCGTCCATCGTGTGCTGATCACGACCTTCGACTGGGCGAAGCCGCAGGCGTTCTGCACCAAGTTGCCGATTCCCTGCAGGAACTCGGGGCCACGCACCATGACCGGTGCAACCTCCGGCGCCGAGGGGGCAGCACGGCCGGCCTCGAACTCGATCGTCACCCGGCCATCGTTCCATGGCTCAGCCGCCGCCTCCACCAGGGCGGGGACCGGCACGACCGTATAGGCGTCCGACACGTCGCCCACCGGATCGACGCTCAGCCGTGCGAGAATGGTACGGCAGCGCTCCGCCTGATCGACCAGCAGATCCACGTCCTCGCGCAGCGGATCGTCGGCCTCGACCTCGCGCTGCATCTCGCGACTGACCACCGCGATGGTCGACAGCGGGCTGCCCAGCTCGTGCGCCGCCGCCGCCGCCAGGGCGCCCAGAGCGGAGATGCGCTGCTCATGCGCCAGGGTCGCCGCCACGGCGGCCAGCGCATCGCGCATCCTTCGGCTCTCGTCGGCGAGCCGCCACGTATAGAGCGCGATCAGCACGATCGACAGCGTCACCGCCAGCCAGACCGCGATGACGAAGATCGGCGGCAGGACCGGCGGCGTGCCGTCCCATGGCAGCGGCAGGTGAAACAGGGTGACCAGTCCGGTGCACAGCACGCTGAGCCCGGTGAGCACGGTGACGCTGCGGCGCGACAGATTAGAGCCGGCGACCGCGACCGGCGCCAGCAGCAGCAGCACGAAGGGATTGGCGATGCCGCCGGTGAGATAGAGCAGCAGGGTGAGCTGCAGCACGTCGAAGCCGAGGAAGACCGCGGCCTCGCGGTCGCGCAACTGTGCGCTGGAGGGCCGGCCGAGCTCGAAGATCAGGTTGAGCAGGGCCGACATGCCGATGGTGCCGAACACGAACAGCACCGGCAGCTTGAACCCCAGGCCCCAGTGAACGGCGCCCGCGGTCACCGCCTGGCCGGCGACGGCAACCCAGCGAATCTGCACCAGCGAGCGCAAGCGCACGCCGGCGCGTCCTTCGAGAAACGCTGTCGTCTCGTCGAAGCTCGGACGCGTACGCCGCGCGGCAGCCACCGCTTGAGCGGCCGCCGACGGCGCGGAAGGCGCCGGCATGATCGCCTCGCTCTCGCTCACCGCAGAACGTCCCGAACTGTTGTGCGCGGCCCTTGCCGCCTATTCCTCGCCGCTGCCGCCAACCGCCGCGGAAGGCGGCGCCATACCCATCACATGGTAGCCGGCGTCGACATGATGCACTTCGCCGGTGACGCCGGCCGACAGGTCCGACAGCAGGTAGAGCGCGGCGCCGCCGACATCGGCCTGGTCGATGTTGCGGCGAAGCGGCGCCACTTCGCGCGTCGTGCGATAGACGTAGCGGCCATCGCCGATCACGGCGGCGGCGAGCGTGCGCATCGGGCCTGCCGAGATGGCGTTGACGCGGATCTTGTGCGGGCCGAGGTCGGCGGCGAGGTAGCGCACGCTGGCCTCGAGCGCGGCCTTGGCGACACCCATGACGTTGTAGCTCGGCATCACATGGCGCGCGCCGCCGTAGGTCAACGTGATCAGGCTGCCGCCATTGGTCATCAGCGGTTGCGCCCGCCGCGCCAGGTCGGTGAGCGAGAAGCAGGAGATGGTCAGGCTGCGCTGGAAGTTGGCGCGGCTGGTATCAACGTAGCGGCCCTTGAGCTCGTCCTTGTCGGAATAGGCGATGGCGTGCACGAGGAAATCGAGCCGGCCCCATTCCTTCTTCAGCGTGTCGAACAGCTGGTCGAGGCTGGCATCGTCCTCGACGTCGGCGGGCAGCACGAGCTTTGCGCCCAGCTTGCCGACCAGCGGCTTGACGCGCTGGCCGAATACGTCGCCCTGGTAGGTGAAGGCGAGCTCGGCGCCGGCGGCGTGGCAGGCCCGCGCGATGCCCCAGGCGATCGAGCGGTCGTTGGCCACGCCCATGATCAGGCCGCGGCGGCCGGCCATCAGACCGGAGGCGCGACTGGCGGCGTCCGCCGAAGAGGGACCGCCCACGGAATCGGGACTCATGCGCCGACCCTCTGGAACAGCAGGACGGCGTTGGTGCCGCCGAAGCCGAAGCTGTTGGACATCACGCGCTCCAGCCCGGCGTCGTCGACGCGCGCGCGCGCGATGGGATAATCGGCGGCGCCTGGATCGAGATTGTCGATGTTGATCGACGGCGCGATGAAGTCATTCTGCAGCATCAGGAGCGTGTAGATCGCCTCGTGCGCGCCGGTGGCGCCCTGGCTGTGGCCGGTCATCGACTTGGTCGAGCTCACCGTCGGCAGGCGGTCGTTGAAGACCTCGCGGATGGCGTCGAGCTCGGTGATGTCGCCGACCGGCGTGCTGGTGCCGTGGGTGTTGATGTAGTCGACCGGCCGGTTGTGGCCCGAGCCGCCCAGCGCCAGGCGCATGCAGCGCACCGCGCCCTCACCCGAGGGCGCCACCATGTCGGCGCCGTCTGCCGTGGCGCCGTAGCCGACGATCTCGCCGTACATCTTCGCGCCGCGCGCGCGGGCGCGCTCGTAGTCCTCGAGCACGACCATGCCGCCGCCGCCGGAGATCACGAAGCCGTCGCGGTCCTTGTCGTAGGCACGCGAGGCGCGCGTCGGCTGGTCGTTGAAGCCCGAGGACATCGCCGGCATGGCGTCGAACAGCACCGACAGGCGCCAGTCGAGCTCCTCGCCGCCGCCGGCGAAGGCGACATCGGCCTTGCCCAGCAGGATCGTCTCGTAGGCGTTGCCGATGCAGTGGGCCGAGGTCGAGCAGGCCGAGCTGATCGAGTAGCTGGGGCCGCGCACGCCGAAGGCGGTGCCGAGATTGGCCGACACCGTGCTCGACATCGCCTTGGGCACCACGAACGGCCCGATGCGCTTGGGGCCCTTCTCGCGTGCGATGTCGGCGGCGTCGACGATCGCCTTGGTGCTGGGTCCGCCGGAGCCGGCGATCAGCGCCGTGCGCTCGGACTTGATCGTGGAGTCGTCGAGGCCGGCATCGGCGATGGCTTCCTTCATCGCCAGCCAGGCGAAGGCGGCGCCATCGCCCATGAAGCGGCGCAGGCGGCGATCGACCAGCTTCTCGACATCGACCTTGAGCGTGCCGGCGACCTGGCTGCGAAAGCCACGCTCCTTGTACTCGGGCACGAACTCGATGCCCGAACGGCCGGCCTTCAGGCTTTCAGTCACCTCGGCGGCGTTGTTGCCGATGCTCGAGACGATGCCCAGCCCGGTGACGACGACGCGGCGCATCTCAGCCCGCCGCCTGTGGCTGGAACAACCCGACCTTCATGTCGCTGACCTCGAAGGCAGGCTGTCCGTCGGCTTCGAGGACTCCATCGGCGACGCCCAGCACCAGCTTGCGCAGGAACACGCGCTTCATGCTGACGCGATAGGTCACGCGCTTGATCGAGGGTGTCACCATGCCGCTGAACTTGACCTCGCCGACGCCCAGCGCGCGGCCCTTGCCCGGTGCCTTCAGCCACCCCAGGAAAAAGCCGACCATCTGCCACATCGCGTCGAGTCCCAGGCAGCCTGGCATCACGGGATCGCCCTGGAAGTGCACCGGGAAGAACCAGAGGTCGGGCTTCACGTCGAGCTCGGCGACGATCTCGCCCTTGCCGTACTTGCCGCCCTTGTCGTCGATATGGGTGATGCGGTCGAACATCAGCATCGGCGGCAACGGCAATTGCGCATTGCCCGGGCCGAAGAGCAGGCCCTTGGCGCACCTGATCAGATCGTCGTAACCGTAGCTGTTCTTGGTAGCGATCGTGTCCACGTCGATCTCGCGCTTGTCTCAGGGAATCGCGGGCCGGGCCGCGAGCGCGACCCTCGATGGCTTCTAACAAATAGGACCGCGGCGGCAAATGGCAATCGCCGGAAGCTCAAAGGCTTAGGGCCGACGATTGCGGCGCCTCGGCATCGCGCGGCGACAAATTGCGCCGGCTCCCCTAGGCATCGGCGCCGGGCGGTGGCATATGACGAGGCGATGACCGTTTCGTCCGAGACCGCCGTTCCGGCCCGGTTGCGCAGCGTGGGCTTGCGGCCCACGCGCCAACGGCTGGCGCTGGCCACCCTGCTGTTCGGCGACGGCCGCGACCGCCACGTCACGGCCGAGCAGCTGCATGCCGAGGCGCGTCGGGACGGCGTCAAGGTCTCGCTGGCGACGGTCTACAACACGCTCAACCAGTTCACCGCCGCCGGCCTGCTGCGCGAGGTTTCGGCCGGGCCGGGTCGCATCTACTTCGATACCAACATCTCGTCCCATCACCATTTCCTGATCGAGGACGAGAGCCTGCTGGTCGACATCCCTGCCGAGCAGGTCGAGTTAGCAAGGCTGCCCGCGGCGCCCGAGGGGCTGCATATCGAGCGGGTCGACGTGGTGGTGCGGGTCCGCAAATAGGCTCGCTGTTTGCGCCTGCAACTCATTCTCAATTTAGAAAGATTCTAAATTCCGTTGACCGTCCGCCTGCCGGTTTCTATACCGAGCGCGACGGCGCCCTGTCGGCGCAAGCACGAGGGAGAGGACGATGGCAAACCTTGGCGGTTCGAAGACGGAAGGCAACCTGAAGGCGGCGTTCGCTGGCGAGAGCCAGGCCAACCGGCGCTATCTCTATTTCGCCCAGAAGGCCGACGTCGAGGGCTACAACGACGTCGCCGCCGTGTTCCGCTCGACGGCGGAAGGCGAGACCGGCCACGCCCACGGCCACCTGGAGTTCCTTGAGGCGGTCGGCGATCCCGCGACCGGCCTGCCGATCGGCGAAACCGGCGCCAACCTGAAGGCCGCCATCGCCGGCGAGACGCACGAGTACACCGACATGTACCCGGGCATGGCGCGCACCGCGCGCGAAGAGGGCTTCGGCGAGATCGCCGACTGGTTCGAGACCCTGGCGAAGGCCGAGAAGAGCCACGCCGGCCGCTTCCAGAAGGCCCTCGACACCCTGTCGTAACCAGCGCAGGAGAGGATGGGAGCCCGCTCGGGCTCCCATTCCGCTGTGGCGCCGGCGGCACAGCCGGCGCTTGGCGTTGCCTACGGAGGATCGATTGCGCGAGGGCAGCCTCGAGGCGCCGACCCGGCATCCCCTGGGTTGGCAGGACGCCGATTTCTGGGACGAGGCCAAGCTCCAGAAGGAGATGGAGCGGGTCTTCGACATCTGTCACGGCTGCCGCCGCTGCTTCAATCTGTGCGATTCCTTTCCGCGCCTGTTCGATCTGGTCGACAACAGCCCCAGCGGCGAGCTCGACGGCGTGAAGCACGACGACTACGGCAAGGTCGTCGAGGCCTGCACGCTGTGCGACCTGTGCTTCATGACCAAGTGCCCCTACGTGCCGCCGCACGAGTGGGCACTGGACTTCCCCCATCTCATGCTGCGCCATCGCGCGGTCGAGGTGAAGAAGAAGGGCGGACCCGCCTTCATGGAGCGCCAGCTCGCCGAGACCGACCGCAACGGCAAGCTCGCCAACATCGTGTCCGGCGTCGCCAACTGGGCGACGGACGAGCACAACACCGGCATGCGCCGGGTGATGGAAAAGGTCGCCGGCATCCATCACGGCGCCCGCCTGCCACGCTACGCCGACGAGACGCTGCTGAACCGCGCTCGCCGCGAGCCGGTGGAGCTCAACCGCGAGGCGCCGGCCTTCGGCAAGCGCAAGGCGGTGCTCTACGCGACCTGCTTCGTGAACTTCAACAACACCGACATCGGCCAGGCCTCGCGCGCCGTGCTGGCGAAGCTGGGCGTCGAGACCGAGGTCGTGCATCCGGCGTGCTGCGGCATGCCCAAGCTGGAGCTGGGCGATCTCGAGGCGGTGGCCGCCGCCTCGCGCACGGTCTCGGCCGAGCTGCTCGCCTGGGTCGACAAGGGCTACGACGTGATCGCGCTGACGCCCTCGTGCGCGCTGATGTTGAAGTTCGAGTGGCCGCTGATCGTGCCCGATGACGCCAACGTCAAGCGCCTGTCGCAGGCGACCTTCGACATCAGCGAGTACGTCGTCGACGTCGCCAAGAAGGAAGGGCTCGCGCCCGGGCTGGAGACGCTGGAGGGCGGCGTCACCATGCATCTCGCCTGCCACGCGCGGGCGCAGAACATGGGGGCCAAGGCCGCCGAGATGCTGCGCCTGGTGCCCAAGACGCGCGTGGCGGTGATCGAGCGCTGCTCCGGCCACGGCGGCCTGTGGGGCGCGCGCACCGAGAATTTCGAGGTCGCGGTCAAGGTCGGCCGCCCGGCCGCGCAGCAGGCGCTGCGCAACAACACGCCTTTCGTCGCCTCGGAATGCCCGCTGGCCGCGGACCATCTGTTGCAGGTGATGCAAATGACCGCCGAGGATGGGCCGCCCAGGGCGTCGAAGGCGCACCACCCGATCGAGCTGTTCGCCAGGGCGTATGGACTGATGTGAACCCGGGAGGCTGTGATGCGGATCCTTGCCCTTGTCGCGTTGGCTGTGTCGATCGGCGCGGCGGCCCAGGCGGCCGATCCCAACGGGCGCTTCAATATCCTGGGTGCCGGTTCACGCAAGTGCGGTGAATACGCCGGCGCGACGCCTCAGCAGAAGACTTACGTGGAGACCTGGATGGCGGGCTACATCTCGGCGCTCAACCGCCTGACGCCCGACACCTGGCACATCACCGGCGAAACCTCGGTCGACAAGGTGAACGCCATGATCGCGCAATACTGTTCCGAGAATCCCGACATCCATATCGGCATCGCCATTCACCGGGTGCTGGAGCGCCTGCACCCCAACCGCATCCGCAAGTCACCGAACTGAAGAGCCATGCGCAAGATCACCGAAACCGACATCCTGCCGCTGCCCGACTACGTCAAGATTCGCGCCGAGCGGCGATCGGCGATCACGGCGCTGAAGAAGCATCGGCGGCTGGAGGTCGGGCCCTTCGCGACCTTCTACTTCGAGAGCTTCGACACCATGCTGCACCAGGTGCAGGAGATGCTCTACATCGAGAAGGGCGGCGCGGCGCAGGTCCCCGACGAGCTCGCGGCCTACAATCCGCTGATCCCCGACGGTCGCGAGCTGACCGCCACCGTCATGCTCGAGATCGACGATCCGGTGCGGCGCGCGCGGGTCCTGGCCGGGTTGGGCGGGATCGAGCACACGATGGTCATCCGCTTCGCCGGCGAGACGGTGAAGGGCCTGGCCGAGGACGACCAGGAGCGCACCCGCGCGGACGGCAAGGCCTCGTCCGTGCACTTCGTGCACTTTCCCTTCACCGCCGGGCAGATCGCGAAGTTCCGCACATCAGGCACCGAGATCGTCGTCGGCTTCACGCACGAGAACTACGGCCACATGGCGCTGATGTCGGAAGCCGTGCGCGCGGCGCTGGCCAGGGATTTCGACTGACCGGGCGTCAGGGCAGCCGGCGCGCTGTCAGGCGGAACACGACCCCACCCGGGAAGGTATAGGTCGCCGTCAGCGCGTCGCCGTCGATCTTGCCGGTCAACGTGTGGTCGAAGGGGCTGCCGGCGCGCGGCGTGCCGGGCGGCGCGATCCCGAAATAGCGCACGCGGACCTGGCCGTCCTGCTCGACGCTGCCCTCGATCGACTGCGGCCCGCCCTTGCCTGGCGCGACCCCCGTCATGCGATTGCCGGCGAGCTGGATGTTCGCCGGCCTGCAGGCGTCGTTGCGGCAAATCTGGCCGCCCCAGCGGCCGTCGATCGACGACGTCGGACCGCCGGGTGAAATTGCGGCCGCCTGCGGTGCGGGCTTGCGCCGGGCCTCTTCCTCCAGCCGGGCCAGGGCGGCATCGCCATCCTTCGACAGCGACGCCGCCTGTGCCGCGGTGAGGTAGCCCGTGGGCGGCTCGGCGCGGCTGCGCTGCCAGTTGGCGATCATCTGCCGGGTGCGTGGCCCCAGAACCCCATCGGTGCCCATGGTGTCGAAGCCCTGCACGGTCAGCGCCGCCTGGATCCGCCTGCGGTCGCGCTCGTCGAGCTTCAGCGCGTCCTCGCGCTCCTCATCGCTGATGGCGGGCGCTGCCGTCGCCGGCGATCCGGCGGGCTTCGCGGCCTGCAGCTCGGCGAGCCGCGCGCGGGCGAAATCGGCATAGATGCCGTTGGGGAAGCGCTCGAGGAAGATCTCGAACATCTGAGGGTTGCTGCTGCCGGCGATGGCGTTCCATGCCGCGAGCTCGAGCGTCTGCGGAGACGCGGCGCCCGGTGGCGCGGGCGCGGTGTTGGTGGCGGCCGCGGCGGCGGGATGGAAATAGAACTGGCCGCGGAACGACGAGCTCACCCACGGCGTCTGCCTGCTGGCGGTCGCCGTCTCGACGCCGTCGATGGTGCGCTTGAAGACCTCCTCCAGGGTCAGGCCCGGCACGGCCATCGCCTTGAGCAGCTCCGCCGTATAGACGCCGTTGTCGCCATCGCCATCGGCGGCCGTATCGCCCGGCGCGGTGGCGTAGGCGATCACCGTGCCGCGCGGCGCGTCGGTCTGGGCCAGCCCGCGCGCGCTCGAGCGGAAGCGCCGCGTGAAGGGGTTGTTGCGGCAGGCGTCGAGCACGATGAGGCTCAGCCGGGCGCGCGACTCCTCGAGACGGTCGAGCACGTCGTTGACGTCGATCGACTCGTATTTGAGGTCGTACTCGTTGGCGAGCGTGACGTCGACCGGCAGCAGATAGTTGACGCCGCGCACCTGCAGGCCGTGGCCGGCATAGTAGAACAGCCCGACGCCGCCCGGCGGCACCTTGCCGGCGAATTCATGCAGCGCCTCGACAAAGGCGCGGCGTGTGGCGTTCTCGCGCAGGATGACCTCGAAGCCGGCGCCGCGCAGCGCCGCGGCCATCGCCCGCGCGTCGTTCACGGGGTTCTTCAACGGCTCGGCGGCGTCGCCGTAGGCGCCATTGCCGATCACCAGCGCGATCCGCACCTCGCGCGCCTGGGCGGTCACGCCGGCCAGCGACACGACGAGCAATCCAATCAGGGCGATCAGCCACGCGCGGGTGAAGTGGTGGTGCGGTCTCATGGTCGACATTCCGCAACGAACGGACAGCGACCTCCGCCGCCATCCCAACACATCAGTCATAACGGTATCAGAAACCTGACGCGGATACCATCGGCCGGCTGGACGCCGCCTACGGCCCTCGGCATGGTGCCGGCCGCGTGCGAGGGGGAACGGACATGGGCAGCACGGTTTTCGAGTCGATCCTGTTTCGCGACATGTTCGGCACAGCCGCAATGCGCGCGGTGTTCGACGACCGCGCGCTGATCGGCCGCTACGTCGAGGTCGAGGTGGCGCTGGCCCGGGCCGAGGCACGCGCCGGCGTGATCCCGGCCGACGCGGCCGAGGCGATCGCGCGCACGTCGGATGTCGCGAAGCTCGACTTCGAGCGGCTCGAGCGCGAGACGCAGAACGTCGGCTATCCGATCCTGCCGGTGGTGGCCCAGCTGTCGAAGATGTGCGGCGAGGCCGGGCGCTACGTC
This sequence comes from Reyranellaceae bacterium, assembly GCA_050183765.1. Lineage (GTDB taxonomy): Bacteria > Pseudomonadota > Alphaproteobacteria > Reyranellales > Reyranellaceae > JAFAZJ01. The sequence goes on along the minus strand of JBFXAZ010000013.1, from coordinate 26,948 downwards.
CATTGGGGCGCCACGACGCAGGACATCATGGACACCGCCACGGCGCTGCAGCTGCGCGCGGCACTCGATATCGTCGCTGCGGACGTCGATGCGCTGCGCACCATCATGGCCGATCTCGCGCGCAAGCACCGCGACACGCCGATGGCCGGCCGTACCCATCTGCAGCAGGCCCTGCCGGTGACCTTCGGCTACAAGGTCGCGGTGATGCTGGCGGCGGTGGACCGCCACGCCGAGCGGTTGCGCCAGCTTCGCCCGCGCGTCGAGGTGGTCGAGTTCGCCGGCGCTGCCGGTACCCTGGCCTCGATCGGCGAGAAGGGCCTGGCGGTGCAGCGCGAGCTGGCGCGCGAGCTGAACCTTGCCGAGCCCGCCGCCACCTGGCACGTCGCGCGCGACGGCTTCGCCGAGGCGGTCAACGCCCTGGCCTTGATCTGCGGCACGCTGGGCAAGATCGCGCTCGACACCATGATCATGATGTCGACCGAGTACGGCGAGGTCTTCGAGCCTTTCGTGCATGGCCGCGGCGCGTCGAGCACCATGCCGCAGAAGCGCAACCCGATCTCCAGCGAGCTGATCCTCGCCGCCGCCAAGATCGCGCGCCAGCAGGCCGGCCTGATGATGGACGCGCTGGTCACCGATTTCGAGCGCGCCACCGGCCCGTGGCATGCCGAATGGGCGGCGATTCCCGAGGCCTGCCTCGCGACCTCGAGCGCGCTGCATCAGGCCAGGTTCATGCTCGGCGGCCTGATCGTCGACGCCGCGCGCATGCGCAAGAATCTCGATATCACCTCAGGGCTGATCGTCGCCGAGGCGGTGATGATGGGCCTGGCGCCGCACACCGGCCGCCAGCAGGCACACGACATCGTCTACGACGCCTGCCGCGAGGCCGCGCAGCACGGCACGCCGCTGCTCGACGCGCTTGTGAAGGTCGAGGCGGTGACGAAGCACCTCGATCGCGACGCGCTGGCGAAGCTCTGCGATCCGTCGAACTACCTCGGTATCGCGCCGACGATGGTCGATCGCGTCGCAGGATCTCGCGCCTGACGGCTATCGGCCGCGCAGGATGCGTCTGACCACTCGGGGATTCCGACTTGTGTGGAAGCAGCCCAACACAACGACGTCGTTTTCGAAGATGCGATAGTGCGCGACGTAGCGAAACGGATGAAGGCGAGCCCATGGATCGGCCCCCAAACTCGCGGATACATGAGCGGAGTTTCAGCCAGCCTGGCTTCAAGAAGTCCGAGGCGCTCGGCAAAATGGACGGCTGCCGCAGGATTCTACCGGTTCAGGTACTCAATAGCGTCATCGACATCTTGCTCAGCGGCTGGAACGTAGCCGACGTGTCGTGTCACCGCTTGAGGCCGTGCTTCGCCAGAATCTCATCGAGGGATTTCCGCGGCGCGTGAGGATTGGCCTCGAACTCGGCGTTCCGAGCCTCCAGGATCGCTCGATGCTCCGGCGAAAGCTCCGGGGGAGCTATCTGAAATTCAGCCTCGAGATCGTCCCACAGGGCGTCGGCGAGCGTTAGCCGCGCTTCAGGCGAGAGCTTGGCGATCGCCTGTTTCAAGTCCTCGGGAAGATCGGCAGTGCGTAGGGACATGACATCAATCTAGTCATTCCATGGGTGCTGCGCTACCCGACACCTCCAGTCGACCTACCCCACGCGATACAGCCGGATCGCATCGGCGTCCGGCTCGCAGCCCAGGCCCGGACCCTGCGGCACCGCGACCTTGCCATTCTTCGGCTTGACCACCTCGCCCATCGGCTCGGCGGCGAGATCGACCGCGAGGCGCTCGAGCAGCGGCACGTTGAGCGCGGCGGCGAGGTGGATCGTGTGGGCGTAGCCGGCGCCGATCATGAAGCAGTGCGGCATGAACTGGACGTCGAAGGCGTCGGCCAGCGCGGCGATGCGGATCGCCTCCGACAGGCCATGCGCCTTGGCGATGTCGGGCTGCACGATGTCGACGGCGCCGGTCTCGAACATGGTGCGGTAGTCGGCGAGGCTGCCGGCGTTCTCGCCGGCGGCGATCGGAATGCTCGTCGAGCGGCGCAGCGCGGCCAACGCGTTGACGTTTTCCGGCGGCCAGGTCGGCTCTTCCAGCCACAGCAGATCGTGCGGCTCCATCAGCTTGGCGTTGCGCTTCGCCTCGGCGAGCGTCCACGGGCAGTTGGTGTCGAGCATCAGCGCCACGTTCGGACCGATCGCGGCGCGCGAGGCGCCCACGGTCTCGACCAGCACCTCGTGCAGCTTCAGCGCGCCGTAGCCCTCGCGCGCCAGCCGCTCGCAGGCCTTGGCCGCAGCGGGACCGGAGCCGTAGCGCACCATGCTGGCGTACAGCGGCAGCTCCTGACGCGCGCTGCCGCCCAGCAGCCGGTAGAGCGGCAGGCCGGCCGCCTTGCCCAGGATGTCCCACAGCGCGAGGTCCACGGCGGAGACGCAGAAGGCGACCAGCCCAACGCGGCCGAAATTGTGATGCAGCCGTTCGAGGTCGCGCTTGATGACGTTGATCTGGGTGGCATCGCGGCCGATCAGGGCGGGCGCGACATGCGTGTCGAATACGGCCTTCAGCGCCAGCTCGCCGTTCTTGGTGAAGACCTCGCCCCAGCCGCTGATGCCCTGGTCGGTGTCGATGCGTACCAGCAGGGTCTGGAATTGCTTGTGTGCGCCGGCCAGGCGCCAGAGGCCGCCATGGTCCTCGTAGGGGATGGCGAGCAGGATGGATTCGACTGATGTGATCTTCACGATGCTCCCCCGCCTCGTGGGCGGTCGGCATCGTGCGCGAGGATCGAGCCGGGGTCTACGGCCGGCGCGGACGGGTCAGGCGCACCACGTTGGCCGCCGAGCCGTCCGGGTCGTCTTCCGACGGCGCCGGCTCGACGCCGGGCCGACGTGCCTCGCCGGGCCAGGCCGGCGGCATCGGCGGCTGCGGCGCAGCCGCGTCGACCACCGTCGGCGGATCCTCCGCCGCCATGCGCGCCGTATCGTCGGATGGTGGCGTGGTGTCCGCGGCGGCCCACGCATCCTGCCCGCTCGGCAGATCCGGCATCGACGTGGCCCTCTGCGCCTGCGCCGGTGACGCCGCGGCCTGTCGCAGGCTCTGCCAGCGTGCCAGCGCGGCCCTGTAGGATTCGCCGCTGTCGTCCGAGACGATCGCATCGCTGTGCGTGGCGGCGGCCTCGCGGCGCAGCGCCACGCCATCGGCGTCGCCGCCACGGCCCTGCGCCAGCGGCACCTGCGGCGCCGGCGTGGCGAAGTCCTGCGGCCCGCGCCCCGCCGCCGTGGCGGCGCCGGGTCGCATCCACGGCATGTCGAGCTCAGGCGCCGGCGTGACCGAATCGTCGGCCGAGCTCGGCCGGCCGCTGCCGCCGCGCCGTCGGCGACGTCTCTTGCGCGACGTCTCCGGCGCACGCGCCTCCTCGCCGATCGTCGCCGCGCGCCTGACCCGCACCCAAGCCAGCGACAGGGCCGAGGCGACACCCATCATCAGCATGAAGGTCACGGCGACCGCCGGCATCTGCAGCGAGAAATCGACCATCGAATGGCCGGCGACCAGTGCCGCGCCGGCGATGGCGGCGATGGCGAAGCTGGTGCCGCGGGCGCGCGAGAACAGGCCGGTGATGCAGATGCCGACCGCCATGCCGGCCAACGCCAGGCTGATCAGCAGGGCGGGAATGCCGCCGTCCACGGCGAGCTCGAGATAGGTGTTGTGCGCGAAGTCGACATAGGCGTCGAAGCCGGGAGAGCTGTGCAGGGCGCCGTTGAACGCCGGTGCGAAGCCGCCCAGGCCGTGGCCGGCGAACGGACGCTCGCCCGCGACCTGGCGGCCGACCTCGAAGAGCACCCAGCGGGCATCGTGCTCCATGCCGTCGCTGAGGCGCTCCACCAGAAAGCCGCCGCTGATCACCATCGCGGCGCCGACGCACAGCGCACCGGTGCCGATCAGCGCGAGGAAAGCGCGCAGGCTGAGGTCGCGCACGACCAGCATGCCCAGCCCGAACACGAGGAAGCCCAGCAGCATGCTGGCGACGCCGCCGCGCGAGCCTGTGAGGATCACCGCCATGACGCCGGTCGCGACCGCCAGCGCCGAGATGTAGAAGACCGGCGTGGCTTCTTCCGACACGGTGCGCAGGATCGCGATCGGCGAGGCGCCGCTGCGCAGCACGTGGCGCAGCTCCGACAACAGCGGTCCCATGGCGATGATCACGCACAGGCCGCCATAGGTGGCGTAGGAATTGCGGTTGATGAAGGTCGAGGTGACGCTGCGCGAATAGGACGAGGGCACGAGGCCGATGATCGTCTTGTAGCCGGCGAACATCGCGAACAGGCCATAGGCGGCGTAGGCGAGGCCGGCCACGGCCAGCGCGATGAAGGCCCAGCGCGCGCGCTGGCGATCGCGGCACAGCACGAAGGCGAGGAAGAAGACGCCGCCATAGGCCAGCAGCTTCATCGCCTGCTGCGCGCCGACGCCGGGGTCGAGCGCGATGGCGCCGGGCAGCGTCTCGCCCAGCGCGCGCGCCGCTTCGGCCCAGTCGGGGTGCGCGAGCCCTGCGCTGGCCGGCGAGAGCTGGAACCAGTACCAGGCGATCAGCGCGCCGAAGACGAGGGCGAACGCGATCGCCAGCCGGTCGATGATCACCGCCGCCGGCGTGGGCGGCGTCGGCCCGCCGGTCGAGGCGGACGATGCCATCATGACCGCCGCGCCGGGGCGCAGGACGGTACGGATGCGGTCGATTCCCCACAGCACCAGCAAGACGGCCACAAGCGCCGACAGCACGCTCCAGGGCAGCGGCCGGTTCGATGCGAAGGGCAAGGGCGCGATCGCCACCGTCGCGATCAGCAGCCAGAAGACGAGGGTGGACATCTCGGGTCGGAACCCGCTCCGGTGGCGTCGATGTGTTAAGGTGCCACTCTAACATACGGGCCGTGGCACGTCATTTCGTTGGGACGCCGCGCGGCGGCGGGATGGTCCGGGATGGAGCGGATGGAGGGCATCGAGGCTGCGGCGGGGCCATTGTGGGCGGTGCTGCTGACCGGTCGGCCCGCCGCAGCGGCCCCGGCCGCCGCGCTATCGATCCTCGCGCAACGGCTTTGTCGGCGCGTATCGCCTGCCTGGGCCGAAAGTCTTCTGAAGCCACTGACTTTGGCCGGTATGCCCTCGCCGATCGATGCGGCAACCGCCCGGCAGGCTCTGCTGGTCGCCCGGCTGACGCTTGGCGCGCAGGCGGAGGCGATGCGCCTGATGACCCAAGCCGGGCTGGATCCGGTGGCGCTGAAGGGCTTCGCCCATGCCCACGCTCTGTACCCGGATCCCGCCGCGCGGATCACCGGCGACCTCGACGTTCTGGTTCGCCGCGACCAGCTGGCGGCGGTGATCGACCTGTTCGGCAAGCGCAACTACGCCTTCGCCGCCGATGGGCGGCGGCGCTGGGGCTTCGTTTCCGACGCCAGCTTCGTGCCGTTCTTCTCGCCCGACGGCCTGTGCAACATCGACCTGCACGTCGAGGCCGATTCCTGGCCGCTGCACCGGGGCCTGCCGGCGGACGACGTGCGCAAGGCGGCCCGTCGCGTCGCTTATGCGCACGGCACCTTCGCCGCGCCGTCGCCGGAGCACGCCTGCCTGATCGCGATCTCGAACATCGCCAAGGACCGCTTCTTCGCGCCGACCCTGTCCAAGGTGATCGATCTGTCCCGGTTGCTGGCGCGCCACCACGGCGCCATCGACTGGCAGGAGATCGAGGCGCGCGCCCGACGCGCGGCGCTGATGCCCGCGCTCAACGCGACCCTCGCGCTGATGGTGACTCTGGGGCTGCCGCAGATCCTGGTGCCGGAAGCGCTGTCGCAGCGGCCCGTCGGGCTCGCGGGCCACGTCTTCGCGCGCATGCTGGCCGACTGGCTGGCGATGTTCCCGCGCGATCCCAACGCCGCCGCACTGCTTGCCCGCGAGGCGCTGCTGGCGCGCGAGCCCGCGACCTTCGTCGCCCTCAACCTGCGCCGCCTGCGTGGCCTGGTCCGACGCAGCGACGGCATCCCGCCCGAAGCCCGGCTCAGTCCATCGTGAGCAGCAGGCGGCGTTCGGTCATGGTCCGCAGCAGGGCGGCGAGGTCGCGCGCGATCGTTTCGGGCGGCAGCTCGGGAAAGGCGTCGCACAACAACGCCTCGAGGTCGCTCGCGCTCATCGGCTCGGCGAGCGCCGTCCAGACGCCGCCCGCCAGCGTATCGAGATAGAAGATCGCCTGGGTCGCCGGGTCGACGACGAAGGTGCCGTCCTCCATCGTCGTGACGGTGACCTCGGGATTGCGCTGCAGCAGGGCCATGTCACCTTGTCGAGCGTCGGCGGCCGGGGGTCAATCGCCAAGCGGGCGCATCAGGCGATCGGCGGCGCGGGCGCTGGAGCCATAGGCGAGCGACCAGCACGGCACGCCGGCGGCGAGCGCGCTCATCATGCCGACCAGCTCGGCGGCGTCGACCGCCGGCGTCGCCGTCTGGCGCAGCAGGACCAGTGCCGCCTGCCCGCGCGGCAGCGGCCGCAGCTCAAGGGCGCTGTCATCGCCTTCGACCCGGCGCGGCACGACGATGGCCGCCACCGGCGCCACCTCGCCGAACGGTGCGCCGCCGATGCTCTCGGGATCCACGGTGGCGATCGTGGCGACGCCCTCCTCGTCGCGATGCTCGACCGTCATGTGTCGGTCGACGAAGGCGGCATAGTCGGGGCCGGCGGCGCGATGGATCGGCAGGCGGACCCGTGGTGTGAGGCCGAGCGCCACGCCGATCACACCGGCGTCGCCGCCCAGCGCCGCGCCGCCGCCGACCAGCAGGCGATCGTCGCCGACGAAGCGCGCGCCGCGCCGGGCGAGCTGAAGCGACAGGGTGCTCTTGCCGCTCATCGAATCGCCCGGCAGCACGATCAGCCCGTCGCCGACGCGCGCCGCGCCGGCATGCAGCGAAACCAGGCGCGGCGATCGCTGGATGACCTCGGCCACCAGCAATGAGACGATCTGGTTGGCCGCCTCCTCGGCGCTGGCGACGCGCAGCATGCCGTCCGGCAGTGCGGGGTGGCGAAGTTCGTAGGCGTCGATGTCGGCGGCGGTCGCCTCGATGACGATATCGGCCGGCGCCGTGCCGCCTTCGCGCATCGGCCAGAGGGCGAGAAACCGGCGATGGAAGAGCTCCAGCGCCGCATCGCTGTCGACGTGGATCCAGGCGTTGTCGAGGGCGGCGAAAGCGTAGGCGCGTCGTCGGGACATTGCGCCCGCATCCTGCCATCGCATCGCCGAGGTGGATATGGCCTCGCCTTTGATTCACAATCGCCGCCGTGCCTGACGATGCCCTCGCGACCTTGCGCCAGCGCCTGCGATCTCTCGACGCCTACTGGGCCGGCGAGCTCGACGAGCATCTCGCCGTCGCCGCCGAGACGCGGCGCACGCTGCGCGAGGATTTCGCGCGGCTGGTCGAGATTTGCGCGCGCGCTTTCGCCGACGGCCACAAGCTGCTGATCTTCGGCAACGGCGGCAGCGCGGCGGACGCCCAGCACATCGCCACGGAATTCTCGGTGCGCTATCGCGCCGACCGGCGGGCGCTGCCGGCGCTGGCGCTGACCGCCGAGGGGGCCACGCTCACGGCGGCGGGCAACGACCTCGGCTTCGAGCGCATCTTCGCGCGCCAGATCGAGGCGCTGGGCCGGCCGGGCGACGTCGCCATGGGCATTTCGACCTCGGGCCGCAGCCGCAACGTGCTGCAGGGCCTGTCGCAGGCGCGCGGCCAGGGGCTGACGGCGGTGGCGCTGGGCGGCGGCGATGGCGGCGAGTTGCGCGGGCTGGCCGAGCCCTGCCTGATCGTGCCGTCGCGGACCGTTGCGCGCATCCAGGAGATGCACCTTGCCTTGGGTCAGATGCTGTGCGGCGCGGTCGAGATCGCGCTCGGACTGGCGGGCGAGCGGCGATGAGCGAAATCGACGCGCTCTTCGCGCGCCTGCCGGCGCTGGGCTCGGTGCGCGTGCTGGTGGTCGGCGACGTGATGCTCGACCGTTACGTCTACGGCGCGGTCGAGCGCATCTCGCCCGAGGCGCCGATTCCCGTCCTGCGCATCGAGCGCGAGAGCGCGATGCTGGGCGGTGCAGGCAACGTCGCGCGCAATCTCGCCGCCCTGGGCGCGCAGGCGATCTTCGCCACTGCGGCCGGCGGCGATGCCGCCGGGCGGGAGATCGCCGGCCTGCTGGGTGAGGAACATGCCATCGAGGCGCAACTGGTGATCGACCAGGGCCGCGTCAGCACGGTGAAGAACCGCTTCATCGGCGGCGCGCAGCAATTGCTGCGCGCGGATCGCGAGGAGGTTGCGCCATTGTCGGCGACGGCGCGGCAGAACCTGCTGGCGCGCGTCGCGCCGTCGCTGGCGGAATGCGACATCGTCATCCTGTCGGACTACGGCAAGGGCGTGCTGGCCGACGGCGTGGCGCGCGACATCATCGGCGCGGCGCGCGAGGCCGGCCGACCGGTGATCGTCGATCCCAAGGGCAGCGACTATGGCGTCTATGCCGGCGCCACCGTGCTGACGCCCAACCGCCATGAGCTGGCCGACGCCACCGGCATGGCCACCGGCAGCGACGCCGAGATCGAAGCCGCCGCGCGCGCGCTGATCGCCAGGCTGGGCCTGCAGCAGGTTCTGGCGACGCGCGGCGCGCAGGGCCTGTCGCTGGTTCGGGCCGAAGCCGCCACGCTGCACGTGCCGGCGCGATCGGTCGAGGTGTTCGACGTCTCGGGTGCCGGCGATACGGTGATCGCGACCTTCGCCGCGGCGCTGGGCGGCGGTCTGCCGGCCGAGGACGCCGCGGTCCTCGCCAACGTGGCGGCCGCCGTCGTGGTGGCCAAGCTGGGCACCGCGACCTGCTCCCTGGCCGAGCTGGCGCGCGGGCTGCTGGGCAGCGGCGGCGGGGATCCGCATGCGTCGAAGATCGCCGACATGGCGCGGCTGCGCGACGAGGTCGCGCGCTGGCGTCGGGCAGGGCTGAAGATCGGCTTCACCAACGGCTGCTTCGATTTGCTGCATCCCGGCCACGTCTCGCTGATGCGCCAGGCGCGCGCCGCCTGCGATCGGCTGGTGGTCGGGCTCAACAGCGACGACTCGGTGCGCCGCCTCAAGGGCGCCGGACGCCCGGTGAATGGCGAGACGGCGCGCGCCACCGTGCTGGCGTCGTTGGCCGATGTCGATCTGGTGACGGTGTTCGCCGAGGACACGCCCGTGAAGCTGATCGAGGCCGTGCGGCCCGACGTGCTGGTGAAGGGGGCCGACTACACCCGCGAGACCGTGGTCGGCGCCGATCTGGTCGAAGGCTGGGGCGGCAAGGTCGTGCTGGCGCGGCTGGCCGAGGGACACAGCACCACCGCTACGATCCGCCGCATGGGCGGCGGCTGAGGCTCAGGCGCCGTCGAGCGCGCCGAAAGCCGGATCGGCCAGGCGCTGCAGGCGTTCGCCCGCCAGCCTGGTCAACCGCACCAGCAAGGCCTTGCGGCGCGCGGCCGACAGCCGCGTCGCCTCGGCCAGCCGCGAATCGTCGCGCAGCAGCTCCGCGCCGAAGGCATCCGCCAGGATCACGCCGGTTTCGGCCGGCAACAGCTCGAGCGGGAAGGTGGCGGGGGTCGCGAAGTAGAACCGGTCGCACCAGGCGAGGTAATCGCCCCACTTGGTGTCGACCCGGAAATCCTCGAGGCTGGATTTCACCTCGATGATGATGATCTCGCCGCTGTCGCCCACCGCGACAATATCGGCGCGCCGCCCGTCGGCCAGGGGCACCTCAAGAATCGGCGCCAGGCGGCGCTGACGCAGCCAGCGCGCCGCCCCCCGGGTCACCGCCTGGGTGACCTCCGGCCGGCCAAGAGGGTCGTCACTCGATACCACCGACATTGTCCCTTTCCGTCAGGGAGTTGACGAGGGGCCGCTAGCCAAGCTGCACTGGGCCTGATATAGTTCAAGCCATAAATCCAAGTCATATGGGCCTGGGGATTGGTGTTCATGCATAAGACTCCCGACACAACTGAAGCCGCAACGCCCTCGACGCGCGAGGACGTTTCTGTGTCACGCCGCCGCGCGCTGGCACGGCTGGGCCTCGTCGCTGGTGTGGCCTATTCGGCGCCGACGCTGATGCAGCTCGACCGTCGCGCCTTGGCTGCGTCCACGCCGTGTCCGCCGGCCGGCCAAAAGGGCGTCTGGCGTCCGCCGAGCTGTCCGCGCAAGTAGCGCCTAGCGCCGTTTCACCCAGCGCACAGGGCTCGCCCATTCGAGCCGGATGTTGACGATCGGCTCGGCGAAGACCGACAGCAGCAGGTAGGTATTGCGGCCGCCGCCCAGTGCGACGCGCTTGAGCAATGTTGGTCCGTTGACGAGCTTCACGACGCAATCACGACCCACGCAGGTCAACGGGTCGACACCGCCCAATCCCGGATCGCGGCCGTAGAACAGGATGTCGCCGTCGCCATACACCGGCAGCATGCCATCGCCGCGCACCCTGACGGCGACCATGTAGAGCCCGGCATCGGAAGGCGCGTCGACCTCCTCGGCGCTGGCTCCGGGAGACGGATCGCCGATCGCCAGCACCTCGCCACCGGCGCCGACAAACCCCGTGATCGGAATCATGCGCCGGCCGGCGCGAGTCTCGCCATAGCGGAACACCGCCGTCGGCACGCCGGCCAGGTCGGAGAGCACCTCCAGCATGGCGTCGTCGGGCGCGAAGGCGCCTTTTTCCCAGCGATGCACGGTGGGCTGGGTGACACCCAGCTTGGCTGCGAATTCCTGCTGGGTCAGACCCTTCTGCTTGCGTAGGCCCTTGATTCGGTGACCCAATTCCCTGAACGGCTCGCGCATCCTCGACCTTTGATTGGGCCTGTGGTTGGGAAAGCGGTGGGAATCCTAGGAATCCGAAATAATACAAGTCAAGAATACGACTTCACGGCACCTTGGCCGGCGGCCGCAACGGCGGCGCTTCGTCGTCGGTGCTCCTGGCGCGTTCCGGCCGAGGTATGAAGGCCAGCGCCGCGGCGCTGCCGCGCTGGATTTCGTCCGGGGTGAGCTTTTCGGCGGCGCGCGCGCGGACCTTGGCGGCGTTGCTGTGGCCCTGGCGCTCGGCCAGCGTGAGCCACTGATAGCCGGCGGCCGGATCGGTGATGCCGGCGACACCACCGCTCAGCCAGATGCCCAGCACATACTGCGCATCGGCGTAACCCTGGTTGGCGGCGCGGCGGTACCAGCGCTGCGCCGCCACGAAATCGCGTGTCACACCGGCGCCGGCGAAAAAGCAATTGCCCAGCTTGGCCTGGGCCATCGGCACGCCGGCCTCGGCGGCGCGCAGATACCAGGTCGCCGCCGAGCGGGCGGCTTCGTCCTGCTGCCTGCCGGTATGCGACATGGCGATCTGGCCGAACAGGTCGCCCATCAGCAGGGCCGCCTCGGGATAGCCGTGGTCGGCGGCATGGCGCAGCCAGAACTCCGCGCGCGCGCGGTCGCGGCTCACGCCACGCCCCTCCAGCAGCATGGCGCCGTAGCGGACCGCCGCCGCCAGATGGCCCGCCTTGGCGGCACTGAGATACAGCGGGGCGATCTCGCCCCAGCGCTGCGCCGCCTGCGGCGAGGTCTCCAGCGCGCGCGCCCAGGCATAGCTGCCGTACGGATCGCCGGCCTGGGACGCCTGCTCGTACCACTTCAACGCCTGGGCCGGATCGCGCGGCACGCCGCGGCCGGCGGCGTACATCAGGCCGAGATTGTAGGCGGCCCGCGCGATGCCGCCTTCCGCCGCCTCGCGGAACAGACGCGCGGCCTCGATATCGTTGCGATCGGTGCCGACGCCGGTGAGATACTGGAAAGCCAGCCCGTACTTGGCGCGCGCGTTGCCGGCGAAGGCGGCGCGGCGCAGCAGGATCATGCCCTCCTTGACGTTGTCCTCGTCGCCGTGCTGCACCAGAAGAAAGCCCAGCCAGGCCGCAGCCTCGACATTGTCGAGCGCCAGGGTGCGCAGCAGCGGCTCCGCCACCACGGCGTTGCCGCGTTCGGCGGCGGCGACCGCCCTGGCGAGGTCCGCCGCCTTGTCCTGCGCCCAGGCCGGTGCCGCGAGCGCCAGCGAGCAGGCGAGCGCCAAGGCACGGCGAAGGCGGCGAGAGGCCATCAGCGGTGCGGCGCGAACTTGTCGGCGGCGGCCTTGGCGCGCTCGATCTGGTCGGGGGTCATGTTCTTCGCCATCTCGGAGAGGAACATGCCGGCCTCGGGCACGCCGCGGCGCGAGGCGAGCGCCGTCCATTTGTAGGCTTCGACCATGTCCCGGGGCACGCCGGCGCCGTCGGCGTAGCTGATGCCGTAGAACAACATCGAGCGGGCGAAGCCGCGCTCGGCCGAATCCTTGATCAGCGGGATTCCCTTCTTCAGATCGTAGAGCTTCGATTCCCGGTTGCCGTAGATCTCGGAGCCGAGCAGGAACTGCGCGCGCGGGTCGCGGATGGTGGCTTTGGGCAGCAGGAACTTCTCGGCGCCGATCCAGTCCTTCGCCTTGATCGCGTCGAATGCCGGCTGCATGTCGTTGACCAGGTACCGCTTGCCCTTGTCGGCATCCGCCTTGCCGGCGTCCTGCGGCGGCGTCGCCGGTGCGGGCGGCGGCAGGTCGAGCGGCTTGGATGGGGGCGTACCGGGTTTGCTGCCGGGTGTCTTCGGTGCGGGCGGCGTGCCGAAACCCTGGGCCAGGACCGTCGCGGGCGCGAGTGCCAGCGCGATCACCATCGCCAGCTTCGTGCCGATCTTGCGTTGAGCTGCCATGTCTCCCCTGCGGCTCGTTCGAGTTTGGCGAACGATGCTAGTGCTAGGCGGCCAACATGGCGGAAAGGCGGCGTGGTATCAATCGCTTGACCCGGTGCGACGCGAGGGCACAGTGGTGCGGCGGACAGGAACCGAGGGGACGATGGCCGGCGAGTCTCGATCGAAGCTGCGCGTGTGGGATTTGCCGACGCGTCTGTTCCACTGGACCCTGGTGCTGCTGGTGATCGTCCAGGTCGTCAGCGTGGAATGGGGACCGGGCTGGAACAAGGAATACAACTGGCTGACCCTCCACTTCTGGTGCGGCTATGCCATCCTCGCGCTGCTGCTGTTCCGCATCGCCTGGGGCTTCGTGGGCAGCACCACGGCGCGCTTCGGCCATTTCGTGAAGGGGCCGGGCGCCGGCATCGCGTACCTGCGCGGCCTGCTTGGCCGCAAGGCCGAGCCGGAGATCGGCCACAACCCGGTCGGCGGCTGGATGGTGGTGGCGCTGATCCTCGGCTTGCTGGTCCAGATCGTCACCGGCCTGTTCGCCACGGACACCGACATGGGCTACTACGCCGGCCCGCTGGCAAAATTCGCCAGCGACGGCTTCAGCAGCAGCGCGACCAAGGTCCATCACATCTGGATCAACCTGCTCTATGTGATGGTGGCGCTGCATGTCAGCGCCTCGCTGTTCTATCTTGTGGTCAAGCGCGAGAACCTGGTCGGCCCGATGCTCAGCGGCGACAAGCTGGTGCCGGCGGGCATGGCCCGGCCCGGCCTGCGCTTTGCCAGCTTACGGCTGGCCGCTTCGCTGCTGGTCGCCGCGGCCTGCATCGTCTTTCTCGTCGTGCGCGTCGGCGGCTGAACGTGAAACGGCCGGTCGCAAGGACCGGCCGCTCGATCGTCGGCGCCGCGCGGAAGCGCGATCCGACGGCGCGTCGTACGCGGGGTTACTTCGCGCGGAACTTCTCGTGGCAGGCGCCGCAGGTCTTGCCTGTCGCGCCGAAGGCCGCTGCGAGCGCGTCCATCTTGCCGGTGCCCGCAGCCGCGGCCATGGCGTCGGCGGCGTTCGCCGAGGCGGTATTGGCAGCCTCGAAGGCCGCCCACTCGGTCCAGATCACGGGCAGCGCCTTGGTGTCGCCCTTGTCCGAGCCCTTCGGATAGAGCTTGATGTGCGCGACCGTGAGTTCCTTGATCTTGGCCGCGTGCGCGACCGCGCCCGCCGTCGGTCCCTTTGCGTCGATGATGCCCTTGATGGCCTTCATCGCGGCGCCAGCCTGCTTGCGGTTGTCCTTGCGAGCCGCGATCGGATCGGTCGCCTGCGCCAGCACCGTTCCGACCAGGGCGCCCGACAGGGCAAGGCCGATAGCGCCGACGATCAGTCCCTTACGCATGGTGGATCCTTTCCTGGTGTCCCCCGACGGTTTTGCCTTCAGCATCCGACCGCCCGCCGCCCGGTCAGACCGATGAACCCTACACGAACAAACACCCGTGCACCGCGACTCTTCCGCAGAAATTTTCCCCACGACGGTTACGAAACGGTGTCTGTCGCCGATGCCCGCCCTTGAACAGCCCGGCCGACTGTTGTGAGGTGGATCCATGCCATCGACCGACACCAACAAGCCGCTGCGCCACCTCTGGCTGATCGACGGCTCGGGCTACATCTTCCGCGCCTTCCATGCCCTGCCGCCGATGACCCGGCCGGACGGCACGCCGATCAACGCGGTGTTCGGCTACTGCAAGATGCTGACCCAGTTCCTCGAGGATCCGGCGATCGATCACGTTGCGGTGATCCTCGATGCCGGCCGCGAGACGTTCCGCAACAGCATCTATCCCCAGTACAAGGCGCACCGGCCCGAGCCGCCGGAGGAGCTGATCCCGCAATTCCCGCTGTTTCGCGAAGCCACGCGCGCCTTCGGCCTGCCCTGCATGGAGATGGCGGGCTTCGAGGCCGATGACCTGATCGCCACCTATACCCGAGAGGCGGTGGCGGCCGGCGCCGACGTCACCATCGTGTCCTCCGACAAGGACCTGATGCAGCTGGTGGGCGATCGTGTCTCGCTGTTCGACCCGATCAAGATGCGCAAGCTGGGCCGCGAGGCGGTGCTCGAGAAGTTCGGCGTCGCGCCGGAAAAGGTCGTCGACGTGCAGGCGCTGGCCGGCGACAGCACCGACAACGTGCCGGGCGTGCCCGGCATCGGCGTGAAGACGGCGGCGCAGCTGATCACCGAATACGGCGACCTCGATGCGCTGCTGCAGCGCGCCGGCGAGATCAAGCAGCCCAAGCGGCGCGAATCGCTGCAGACCAATGCCGAGCTGGCGCGCATCTCGCGCCAGCTGGTGAAGCTGCGCGACGACGTACCGGTGACGGAACACGCCGATTCCTTCGACAAGCGCGCGCCGGATACCGCGATCCTGGTGCCGTGGCTGGAGCAGCAGGGCTTCCGCTCGCTGCTGTCGAAGTACCGCAACGGCGCGCCGGCACCGGCGGCGGCCTCTGCCGCGCCGGCCCAGGCCGCACCGGCTGAGGCCGCGCCCGCCACTCAGGCGCCGGCGCCAGCCACCGCCGACGCGTCGGCGCGCGATTGGCGTATCTCCGACCGTCCATTCGGCCTCGCCGACTACGAGCTGATCACAACCGCCGCGCAGCTCGAGGATTTCGCCGCCGCCGCGCGCAAGGCCGGTGTCGTCGCCTTCGACTGCGAGACGGATGCGCTGGATTCGCTCAACGCCGGGCTGGTCGGCGTCTCGCTGGCGCTGCCCGACGGGCCGGTGGGCGACATCGACGCCTCGCGCCGCCGCGCCGCCTACGTGCCGCTGGGCCATCGACCGCCGGCGGCGCCCAAGCAGGGCGCGCTCGATCTCGGCGGCGAGCAGGCCGCGGCGACGGGATCCGACGCCTTGCTGCCCGGCCAGCTGCCGCTCGACGACATGCTCCAGGCGCTGAAGCCGCTGCTCGAGGACGAGGGCGTGCTGAAGATCGGGCAGAACATCAAGTACGACTACGCCGTCTTCCTGCGTCACGGCGTGAGCATCGCGCCGGTCGACGACACCATGCTGCTGTCCTTCGTCCTCGACGGCGGCAAGCACGGCCACGGCATGGACGAGCTGGCCGAGCTGCATCTGGGCGTCTCGACCATCAAGTTCGCCGACGTCGCCGGCTCGGGCGTCAAGCAGGTGAGCTTCGATCGCGTGGCCATCGACAAGGCGCGCGACTACGCCGCCGAGGATGCCGACGTCACCATGCAGCTGTGGCTGACGCTGAAGCCGCGCACCGCGGACGAGCGCATGACGGCGATGTACGAGCGCATCGAGCGGCCGCTGATTCCCGTGCTGGTCGACATGGAACGCGCCGGCGTGAAGGTCGACGCCACGGAACTGAAGCGGCTCAGTGCCGATTTCGAGCGCCGCATGGCCGAGTACGAGGCCGAGGCGCACAAGCTCGCCGGCAAGAGCTTCAACGTGAACTCGCCCAAGCAGCTGGGCGAGATCCTGTTCGACGAGATGAAGCTGCCCGGCGGCAAGCGCAACAAGAACGGCGCCTGGGCCACCGATGTCGGCATCCTCGAGGAGCTCGCCGATGCCGGCCACGCCCTGCCCAGGGCGATCATGGAGCACCGCCAGCTCGCCAAGCTGAAGGGCACCTATACCGACGCGCTGGTGACGCAGATCGATCGCAGGACCGGCCGCGTGCACACCTCGTATCACATGACCGGCGCCTCGACCGGTCGCCTAGCCTCGACCGATCCCAACCTGCAGAACATCCCCGTGCGCACCGAGGACGGGCGCAAGATCCGCCGGGCCTTCGTCGCCGAGAAGGGCCACATCCTGCTTTCGGCGGACTATTCGCAGATCGAGCTGCGGCTGCTGGCCCATGTCGCCGGAATCGACTCGCTGAAGGAATCGTTCTCGCGCGGCGAGGACATCCACGCGCGCACGGCGTCGGAGGTCTTCGGCGCGCCGATGGCCGGCATGGACCCGATGGTGCGGCGCCAGGCCAAGGCGATCAATTTCGGCATCATCTACGGCATGTCGGCCTTCGGCCTGGCGGCGCAGCTCGGCATCGGCCAGGGCGAGGCGCGGCGCTACATCGACGCCTATTTCGAGCGCTATCCGGGCATCCGCGACTATATGGACCGCACGCGCAAGTACTGCCGTGAGCGCGGCTACGTGATGACGCCGTTCGGCCGCAAGATCCATCTCACCGGCATCAACGACAAGAACCCGGCGCGGCGCGGCTTCTCCGAGCGCGCGGCGATCAACGCGCCGCTGCAGGGCGGCGCCGCCGACATCATCAAGCGCGCGATGATCGCGCTGCCCGGCGCGATGAAGGCGGCGGGGCTGAAGACGCGGATGCTGCTGCAGGTGCACGACGAGCTCGTGTTCGAGGCGCCGCGCGACGAGGCCGAAAGCGCCAGCGCCGCGATCAAGGCGACGATGGAGAAGGCCGCGGCGCTGTCGGTGCCGCTGGTCGTCGAGGTCGGAAGCGGCGCGAGCTGGGCGGAGGCACATTGAGCGTCATGGGCATGGTGCGCGCCCCTCGCGCGATGCTCCTCGCACTGGCGTGCGTGGCGATGGCCGGCGTCGCGGCGCGCGCGCAGGACAACGAGAGCATTCGGCGGCCGCCGATGGTCGCGCCGGGCACCAACGCCGTCATCGAGCCGGGCGAGCGCAGCGGCTGGTCCACGCCCGAGGAGATGCGGTCCAACGTCGAGGCCAACGCGCTCCCGGCGGGTGTGCGCCAGCAATGGCTCGAAGAAGCGCGCCGCCTGCAGCGTCTGGGCACGTCGCCGGCGCTGCGGGCCAGTCGCTCGGGCGGCGTGCTGATGCTGGCCCTGAGCGGCGGCCGCACGCTGAAGCTGTTCGACCAGGGAGTCTACGGCTCCGCCCTGTTCGATGGCGATCGCTTCCACGTCCTGGTCGACCTGCCGCCGGCGGCGAACCTCTACGCCGTCCACGTGAGCATGAACGAGTTCGATTTCTACTGGCTGATCGCGCCGTCGACCGGCGTGATGACCTCGCTGCCCGCGCAGCCCGTGCTGTCGGCCGACCTGAAGCGCGCCTTCGGCTTCCGCGACGAGCAGCTCAATGGCCGCGAGCTGGGTGTCGTGTCGATCGGGCCTGACGGCGTGGCACAGGAGAAGGTCGTCTGGCAGCCGGATGACAATCCCGATATCCAGTACACTCTAAGCTGGAGCGCCGACGGCCAGGCCATCGCGGTCCAGGAGACTCGCCAGCAGACGCGACGCACCAGCTATCGCCTGCTGTCGCGCGACGGCGCGTGGCGGCGCGAATAGGGGAGAGGCCATGCTGAAGATCTACGGGCGCGCCAACTCGATCAACGTGCAGAAGGCGCTGTGGGCGGCTGACGAATGCGGGCTGGCCTATGAGCGTATCGACGTAGGCGGCGCCTTCGGCGGCAACGACCAGCCGTGGTACCGCTCGATGAATCCCAACGGCGTGGTGCCGACCATCGACGACAACGGCTATGTGCTATGGGAGTCGAACTCGATCGTGCGTTATCTGGCGGCGACCCATGCCGCCGGCACGCTGTGGCCGCTCGAGCCGCGCGCGCGCGGCGAGGCCGATCGCTGGATGGACTGGCAGCTCACCATCCTTCCGGTCGGCATGACGACGCTGTTCTGGGGCCTGATCCGCACGCCGCCGGAAAAGCGCGACCTCGACGCCATCGAGAAGGCGCGTGTCGCCACGGCGCCGCTGTGGCAGCGTCTCGACGGCCATCTCGCGAACCGGCCTTTCGTCGCCGGCGCCACCTTCACCATGGGCGACATCCCGGCCGGCGCCATGGCCTATCGCTGGCTTCACCTGCCGTTCAAGCGCGACGACCTGCCGGCCATGCCGCATCTCAAGGCCTGGTACGACAGGCTGGCCGAGCGGCCGGCCTACAAGAAGCACATCGCGCTGCCGATGACCTGAGGCCCCCCGACAACGAAAAGGGCCGCCCGGCTGGCGCCGGACGGCCCTCGTCGCGTTCGGGATCGGCTCAGTTGGTCTTCACCAACGGGCACTTGCCCTCGGCCAGCGGACGATAGGCCTGGTCGCCGGGCACGGTGGCCAGCAGCTTGTAGATGTCGTCCTTGCTCTTCGACTCCGACGGCGACTTCACCTGGAAAAGGTACATGTCGCGGATCAGGCGGCCGTCCTCGCGCAGCCGGCCGTTCTTGGTCATCGGATCGTTGACCGGCAGCTCGCGCATCTTGGCCATCACGGCCTTGGCATCGTCGGTGCCCGCCGCCTGCACGGCCTTGAGGTAGTGCAAGGTCGAGCTGTAGACGCCGATGGTCAGCATGCTGGGCAGCTTGTCCTTCTTCTTGCGGAAGCGCGCGGTCCAGGCGCGGGTCTCGTCATTGAGATCCCAGTAGAACGCCTCGGTCAGCACCAGTCCCTGCGCCACCGGCAGGGTCAGCGCCTGCACGTCGGTCGAGAAGACCAGCAGGCCCGCCAGGCGCTGGCCGCCCTTGACGATGCCGAACTCGCCGGCCTGCTTGATCGAGTTGATGGTGTCGTTGCCGGCATTGGCCAGGCCGATGATCTTGGCCTTCGAGGACTGGGCCTGCAGCAGGAAGGACGAGAAGTCCTGCGTGCTGAGCGGCACGCGCACGCCGCCCAGCACCTTGCCGCCGGCTGCCTTGACGACGGCGGTGACGTCGCGCTCCAGGGCATGGCCGAAGGCGTAGTCGGCGGTGATGAAGAACCACGAATCGCCGCCGTCCTTGACCACGGCGCCGCCGGTCACCTTGGCCAGCGCATAGGTGTCGTAGGTCCAGTGCGCGCCGGTGGGCGAGCAGGCGGGGCCGGTCAGGTCGGCCGAGGCCGCGCCGGAGTTGATGTCGATGCGGCCTTTTTCCTGGGCAATCTTCCGCACTGCGAGCGCCACCGACGAGGTGCCGATGCCGGTGATCATCTTGACGTCATCGACGTCGAACCATTTGCGCGCGATCGCGGCACCGACATCCGGTTTCGTCTGGTGATCCGCCGACAGAAGCTCGATAGGCCGGCCCAGCACCTTGCCGCCGAAATCGTCGATGGCCATCTGGATGGCCTCGACCTCGCCGGCGGTGAGGTCGCCGTAGACGCCGGTAAAGCCTTCCATTACGCCGATTCTGAACGGTTTCTGCGCCTGCGCCGCGCCGGCCAGGCCGAGCGCCACGCCGGCGACGGCGAGGCCCGCAAACAATCTACCAAGCATACTCGTCTCTCCCTCTGGGTCGCGGCCCGGCCGCACGTGCGCCGCACACTAGCGCGCTTCGCGGGCCTGTACAGCGTCGATACCGTTCATGCTATAGGCGACGGAACGGGGAGTGGTAATGGCTGACGACGTAATTCTCGAGGCGCAAGGGCTCACCAAGGAGTTCAGGGGCTTTTTCGCCGTCAACAATGTGGATTTGCGGATCCGGCGCCATTCCATCCACGCCCTGATCGGTCCGAACGGCGCCGGCAAGACGACCTGCTTCAACCTGCTGACGCATTTCCTGGTGCCGACCGCCGGGCGCATCCGCTTCAACGGCACCGACATCACCGGCAGCGCGCCGGCGACCATCGCGCGCATGGGCCTGGTGCGGTCCTTCCAGATCTCGGCGGTGTTCCCGCATCTGTCGGTGCGCGAGAACGTGCGCGTCGCCCTGCAGCGCCAGCTCGGCACCTCATTCTACTTCTGGCGCTCGGAAAAGAGCCTCGACAGCCTCAACGGCCGGGCGCTGGAGCTGATCGATGCGGTCGGTCTGTCGGAGTTCGCCAGCCTGCCGGCGGTCGAGCTGCCCTATGGCCGCAAGCGCGCGCTGGAGATCGCCACCACGCTGGCGCTCGAGCCCGAGATGATGCTGCTCGACGAGCCGATGGCGGGGCTGGGCCACGAGGACATCACGCGCATCTCGGCGCTGATCCGCCAGGTCGCCAAGAACCGCACGGTGCTGATGGTCGAGCACAACATGTCCGTGGTCGCCGATCTGTCCGACACGATCACCGTGCTGGCGCGCGGCGAGGTGCTGGCCGAAGGGCCCTACGAGACCGTGTCGAAGAACCCCGCCGTCGTCGAAGCCTATGTCGGGACCGGTCATGCCTGAGCCGCTGCTGAAGGTCGCCGGCCTGCAGGCCTGGTACGGCGAGTCGCACATCCTGCACGGGGTCGATTTCGAGATCGGCGAGGGCGAGCTGGTGACGTTGCTGGGCCGCAACGGCGCCGGCAAGACCACGACGCTGAAGTCGGTGATGGGCATCGTCGACAAGCGCAGCGGCTCGGTGAGCTTCGCCGGCAACGAGATCGTGCGCATGACCTCCGACCAGGTGGCGCGCGCCGGCATCGCCTATTGCCCGGAGGAGCGCGGCATCTTCTCCAGCCTCAACGTCGAGGAGAACCTGCTGCTGCCGCCGGTCGTGCAGTCGGGCGGCATGACCGTGGCGGAGATCTACGAGCTGTTCCCCAATCTCCTGGAGCGCCGGCGCAGCCAGGGCACCAAGCTGTCGGGCGGCGAGCAGCAGATGCTGGCGATCGGTCGCATTCTGCGCACCGGCGCCAAGCTGCTGCTGCTCGACGAGCCGACGGAAGGCCTGGCGCCGGTGATCGTGCAGCGCATCGGCGAGGCGGTGCGGCTGCTCAAGGCGCGCGGCTTCACCATCCTGCTGGTCGAGCAGAACTTCCATTTCGCCGCGACCATCGCGGATCGCCACTACGTCGTCGAGGACGGCCGGGTCATCGACATGATCACGGCCGCCAACGTGCAAAGCAGCCTCGACAAGCTGCACGCGTATCTGGGGGTGTAGCCGATGTTCGAGCTCCTCGGCATTCCTCCCCAGGCGCTGTTCGGCCAGCTGCTGGTCGGCCTGATCAACGGCGCCTTCTACGCCATGCTCAGCCTCGGGCTGGCGGTGATCTTCGGCATGCTCAACGTCATCAACTTCACGCATGGCGCGCAGTACATGCTGGGCGCCTTCGTGGCGTGGCTGATGCTGACCATCCTGAGCGTTCCGTTCTGGGTCGCGCTGGTGCTCGCGCCGATCATCGTCGGGCTCTTCGGCGTGTTGCTCGAACGATTGCTGCTCAAACGGCTCTATCACCTCGACCACCTCTACGGCTTCCTGCTGACCTTCGGGCTGGCGTTGGTGATCGAGGGGATCTTCCAGTACAAATGGGGCTCCTCGGGGCAGCCGTACCCGAACCCGATCCCCGGCGGCTACAACCTCGGCTTCATGTACCTGCCGACCTACCGCGCCTTCGTCGTGGTCTTCGCGCTCGTCGTCTGCCTCGCCACCTGGTACGCGATCGAACGAACGCGCCTGGGCGGTTACCTGCGCGCCGCGACCGAGAACCCGACCCTGGTGCAGGCCTTCGGCATCAACGTGCCCAAGCTGATCACGCTGACCTACGGGCTCGGCGTCGGGCTCGCGGCGCTGGCCGGCGTGATGGCGGCGCCGATCTACCAGGTCTCGCCGCTGATGGGCCAGAACCTGGTGCTGATCGTCTTCGCCGTCGTGGTGATCGGCGGCATGGGCTCGATCATGGGCTCGATCGTCACCGGCTTTGGGCTGGGTCTGGTCGAGGGCTTGACCAAGGTGTTCTATCCCGAAGCCTCGAGCACCGTGATCTTCGTCATCATGGCCATCGTCCTGCTGATCAAGCCGGCCGGCCTGTTTGGGCAGACGAAATGATGAACAACCGAATCGTCATCGCCCTGCTGCTGGTCGCGGCGCTGGTCGCGCCGTTCGTGGCCTATCCGGTGTTCCTGATGACGGCGCTGTGCTTCGCGCTGTTCGCCTGCGCCTTCAACCTGCTGCTGGGCTATGCCGGCCTGCTGAGCTTCGGCCACGCCATGTTCTTCGGCATGGCCGCCTATCTCTACGGCCACGTGGTCAAGGTTTGGGGCTGGCCGCCGGAGCTGGGCCTGCTGACCGGCGTGATGGGCGCCGCCGCGTTGGGCGCCGCCACCGGCGCGTTGGCGATCCGCCGCCAGGGCATCTACTTCGCGATGATCACCCTGGCCTTCAGCCAGATGATCTACTTCTTCTGCGTCCAGGCGCCGTTCACCCATGGCGAGGACGGGCTGCAGGGCATCCCGCGCCGGCCCCTGCTGGGCGGGCTGATCGACATCAAGGACGATCAGGTCCTGTACTACGTGGTGCTGGCGATCGTCGTGTTCGGCTACGCCGCGATCCACCGCATCGTGCATTCGCCCTTCGGCCAGGTGCTGAAGGCCATCCGCGAGAACGAGCCGCGCGCGCAGTCGCTCGGCTACAACGCCACCCTCTACAAGTGGCTGGCCTTCGTGCTGTCGGCGGCGCTGGCCGGCCTCGCCGGCTCGACCAAGGCCATGGTGCTGCAGTTCGCGACCTTGACCGACGTCACGGCGGCGATGTCGGGCGAGGTGGTGCTGATGGCGCTGGTCGGCGGGCTGGGCACCCTGGCCGGCCCGGTGGTGGGCGCCATCGTGATCATCACCATGCAGAACTACCTGGCCTCGGCCGGCGAATGGGTGCTGGTGATCCAGGGCGTGATCTTCGTGACCATTGTCATGGCCTTCCGCAAGGGCCTGGTGGGCGAGATCGGCGACTTCCTCCGCACGCGCGGCGGCAAGTCCAAGGGCGCATAGAAGCCGCGATGGACTCCGGCCCGCCGGGGCCGCCATGATCGTTCCCCTAAACAGGGAGGAACGGTCATGAAGGTCGGTCTGGCGATTTCCGAGATCCTGAAGCGCGAGGGCGTCGAGATCATCATCGGCTATCCGGTGAACCACATCCTCGAGCTGGCCGCCCATCTCGACATCCGGCCGATCATCGTGCGCCAGGAGCGCATCGGCCTGCACATGGCCGACGCGATCTCGCGGCTGACGCGCGGCAAGAAGATGGGCGTGTTCTGCATGCAGCACGGACCGGGCGCCGAGAATGCCTACGGCGCCGTGGCACAGTGCTTCGGCGAATCGGTGCCGGTGCTGGTGATGCCCATGGGCTACGCGCGGCGCATCGCGCACATCCCGCCGAACTTCAACTCGAGCATCGCCATGGCGCAGGTCTCGAAGCACGCCGAGCCGGTCACCTCGGGCGCCGAGGTGCCCAACATCATGCGCCGCGCCTTCTCCCTGCTGCGCAACGGCCGCGGCGGGCCGGTGGTGATCGAGGTGCCGACCGACACCTTCGCCGAGGAGGTGCCCGAGCCGATCGACTACACGCCCGTCCTCTCGACGCGCAGCGGGCCCGATCCCGAGGCGGTGAAGCAGGTGGCCAAGGTGCTGATGGGCGCGCAGAAGCCGGTGATCTACGCCGGCCAGGGCGTGCACTGGGCCAATGCCTATGCCGAGCTGAAGGAGCTGGCCGAGCTGCTGGCGATCCCGGTCTGCACCAGCCTCGAGGGCAAGAGCTGCTTCGACGAGACCCATCCGCTGTCGCTGGGCTCGGGCGGCCGCGCCATGCCCAAGGCGGTGCACCAGTTCCTCGCCGAGTCCGACGTGATCTTCGGCATCGGCTGCAGCTTCACCGAGACCAATTTCGGCGTGTCGATGCCCAAGGGCAAGACCATCATCCAGGCGACGCTCGACCCTGATCATCTCAACAAGGACGTGCGCGTGCAGCACGGCCTGATCGGCGATGCCCAGCTCACGCTGCGCGCGGTGATCGACGCCTGCAAGGCGGCGGGTGCCACGAAGAAGGATTCGACGGCGGTGGCCAAGCAGATCGCCGCCGTGCATGCGGAATGGCTGAAGGCGTGGCTGCCCAAGCTGGAGTCGAACGACGAGCCGCTCAATCCCTATCGCGTGCTGTGGGAGCTGCAGAAGACCGTCGACGTCGCCAACACCATCATCACCCACGACGCCGGCAGCCCGCGCGACCAGCTCTCGCCGTTCTGGAAGCCGACCGCGCCGCACACCTATATCGGCTGGGGCAAGACCACCCAGCTCGGCTACGGCCTGGGCCTGGCGATGGGGGCCAAACTCGCCATGCCCGACAAGCTCTGCATCAACGTCTGGGGCGACGCGGCCATCGGCTTCACGGGCATGGATTTCGAGACCGCGGTGCGCGAGCGCATCCCGATCCTGTCGATCCTGCTCAACAATTTCTCGATGGCGATCGAGCTGGCGGTGATGAAGGTCTCGACGGAGAAGTACCGATCGACCGACATCTCCGGCGACTACGCCGCCATGGCGCGCGCCTTCGGCGGCTATGGCGAGCGCGTCACCAAGACCTCGGAGATCGCCGCCGCCATCAAGCGCGGCATCGAGCAGACCAGGCAGGGCAAGCCGGCGCTGCTGGAGTTCATCACCTCCAAGGAGACCTCGATCTCGACCTTCAAGTAGGGTTTTCGGTGGCCGTCATCACTGCGCGGTTGACGGCCACCTGACGGCACGCCATTTGCTGAAACTCTGTTGCCCGTCTCCGGAGACCCGCCGATGTTTGCCGATCTGCCCGCGCTGTTCGCCGATCCTGCGGTCTGGGCGGCGCTCGCGACCCTGATCGCGCTCGAGATCGTGCTCGGCATCGACAACCTGATCTTCATATCCATTCTCACCAACAAGCTGCCGCTGGAGCAGCGCAAGAAGGCGCGGCGCATCGGCATCAGCCTGGCGCTGATCATGCGCCTGGGTCTGCTGGCCACGGTGGCGCTGATCGTGCGGCTTACGGAGCCGGTCGTCACGGTGCTGGGGCAGGGCCTGTCCTGGCGCGACATCATCCTGATCGCCGGCGGCCTGTTCCTGGTGTGGAAGGCGACCAAGGAGATCCATCACCACGTCGATCCCGATCACGGCCCGGACATGTTCGAGGGCTCGGCCAAGGCGATGGGCTTCGGCGCGGCGATCGTGCAGATCCTCATCCTCGACCTGGTTTTCTCGGTCGACAGCATCATCACCGCGGTCGGCATGACTCCGCACGTGCCGGTCATGGTGATCGCCGTGATCGTCACCGTGGGCGTCATGCTGGTGGCCGCCGACCCGCTGGCGCGCTTCATGGAAAAGAACCCGACGCTGGTGATGCTTGCGCTGGCCTTCCTGCTGATGATCGGCATGACCCTGATCGCCGACGGCTTCGGCGCGCATGTGCCCAAGGGCTACATCTACGCCGCCATGGCCTTCTCCGTGCTGGTCGAGTTCCTGAACATGCTGGCACGCCGCGCGCACCAGAGGCGCAAGACCGACTAGGTCGCTATACTCCGGCGAACGAAGCGGAGGTCCTGCCATGCCCGATACGGTGATGAGCCAGGCCGAGCGCCTGCGCGTGATCCCGTTGGGCGGCGCGTTCGGCGCACGCATCGAGGGACTCGACCGCTCGGTGCCGGCCGACGAGGCGACGCGCGCGACGCTGATGAAGGCGTTTCTCGACCACCAGCTGTTGGTCGTGCCAGGCACGCCGATGACGCCGCCGCAGATGCGCGACTTCAGCGCGATCTTTGGCGAGGTCGTGCCGCAGGTGCTGCGCTACAAGCGCGTCGGCGACCTGCCCGAGGTCTCGCGCATGGAAAGCACGCTGAAGCCCGACGGCGGCACCGACAAGACCGCGATCCGCGCCGAGGACTGGCACACCGACGATTCCTACATGGCGATCCCCGCGCGCGGCACGGTGCTGCACGCGCACGAGATCCCGAGCCGCGGCGGCATGACGTGGTTCTGCGACATGTACGGCGTCTACGACGCGCTGCCGGACGCCATCAAGGCGCGCATCGATGGCCGCATGGCGGTGCACGGCTACGACACGCCACGCGCCCGCAACCGGCCCTCACCGCGCACGGCGCAGGAGATCGCCGAGACGCCCGACGTGGTCCATCCGCTGGTGCGCACGCATCCGCAGACGGGCCGCAGGGCGCTGTACGTGAATTCCAACCGCCTCGATCGCATCGAGGGTATGGCGCGCGCCGAAAGCGACGCCCTGCTCGATGAGCTCTACGCCTTCGCACGCCAGCCGCGCTTCCATCACGGCCATCGCTGGACGGTGGGCGATGCGGTGGTCTGGGACAATCGCTGCCTGATGCACCGGGTCGACGTCGACTACCCGCCCGGCGAACCGCGCATCATGTTGCGCACGCTGCTCAGAGGCGAGAAGCCGGCGTAGAGTCCTTCTCCCCGCCTGCGCGCTACGGGGTGCACAGATCTCGGTGCGACGCAGTGACTCGGATTTGAGAAGGCGATGGCGTGCGCGGTAGGGACTGTGATTCTGTAAGTGGCACTTCGCAAGAGGTGTC